>NZ_JAWLSB010000008.1:0-304002 GCF_033142445.1 Rhodococcus sp. IEGM 1330
CGAATGCATTCACCAAATAAAATTCGGCACTGACATTCATCGACACACTGTTGAGTTCTCAAAGAACACGCACACACCGTCACTGCCGCTTGCACGGTAACTCCGGGGCTTACACGCTCGAACCCCAGACATGGCTGATTACTTTCAAGCCTTGCCTGGGTTGTTCAGTGCACACTCCGTACAACCTCGTTGTCCCAGTCCGTGAAGACCGGGTCGGTGTCCGTGTCGCTCTGACTCGACAAAAGTTACGCCAAGACCAACACATACGCAAATCGCCTGGTCAGATGTAATTTCTGCGTGAACATCTGACCAGGCAACCCGATCAGAGCTCCGTCAGACGATCGCGACGGCATCGATCTCGACCAACATCTCTTCCCTCGGCAGTCCTGTGAACACCGTGGTGCGACTCGGCAGTACGTCACCGGAGGTGTGTGCGGACACGAACGCACCATAAGCGTCGTTCATGGTCGAGAAGTCCTCACGCTTGGTCAGGTACACGCGCAGCATCACGACATCGTCGAACGTCGCACCGCCGGCCTCGACGATGGCTTTGACGTTCTCGAGAGTGCGGGTGGTCTGGGCAGCGACATCGCCGGGGTACAGGTATTCGCTGGTAGCAGGATCCACCGGGCCCTGTCCGGATACCTGCACGAACGAGCCCTTCCGCACTCCCTGGGAGAACGTGTGGGCGGGTGCCGGGGCTCCTGTGGTGCGAATTTCGATCTTCTCGCTCATTGTTTTCCTTCCATCGGGCTCTCATCGGTTGTCATACGGTCATGGAGTTCCTGCGGCTGCCAGCCCAGCCCCTCGGAAATTGCGGCAGCGGTCCGTTGCACCTCGGGCAGCGTTTCCAGTACTTGGTCATGGTCGAGGAGCATGTCGGGTACCGACATCGAGACTGCTGCCACGACATCGCCGGTTCCGTTGCGCACAGCGGAGCCGATGCAGTTGACGAACGTCTCGTGCTCCTCGCGGTCCTCCGCGAATCCCTGTGCGAGCACGAGGTCCAGCTCACGCAAGTACTGCTCTGCCGTTCTGATAGTTCGTTCGGTGAAAGGCGTGTAGGTGATGCGCTGCGCAATCTGCTCACGCTCTACCTGTGGGCGTGCAGCGATCAGAACCTTCCCGACGGCTGTGCAGTGCAACGGCGCAGGCTTGCCGACCCGCGAATACATCCGCACGCTTTGTTTGGCGTCGAACTTGTCGATGTAGATCACCTCACCCGCTTCGTACGTTGCCAAGTGAATGGTCTGACCGGTGATCGTGTTGAGTTCCGCCAGGTGCGGCCGGGCGATGCTCCGAACGTCACGCTGTTCGAGCGCATGGTTGGCGAGCTCGAACAACCTGGATCCGAGCTGATACCGGTGATCCTCGTCGTGCTGGACAAATCTGTCGGCTTCCATCGTGCGAAGCAGCCGCAGCACGGTCGTCTTGTGGACCTCGAGGACCGACGCCAGCTCGTCGAGTGATCGCGGTCCGTCGCCGAGCAAGCCGAGAAGTGTCATCGCCCGCGCGAGACTCTGACTCACTGCGATACCTCCGAGTGACGCGCGGCAGTGGCTGCGTAATTCAGCCTCGCCCAATCGGCGTCGTGCAGTTCGGCCAGTTCGGTCAGCACCGCCAGGGGCAGCACCGAGGCGATGTCGCCGTGCCCGGTCAGGGCACCCGCCGCGCACAGATGCCCGAACCGAACGCGCTCGACGGAACTTCTGCCCAACAGCAGTCCGGTCAGATATCCGCCCGCGAACGCGTCTCCGGCGCCGATCTTTTCGACTACGTCGAGCTTCAGCGCCGGTACGTCGACCCGAGAGGTTCCCTCGAACGCCGTCACGGTGTGCGCGTCGTTCTTGATGACCAGGTGGTGTGGTTGCGGAAACATCTCGCGCAGCTCGGCGGGATCCGATGTGCCGAACACCATCGCAGCTTCGTCGGCACCCATGGCCACCACATCGCTTCCTCGAACATGTTCACCGAGCACATCTGCGGCTGCGTCCGGCCGAGACTTCCACAGCGCCGGCCGATAGTTCAGATCGAAGCTGACAACGGCGGGTAGATCCATCAAGGACCTCGTCAGGTCGGCCGCGGTATCGGAGATGGCCACGGTGATTCCGGTGAAGTGGATCAGGTCGGCACGGGCAACCAGGTTCGCCGCATGCCCGTCGATGTCTCTGGGCGACAGGGCGCTCGCAGCCGAGCCGGCACGGAAGTACGTCATCGCACTGTCTCGGCATGCGAGGTCGTGGCGGTCGCCGGAACCCGAGCCGCGTTGCTTCACATACATTCCCGTGGGTCGCTCGTCGTCGATCGTCACACCGGAGGTGTCGACACCTGCCGCGACCAATTGGCCGACAAGGTACCGGCCGAATCCGTCGTCGCCCACTCGCGAGATCCACGATGCATCGACGCCCAATTGACCGAACACTCTGGCCACGTTGGCTTCTGCGCCCCCGGCCGTGCGGTGGAACGTGTTCGACTTCTCCAGTGGGCCGGGCTCGGCAACCAGAACGACGAGGCCTTCGCCTACACACACCGCTCGTGGTGCTTTCACGTCGATCTCCTCGAACTCTTGCGGGAACGCTGACTTTCGTTGCAGACTACAAACCATAAACACATTGCGCAACTAGCGTTGCAAACTACGCAACGCAATGCGGATCTTTCGACACCGAGGAGACGACCGTGATCGACACCGATGCCGTCGAGGCACTCAGCCGACGAGTGCTCGGACCCGAGCACAAGGCGCTGCCCCCCAGGTCGTGGGGGCACACCATCGAGAGCTTTCTCGCCACGTCGCCACGGCTCTCCGAGTTCACTACGCCCGTACTCACTCTCGACCGTGCACGCATCGCTTCGAACATCTCGGTCATGGCCGAGTGGACCGCGCGCGCAGGAGTGCTGCTCGCACCTCACGGCAAGACGTCGATGGCCCCTCAACTGTGGAAGCACCAACTCGACGCGGGAAGCTGGGCCATCACCCTCGCAACCGGATGGCAGGTCCAGGCAGCGCGTGCGTTCGGGGTCGAACGGATCGTTCTTGCCAATGCCGAGATCGACCCTGTTGCGCTGACGTGGATTGCGGCCGAACTGGATTCGCATCCGACATTCGAGTTCTACTGCTGGGCGGACAGCGTCGCAACGGTGCACGAGATGGACCGCATACTGACTGCGCAGGGAACACGCTCCATCCGAGTCATCGTCGAACTCGGTGGCCCGCACGGACGAACCGGCGCGCGGACGACCGACGAAGCGACCTCGGTCGCTCGTGCGATCGCGTCGTCGCCGCGGCTGACCCTGGCCGGGGTCGGCGGCTACGAGGGCGCACTCAGCCACGACCGGACCGACAGCGGCCTCGCGGCGGTTCGGAGCTATCTCGACAACGTCGCCGCCCTCCATCGCGCGCTCGATGCCGAAGGGTTGTACGGCGACCATGCGATCGTGACCGCCGGCGGCAGCGCCTACCAGGACCTTGTTGTCGAGCGGTTGCACTCCCTCACTACCGGAGAGGGTGTACCTACCGACGTGGTGCTGCGCTCGGGCGCCTATGTGGTGCACGACGACGGCTTCTACTCACAGATCTCACCACTCACTCCCGCCCGCACCGACGCGCCGCTGATGTCGGCGATGCACGGATGGGCTCGGACGGTCTCCCGGCCGGAGCCCGGTCTTGCGCTGCTCGATGCAGGCAAGCGGGACTTTCCGTTCGACGAAGGTCTGCCCGTCCCCCAGTTGATTCGGGGAACCGAGACTCTCGATTCCGGTGCCGACATCACAGCACTGAACGATCAGCACGCGTTCCTTCGCCTACCGGCCGAGGACAGCACGGCGCTGCCGGTGGGATCGGTGGTGCGGTTGGGCCTGTCTCACCCGTGCACCGCCTTCGACAAGTGGCGTCTGGTTCCCGTCGTCGACGACGCCGATGGCGACGATCCCCGCGTCGTCGATCTCGTACACACATTCTTCTAGAGAGCCGAAACCTCATGCCCGATATCCTCTTTCGAGGTGCCGACGTCATCGACGGCACCGGATCGCCACGCCTGCGTCGTGACGTGCTCGTACGCGACGGAATCATCGCCTCGATCGCCGAACCCGGCACCGTTCGCGGTGCCGACAGAATTGTCGACGCGACTCCGGGGCAGGTCCTGTCCCCTGGGTTCATCGACATGCATGCCCATTCCGATCTGCGTCTACTGACCGACCCCGACCACTTCCCGAAGATCAGTCAGGGCGTCACCACCGAGGTCATCGGACAGGACGGGATCGCCTACGCTCCGATCGACGACGCGACGCTCGATGTGGTGCGGCGTCAGATCGCCGGGTGGAACGGCAATCCCGTCGACCTCGACTTCTCGTGGCGTTCGGTCTCGGAGTACCTCGCTCGCCTCGACCAGGGGATCACTCCGAACGCTGCCTATCTCGTTCCCCAGGGAACACTGCGATACCTCGCGGTGGGCCCTGATCAGCGACCCGCGACGCCGTCCGAGATCGCCCACATGCAGGAGTTGCTGGCCCAGGGATTGCAGGAGGGTGCCGTCGGGATGTCGAGCGGTTTGACGTACACACCCGGAATGTACGCGGACACAAGCGAATTACGAGCACTGTGCGAGGTCGTCGCCGACTTCGGTGGGTTCTATGCACCGCACACTCGGTCGTACGGCGCGGGCGCGCTCGACGCATACCAGGAGATGCTCGATCTCTCCGGGGAGACGGGATGTGCGCTGCATCTGACTCACGCGACGATGAACTTCGGCGTCAATCGGGGCCGGGCACGTGAGTTCTTGGACCGCGTCGATTCTGCGATCGCGGACGGATGCGACGTCACCCTCGACACGTATCCATATCTGCCCGGAGCCACCACTCTGTCTGCGCTGCTGCCGAGTTGGGCGATGTCCGGTGGCCCCGACCGCGCGCTCGAACGCCTCGACGATCCGGACATGCGTCGACGCATCGCACAGGATGTCGACGTCGACGGGTCCGACGGCTGCCATGGCGTGACCGTCGAGTGGGAGACCATCCAGCTCAGTGGAGTGGCGAATCCGGAGCTCGATCGCTACGTCGGGCGCACGATGTCCGACATCGCGGCCGAGACGGGTCGGTCCCCGGTGGACGTGTTCTTCGACTTCCTTCGCCGAGACGCGCTGGCCACCACCATCCTGCAGCACGTCGGACACGAGGAGAACGTGCGCGAGATCATGGCGCATCCACGCCATATGGGCGGCAGTGACGCGATCCTGGTCGGCGAGAAGCCGCACCCACGCGCCTGGGGAACGTTCCCCCGCTATTTGGGTCACTACGTTCGGGACGAGCAGCTGCTCTCACTCGAGGACTGCATCAATCACCTGACCGGTCGTCCCGCTGCGCGGCTCCGCCTGCGCGCCCGCGGCACGATCGCCGAAGGGCACGCAGCCGATCTCGTCCTGTTCGACCCGGCCACCGTGCGCGATACCGCCACGTTCGAGAACCCGAAGCAACAGGCCGAGGGCATCAGCCACGTCATGGTCAACGGCGCGTTCGCCATCGACGATCAACGCCCCACTCACTCACTGGCAGGCCACGCCCTGCGGATGAATCCCACCGGAAAGCAAACATCATGAACGCACTGACGACGATTCTCGAGGACCGCGCACTGTCGGTGGTCCGCGCCCCGCACATCTCAGATCCTGCTGCGTTGGCAGCTGCCCTCGCGCGCGGAGGAATTCGCGCGCTCGAGCTGACCTTCACCACACCCGGCGTCCTCGAACTGATCCGCGCGGCATCGAACGCAGGTGCCCTCGTCGGGGCGGGCACCGTACTGACCGCCGACCAAGCGCGGTCGGCGATCGACGCAGGGGCGCACTTCGTCGTGACCCCCGGGCTGCGTCCCGACGTTGCCGCGATCGTCACCAACGCCGGGATCCCGCTGATGATGGGCGCGCTCACCCCGTCGGAGGTGATGACCGCCCTCGATCTCGGAGCGGATGCCGTGAAGATTTTTCCGGCTCGGACCGTCGGGCCCGCGTATTTCAAGGATCTGCTCGGCCCCTTCCCCGACGCACAACTCGTTCCGTCCGGGGGCGTCAACGCGGGCAACGCTGCTCAGTTCCTGGCATCCGGTGCCGTCGCAGTGACTGCAGGCACCGATGTGGTTCCACCGGCGTCGGTTGCGGCCGCCCAGTGGGACGACATCACCGTTCGAGCGCAGACGTTCGTGGCGGCTATCAGTGCAGACATCAAGGAAGGCTCGTCATGAATTCTGTCGTCGACTGGCTCAGAACCTCCACGCCAGGTCTACTTATATTGTGCGGCATCGCAATTGCCGTACTGCTCGTCGTCATCATCAAGGTCAAACTCGAACCGTTCATCGCACTTCTCATCGTCGGCCTCGGCTTGGCTCTCGCTGCCGGTTTGCCCGTCAACGAGATAGTCGGCACCGCCATCAAGAGCAACGAATCGCTTCTCGAAACCGGGTTCGGCGGCATCCTCGGGCACATCGCAGTCATCATCGGACTGGGAACGGTACTGGGCGCGATTCTCGAAAAGTCCGGTGGCGCACAGGCACTGACCGCCAAGCTGCTGGGAGTCTTCGGAGAACGCGGAGCACCCATCGCAATGGGCCTGCTGGGCTTGATCTTCGGCATCCCGGTGTTCTTCGACATCGGCATCTTCGTGTTGGCACCGCTGGTGTACGTGGCGGCGCGTCAAGGCGGAAAGTCGTTGGTGCTCTATGCGCTGCCGATGCTGGCAGGGTTGTCCATGACGCACGCTTTCTTGCCGCCACATCCAGGTCCGGTTGCCCTCGGAGGGTTGCTCGAGGTGAACCTGGGCTGGCTCATCCTGTTCGGATTCATCTGCGGAATACCAGGATTCATCGCCGCCGGCCTGGTGTGGGGTAACTGGATCGGCAAACGCATCATCGTCGACGTCCCAGAGGAGTTCATCAACGACGGGGACGACGCGAGCACCACCGAGGGTGGAGGCGCAGGCACGGTCGCGACCAAGCGCCCGATCGTCACGACGCCGCCGTCGGTGGGCACCATCGGAGCGATCATTGCGGTTCCACTGGTCCTGATCCTCGGTGCCACGTTCGGCAGCATTCTGCTCGATCCCGGCAACCTGCTCGAAGTGCTCACGTTCTTCGGCACACCGGCCGTCGCACTACTCATCGCAGTACTGATCGCGTTCTACGTGTTGGGAATCCGCCGCGGATCCACAGTCCAGGAATTGAGCAAACTGACCGGAGAATCTCTGCGTCCCGTGGGCATGTTGCTGCTCGTCGTCGGGGCAGGCGCGTTCTTCGGAAAGGTCATCTCGGCCACAGGCATCGGCACCGCGTTGGCCGACACCATGGCGGCCGCTGGTCTACCGATCATCGTCTTGGCCTACATCATCAGCTGTGCACTGCGCGTGGCGCAGGGCTCGGCCACGGTGGCCATCGTGACGACCGGCGGAATCGTCGGACCCCTGGTAGCAGCGCAGGACTACTCGGCTCCGGCCGTCGCACTCATCGCCATGTCCATCGCGGCGGGCTCGATCATCGCCAGCCACGTCAACGACGGCGGATTCTGGATCATCGCGAAGTTCTTCAACCTCACCGTCAAGCAGACACTGCAAACGTGGACGGTCCTCGAGACAATTCTGTCCGTGGTCAGCTTCGCCGTCGCGGGAATTCTGTTCGCAATCATCGCCTAGAGCCAGTGGCGCGGCCGAGTGCCTTTGGCGGCACTCAGTCGCGCCACTGTGCCGATGGCGGCACTCAATCGCGCCACTGTGTCCGCACTTGATCACCGACGAAGTGCGTGTTCTCGGCAGACATCTCCCGGCTCCCCGACCGCCCGACGAGGTCATCGATCCGATCGTCCAAGCTGTGCGCGCGGGCCATCGCGTCCGAGGTGCGTGCCTCGGTCTCCGAGGACTCGACCACATTCGCGAGTCGAACCAGCGCGGCCACCCGTCCGGTCAACTGTTTCCACACCACTTCCAGTGCGCCACGGCGGGATTCGACCTGCGCTGCGGTCTCCTCGTCGACCATCGTTTCACCGATCCGGTTCAGCTCGGTCGCTACCGTACACAGCGACGTGGCATCGACCGAGATCTCGGTGAGTTCGACGAACAGGTCCAGCTGATTACGTTGGATCTCGAAGTACGTCGACTGCCATGCCGGCGACCGACGCACCCGATCGAACGAAGTGCCGGCAAGGAACAGCAGGGTGTCGTAGCGATCGTCGAAGCGGTCGTCCTTTCGGTCCACGAACTGATCCACCATTCCTGTCGCCCACTCGACCCTGTCGGCCACCGGGGTTTTGCGCGCCAGCGTGCTCACCCGATCCGTGGCCGCATCCACCAGCGACAGGCCACGCTCGGCGATCGGGCCGAACTTCTGTGGCGCAGGCGTTCTCGTCAACGCATCGAAGACCGCGTCCCGCTGGTCCAGGTCGAGATGCACACCTTCCCGGCGCTCTTTACGCGCCGCACGTACTCCGGTGGCGTAGTGCCGATTGGACATCACCACGGTGGTGCGGTGGTGATTGATTCGTTTGGTCAACTCGGCAGCTCGGAGTCTGTACACGAGAGCCGATCCGGGCTTGCTCGTCGTGTCCTTGGCGAGCCAGCGATCGCGCTCGTCCACCAGAGTGCGCAGTGCGCCGAAACCCCCGATCGACGGCAGCGAGCGTCCGGCATGCCATCGGTCGACGAGGACGACTCGGGTAGCCTCGTCCACGCGCCCGGCCGCGATGGCGACAGCGGCCGCGTCGGACAGTGGCTCGGAGCGACCGGGCAACCGGCAGTCGGCGCAGCGGCGGTGGACCTCGTCGTCGAATCGGGCACGCTGTTCGGCCGACTCACTGCCATCGAACTCGGGCATCGTCTCTCCTAGGTCACGCCGCATCGCCGGTGTCGTCGACTGATCGCTCGCCATCGAGTGTTCCAGAAGTTCAGATCAGTCCGCGCAACGATTGCTCGGTCTGCGGCTTCTTCTCGGCCAGCAGGGTGCGCGCCACGTCGAGACCCTCCCAGACGTTCCACATCAGTACACCCCGAACGACGGCATCGTCGTCGAGGTAATACACGACGCCTTCCTTTCCTACGGACTTCCAGTCCTCGACGACATTCAGCGTCGTGGACACCGTGCCGATCGCCTGATAGCCGTCGTCGTAGACGTCGGAGTAGAAGTACGGGGTGTACGTGTAGGGATCCGCGGCGCCGGCCATATTGCGTCCTGCGGCCTTGCCCATCTCGGTCGCGTTGTCGACATGCTCGATCCGTCGGCGTCCGAGGATGGCGTCGGGGTAGCTCGCCACGTCACCGGCGGCGTAGACGTGTTCGTCCTCGGTCCGGAGGAACTCGTCCACGATCACGCCGTCGTCGACTGCCAGCCCTGCAGATTCGGCCAGTTCTGTGTCGGGTCGCACGCCGAGTCCGAACACGACTCCGTCCGCCTCCACGGTCGAACCGTCGTCGAGTTGCAGTTGCACGCGCGCCGACGCCTCGGCTCCGGAAACGACCCTCGTTCCCCGGCGCACGGTCACACCGTGGCCGCCGAAACCCTTGTCGAAGCCGGCAGCCAGGCTCGGCGGAAACATGTGTCCACCGAGTACGGCGTCCGACGTCACCAGTGTGACCTTCACACCCTGAAGAGACAGGGCAGCTGCGATTTCGGTTCCGATGTATCCGCCGCCGACCACAGCGATGTGATCGGCGGTCTTCGTCAGCTCGCGCAGCGCCCGGTAATCGGCGAAGGTGCGGAAATACACCACGCGGGGGCTGGGAGTCAGTTCGATGCGCGTCGGCGTTGCACCCGTTGCCAGGAGAAGCTGTCCGTACTCGTGGCGTTCTCCGGATTCCGTGGTGACCGACGAGTTCGAGCGGTCGACGGACGCGACTCGAGTTCCGGTGTGCACCTCTGCACCGGTGTCGGAGGCCGTGTCGAGCGAGACCTGATCGCGGCCGAACTCCGGGTCGGTCCACAGTTTCTTCGACAGCGCCGGGCGCGTGTACGGCGCGTCGGGGTCCGCGCCGAGTATGCCGATGGAGCCGGACCCGTCCTGCTCGCGGATTCCGCGAGCTGCGCTGTCCGCAACCATTCCCCCGCCGATGATCAGGTAGTCGTAACGCATCGTTCACTCCTCGAAAGTCGACGTTATTTGCTCCGTGGCTACCCGGAACAACACGAGAAGAATCCTTCGGGCCGCTCAGTCCGGAGAACCCGCAGGTGGGGGAACCGACCGGACTGTATGCAGCATCACACCCCGAAGAGGTTGGCCCAGGCCCGTCGAGTGGGCATCTTGGTCTGGGCGACGAAACATCGTTTTTACACGGGTCGAGCTGTAACGGTTCCGGCCGACCGAACGACTCACACCTCAGGACGCGAACAAAAGGAGACGATGTGACTGTTCAGATCGATTCGCTCGCAATTGGCACCGACAACGCCGATATCGCGACAGCCGACGTCGACCAGCTCTTCGACGAAGTTTCAACGCTGGACGCCACCATCCTCGACGCCATCGCGCGTCGCACCCGCCTGGCGCGCACGCTTGCCGCGGCAACGCCCGACGCCACCGAGTCGGACCAGGCTGCCGATCCCTATGCAGACCTCGGCAACGACGGCCACGTCTTCTCACGCATGCTCTCGCGCCTGGCGCAGATCACGCGATAGCTACACGCCCCCTCAGCTTCGCAGTCCGCGACCCCGTCGAGCATCCGCTCGGCGGGGTCGCGTCGTGTCGGCACCTCTGCACCCGATGATTTTTCGGATCGACAGCTGTCAGTACGAGCAAGACCGTTGTTCGACGGTTCGACGCAGCAGGTTCTTCCAGAAAAGGTGTGTACCCATGTCCCGAATGCTGTTCGCCAACATGCCCGTCCGCGACGTCGTCGCCACCCGCGCATTCTTCGAGGGACTCGGATTCGAGTTCAACGATGTGTTCAGCGACGAGAACTGTGCCTCGATGGTCGTCAGCGATCAGGCGACCGTGATGTTTCTGGCCGCTTCGCGATTCGAGGACTTCATCTCCGACTCGATCTGCGACACGGGCTCGGCCCGGGAGGTGCTGATGTGCGTCTCAGCCGACAGCCGCGACGAGGTCGACTCGCTCGCCGACGCGGCGATCGCGGCGGGTGGATCGAAGTGGATGGAGCCCCAGGATCACGGGTTCATGTACGGCCGGGCGTTCCGAGATATCGACAACCACGTGTGGGAAGTGATGTGGATGGATCCGTCGGCCGTCCCGGAGAGCTGACCGACCTTTCGTCTAGAGGCGGTCGGGCAAACCGAAACGATCGAACAGAGTCAGATCGAAGAAGCAGGCCACGTGCCCGACCCCTCTGGCATCGATATCGAGAACGTGCAGCTGGAACGGCCGGTGCACACCGTCCTCGGCCAGCATGTAGAGCCCGTAAGCAGGCTGACCGTTGGCAGAGGTGGCCACCATCCGCATATCGCCTGCTCCGTTTGCGGGGCAGTTGTTGCGGATGAGAGATCCGATCGTCTCGCCACCCTGGTACCACCCGACGAACGGCGGCATTTCCCACACCGCGTCCGAGGTGAACAGTGTGACCAGTCGGTCGATGTCGTAGCTCTCGAAACACTCCACGTACTGGGTGAGAAGTTTCTGCAATTCCGCGCATTCGATGGGCTCGACGTTGTCGAGCTCGGGCGCGATTTCGTCGAGACGCTCCCGTGCTCGCTGCAGGAGGCTGTTGACTGCGGTCGTCGTCGTGGCGAGAACCTCGGCAACCTCCGACGCTTTCCACTGCAACACTTCGCGCATCAGCAGCACCGCGCGTTGTCGCGACGACAGATGTTGCAGCGAGGCGACGAAGGCGAGCCGCACGGATTCCTTGGCCACCACGATCGAGGCGGGATCACTCGCATCCGCCAGATCTGAATCCGCGATCGGCTCGAGCCACGGAATCTCGTTGTTCTGCACCAGTTCGTCGGTGGGGCCTGAACTCGGTGCACCCAAGCCTGTCGGCAAGGGACGCTTCGCCCGGCCGTCCAGAGCGGTGAGACAGGTGTTGGTTGCGATTCGGTACAGCCACGTGCGCAGGGACGAACGGCCCTCGTATTTGGCGTACCCCCGCCACGCGCGAATGTACGTCTCCTGCAACAGGTCCTCGGCATCGTGGATCGACCCGGTCATGCGATAGCAGTGCGCGAGCAACTCACGACGAAAGGGATCGAACTGCTCGACGAAGTCGTCCTTCTGTTCCGAGGCCACGGTCATGCGGTAGAGCGTAAACCGGACACAGTCGCGCCACAGCTCGAACGCGCGCCGCCGAAAGGTTTGCCGACACTTCTGCGTTAACCTCGGCATCGTGACATCGGCAACGAGTATCGACGACTTGGTCGAAGAGCTGTACCTGCAGCGTCGTCGAGCGTGGGAAGCCGCTCTCGTCACTGCGCAGAACTTCCTCGAGACCATCGCCGACGAAATTCTCGAGGACGTCGATCGAGACCGATTGAATGCGCAGACGGCACGCATCAAGGACCCGGGCAGATCGGCCGACAAACTGCGCCGCTATCTCTCCGAGGGCCGCATCACCGAGCCGACCGACGCCGATGCCGTCGCCGAGGCGTTGCCCGATCTCGTCGGCGTCAAGGTGCTGTGCAAGACCCCGCGCGATCAGCTGACGTTCGTCGCTGCGCTCGAGCGTGCGTGCAACGACCCGGAATGCTCTGTACGATTCGCGCAACCACCCACCGACTACGTCGCCTTTCCCAAGCCGAGTGGCTACCGCGCGTACCACGCCGTGCTGGTCGTTCGAGTGGCAACACATCAGGGTGACCTCGATGTGAAGGTGGAAGTTCAGGTCAAGACGCGCCTGCAGGACGCCTGGGGCGAGCTGACCCACGAGGACATGTACAAGCCCGGTGAGGCACTCAAGCCGACCAAGAAGCACACCGACTACGCCGCGCACATGGCCCACCTGCTCGATCAGGTGGATGCGATGGCCGACGATCTGGCCGCGCAGCTCGACTCGTTGACGGCCGCGTCGAAGGACGGGGGCGTGCTCGCGGCCGACCCGATTCCGAAGGATCCGGACTTCATCAGCGCCAGGGTCACCCGCACCGGTCCACGCTATGCACTCGCCGTCGGACCGGACGGCCGTAGAGGCCTCGTTCCCGCTCGATCGGTGAAAGCAGTCATCGGCTCGACCGACCGGATCGCCGTCAACGACTATCTGGAGGTGGGCGACTTCATCGATGTGGTGGTCGAAGACTCCGAGGATGCGCTCTACTATCACCTCACCTCCCAGCCGCCACGACGCAAGCCCGCGAAGAAGCGCAAGCGCTGACCTGGAGTTCTCAGCAACGTCTCACGTCGGTCCGGTAGACATGCCTTCTCGTGACCACTACCGAGAAATCCACGGTCGTCACCGATGCCGACAGTGTCGACACAGCGACCGAGAGAACAGCGACCGACGAAACAGCGACCACAGATCGGCGCGCACGATTCCGCTCGGCCGAGACGCTGGTGCCTGCCGTCTCGTTCGCCGTGCTGGCCACCCTGTACTCGGTGATGTCCGTCCTCGGCCATCGCCAGCTCCGTACATCCGGATTCGACCTGGGGATATTCGTTCAACAGATCGCGTCGTACTCGCAGTTTCGCGCGCCGACGTCCGACCTGCTCGGCACCGGCTACAACACGCTCGGCGATCACTTCTCGCCCATCACCGCCTTGCTGGGACCGCTCTACCGGGTGTTCCCGCACGCCGAGACGCTGCTGATCGCGCAAGCCGTGTTGTTCGCGCTTGCCGTGATTCCGATCAGCCGACTGGCGGTACAGAAATTCGGCACCATCGTCGGCATCGTGACGGCCGCGGCATTCGGACTGTCGTGGGGCATACAGGCCGCGCTGAACTTCGACTTCCACGAGGTGGCGTTCGCGATGCCCCTGCTGGCCATGTCGATGGTCGCTCTGGTCGGCCGACGCTGGCTCCCGGCCCTGGCCTGGGCTCTACCCCTGGTGTTCGTCAAAGAGGACATGGGCCTGACGGTGATCGTCATCGGGGCACTGGTGGCGCTGTGGACGAGCGGCCGAACGCGCATCCTGGGGGCGCTGACTGCTGTGTGGGGACTGACCTGGGTGGTTCTCGCAGTCAAGGTGATCATCCCGGCCCTCAGCTCGGACAACTCGTACGACCAGGGCTCGAAGCTGCCTCCTCTCGGCGAAGGCATCGCCGACACCGCGCACGGTCTGGTTGCCGGCGATTCACGGGCGGCCACCGCCTTTCTGCTGCTCGCGGTCACTGGCTTCTTCGCCCTGCGCTCTCCACTGCTCCTGGTCGCCGTCCCGACGGTCGCGTGGCGCTTTCTCAGTGACAACACCAACTTCTGGAAGCCGATCTACCACTACAACGCGATCCTCATGGTCATCGTGTTCGTCGCATTGCTCGACGCGTTGGCGCGTAGCCACCGGCACGGTCAGCTCACCGAACGCGGCCGGAAGCTGATCGTCGCGTTCGTGGCCGCGTTCGCGGTCGTCGCATTGCCGTTCCTGCCCATGTCACGTGTGGTGCACGCGCAGGAGTGGACGATCGATCCGCAGGCCGAGACCGCCCGAGAAATCTCCGAGTGGATTCCCGCCGGTGATCGAGTTGCGGCGTCGAACAATCTCGTGGCGCAACTCGTCGCCGACCACGACGTGTCGGTCTTTCCACAGCGCACGACCGATTCGACCGTCCCGGATTGGATCGTCGTCAACCAGAAGCGGCCTGCGGGTTGGCCGACGGACGAGACCGGCGATCGTCAGGCGATCAGCCGGGCGCTGGCGAGCGGATTCGACGTCGTCTTCTCCGTCGACGGAATCGAGGTCCTGCACCGCGAGTGAGTGGTCCCGATTAGTGTTCGAACAGGTCGACCTCCCAGTCGACCGACAGAGACGACTACCACAAGGCAGGTACAGGACATCGACGCTCGAACCGGCGATCTCGGCGCCACCAAGACCGCATCGAAGCGCTCACCGTGGAATCGGAAGAATCCCTACCGCGCGCAGATTCTGAGCAACCGACGCCTCTCCGGCCCCACGTCGGCCAAAGAAGTTCGACACTTCTCGATCGCGCTCGGCGACAGCGGCATCGCCTACGAAGCCGGCGACGGATTCGGCGTCAAGCCCGTCAACGACGCGGCGCTGGTCTCGGCCGTGATCGAGCGCCTGGGTGTGCCGGCCGACACCGCGGTCCACACCAAATCCGGCGAGATCACCTTGGCCGATGCCTTGACCACGGACTACGAGATCGGCATCCCGTCCATGGATCTGATCGAGGCCGTGGCCGAACGCGCCGGTGACGCCGAGCTCGATCACGTTCTGCAGAACGGCGACCGTGCGTCGTTCGACGCCTGGACGTGGGGTCGCGACGTCGTGGACGTTCTCCATCTCGATCGGTCGGGAGCGTTCGATCCAGCGGAATTCCTCGGTTTGCTGCGTCCTCTGCAACACCGGGCCTACTCGATTTCGTCGTCGCCGATCGTGCACGAGGGCAGCGTGCATCTGACCGTCTCGACGGTCCGATATCGGTCGGCCGAGCGTGATCGCGGCGGTGTCTGCTCGACGTATCTGGCCGATCGCGTCGGGGACGGGCATCAGGCCGGAGTGTTCCTGTCGGCCAACAAATCGTTCCGCCTCCCGTCCGACGACACCCCGATCATCATGATCGGGCCGGGAACCGGAGTGGCACCGTTTCGAGCATTTCTGCACGAGCGTGGTGCTCGCGGCGCGTCGGGCGAGAACTGGCTGTTCTTCGGTGATCAGCATCGAGCGAGCGACTTCCTGTACGAGGACGAACTAGTCGATTTCGAGCGGAACGGTCTGCTGACGCGACTCGATCTGGCCTTCTCTCGCGACCAGCCGCAGAAGATCTACGTCCAGCACCGTATGCGTGAGGCAGGCAAGGAGCTGTACGGGTGGCTCGAAGCGGGTGCGCAGCTCTATGTGTGCGGCGATGCGGCACGCATGGCCAAGAGCGTCGACGAGGCACTGCACGAGATCGTCGCCGAACATGGTGGCCGCTCCCCCGACGCCGCCGAGGACTACGTCGACGACCTCAAACAATCCAAGCGCTACCTGCGCGACGTGTACTGACTCAGGTTCTTGTCGGACCCTCTCGCTACGGTCTCGGATACAGGCATCAGTTCTCGTCCGAGAAGAGGGTTTGCATCGTGACCGCACTGCAGAACGGCCATTTCGACTCCACCACCGCGCTCGCGTGGGCCACGTTCACCGAAAACCTGCATGCTCGTCTTCGGACCTTGCCGAGGCGGGACTACATCACGGTGTCCGCCGCTCAGGCGAGCCCCGGCGAGCGTGGATTGCGGCCGTACATCGATGTGGCGGCGACGGACGGCGGCGTGCTGGTGTCGGTGGCAGCGCTGCCCTCACTGCTGTACCCGGATGCCCCGGACGCCACGGCCATGGATGTGCAGCTCCTCGACTGCGGTTGGTTGGATCGAGGCAAGCCGGTCGCAGACGGATCGATCATCGACCTCACTCGAACCGACACCCGAGCTGACGCGGCGCTCGTCGCGGAGCTGATCACGCGCGCGTTCCGAGAGATCTGGAACGTCCCGCATCCGTCGTTCCTGAGCGTGTGGAGTGTGGCGGCCGACGGTGCATCGTCGGGACCGGTCGACCTGCAGCGCGGGTTGGTCGGTCGCACGACCGGCGCAGCGGTCGAGAGTCCGTCGGAGGCATCCGACGACGTTCCTGCCGAGCTGAGGTCACTGCAAGCGTTGTGCCAGTTGGTCGGTCGGCGCGTCGATGCGCACACTGTTCGATCGGTGTGCGCCGACGGCGATATCGACGCGTTGAAAGCTCGAGCACTGTCGCTGTATCGATCGGCCGCTGTTCGGGCTCGCCCCGCCGCCGACGCGAGTCGGGAGAACTCGGTCGCGGTATGGAAAAACCTTGCCCGCACCTGGCTCCTGGTCGCACACAGCATGGACGCCGTGACGAGGGCAGACCGGCACGCGTGCCGGTGACGAACAGGATCTGACGAACTACAGGATCTTTCGGCGCAGGCCGCTCGCCCGCAGCACCTGACGTTCAACGCCTGCGCGGATGGCCTCCTCGGTACCGATCACCCGTACGTGCGATCGTGCGCGGGTGATGGCGGTGTACAGCAGTTCTCGGGTCAACAGTGTCGATGCCTCGGCGGGCAGCAGAACCGAGACGGTGTCGTACTGACTGCCTTGACTTCGGTGAATCGTCATTGCGTACACGGTGTGCACCGAGGAGAGCACATTCGGGTGAATCAAGACGTGGCCACGACCTCGGGCAAACGCCGCCATCGGAGTTCCGTTGTCTCCCAACACCACAACACCGGTGTCCCCGTTGTAGATCCTCGCCTCGTGGTCGTTGGCCGTCACCAGCAACGGCTGCCCGGGGTACCAGAGCGAGGGGTCGAGAAACGTTCCGCTTCCTTCTCCTACCCACTCCATCGCCTGCCGGTCCCACCGCGAGACCCCCCATCGACCCTCACGGTGCGCGCACAGGAGGCGATGTTTCTCGAGCCCGAGCAGTGCTGCGGTGGCATCTCCGCGTACCGCGGCGGCGGTGACCTCGGCTGCGGTGTCGATCACGTCCGAACGCAGCGCGTCGACGTCGTCGGGGCCCTGGAACGAAATCTCCTCCGCACCGGACTCGAGCAACGCCATCACCTCGTCGCCCCGGCCGTCCCTCACGGCCACGGCCAAGCGAGCGATGGCTCCGCCGAACCGTCGACCACGACTGAGCCGAACGACGCCGCCGCGAAGTCGGTCTCGCTCGAACGCGCTCAGAGCCGCTTCTGCGGGATCCTCGGCTGCGGCGAAGTCCTCGTCGACGACCTGCGCCAGAACCGGGTTCTCGGTGCCGGTGACCGGCCTGGCCACCAGATCTGAAAGCACCGCGCCTGCGTCGACCGACGTCAGCTGATCCGGGTCGCCGACGAGAATCAACCGAGACTCGGGACGCACGGCTTCGAGCAGCCGACACATCATCGTCAGAGACACCATCGAAGTTTCGTCGACGACGATGACGTCGTACGGCAGCCGGTTCTCGGCGTCGTGTCGAAACCTCGTCTTGCTGCCGGGCTTCCATCCGAGCAGTCGGTGCAGCGTCATTGCTTTGAGGTCCGCAGGAAGTCCGAGGAGCCCGGCTTGTTCCGACACGGACTCCTGCAGTCGGGCTGCGGCCTTGCCGGTGGGTGCAGCCAGCCCGATGCGCAGATCGCTCCCGTGTTCGCGGACGAGGAGCGCCAGAATTCTCGCCACGGTGTGGGTCTTTCCGGTTCCCGGTCCGCCGGCAATGACCGTGGTCCATTGCGTCGCCGCCAGAGCCGCCGCTATTCGCTGTCGATCGGGAGCGGCCGTCGGTGCGCCCGATTCGTCCACGAACAGCGCAGCCAAGGCGTCGCTGACCTCGACGGCATCGGCGGCCGGGTGGGTTTGCGAACGCACGTCGAGGAGATCTCGAACGGTGCTCTCCTGCAAATGGTATCGGTCCAGGTACAGCAGCTCACCCTGATCGGTGTCGACCAGTTTCAGCGGCCTCAACGGTCCATTCGAACTGCCGAGCACCAGTGGACTCACCCTCAGCGCTCGGAGCACGTCGTCGAGTTCGGGCCACGGAAGTGCGCTCGGATCGACGTCCGAATCCTCGTCGACGGTGACGTCTCGCAGTCGTCGCAGATCCAGGCACACCGAGCCGGATCGCACCGAGCGCACCGTCAGAGCAGTGGCGAGCAGTACGTGCTCCGACGACTCCCCGGCCAGGGCACCGAGGCGCAACGCCACGTGCACGTCGGATGCCGACAGCACACCCACGTCGTTGAACGTGCGCAGGATTCCACTGCCGCGCAGCGCAATCGAGACTCCGGTCATCGAATCACCTTCCCCGCGAGCAGGTCCGACAGCTCGACCACCAGAGCTGCGGGCGGATTCCAGTCGAACACCCCGCACCCGTCGGGGGTCTGCGGTCCGACCATGCCCCGCACGAACAGGTATCGGATGCCGCCGAGGTGTAGGTGTGGGTCGTAATTCGATTGACGCCATCGCAGATATCGATGCAGCGCAACGGCATACAGGATTGCCTGCAGCGGATAGTGCGAGCGGATCATTTCCTGGGCCATCTTCTCGCGCGTGAAGTTGCCGGTGGTCAGCTCACCTCTGGCGATTCGATTCGTCTTGTAGTCCACCACGACGTACCGCGGTCCTGACACGCGCAGAACCGAGTCGATACTTCCGGTGAGGAACCCGCGAAGTGGTGTCGCCTCCAGCTCGTCGAGCAGATCTGCATAGGACGCGAGCACGTCCGCCGGATCGAGGTGGTGACGCAACAGGCGCGCCACGGACTTCAACGTGACCGTGTCCGCCACCGGATCGTTTCCGCCGGCCAAGGGCAGCTCGAAGTCGAGCTCGGCCAGATGGTCCGACGACGCTACGTCTGCCAGCGTCCCGAATCCCAACGGTGTGTGCATCACCGGTAGTAGGGCTTGGGCCAACGCCACCGGATCGACCTCCGCCATCCGCGACGCGACCGCCGCAGCGCAGCGACGTTCGAGTTCCGCGAGCAGATCGGGTGCGGACGTGTCGACGTGTTCGAGCGCCTCGTGGACGAGCGTTCCGAACGCCGCGCCGGCAGGCATGCCGTTCATCGGTGACGCGATTCCGTCCAGCTGTTCGTCGATGTACTCGCTTCCTGGGTATTCACCGCCCACCGACGTTTCGGCAGGCTCGTCCGTCTTCTCGGGATGCTCGGCCTCGCTGGTCACTCCTACCTCGGGCTGGACGGGTGCGGCGTCGTGAGCGTGAGCTGTCAACGCGGAGTACGACGTCCGACGCCACAGGAGGTCGAGGGTTCGATCGAATCGTGCGGCAGCGACGTCGAGGTGCGGTTGCTCGGGACGAATCCAGTGTGCGGTGGACGGCTCACCGGGCCCCACCGGTTCGACGGAGACGAGGCCGGCTGCCGACCCGACCCAGGATTGGAGCCGGTTCGCGGTCGTCGCGTCGTCGAGAACCTTGTACGACGGCTCCGGCAGAGCAATTCCGGGGATGCGCCCGAACAGCATGCGGTGCAGCGAGGACGTCGCGGTGTTTCGGCCCGGCGCCCACCACAGCACGATCCGGCACTCGGCGCGGGTGAGACCGACGTAGAGCAATCGCAGTTCCTCGCCTGCCTCCTCCTGGTCGTTGAGAATCTTCCTGGCCGCGTAGCCCGTTCCGGACGGTCCGCCGACGTCTCGGATTCGCGTGCCGTTCTCGTGCAGCAACAGCGTCGACGGCTTGCTGAAGTACAACGTGTCCCACGCGTAGGGCAGATAGACGACCGGGAATTCGAGCCCTTTGCTGCCGTGTGTCGTCATGATCTGCACTGCTGCGGAATCACTGTCGAGTCGACGACTGCGGTCGGTCGACCCGCCCGCAGCCGGTTCCTTGATGCGGTCGGTCAGCCAGCGAGTCAGAGCGGTGATTCCGTAGGACTCCGATACCGCTGCGCGATTCAGCAATTGGGCGATGTGCCGCAGATCGGTCATCGTGCGCTCACCGGCTTCGACCGCGAGCAACCGGGCATCGAGTCCTGACTGGGCCGACACCCGCTCGAAGACTGCCGCGAACCCGGCCTCGTCGAACAGCACCGAATACTCACGCAGCCGACTGCTGACCTGGGACAGCGCGTCCTCGGCCCCGGAGTCGAGCTGCGCGGCGGTCCACCCGAGCAGCGGAGTCAAGGCGGCCAGGCGTACGCGGTCGGTGCGATGAGGTTGCTCGATCGCCTGCAGCAACCACAGCCAGTGTCGGGCACTCTCGGTGCCGAACACGCTGGTGCTGCTCGACACGACGGACGGCACCCCGACCGCGTCGAGTGCGTCCCGAATCAACGCCACCTGCTTGGTCGTTCGGGTCAACACGGCAATGTCTCGCGGTTCGATCACCCGAGGGCCGTCGGGTCGCTCGATCACGGCATGTCCGGACAATAGCTCGACGATGTCCGCCGCAACGTCTGCCGCAACCCGGGATCGGAGTCGGTCGACTGCCGGGAAACCCTGCCGCAGTGGACCAGCGCCGGTTCGAGGGAGATAGCGCAACCGCAAGGGAGAATGGCCGACCATGCGCGAGAGAGGGCTTCGAGCCTCGACTCGGTGCACCACGATGTCGTCGTGCCCGAGGGCTGCGCCGCCGTACAGATGATGCAGGGCATCGAGCAGCCCCGAATCACTTCGCCAATTGGCAGTGAGCTCGTAGAGATGGTCCGCGGTCTGCACCGCGTCGAGGTAACTCAGTACCTCGGCTCCGCGAAACGCGTAGATGGCCTGCTTCGGATCGCCGACGAGGATGAGCGTCGTGAAGCCGTGAAACGCCCGCCGCAGAATGTCCCATTGCATGGGGTCGGTGTCCTGGAACTCGTCGATCAGCACGACGCGGAATCGGTCTCGCACTCGCGCGCAGGCGGCCTCGCCGTGGACGGGGTCGGACAACACCGAATGCAGAAGTCCCAGAAGATCGTTGTAGTCACGCACCCCGAGCAGGCGTTTGCGACGTTCGATCTCCCGGCGCGCTTCCCGGGCGAACCGCACACGTAGTGCGGGCTCGCGGTTGTCGTCGTCCAGGTCCTCGGTGTCGGGATACAGAATCGACTGCTGGTCACCCACAGCTGCCAACGCCAACTGCTGAGCATCCCGCCTGCTGAATGCCGGTGCCTCGTCGTCACCGCTGAACATCTGCAGATACAGGTCGTCCACGACCTGTTCGAGCAGGTCCGAGACCGATTCTACGAAGGCCGATTCCGGTTCGCGCTCGCCTGCGATGCCGAGCCCGTCGAGCATGCGCTGACAGAAACTGTGAGTGGTGACGATGGTTCCGGCGTCGAAATCCGACAATGCCCTACGCAACCGTCGACGCCGCCGGTCCACTTCGGCGTCGTCGACTTCTGCCAGAAACGCCACGAGTGGATCCCCAGATGAACGAGCGGCGTCCGGGTCTGCCAGGTCCCGGGCGATCGACGCGAACCTGCTACGGGTGCGATCACGGAGTTCCTGGGTCGCGGCCCGACTGAACGTCACCAGGAGCAGGTCCGAGATCTCGGCGATCCCTTCGGCGATGTAGCGCGCGGCCAACCCCACGATCGCGTACGTCTTGCCGGTCCCGGCGCTGGCTTCGAGCACGGTCGTTCCGGTCGGCATCGGACCGAGCAGGTCGAATCCGTGGGCGGCAGTCATGCGTTCCCCATGTTCTCGGCGGTGAGCAACGGGTCCCACAGTTTTCGAGCGAGAATCCCGAAGCGGCTCTTCTCGTTCGACGGCTCGGTCTCGTCGGCGAGCGGGGCCGCGGCGAGCAATGTCTGGAACGACAGGGTCGACCCATGCACGTACCGCAACGATCGATCGGTCCCGTCGCCGAAGTCGCCCCGCCAAGCCCACGTGGCCGAGTCGTAGCCGTCCTCGATGGATCCGCCACCGAACCGCTTCTCCGCGTACGCCGACGCGGTACCGGTCGATATCGGCAGCGGCGCGGTCATTCCACGATCACGCAAGTCCACCAACTCCCGCAGGACCGCGACGGGGTCACGCGGGGCGCTCAACCGAGAGCGACGAGGCGGGCGCATCCCGCTCGCGCGGCCGATGGTGACGGCGCTCCACTCCCCTGCCTCCGATACCGCTACTGCCAGCAAACGCACCCACGCGGCCAGTCGATGCTTGGCGGCCAGGCGCGAGTACGAGGAGCGCGCCAGCGTGCGGCCGTGAATTCCGGTGACGGTGCCGGTCAGGCGGCGTCCGCCGCCGAGATCGACCGCGACGTCGATCGTCTCGGCCGGACCCTCGTGGAAGGGGGCGGCCGCGTCGGCGATGATTCCGACGATTTGCCGGATGTCGGACATCTCCCGGCGGCCCTGGTGGAACGGCGGGAGGGTGCCGCGCCGCCACTCGGCGTCGGCGAATTCTCCGATGTCCCCACCGGCGAGCACTGCGGCGAGCATCCGATCACCGATGTTCCACCGGGACAACGGATCGAGCTCGATGTCCAGGCTGTCTGCCAGGTCGTCCTCGAGCTCCGGAACGCGGAAGCCGAGCCGTTGCCGCAGAAAGGCCTGGACCGGATTCTCGACGAAGGCGATGAGTTCGGCGAGTTCGACGTCCCCGCGATCGGCCGTAGGGAGCGCGTGGGGCAGAAACGGTGCCACTGGATCGGGCGTCCGTTGCTGGGACACCGCTCCGGCCAGGGCAACCGTGTCGAAGCTGAACGGGTGCTCGGCTTCGAAGTTGTGCGGATCGAACGGCTGCAGCGGATGCCGATGTTCGACGCTTCCGCCCGCCGTCACCTCGAGCACGTCCATCAACTCGCGCAGCGGGATCGCGGGCGGCTTGGCCGACCCGTCGACGGGGTCTGCTCCGGTGTAGAACAAGAGCAGCTTTTCCTCGGCCGACATCACCGCGTCGAGGAGCAGTTGCCGATCCTCACTGCGTATGTCTCGTTCGCCGACGGCCGGATCACGGGCGAGGATGTCGTCTCCGTCGGTACTGCCCACTCGGGGGAACACCTCGTCGTCGAGTCCGAGCAGCACCACCACTCGGTGCGGCACCGAGCGCATCGGCACCATGGTGCACACGGTCAGCTCGCCGGTACGGAAGTTCGCTCGGGTGGGTCGACCGGCCAGTCTGCCGGCCAGCATGGCACGCACGTCCGCGAGACGTAGCTCGGCGGTGCAGCCGTGTTCGGTGGCGTCGGAGATCTCGCGATGTGCTTGTGCCAGTTGCCATTCGTCGGCGGTGGGCACGTCGGCAAGGAGATCGAGTGCGCGTCCCAGCTGCCGCGTCCATTCGGTCACCGATGCCGGACCGGCCAGTGCGCGGAGCACCGAGGCGAGCCGGTCCACCAGTTCGGCGAAGCGGCCTGCGAGGGTGATGTCGTTGCTGTCGACATCGTCGAGAGGTAGTGCGAGGTCGAGGTATTCGTTCCGAGTCTCGTCCGCGGCAACTCCCAGCAGGATGCGATCGAGCGCCGATTTGAAGGTGTTCTGTCGAAAACCGTTCAAGCCATATGCTTCTCGTTGCCGAACGGTCAATCCCCAACGAGCACCGGAGCTCGTCACCCACTCGCGCAGGCGCTCGAGGTCGTCGTCGGTGAACGAGAACTTCTCCCGTACCGGACCACTCGCGGCGAAGTCCAGCAGCTCGCTCGCCGTCACCCGGCCCTCCGAGAAATCCAGCACTGTGGCGATGACGTCGAGGACGGGGTTGGTGCGACGCAGGCCCCGATCGGCCAGGCGCACACGCAACCGGTGTCCAGGATGCACCAGCGCCGCCTGCCCGAAGTTCGCGCGGATCAGCGGCGCATAGGTCTCGACATCCGGGCACATCACCAGTACGTCCCGTGGTTCGAGCGTCGGGTCGCCGGTGAACAGATGCAGCAACGATTCGCGCAGCACTTCGACTTGCCGAGCCGGTCCGTGGCAGGCGTGAATCTGCACCGATCCGTCCACGAACGTTGTGCCGTCGTCGAATTCGGCAGATGGAGGCGAATCGGCGGTGATGTCCGCTTGGATTCGGCCGAGCAGGGTGTCAGCTGTTTCCGGGCCCTCGTGATGCACGGTGTGCGTCGCCACCGACGCGATGGTGGCCTGGAGTTCTCGCACGTCTCGCGACAGGCCGGCCAGCAGTGGGTGCTCGACGGCCAGAGCTGTCGTGTCGTCTCGTCGACGCGTCACCGCCGGAATCTCGGCGAGGGTGAGCCACATCGACGGGCTGGGATGCGGAACCCAGATGTGCACGTCGCGCGCCTGCGACACTGCACTCAGTATCTCGAGCTGATCGGTTGTCAGCCGGGTAGGACCGAACACCGACAACCGGCTCGGTAGGTCCACCGACTCCGGTGCGTCCCGGAGTCGTGCGCAGGTCTGCGGCAGTCGTTCGGCTGGGCTCGGGCTGCCGATCCGCTCGCGCATCGCGGCCCACACTCGCGGTTGCCACAGTAGGTCCTCGTCGAGATCGCCGCCGTGGCCGTCGGTGAAACGCCCGTCGAACCAGTCGCGCAGCATCTGGGGACGTTGAGATCCGTAGGTGCGGAACAGTTCTGCCACATGCGAAGCCGTCGACCAGCGGCGGCCCACCCGATGATCCTCGGAACCTGCACCGAGGTGCTTGAACAGCACCGCCGCCCAGGGTTCGGTGCGACACTCGTCGATCACCTCCAGCGCGGTCCAGAGAACCCGGCCCGGAGCCCAGGGATCGTCGTCGGGGTCGATGTCGTCGACCGCAGAAATGGCGCGCGATACCAACCGCGCAGGGCTCGGGAAGTTGATGTTCGCTGCGATACCGTCGCCATCCGATCCGCCCAGTGTGCTCGACAGTCGCTGCGTGAGCCACCGCTCGACGCCTTTCGCCGGGACCGACACGATCTCGGGTACGAACGGATCGTCCAACGGCACGGACAGGATGTCGGCCAGTGCAGCCGCGAGTGTTCCGGCGCGTTCGGCGCGGTGGAGCGTCAACACCGTTGCGGTCCCCTGCCTGCTCGTATCGGTGCCCGATTTCGGGCTCGTGACGACCCTACTCGAGCCACCGACAGATTCTGCGCGATGAGTCGGGCCGTCGGATCCGGTCCATATCTGCGCAACCGAACGATACGAAGGAGAACGCGATGATCGAACATGTACTTGCCGTGGTGGCGGTGCGCGATATCGACTCGGCACGAGAGTGGTACGAGAAGCTGTTCGACCGCCTACCCGACAACACTCCGATGGCGAGTCTGGTGGAGTGGCGACTGGCTTCCGCTGCGTGGCTGCAAGTGACCCTAGATCCCGAGCGGGCAGGCTCGTCCTTGTTCAACGTTGCCGTCGAGGACATCGAGGTGTTCGTCGATACCGCTCGTTCCCGCGGCATCGACTTCGCCGACATCGTCGACGCGAACAAGGGAGTCAGACTGTCGACGGTCTCCGATCCCGACGGCAATTCCATCACTGCGATCGGCGGCTTTCGCGAGCACTACTGATCGAGCGATTGGCGTTCTCACACGGAATGTAACGACGAACCCCGTCGATGCGACATGGTGAACGGAAATGCGACCGACCGGTTCGAACAGAACGAGACGGTTGCTTCCGGTCTCGCGGGTGACATCTCGGCCGCGACATCGACGCCTCTCGCGACCCGAACGGACCCTCGACATGACCAGCGCCTACCCGCCCCCCTTTCAGCGACCGGCACCCGAGCCACAGACGCCTCGCCGCCCCCTGTTCGGGAAGGTATTCGCATGGGCCGCAATTGTTTTCGGTGCATTCTTTCTGATCGGGGCAGTGTTCTCGTTCGAGCTCGGCGCGCTACTCGTCGGCGCGTTGCTGGTCGGCGCGTTGCTGGTCGGCAGCGGAGTCATGTACCTGCGCTCGTCACCCGCGCGGGGTCGCAAGGTCTGGGCAGTACCTGCCATCGCTGTCCTCCCGGCACTGTTCGTCATGGGCCTGACCACCACGACCGAACCCGAGACCACGACCGCCATCGCACCGGTCGCGGCCGTGCCTGCGTTGCCCACCGTCACGACGACCACCGCGCCGCCGACGACAACCACACCGGCCCCGACAACAACGACCGCGGCTCCGACGACCGAAACCGTCGCCGCCGTCGTCGAGATACCGACGACAACGGAATACATCCCGCTGCCCGAGCCCGAACCTGTGTATATCCCCGAGCCGGTCTACACACCCGAGCCCGTCTACACCGCCCCCGCGCCGTTGGCCGCAGTGCCTTCCGCTGTCTCGTACGCCAATTGCGATGCGGTCCGTGCGGCGGGCGCAGCCCCGATCTACGCCGGGGATCCGGGGTACAGCACCAAGCTGGACCGCGACGAAGATGGCGTCGGCTGCGAGAACTGACCACAGTCAACCCACCGATCGCCGCGTCAGGTTCGCGGCTTCGCGGGAGTAGGCGACCAGCATGACGAGGTCAACCGACGGCCGGGCAGCTTTGACTGCCACGACCTGTTGGGTGACTACATCCTGCATCGGCCATCCGTAGGATCCGCCGGAAATCAAGGGAAATGCGATGGATTTCAGATTCATCGACGCGGCCAGCGCCAGACTTCGGGCGTAGCAGAGTCGCAGCAGCTCCGATCTGTCCTCGTGCGGGGAAAAGCGCGGGCCAACGGTGTGGATGACACAGCAGGCTCGAAGTCGGCCCGCGGTGGTGGCGACGGCTGCGCCGATGTCGAGGCCGTGGGGCAGGGTGGTGGCCCGCAGCGCCTTGCATTCTGCGAGGACGTCCGGCCCACCGGCTCGGTGGATGGCACCGTCCACTCCTCCGCCGCCGAGCAATCGCGTATTGGCGGCATTGACGATCGCATCTGCGGCCACGTCCGTGATGTCGCCCTGGACGACGTCGATGATCGTCATGAAAGTTCCTTCACTGCAATGATGTTCGAGGTGATTCGGTCGAGATCGTCGGCGCGCAACCCGGGGTAGCCGTGGACGATGTCGCGCCATTCGCTCGGCACCGCCGATGCGCCCCAACGCGCTCCGAGGAGTCCTCCGGCTATGGCCGCCGTGGTGTCGGTATCGCCGCCTGCGCGGACACACAGTTCGAGAGCGGCAGACAGGGGCCGCTCCGCGTCGGCAGATCGATGGATTGCCCACCACGCCGTCTGCAGAGCGTGGACCACCCAGCCATTGTTCGGGAAGTCGGACGGCTGCCCCATCTGCGCCTGATGGAGCAGGGGCTGCCAGAACTCACGGACATCGGCCCCGGCCTCGTTCAAGAAATCGGTCACGCCGTCGTAGGTAGAGTTCAGAACCGCGTATCGAATTGCGTGACTCCACATTTGGCACGCTTGACCGGCGCGGGGATCGGAATGGGTGAGGGCACTGATCCGTGCCGCTGCATCTCGACATCCAGCCGGGTCGTCGAGGTAGGCCAGGGCAATCGGTGCCGTTCGCATCAGTGATCCGTTGCCGCCGGTTCTACCTGTCAACGACGCTGCCGCCGCAGTCATGTCGGCACCATTGCGTGTCGGCTGCGAGAGCACCAGCCGAGTCTGGTTTCCCACGTCCGGTGGGTTCTGGTCGAACCAGGCGCGAAAGTGCTCGGCGATCTCGTCCACGTCACCGCCCTGCTCGAGTGCGCGCGCGACGCAGAGCGCCATCGAGGTGTCGTCGGTCCATTCGCCCGGGGCCCAGTCGAATGCACCGCCGCCGATCATGGCGATGGTCGTCTCGGACGTGGGATATCCGAATTCGTATCCTGCGCCCAACGCGTCGCCCACCGCGGTTCCGAGCAGAACGCCTCGCGCCCGATCGTGCTGCATAGCGGTCAGTTCCATGAGTCCCCCTTAGATCGATATTGCGCTAACTATAGATCAGATTCGCGCTAAGATGCAAGGCATGACGTGGCGAGACCGAGACGGCAATACTCTGACCGACTATCCACGCCCCTCCGTAGCCGTCGATGTCGCAGTACTGACCGTCCGCGAACGGCGACTGCACGTCGTCGTCGTTCCGTCGGAGCGCGGCCCCGCGTTGCCGGGCACGTTCCTGCGACCGTCGGAGACTCTCGCCGACGCGGCAGACCGCGCGTTGAGAACGAAGGCAGGCCTGATCGATCTCACTTTTCATCAGCTGAGGATGTTCGACGGCCCCGACCGCGACGACCGCGGATGGGTACTGTCGATGGCGCACAGCGCAGCGATATCGGCTCGATCACTCCCTCCCACAACCGAATCGATGTCGATCGACGGCTCCAGACCGGTGTCACCACTGGCCTTCGACCACGGCAACATGGTGACCGAGGCAGTTCTCGACCTCCGTGATCGCTACGCGCGTGAGGTCGATCCCGCACTGTTGACGGACGCGGAATTCACCCTTCTCGAACTCCGCGAGCTGTACGAGATCGTGTTCGATCGCCCGCTGCCGAAAGACACGTTCCGACGCCACGTCATCGGCTCACTGGACGGGACAGGCGCAACCTCGACCGCGGGCGGTGGCCGCCCCGCAGAGCTGTATCGCCGTGCAGCGAATCCGGCTCTTCCTGCGTCTGCGGGCTCGTTCCTTCTTCGCTGAGGGCATGGATCGACGAAACCGGACATGCCAACAGATAAGCTGGGAGTCATGGGATCGAAGCGGCCTGCCAACCGCGGACAGAAACGTGCAGAAAAGACCAAGGCCCGGCAACGGCGTCACCAGCAATCCCGACCGGCCCCGACCGGTGCCGTCACCGAACGCATCGCCGATCTGATCGACGGTTTCGTCGAATGGCTCGACGAGAGCGAGATGTCGGAACAATCGGAGGCGATCTCTCGGCTCGTGTCGTCGACACTGACCCAACTTGCTGGTGCTCGTCAGGGCTTCTCCCCCAGCGCCTGGCTTCCCGCCGATGCGCACCTGCTGGTCGATGCGGCCGAACGCATCCTGCAGGAGGAATCCGACACAGCGGAGGACACCGCGGTCAATCTCGTTCTCACCTCGCTGCAGTACCTGACTTTCCTCGATGAGACCGACCTCTGGGACGGCAGCCCCGAGGACTACGCGCACTGCATGGAAGACCTCTCGGACTTCCTCGAGGGCGACGAGCCCGACATGCTCGACGCCGACGACATCGACCTGCCCGACGTTTCCCTGGCCCAGGAACTCGCCGCGATCTCGGCGTTGCCGCTGCTGCCTGCCCTCGACGACATCGTCGCGCGCGTGGCCGACGGGTTGGCGGTGGGCGACAACACCGACCTGCAGCGCGCCGTCGGCCCCGCCCCGCTCGATCCCGCCCAGCTCGATGTGGGTGCCGCGGTCGATTACTGGTCGACAGCCATCGCCACCGAACTGATTCGCATCGACGGAGACACCGCCAGGCCGGGAGACAATGCACATTCGCTGGCCGGCCGTGGAGCCGAGACCGTGCACGAGCTGGTTGCCGAACACGTCCGCGTGCAGCTGTCGGGAGATGCCGACGACCCCGATGTGTCACGGTCGCTGGCCAACACGTTCGCGGTGCAGACGCTCCTGGCCGCCATGACCGACGAGCTGCCGATCAACAACGAGGGCGAGGACTACGCCGAGCTCGAAGGTGAAGATCTGCGTACGGCGCAGCTGATCGACCACCGCGTTCGATCCCTCATCGAGCAGGGCATCCTCGTCAGGATCGAAGAAGTACTCGCCGTTCCGCACGCGTTGCGTCCGGCGGTGCTGGACGGTGTGGCCGAGGCGCAGCCGTTCGGTGTGATCGACGAGGAGTCGCAGGACGACCCGCTCTACAGCTCGCTCGAGGATCCGGCGTCGTCGTGACGGCCCCCGCGAGCGCCGAGACCGTGTCGGTGGTCGCCGCTAGCGTCACCGACTGTGCGTTACGTCAACGCGATCTGGGTAAGGAGCCGACATGAGCGATTCACTCGAGTTCGACTTCGACGTCGACGCTGCCTGGATGCAGTTCCAGCGCAAGCTCGGCGATTACGTCAGCGCGATGCGCGACGGCGATGCGCTGGTGATCGAGTCGCGATACGACACCATCGACGGAGTGCCCGACACCGCCGCCTGCGTGCAGTTCTACGCCTGGGATCTCGATATGGTCCGCTGCGAGATTCCGGCCAACGAGCACCTGCACAGTAGCCGCACCATCACCGACGAGCAGCGAGAAGCGCTGAGCGAAATCGGATTTCGCATGTCAGTCGATTCCGAGCCCACGGCACCGCACGTCGACCGCAATCGCTCGTGGTCCGACGATCTGGCAAAGAAGACCGTCGCGGTGTTCCGCGACATCTGGAGTCTGCCCCACCCGTCCTTCCTGGGCTCACGCGCCACCGGTCGCTACGACGTGCCGAGCTTCGACGCCACCACCGCCGAGGCCGACACGACCGTCGTCCCACTGTGTGTGCAACCGAAGGGCAAGGAACACCTACAGCAACTCGTCGATCGCGCCCTCGAACCATGGTTCGGTTTCCCGCCGGATCACGACCCCGACGGTGACATTCCCCTGCGGTTCGTCAACGGCACCGCGTACGTGTCGGTCAAGCCCACCGAACCTGTGGTCGAGATCAATTCGACGCTGGTGCACGCTGTGTCGGGACGAACCCGCGCAGCCGAGTTGCTGGTCGACCTCAATCTGCAGCTCCCCGACGTGATGCTGCACCTGGTTCAGGACTGCATCGTCGCGCAGGTGCGAGTGAGCGGGTCACCCTTCGTTGCCGATCACCTGCTGTGGGCAGTGCGGATGCTCAGTCACGTGTGGGAGCAGGTCGACGAGAAATTCGCCGAGGATTTCGGCGGCGCACTCGGGGAACCGACGCCGCCGCCGATCGACGGGGACGACTTTCCGGACGGTCTGCTCGAATTGGTCGAGCTCGTTGCCCGGTCCGAAGAATCCCTCGACCTCAACACCGTCCTCGGATGTTGCTCCTCCGATCGCGATGTCGTCGTCTTCTACCTGCGCATCAGCGCTGAGCAGGAGGCGTCGTGGCGCGGTATGGCGGTCGCCGCAGATCTCGGCGACGAGCACTGCGACGTCGACGAGGCAGACCGAGAAGCCGGCAAATGGGGCCGTGCCGTGGCTGCTCTGCGCGAGGTACTGCGCAGCACACCCGAGCAGGTCACGCCGGTGGTCGATCCGTCGGCGATCCAGTTGCAGCTGTTCGAGACCGACGAGGTGGCAGAGATCTCCGACGAGCGTTCGGACGAACAGTAGGCCGCACCCGAACAGGATTTCTCTCGCACGCTTCCCTTTCGTGTTAACTGGGGTTACATTAACTCTATGTTCGCACCTCGTTTGGAGAAGCCATGACACTGACGACAGGCACCACGTCCGTTTCGGTCGATACCGACGCCACGGACGAACAGCAGTACATCGAGACACTCACCCTGCTGTCCGAGGGCTCTGTGCACAAGCACTTCGATCCGTACGTCGACATCGACTGGGAGTCCGAAAAGTTCGCGGTACCTGCGAACGATCCCCGCTGGGTACTCCCCGCCAAGACGGACCCGATCGGTGGTCACGCCTGGTACCGAGCACTGCCGCTCGAGAAGAAGATCGAGATCGGCATGTGGCGTCAGGCCAACGTCGCCAAGGTCGGTCTTCAGTTCGAGAACATCCTGATCCGCGGCATGATGCAGTACGTGTTCTCGCTGCCCAACGGCTCGGCCGAGGCACGCTACTGCACCCACGAATCCATCGAAGAGTGCAACCACACCCTGATGTTCCAGGAGATGGTCAACCGCGTCGATTCCGACGCCCCCGGCATGAGTCGGCCCATGAAGATGCTCTCGCCGTTCGTCCCCCTGTTCGCCACGCTGCTGCCCGAACTGTTCTTCGTCGGCGTTCTTGCAGGCGAGGAGCCCATCGACCACATTCAGAAGTCGGTCCTGCGGTCCGGTGAAGAAATTCATCCGATCATGCAGAGCGTCATGGCAATTCACGTCGCCGAGGAAGCACGGCACATCTCGTTCGCGCACCAGGTGCTGCGTCGTCGCGTTCCCAAGATGTCCAAGGCCGGACGGTTCCTGCTCTCGCTGGCCTTCCCGGTCACGATGCGCATCCTGTGCGACGTCATCGTCATTCCGCCGAAGACGTTCTGGACGAAGTTCGACATCCCGAAGCAGGTGAAGAAGGACCTGTTCTGGGGCACCGAGGAATCCCAGCACGCGCTCCAGGATTACTTCGGAGATGTGCGCATGCTGGCCACCGACACCGGGATGATGAATCGCGCTGCTCGCCTGATGTGGAAGCTGTGCGGAATCGACGGCAAGGCCTCACGTTTCCGTAGCGAGCCCGATCGCAGCTCGAGCCAGTTCGCCGCATAGCGCTCTCGTCGCTCAGCCTTTCTTGCCACTGCCGTCAGGAACCCCTCATGCCCCACGTCGTCACCCAGTCATGTTGCAGCGACGCATCGTGCGTCTTCGCGTGTCCCGTCAACTGCATTCATCCCACTCCCGACGAGCCGGACTTCCTGACGGCGGAAATGTTGCACATCGACCCGCAATCATGCGTCGACTGCGGCGCGTGCGTTTCGGCGTGTCCGGTCGATGCCATTGTGCCGCAGGCGAAACTGACCGAGGCGCAACTGCCGTTCCTGACGATCAATGCGGATTTCTACAAGCAGGAGCGCCCACCGCGGCCCATCCTGGCCCCGGTCACCCCGGCAGCCTCGGTATCGAGGGATCGCCAGCCGCTTCGAGTCGCAATCGTAGGATCGGGCCCGTCGGCCATGTATGCGGCGGATGAGCTGCTCACTCAGCCGGGCGTGAACGTCGATGTCTACGACCGGCTTCCGCAACCACACGGTCTCGCTCGACTCGGCGTCGCACCCGATCATCAGAAGACGCGTCAGGTATCCCGATTGTTCGAAACGATCTCCGCGCAAGAGGGATTCACTTACCACCTCGGCGTGGAGGTCGGCAAGGACGTCACCCACGACGAGTTGATGGACACCCACCACGCCGTGATCTACGCAGTCGGCGCATCATCGGATCGCGAGCTCCGCATTCCGGGAGCCGAATTGCCCGGGCGCAGTTCGGCAACCGACTTCGTCGCCTGGTACAACGGCCACCCCGATCACGCGCACCGCACGTTCGACCTCTCGCACGAACGCGCCGTCATCGTCGGTAACGGCAACGTCGCACTCGACGTCGCCCGTATTCTGACGATGAATCCGGATGCACTCGCCCAGACCGACATCGCACCGTACGCCTTGGACGCCCTGCGCCACAGCGCAGTTCGCGAAGTGGTCATCGTCGGCCGACGCGGTGTGGCACAGTCCGCCTTCACCGTGCCCGAGTTCGCCGGATTGCTGACCGTCCCCGATATCGACCTGGCCATCGACCGCAGCGAACTCGCGCTCGATCCGGTCACCGTCCGACGCGCCGCGACCGACGACCTACCCCACGCCGTGGCGCAGAAGCTGCAATTGCTTCGCCACGTCGACGAATCCCCCGAACACAGCGACGGCCGCAAGCGAATCACTCTGCGCTACCTTCTCTCCCCCACCAGGATCCTGGGCACCGATCGCGTGACGGGTATCGAGTTCGACCGAATGGGCCTGTCCGCGGACGGCGACGACGTGGTTCGCAGCACTCCGACCGGTGACGTGGACACCATCGAGGCCGGACTCGTCCTCACCTCCATCGGCTACCGCGGTGTCGCGCTCCCCGGAGTTCCGTTCGACGACCGAGCCGGCATCATTCCCAACACCGGCGGCCGTGTGTTGCAGGAATCCGGTGGGCAGACTTCGGTCGGCAGCTATGTCACCGGTTGGATCAAGCGTGGCCCCTCGGGATTCATCGGCACCAACAAATCCTGCGCCCAGGAAACCGTCGGCCATCTGGTCGACGACTTCAACGCCGGCCGCCTGACGGATCCGATCGAGCTGCCCAATACCTGGCCGACCGGGGCGAACCGAGGCACGCTGCGACGCTCCAGGGAGATGCTCTCGGCGCTCCGCCGCTCCTGATCGCTCACTCCGGTTGCGATCGATGCGCCTTCGAGTCGATCGGAGTGCAATGCACAACAACGTCGCATTCACCCGGACGGTATCGAGGTTGAAGCGTCTACAATCGGGGTAGCTACAGTCATCGGCCACCGATTCGCGGCGGGCCAACACCTCGAGGAGCACGAGATGCCGGCCCTGCGACGCATCTTCACCAGGACTGCTGTCCCAATTGTCGGTATCGCCGTGGCGTTGTTGTGCGCGGCACCGGCGCAGGCATTGCCGACGCCCGGCGATCTCTCGGATGTCCCGGCCCGAACGTCGTTGTCGTACGAACACATACCGACGGGGACCTACGTGGGCAGCGCGGAGGACAACTCGGCGCGCCCGGGACTGTCGACCGTCAAGCTCTACATGGCCGATTACGTCGTACGCTTCGGCGACGGTTCGCCCAGAGACCTCGACCTGGCCGCCAGGATGGTCCAGGTCAGCGACGACGGTGCAGCCTCCGTACTCGACAACAAATATCCCCAGGCCATCGATGCGACTGCGGCGGAGTTCGGGCTCACCTCTACCTCGCGGGGCGGTTTCTGGGGCAACTCGTCCACGAGCACAGCCGACACCGTGCGATTCCTGGCGGCGAAGAAGCGCACCGATCCCGCAAGCCCCGTCCTCGCCTGGATGAACACCGCGGCTCCTGTGGCACGTGATGGAATGGTTCAGGACTGGGGCACCAAGCAGTTGCCCGGCGTGACCGGGACCAAGTGGGGATGGGCCGACGACCGATCGAGTGTGGTCGCGTCCGCGTCGATCGGCGATGACTTCGTCATTGCATCCAATACATACGGACCGACCCGATCCAACACCGACGACGTGTTGGCAACGCTCGGCGGAATCGAGTTGACGGCACCGCCTGCCGCCGTTCCTGTTCCGAACCTTCCCGCGATTCCCGGTCTGCCGTCGGTCGAGGAACTGCTGCAGATGCTCGCTCCTCGCTGACACGTTCGAATAACTTGTCAGACCCCTCCCCTACTCTGCGATCTACCGAACAGTTCGGGGACCACACCGGGGGACGTGGAGGGGACGACGATGAGTCGTATCGATCTGGACAGCTTGCAAGATTTTCACCGCACCGGGCAAATTTGGCCGGACGCGGATCCGGTTCACCTTGTCGAGATAGGCCTCGACTATGCCACTCGCGGGCCGGGGTGGAAGGCGTACGTTCGGCTGGTTGCAGACCGCCTCGCGAAATTCGAGTGCACGCCCGAAGTCGATCCTGCGTACGCCGCATCAGCACGAATACTCGACCACTCTGTCGACAGGTTGTTCGAGATCGGTTGGCAGCCAGCCGAACTCGCGCACGCTACTCGAAAGATGATCGGATCCGTAGCCGGGGTGCTCTTGGTGGAGGCGATCGCTACCCATACGGAGCGTTCCTCGGCCCTCACCAACGCACCCGATTCCTGGCGAGAGCAACTGATCGATCTGAAAATCGATTCCACTGCAGGCGTTTCCGTCGAACGCCTTCGAAGGTGGTGTTCAAGGCCTCGGGTCTCCACGTCCGACTGCTGGAACACGGTGTTGACCGTCCTCGGCCATACGACCTCACTGGGTTCACTCGACAAGCTCGTTCCCATTCCATCACAGTGGTCGTCGGTTCGATCCTCGCCGACACCGTCAGCGACCCACAAGAGTGGCGTCTCGGATCCCAAGATGCTGGCCAAGATCCGGGGGTTACTGGCGAAGGCGGAGTCCACCCAGTTTGCGGCCGAGGCCGAGGCGTTCTCGGCGAAGGCTCAAGATCTCATGACTCGTTACGCCATCGACCATGCGCTGCTCGAGTCCGACAACCCGCGCGGTTCGATCGGCGACGTGACCACTCGCCGCATCTTGGTCGACAGTCCGTACTCGGAGGCCAAGTCACTTCTCCTGCACAGTGTTTGCGAAGCAAATGGTGCCCGGACCCTGTGGTACAAGCGATTCGCTCTGGTCAACATCGTCGGCCTCCCAGTCGATCTGGATTTGTGCGAGCTGCTGTTCACATCGCTACTCGTGCAGTCTTCTCGCGCACTCGACGAACTTGCCGAATCACCGGAAGCCCGAGGTCGCAGCTTCAGGAAATCCTTTCTGATCGCGTACGCCCACCGCGTCGGCCAGCGCTTGCTGGAAGCTCGGGAGCGAGCCACAAAGTCCGCGTCGGAGCATCACGGTAGTGCCTTGGTGCCGGTCTTGGCCGAGCGGAGCCAAGCCGTGAACAAGGCATTCACGGCCATGTATCCGTCGACAACGGAGGTACGAATCGAGGCGCGCGATCAAGCGGGACGACGTGCCGGCCGGTCCGCCGCCGAACGCGCGAACCTTACCGGTGGGCGCGAACGTCTCGACAAATCCGATCTGGCCTCGTGAGTGCGCGCTACATTGACTGCCATGACCGGTCTCGATACTCCCTTGACGCCCCTTCGCTTTCTCGAACGCGCAGCGGAGGTCCACCCCCACAAGACCGCCGTGGTGGACGGGCCGAGGACATTCACCTACGAGCAGTTCGCCGCCGACGTCACCCGGCTCGCGCACGCACTGCGCGCGTCGGGTGTCGGCCATGGAGATCGAGTGGCCTACATCGCGTCCAACTCTGCAGAGCTGTTGTTCGCGCACTACGCAGTTCCACTGGCCGGTGCCGTTCTGGTCGCGATCAACACCAGACTGTCGCCCGCCGAGGTGCGCTACATCTGCGATCACTCCGGTTCAGTTCTGCTGGTCGGTGATTCGGAGCTGCTGACCGGACTCGGAACAGATCCGATCGCCGATTCGGTCCGCGAGATCGTCGAGACACCCGCCGCCGACGGCACGTACGCACAGCTGCCGCACGCCACTCGATACGACGCCTTCCTCGGGCGAGGCTCCGACGAATCGCTGGAGTGGGAGGTCGACGACGAGACCTCGACCATCACGATCAACTACACCTCAGGCACCACCGGTCGGCCCAAGGGCGTGATGTACACCCACCGCGGTGCCTATCTCAATTCGCTGGGTGAACTGCACCACCAGGGGTTCGGCATCGACACTCGCTATCTGTGGACACTGCCGATGTTCCATTGCAACGGGTGGTGCACCACCTGGGCGGTCACGGCAGCGTCGGGCACGCACGTCTGCCTTCGCGGTGTCCGCGGCGATGCGATCTGGTCGGCCATCGACGGCGGCGTCGACCACCTCGCCGGCGCACCGACAGTGCTGACCACTCTTGCCACTGCAGCGCAAGCACATTCACTGGATCGCCCCCTGACCATCGTGACGGCCGGAGCTCCCCCGAGCCCGACGATCATCGGCAAGATTCGTGCGCTGGGTGCCACGCTCGTGCACGTGTACGGACTCACCGAGACCTACGGCCCGTACTCGGTGTGCGAGGCGAAGCAGGAATGGCTCGAACTGGACGGCGACGAGCAGGCTCGACGCTTGGCTCGGCAGGGAGTCGGCATGCTCACCGCCGATCGCTTGCGCGTGGTGCGCGAGAAGGCCGGTCCGGGTGGAGCACTGATCGACGTCGAACCCGACGGAGTGGAAATGGGCGAGATCGTCATGCGCGGCAACAACGTCATGAAGGGCTACTACAACGACACCGCAGGCACGACGCAGGCCTTCGCGGGCGGATGGTTCCATTCCGGAGATCTCGGTGTGATGCATCCCGACGGCTACGTTCAGCTACTCGATCGCGCCAAAGACGTCGTCATTTCCGGGGGCGAGAACATCTCGACGATCGAGGTGGAACAGGCACTTGCCAGCCACCCCGCCGTCGCCGACGTCGCGGTGATCGGGGTACCGGACGACAAGTGGGGTGAGCGGCCCAAGGCATTCGTGGTGCTGGCACCGGGCGCAGAAGCGTCCGAGGCAGACCTCGTAGCGCACGTGAAATCTGCTATTGCCTCCTACAAGGCCCCGCGTGCAGTCGAATTCATCGTCGAGTTACCGAAGACGTCGACCGGCAAGATCAGGAAGAAGGAGCTGCGCGACGCGGAGTGGGGCTCGGCGACGTCGAAGATCAAGGGGTAGTAGGGAACCCGGCCATCACGCCATCTGGACGCCGGCGATTTCGGTGACCCCGCCCTTGCCGTCGAACGACAACTGGCGAAATGCCACCTTCTCCACGAAGAACCTGTCGTGGCTCACCAGGATCACCGCACCGGGAAACGCCATCAGGGCACGTTCGAGAACCTGGGTGCTCTGCAGGTCGAGGTGGTTGGTGGGCTCGTCGAGCACGATCACGCCTGCGCCGAACAGCAGACACTGCGCCAGGGCAACTCGAGCCTTCTGTCCACCGGACAGCACGCCGATCTTCGATTTGAGATCCATCTCGGAGAACTGCAGCAGTGTCAGAAAGCGATGGACTTCCTTCTTGGTCGCCGTCAGTGCGAGGCTGCCCGGCATCGCATTGACCGAATGCGACACGGTGTCGTCGAGATCGAGGTCGGCCAGCACCTGGTTGTAGTAGATGAACGACGGCGCCTTGGTCTTCCACTTGATCTTGCCGCTGTCCGGTTGCTCGGCACCGACGAGGATGTCGACGAGGGTCGTCTTGCCGCAACCGTTCGGTCCGGTGATGGCGATGCGGTCTCCGCGATGCACAGTGAACGAGATGTTCTCGAAGAGTCGTTGCTCGCCATAGCTTTTGGAGATGCCAGTGATCTCCGCAAGGTTGTCGTGGACGTGCAGTCCGCCGTAGATCGCAGTGACCACCGTATCGACCGGACGCGGGCTCTTGCTCTTCTTGATGTTCGCGAGACGACGCTTGAGCACCCCGCTGGGGTTCTTCACCGCTTCCTTGCGATCGCTGATCGCTTCTTGCTCGTAGGCCAGCAGCTGTTGTTCGTTGCTGAACTCGCGTTCCAGGTTCTTGAGTCGAAACTGTTTCTGCTGAACGTATTCCGAGTAGCTACCGTCGTAGGTCTGCAGGTGATGGTTCTCGATCTCGACGATGCTGGTGACGACCTGCTCGAGGAAGGCGCGGTCGTGCGAGACGACCAAAAGCGCTCCTCGAAAATCACGCAGCCAGCGCTCCAGCCACGCGATCCCGGCCACGTCGAGGAAGTTGGTCGGCTCGTCGAGGAGCAGCACGTCTGGCGCTTCGATCAAGATTTTGGCCAGAGCCGCGCGGTTGCGCCAGCCCCCGGACAGTCGATCGACAGGCAGTTCACGCCGCTCCGTGTTGAAGCCGAGCATGGAGAGCACAGTGTCGATCTGTTGGTGATAGGTCCAGCCGCCGCTGTTCTCCATGGCGTCGAGCAGTTCGGCCTGGCGATCGACGAGCTTGTACATCTGCTTCTCGTCGAGGTCGCCCCCGAGTGCGGCCTCTACCTCGGCCAATTCGACCTCGATCGCGTGGACAGCGACGAAAAGAGATTCGAGTTCCGCTTGGATGCTGCGATCACCGTCGAGTTCCGAGAACTGCGAGAAGTACCCGATTCGGGCGCCCTCGGTGACATCGACCGTTCCAACATCGGGCGTCTCACGCCCGAGAAGAAGCTGCAGCAGGGTGGTCTTGCCCGTGCCGTTGCGCCCGATCAGACCGATGCGATCGCCGTCGGCGAGGCGGAAGAACACCTCGCGCAACATCACCTTCTGGTCGTATCCCTTGGCAACGTCGTTCAAGCGGATCCAGCTCAAGCGTTCACTTCTCCTGAAAACACGGGTCCGCAGAGTCGTCGAACCGGGCAAGCTCACTCTATCGCCGCTCGAGCCGTCGTCTTCCCGTCGTCCATCCTGATCGGCTCCCCCGCTTCGAATAACCGACGCCGATCGGAGGCACATATTCAGAACCGAGGGGCTGATCACACCTGCCCGACGGTGAACTCACCGGCTCGTGATGTTCGCGAGAGAATCGACGGGCGGCGACACCACCACGGGATCGCGACCCGACCACAGATCCAGTACCGCTTTGGGGCGCGCCAGCAACTCTCGCGCGTAGTTGCGCACTACCGCAAGGGTATTGCAGTCGATGCAGTCCGCCGTGACTCCGTCGACGTCGAGGTCCATGTCCTCACACAACGCTACTGCTCGCGACACATGGAGGGGTTGGCTGATGATCAGGCCGCGTTCGACCCCGAAGGTCTCCTTCGCCCGTGCGCAGGTGTCGTAGGTGTCGATGCCGTGATCGTCTCCGATGATCACGGCAGGATCGATTCCGTTCTCGATCAGGTAGTCGGTCATCGCTTGGATCTCGTTGCCGGAGTTGCCGTCTGCGTCACCGGAGACCAGAATTGCCTTGATCTTCCCCGCCGCCATCAACGCGACCGCAGTGTCGAGACGTCCGGAGAGAAACCGCATCGGCTTGCCGTCGCGCACTTGTGCACCGAGGACGATGGCCACCGGTGCGTCCGGCGCATCGTCGACGTCGTAGACCTTCCCCGCCGTCGCGTATGCCACCCAACCGGCCGATGCCAGAACGACGGCAACCAGGGCGGCGACCACCGCGCAGAAGGCACGAACGAGTCGTCCGGCCAATCCTCGGGGCTTCGATTCGGTACTCATGATCTCGTTTCGTCGGCGGGAAGAAACCTCAAGCTAGCCCACGAATACGGCGTCCGAGCGTCGCCGCAGCGCACCCATACCGATTCCACAGTGATCCCTCAGAGCCGCCCTGCTCGGTTGCACAGTTCGGAGGCGGAGTACCGTTCGATCAGTGAATCCGCTGCTGACCTCTCGACGGTATGTCGACTTGCGTCTGCAAGCCAGCGCTACCTGTTGACGGTCCTCTAAACCGCAACCCCTGAAGTTCGGCCCATCGGCCGACCAGTATTTCTGTCGTCCATCCCTGTCGACACCTCTCCTTTTCGAAAGGCATATCCATGTCTGCGCCCAGCGCTACCCGAACGCGCCGTGTCCCTACCTGGGCAACCGCGTTCGGTCCACAAATCGTTGCCGGACTCGTGCTCGGAGTCGTATTCGGACTCATCGCCCGATCGATGCCCGACGCCGCCGACGGTAACGAGAACTGGTTGGTCGGCACCCTGTCGACCATCGGTTCGAGCTACGTCAAACTTCTCACCGTCGCGGTGATCCCGCTGGTGTTCACGGCGATCGTCAGTTCCATCGCCAACCTGCGCGAGGTCACGAATGCTGCCCGTCTGGCGATCCAGACGCTGTGGTGGTTCGCCATCACGGCATTCATCTCCGTGATCATCGGCATCGTGATCGGGTTGGTCGCTCAGCCCGGCTCGCGTACCAGCGCAGGTGCCGAGTCGGCGGGCGATCCGTCGAGTGTCGGGTCGTGGTGGTCGTTCCTCACCGGACTGGTACCGAACAACTTCTTCGCACTCGGCGCGAGAACCACGGTCGCCGAGAGCGGTACTGCAACCACATCACTGAGCTTCAACATCTTGCAGTTGCTGGTCATTGCCGCTGCCATCGGTATCGCTGCGCTCAAGGTCGGTAAGAAGGCCGAGCCGTTCCTCGAATTCAACGCGTCGCTGTTGGCCATCGTGCAAAAAGTGCTGTGGTGGATCATTCGCCTCGCGCCGATCGGCACCGCCGCACTCATCGGCAACGCGGTGGCGACCTACGGCTGGGACGCCATCGGCTCGCTCGGTGTCTTCACCGTGTCGATCTACGTCGGTCTGGCCGTGGTGTTCTTCGTGGTGTACCCGGTGATCGTTCGCGCGCATGGACTTTCGGTGCGCAACTTCTACTCGGGAGTGTGGCCGGCCACCCAGTTGGGCTTCGTCTCGCGTTCGTCGATCGGTACCCTGCCACTCACCGAGCGCGTCACCGAACGCAACCTCGGAGTTCCGCGGGAGTACGCGTCGTTCGCGGTACCACTCGGGGCAACGACCAAGATGGACGGTTGCGCGGCAATCTATCCCGCGATTGCGGCACTCTTCGTCGCGCAGTTCTACGGCATCGACCTCACCATCACCGATTACCTCCTGATCATCGTGGTGTCCGTGATCGGTTCTGCGGCAACGGCAGGAACAACGGGCGCGACGGTGATGCTCACCCTTACGCTGTCGACACTCGGATTGCCGTTGGCCGGCGTCGGTCTGCTGCTTGCGGTGGAGCCGATCGTCGACATGGGTCGCACCGCAGTCAATGTCACCGGTCAGGCATTGGTGCCGACCATCGTCGCCAAGCGCGAAGGAATCCTCGACCTCGAGCGTTACAACGCTCCGCGAAACGGTGATCCCTTCGTCGACGAGGATGCGGAAGTGGAACTCGCTCGCTAGCAGAATGTTTCGAGCGATCGATCCCGACGACCGAGCAACTGGGTCGTCGGGATTTTTCGTCTATCGCGGTGGCGACAGTGCTTCGACAGTGGCCGCAGTGTCGGCGTCCGTCGCCTCTACCTTGGCGAAATAGTGTTGAAAGAACTCGCGCATCGTCTTGATGATCTCGATCTGCTGCTTGATTGCAAAGCGGGCGGAGCCCTCGTCGCCAACAGCGAGGCGATGAAACTTCGCTTGAAGTTGTTGAGCTGAGTCCAAATCGCCCCAAGACTGCGGCCACGCGAGGGAAGTCGTCATTTCGAGCATTCGGTCGAGCTTGGTCAAATACTCGGCGCAAACAGCATCGCAGCGCGCAGCGACTCCTGGTTCGACGTCGAGTTCGCCCGCCGCCGCCTGATCTCGAAGTCCACGCCAGTGACCGAGATTGTGGTTCAGCCCGTACTGCTCCATCGTTTTCAGCGTCCCGTCTATGCCGGAAAGAACGGTTCCAAATCAACCGCGTGTCGATTGACCTCGGTGCAGGGTTCACCCTGCAGGTCGCGTGAACCCTTCTTTTGGAGGTCGAGCACGATCAGACCATCGCCTGTACCCAGAGCCACTGCGCAACCGAGGAACTGCATGTCGTCGGCATGGCGCAGTTGAGTCGCGGTGCGCCCGGACAGCTCCAAGTCCGCCCCGCGTACGAACGAAGGGCTGAGCAGCAACTCGTCGATGGACTCCAACGACGACAAGACTGCGACGTAGTACCAGCTGTTCAGCGCGACCCCATCCCAGGTGCAGCCCTTCCATCCGGGATACGTCGTGATGCCCGCGAAGTCGGGTCGCTCGGTGCTGACGTCCAACCCACTGGCCGTCACTGCAGATTTGGGGATGGTGCAGGGGTCGAACGGCTCGGGACCGGCCGCCACCGTCGTCGGTGCAGTCGAGGAATTTCCACTGGCGGCGGGTGTTCCTTGCGTCGAGCCCGTGCAACCCGTCAGCACCAGCGCCGAAGCACAGACCGCCGCGAACCCCCGTCCAATCACTACCCGCATTCGTTCAACCTCTCGACACAGACGTCACTGAACGGTTGGACGCGACGCGAGCGCAATCGGTTCCCTAAGCAGGCTGTGAGGACCGGATCTCCTGTGCCGACTCCGCGACTGCGTTCCGACGTTCCGCGGCCCACACCCACAGAGCCAACGAGATGAGCGCCATCACCTCGGCTACGACGAGCACCCGCTCCACATAGCCGAGTGTGACGACGCGGTACCACGGACGCGAGCCGGTTGCTCCCACAGCCAGCGCGTACACGATGGGCATCAACGTCACAACGGACAGCGCGCTGAGTCCCATGGTCACGCGGGCGCGCACGGCCCACACAGTGTCACGAAGCCAGGGCCGCGAGAACGCGAACACCGCGACCGGGATGCTGACGAATGCCACGGCAGCCCCCAGCCGATGGACCGTCCCGCCGAGACTCAGCGAGGCGTCGTTCGACCAATCCTGCTTCGGCACAGCGACGACGGCGACAAGTCCCACGGTCCACAGTGTGAGGAAGATCGACGCGGTCGCACCGGGCCGAGTGAGGCGATGTCGAATCGCGGACGCGAGGGTGAGCGCCGAACCGAATGCGAGCAGAACGACGCCGATCGAGAACACCCACTGCTGCGCGCCGAGTCCGTATTCGCTGATCGTTCGGCGCAGATGGGAGGGCGTCTGCCATGCAGTGTGCAGATCGAGAACAAGCACCACGAGTGCGCCCAGCGCAATCAACAGAGCGCCGATCATGGCCGGTCGAATCGGCACAACGCCTCCCCTCTCGGACGACGTCGATCGCCGTCCACACTCCATGTTGCCTGAAGTTCCGGTGCACTCCTTGACCTGAATGTCAGGCAGGCATAACCTACAACCAAATGGTTGTAGATGAGATGAGTGACGCCGAGGTCGATCGCCTGTTCCAGGCCTTCGCCGACAAGACGCGGCGCGACATCGTCGCGAAGGTCACTGTGGGCGAACAGTCGGTATCGGAGTTGGCGGCTCACTACGCCATGAGTTTTGCCGCTGTGCAGAAGCATGTCGCGGTTCTCGACCGCGCGGCGCTGATCACCAAACACAAACGCGGGCGGGAGCAGATCGTGCGAGTTCGGCTGGAGACCATCGCACGCGCTCGCGCCCTGCTCGATACATACGAGGATATCTGGCGACACCGCGTCGACCGGATCGACGACCTTCTGTCCGAGGACGAGAAAGGCTGAATCATGCCGTTCATCAGCTCACACAAGGATGCAGAGAACCTGACCATGACCCTGGTCGCGGAGTTCGACGCGAAAGTCGAACGGGTGTGGCAGATCTGGGAGGACCCGCGCCAACTCGAGCGCTGGTGGGGTCCGCCCACATGGCCTGCGACGTTCGTGTCCCACGACTTCGTCCCGGGCGGCAAGGCGTCGTACTACATGACCGGCCCTGAGGGCGAGAAGGCGGCCGGTTGGTGGCTTTTCACCGAGATCTCCGCTCCGACCACCGTGTCCTTCGACGACGGTTTCGCCGACGACTCCGGCAATCCGTCGTCGACGATGCCCGTCACCCACGCCACCGCGACCCTCGAAGACGTCGGCGGCACAACACGTATGACCCTCCGTTCGCGTTTCGACAGCCTGACCCAGCTCGAAGAACTCGTCGAGATGGGCATGGACGAGGGCATGGCGTCGGCAATCGGTCAGATCGACGCCATCGTCGCCGACTGATCGTTGTGCGCGGAACTTCGACCTCTGCTACGAATTTCCGCGCACATGCGGCGCAGCCGCTCTACTCACGAACAGAGCTGACGGTGAACGGCTCGACGGGCTCTCCCCCGCGCTTGTCGAACTGACTGTTCACCACGAACAGCCGATCGTCCATGGCTGCAACGGTTGTCGGGTACGCGAACGACGGGTCGGTGATCTCGCCGGTGACCGATCCGCTGCGGCCGTCGTCATTCAGGTCGACCTTCGAGATCAACCCGTCACGATTGCGGACGACGTACAGCGTGTCGTCGTCCATCTCCATCCCGTCACCGTTCATGAGCGTTGCTCCGCCGAGATCGACCTGTGTGATCTCCTTGGAGGTCTTGTCGATGCGATACAGGTTGCCGGTACTGGACTGCACGACGATCAACGCTGATTCGTCGTCGTTCTCGACGATGCCGTTGGCGTTGAATCCCTCGCCGTACGCGAACGGAGTGCCGTCGAAGCTCACGAACGTCTCCAACGGAGCGTCCTGCGTTCCGGCCGTCATCTGCTCGACGGGTATGCGGAACAACGCCGGGCTACGCGAGTCGGTGACGTAGGCATCGCCGTTGTCGGCAATCGCGACGTCGTTGAGGAATGTCGCGTCGGCACCGAGCCCGTTGGTGAACGTGGCAACCAGATCACCGGAATCGGCGTCGTACACCCAGACCTTGCCGGTGGCTCCACCGGCGATCACCAGGTAGTCGGCGCGATCGTCCTCATCGGTCACGTCGATTCCAGCGGCCGCGGTGCGTCCGTCCGCGCCGCCGGGCAAGAACACCGAGACGTCCGGGGATCCGACGGTTCCGCGGAACACCGCGCCGTCGGATGTCGACGTGACGTAGAAGGTGTCGTCCGCGGCCGTGATGCCCTCGGGGAACACTCCGGTACCCGGCAGGTTGTAGACGGTCGCGGAGCTCGGGTTCGAGGTCGTCGACGACGCAGATGTCGATGCCGGAGTGGTGCCGTCCGTGGGCGTCGGTGTCGATTCCGAGGACCCACAGGCGGTCAGCAGGAGTGTGGTGGCGGCAACAGCGGGCACTATCCGGGAGACTCGGTTCACACGTCCGAGTGTTCCATATGTCTCATTTTTCGGTCATATTCCCTGGTGAGGAGATTTTCGGGCCGTCGGTTTCGTACAGTCGTTGTCATGAGTGCCCCCTCCTCCCTTGCCGCAGCCGACAGCGACCTCGGAGGGATAGCCGGATGGGCAGTGAGTCTGATGGAAGCCATCGGCGGCCCAGGTGCCGGAATCGCCGTCGCAGCGGAGAACTTCTTCCCGCCCCTTCCCAGCGAAATCATCCTGCCCCTCGCCGGGTTCACCGCATCTCAGGGCGGCATGACGCTCCTGAGTGCGTTGTTCTGGACGACGGCAGGTTCGGTGATCGCCGCACTCGTCCTCTACTGGCTCGGCGTCAAGCTCGGCCGCGATCGGATGTATGCCATCGTCGACAGGATGCCGTTCGTCGGGACGGAGGATCTGACCAAGGCCGAGGACTGGTTTACTCGCCACGGCCGGTCTGCAGTGTTCTTCGGTCGCATGATTCCGATGGTCCGGTCGGGCATCTCGATCCCGGCCGGCGTGTCCCGGATGCCGATTCTGCAATTCACCCTCTACACCACCCTCGGCAGCCTGATCTGGAACTCCATCTTCGTGCTCGCCGGATACTTCCTCGGGGAGAACTGGCACTACGTGGAGAACTACGCCTCGGTGTTCCAATACGTCGTCATCGGCATCGTCGTCGCGCTGATCAGCTGGTTCGTGGTCAAGAAGATGCGGTCCAGTCGCGTCGAGGTGCGGTAGCCGCTTACAGATCGTCGATGTCGATGAACCCGTCCTGCAAAGCCCGCACCAGCAACGTCGCTTTGGTCGGTGCCGTTCGCCCCACTGCCGTGTATTTGGCTCTGATGCGCGTCAAGTGTGTGTTGACGGTTCCCATCGAGAGATAGAGCGAGCGCGACGCCTCCAACTTGGACTCCGATACGAGCCAGGAGTTACTGGGCCTCGACGAGCTGACGATTCTGCAGAATCACATGCTGCGGTGCGCGCAACTCGCCGCGGACGAACTCGAATTCATGGACGCTCTCCTCGTCGCCGTCGCACACGACACCTACGGCGAGCCGGAGGGACTGATCTCGATCAAGGAGAAGCTCAACCTGCCGGCGATCATCGCGCCGGTCATCGCACGAGGGCAGGACACCGGTATCTTCCGAAAGGGCTCGAGCCCAGTCGATCTCGCGGCAGGAATCACCAACACTCTGCTGATGCGGTGCTTCACCCGATGACAGAACAGCCCGCAGGACAACGCGACGTTCGTCGGTGAACTTCTGCTCGACGGACTCATTACGCACTGAGCATCGACCGAGTGCGTGTCATCGAATCCGCCGGATTCCAACGGCGAAGTGGTCGAGTGCAGCGAGGACGTCATCCGCCTGCCACACCGGAGTCAGTCCTTCGGCACGCGGTACCGGCCACCTTTGACGACGAACACCACGTATCCCAGAATGGCCAGCAGGTACAGCGCAGTCGGTACCGCGAGAACCCAGACGCTGACCGAGTCACCCGTCGTCGCACCCGCAACGCCGGTGATCCAGGCGAAGAGCAATGCCGTTGCCGCGCCGACCCAGTCGAGGTCCTCGGCCATCTTCCGGTTCAGCTCGGGTCGATTCTCGGCGGCAGTCCAGTACTCGTGCATCGTCCGGCTGGGCAGATTCACCATGGACGCCGGAACCTTGGGGAGCCACCGACCGATGCTCGCGAACAACCCGATCATCGCGAATCCGATGCCGCCCATCGTGAGCAGGAAGGACAGTTTCGACTCCATGCGATCGACCTGACCGGATCCGTCGAAGTGCGCGGGCACTTGATCGCTTGCGGTGACGGCGACCCAGATCAGAGCGCCGATGAACACCAGAGTTGACAGCAGTAGGGCCGCACGCGAAAGCTTCATCGAAGTCCACATTAGTGCCTCCGGCAGTGGTGGTGGTGCCGTGGCTCAGGGTCGCTGCGCAGGCTCCACTCCCGTGCCACGGAAGGCACTCGTCCGCACCACTGCCGGAGGCATCGATGCCCAACAACGAGTTCGGGGACTTCCAGACCCCGATCGAGTTGGCACGTGCGTTGGTGAACACCCTGCCTCGACGACAGTGGGCTCGCGTCCTCGAACCCACGTGCGGTGTCGGAAACTTCCTGTCGGTGATCGGCGAGAGCCACCCCGATGCAGAACGCGTCGGAATCGAAGTACAGCCCGAGTACGCCGCGGCCGCATCGACATTCGGCAGAGTGATCACCGCCTCGATTTTCGATTTCGACCTGGCACGCGACATCGCATGGACGTCGGAGCCGGGCCCGACTCTCGTCGTCGGCAACCCACCGTGGGTAACCAACTCTCAGCTGTCGGTTCTGGGTTCCAGCAACAGACCGGCTCGTGCGAACACCGGGAACGCGCGCGGAATCGATGCGATCACCGGCAGCTCCAATTTCGATATCGCGGAGTTCATTTGGATCAAGTTGCTCGCCGAGTTCGCAGATTTCCCGGTCACCGTCGCGATGATCTGCAAAACCCAGGTAGCGCGAAACATCCTGTTGCACTGCGCTCGTCACGGCCTTCCGATCACCGGTTCGAGTCTGCGACCCATCGACGCCAAGAAGTGGTTCGATGCCGGAGTGGATGCCTGTTGGTTCGTGGTCGAACTCGGGACCGGTGCAACCGACCACACCGCACAGATGTATCCGAGCATGGATGCACTGCACCCCAGTAGCAGGATCGGAGTGGTCGACGGACAACTCGTCGCGGACGTCGACGCCTACGAGCGAAGCAAGCAATTCGATGGCGTCAGTCCACTGATGTGGCGTCAGGGCATCAAGCACGACGCGTCTGCCGTGATGGAACTGGCCGAGAACGACGGCCCGCGAACCAAAGTCGGAGCTTCGGTGGACATCGAGAGAGACTTCCTGTTTCCCCTGTTCAAATGTACCGACGTCTATCGCGACAAGCTGAGCGTGGTGTCGCGCTGGATGATCGTTCCGCAGTCGCATACCGGTGACGACACCGCGCAGTTGGCGGACAGCGCGCCGAAGCTGTGGAAGTACCTGATCGACAACGCGACAGCTCTCGATGGTCGAAAGTCGACGATCTACCGAAGTCGCGCCCGGTTCTGCATCTTCGGTGTGGGGCCCTACACGTTTGCGCCGTACAAGATCGCGATCTCCGGATTCCACAAGATTCCGCAGTTCAGGATGGTCGGCCCCTACGACGGCAGACCTGCGGTGTTCGACGACGCCACCTATCTGCTGCCGTTCGAGGACCCAGCGGAATGCGCGGTCGCCCATGCACTGTTGACCGGCCAGCAGGCCACCGATCTCATTGCTGCACTGGCATTCTGGGACAGCAAACGACCGGTGACGAAGAAGCTGTTGCAACGCATCGACCTGAGCGCGATCGCACGTGCAAGCGACCGGCGCACCCTGCGGGACCGGGCGCGAGCTGTGCACCAGGACAACAGCTCGATCGATCAGGCGATCGACAACTTCACAGGTCGGTCCTGATCGTTTCTGCCAATCGGTCGAGGAATTCGTCGTTGCGTTTGTAGTGCACCCAGGGACCTATCTTGGTGCTGGTCACCAGCTGCGCGCGTTGCAGCACGGCCATGTACTGCGAGGCGGTGGATTGGGAGACGCTAGCCCTCGACTGAATGTGCTTGAGGCACACTCCCACGTCCTCGGCGGGCTCGAGCTGGGGCGGGAAATCGCTGGGATCCTTGAGCCACCGCATGATCGCCAATCGCGCGGGGTTGCTCAGCGCACCGAACACTGCCGCGAGCTCTCCGGGGTCCAATTCGTCAGCCACCCTCGAAGCCTACTCCGATATCGCGATATCCCGATATGTGGTCTACTAGGGACATCGCAATATCGCGATATCCAGATAGGAGTAGGTCATGTCACGAGTAGCAGTAGTAGTGGGAGCCAACGGAGTGATCGGCGGCAACCTGGTCGATCACCTCCAGCGAACAGGCGATTGGGACATCGTCGGGCTCTCACGCCGCGGCGGTACCGACGCCGGACGCGTCCGGCACATCGCGGTGGATCTGCTCGACGCCGACGAGACCCACCGTCGACTGGCCGAGCTGACCGACGTCACGCACATCTTCTACGCCGCTTACCAGGAGAGACCGAGCTGGGCCGAACTCGTCGCCCCCAATCTCGCGATGCTCGTCAACGTGGTCATGGCCATCGAGGACCGTTCACCGGACCTCGAGCACGTGAGCCTGATGCAGGGCTACAAGGTGTACGGCGCGCACCTGGGTCCCTTCAAAACCCCGGCGCGAGAATCCGATCCGCCCCACATGCCGCCCGAGTTCAACGTCGATCAGCAGCAGTTTCTCGAGACGCGCCAACTCGGTAAGCGGTGGTCGTGGTCGGCGATCCGGCCGTCGGTGGTGTGCGGTGTCGCGCTGGGGAACCCGATGAATCTGGCCACCGTCATCGCCGTGTACGCCACCATGTGCAAGAAACTGGGCGTCCCCATGCGGTTTCCGGGCAAGCCCGGCGCCTTCGGCGCGCTGCTCGAGATGACAGATGCATCGTTGCTCGCCGAGGCGACGGTATGGGCGGCCACCACGCCGAGCTGCGCCAACCAGGCGTTCAACATCACCAACGGCGATCTGTTTCGCTGGAGCGAGATGTGGCCGCGCATCGCGGGACTTTTCGACCTCGACACCGCAACTCCCCTACCGATGTCCTTGGCCGATGTCATGGCAGACAAGGAACGGCTGTGGGATTCGATCGTCGCCGAGAACGGGCTGCAGAAGATCCCCTACTCCGACGTATCGTCCTGGGCCTTCGGGGATTTCGTGTTCGCGTGGGACTACGACGTCATTGCGGACGGTTCCAAGGCGCGCCGACTGGGTTTTCACCGTTTCGTCGACACCGAGGCGATGTTCGCCGAGATTGTCGCCGAGTTGCGCCACCAGCGAATCATTCCTTGAGGGAGCCGCCCGGTGTACCACCCGAGCGGGCCGGATAGTTTGAATCGGCACGAACGCCGATCGAGACCTACGGGAGAACAATGCATCCGTTCGACACAGCAGTTGCCCTCGAGACCGTCGGCGCCGGCACCTTCGCCGGGCACACCTCCGCGCCGTACAACAACATGGTCGGCCCGTTCGGTGGCATCACTGCCGCGACGTTCATCCGGGCCATCGAGCGGCATCCGGAATGCCTCGGGTCGCCGGTATCGCTGACGGTCAACTTCGCCGGTCCGGTGGCCGAGGGTGAATTCGAGATCTCTGCGCGCGCCGTGCGAACCAATCGAAGCAATCAGCACTGGTACCTCGAGCTGATCCAGGACGGTGCCGTCGCGACCACGGCTACAGCGGTGTTCGGGACGAGGCGCGAGACGTGGGACAATACCGAGGCGGTGGCACCGGCCGTCCCCTCCCCCGCTGACACGCCCCGAGGCACCTTTCCCGACGCGATCGCCTGGGCGCAGAACTACGAGATGCGTTTCGTTGCAGGCGCTCTGAACGACCAGGAATCACCGGACTCGACCGAGACCCTCTGGATCCGCGACACTCCGCTGCGCCCATTGGACTTCGCGGCGCTGACCTCGCTCAGCGATGTGTTCTACCCCAGGATCTTTCAGCGCCTCGGTCGCTACGTGCCGGCCGGCACCATCTCGCTGACGACCCACTACTTCGCCACGCCCGGAGATCTCGAGCAGCACTCCGACGGGTACGTCCTCGGCACCGCACGCGCACGCCGGTTCCATCAGGGCTATTTCGATCAGACAGCGGAACTGTGGACCGAAGGTGGGACGTTGCTGGCCACGAGCCATCAGGTGGTCTACTACAAGGGCTGACCCACCCCGACCGACTGTTCCAGCACACGCCGCACTGCTCCGCGCGCGCCGCCGTCCTGAAGCGAGCGCTTGGCACGTTGGTACGCCCCGCGTAGCCGCGGACTTGTCGACAGATCGCCGAACACAGCAGGATTCGCCAGGAAAGCGCCGGGGTTGTCGTGGTCCTCCCACGACAATCGCTGCAGGTGTTCGGCATGCGCGTCGATCATCGGAATGTCCCCACGCTCGTGGACTCCGCACCACGCGGCGAGCACCAGCGCTCCGTGGTCGACCGACCGGTCCTGTGCGAGCCGGTCGCGGATCACCGGCAGCACGAACTTCGGGATACGGGCGGATGCGTCGACGATCTGACGTTCGAGCGTGTCGCGCACGGCGAGGCTCGAAAAGCGTTGCAGTAGTTGCTCGATGTAGGTGTCGATGTAGATTCCATCGACCGGGGCGAGCGTCGGGGCAGCCTCGGCTCGCATGTACGACGCGACGAACTCGTACAGGTCGGTGCTGGCCATCACCTCGTGCACATGGGTGTATCCGGCGAGGATGCCGAGGTAGCTCATGGCCTGATGAGATCCGTTGAGCAGGCGCAGCTTCATGTGTTCGTACGGCGCGACGTCGGCGACGAGCTGCACTCCGACCTCGCCGAAGGGCGGTCGCCCGAACGAGAAGGTGTCTTCGACCACCCACTGCGAAAACGATTCAGACCGCACCGGCCAGCCATCGTCGATTCCGAAGTCGCTGCGCACGTCGTCGATCACGGCGGTCGTCGTAGCAGGAGTGATGCGGTCGACCATCGAGTTGGGAAACGCCACCGTTGCGTCGATCCAGTCCGCCAGGTCCGCGTCGTGCCGACGGGCGAAGGAGGTCAATGCCGTTCGGGTCACCGAACCATTGTGGACGATGTTGTCGCACGACATCACGGTGAACGGCGGAATTCCGTGGTACCTGCGGGTGGCGAGCGCAACGGTCAGGAAGCCGAAGACACTCGACGGTACCGAGAGGTCCCCGAGGTCGTCGAGCACCGCACGATCGGTTGGCTCGAATGCACCGGTGACGTCGTCGACGCCGTAGCCCGCCTCGGTGATCGTCAGTGACACGATCATCGTGGCGGGTGAGCTGAGCACATCGAGTACGCCCTGCGGATCGTCGGGCGCGAAGACGAAATCCGCGACCGAACCGATGACCCTCGCATCGCGTCGACCATCCGGATCCACCGTGACCAGGGTGTAGAGGTGGTCCTGCGAGTCGAGGACATCCCCGATCTTCCTGTCTCCCGGCAATACTCCCACTCCGCACAGTGCCCAGTCGAGGTGTCCGGCTGCGAGCAGCCGATCGAAGTACACCGCCTGATGTGCACGATGAAATGCGCCGACGCCGAAGTGCACTACACCGCAGTGCAGTTCGTCCAAGTTGTAGTCCGGCTTCGCGACGGTCGCGGGCAGGTGTTCCAACGTCGCGCGGCGAAGCTCGGTCATGACTGGTTCCTCGGATCGGATGGATCGGATTGGTGAGCGGTGGCGCTCCCGGGCACGTTCTGCCACCAGGAGCACCACCGCAGTTCGAGGGGCTACAGGTCAGCAGGACGACTTGTAGACGTACTGCGCACCGTCGCCGTCGATGTTCTCGGCGGTGATGACATGGAAGCCGGTCGAGATCTCGGCGGTGACCGGCTGGTCGTTGATGGCGGCCATGGCCTGCGCGACGCCGTCGGTGCCGATGGTGTCGGGCTGCTGCGCGATCAGAGCCTGCACTGTTCCCTCACGAAGCTGCTTCACCTGTGCGGGGCCTGCGTCGAAGCCGATGATCTTGACCTGATCCTGCTTGCCCGCCTGCCGAACTCCGGTCGCGGTGCCCTCGGCTGCGAACGTGTTCGCGGCGAAGATGCCGGTGATGTCGGGGTCCTTGGCCAGGGCGGCCGAGACCAGACGAGCAGCTTCGGCCGGGTCGTTGTGGCTGTACTGCACGCCGAGGTAGTCGAAGGCAGGGTTGGCACCGACGGCTTCCTCGAAGCCCTCCACTCGGGCGTCGGCAGTGGATACACCGGGATCGGTGGAGATGACGAGCACCTTGCCGCCGGCCGGGCTGAGCCGCTCGATCGCGTTGAACGCTTCTGCCCCACCGCCCTTGTTGTCGGACGAGATGGAGGAGACCGCGATGGACGGGTCTTCCAGGGTGGTGTCGACGAGGACGACCTTGATACCCGCTTTGGAGGCTGCTGCCAGGGGTGCCTGCATGGCGGCCACGTCGGTGGGCGCGATGAGGATCGCCGACGGCCGCGATGCGACAACCGAATCCACGATCGGCTTCTGCAGGGTGGGATCGAACTTGACCGGACCCTGGGTGTCGACGGTGACGCCTGCATCCTTCGCCGCAGCTTCGATTCCGCACTGCATGCTGATGTAGAACTCGTCGCCACTGACGCCCTGGATGAAGGCGATGTTGCCGCTGCCGCCACCGCTTTCGGAGTCGGACGAACAACCCGCCAGGAACATGGCGGAGACCGAAGCGACACTCAGTGCAACGACGGCGGTGCGTGATGTTATCATGGTCGACTTTCTTGTAAAGGGGTTGCGATAGAGGGAGTTTCGAGGCTTGCAGGAGCTAGGGACTTCGGGACCAGAGTTTCTTCAGGGAGCTGGGTGATTGACCTCGACTCGCTGCGTCGCGTCGACGCTGATCGAAGTAGACCGCTGCGATGAGGACAGCACCGACGGCCACCTGCTGCCAGAACGGCTGGACTCCGACGATGACGAAACCGTTCTGCAGCACGGCAGGGATGAACAGGCCGACGACGGTGCCGAACATGGTTCCGATGCCGCCGAAGAGGCTCGTTCCGCCGATGACCACTGCCGCAATGACATTGAGGTTGGTCTGCGACTGACCGGCGATGGCGGTGGTGCCGTACTGGGACAGAGACAGAATGCCCGCAAGCCCGGCGAGAGTTCCGGAGAGTGCGTAGACCTTGACCAGGTGCATGTCCACCTTGATGCCGACGCGTCGAGCAGACTGCTCCTTGGAGCCGACGGCAAAGGTATAGAGGCCGAACTTGGTGCGATGCAGCACGATTCCGAAGATCACCACGAGAACCAACGCGATGCTCGAAATCAGGGGGATGGTGGTGGCCGGGAAGTTTCCGTAGCCGATGGTATCGACCAGCACCGGTGGTACGTCGCGGATGTCGACGCCCCCGGTGATGACCTGCGAGAGCCCGAGAGCTCCGCCCAGGGTCCCGAGAGTCACGATCAGCGGAGGCACGTTGGCCTTACCGATCAGGAAACCGTTGAGCAATCCCCAGCACAGGCCACACCCCAGTGCCACCACGATTCCGACGGCGGCAACTCCCCATCCGTCACCGCCGATCGCGGCCATGGTCTTGGCCGAGACGACGCCGGAGAAGACGAGAACGGACCCGACCGACAGATCGATGCCACTGGTGACGATGACGAACGTCATGCCGATCCCGAGAACGGCCAGGATGGATACGTTCTGGATGATCTGGCGGATGTTGCCCCACTCGGGGAAGCTGCCGGGAGCCATGATCGAGAACACCAGGCAGATCGCAGCCAATACGAGCACGATCTGGAACACCTGAACCCGGGCCAACTTACCGAGCGCTTCGACGAGATCGAAGGAGTGGCGAGACGGTTTGTCGCCGGGCGGCATCGGCTCGAGGGATGGGCTGATGGTCTGGTTGGTCATCGTGTGGCTCCGGTGGTTGCGCCGGTCATCGCGCCGACGAGTTCTTCCATGGTCGTGTTCTTGGCGTCGAGGGTGGCGACACGTTTGCCCATGCGCAGTACCTGAACGCGGTCGGCGACCTCGATCACGTGTGGCATCGAGTGACTGATGAACACCACGGCCACTCCCCTGTCCGCCACGCGGCGAATGGTGTCGAGCACGTTTCGGGTCTGAACCACGCCGAGAGCCGCGGTCGGTTCGTCCAGGAAGACAACGCCTTTGGCCCAGGCGACCGCGCGAGCGATCGCAATGGCCTGCTGCTGGCCACCCGACATGGCTCCGACGGGAACGGTGAGGCTACGCACGGTGGCTCCGAGTTCGTTCAACGCGTCCTGCGACTGCGTGCGCATTGTGGAGACGTCGAGAAAGCCGAGATGGCCGAGCAGCCCCTTCGCCGGCAGTTCGCGTCCGAGAAACATGTTCTGCTGCGCGTTCAGGTGCGGCGCGAGAGCAAGATCCTGGAACACCGTCTCGATGCCGAGTTCGGCTGCCACGGTGGGACTGTCGAGATCGACCGCGGTGCCGTCGAACAGAATCTCGCCGGTGTCGACCGCGAGACTGCCCGAGAGCGCCTTGACCAACGTCGACTTGCCGGCACCGTTGTCGCCGATGAGGGCGACGACCTCGCCGGGGTAGATGTCGAAATCGGCGTCGTCGAGGGCGCGCACGTTTCCGAAGCTCCTCGACAATCCCCTCGCCTCGAGGATCGGTGTCGCAACAGGTGCAACGCTGGCCATGGATACTCCTTGGTCGAATCGAAAACCGTCGGATGCGGGATGGATACCCCCACCGGTGCCCGTGCAGCACGGTCGGTGATCGTGATCTGCGAGGCAGGTCGAGCTCCCTACGGGGCTCGCTGTGTTAACGAGTGTGACCCACACAACTCACATTTGTCACGCGTTTCGCGAAAATTCATGTCACCGGTGACATGGACACCAGCGGCACTCTTCGTGCCGCCCCTGCGAGAGGCCGATATCGGACCGGAGGGTTCCGTCTCTGAACAGCGTGAATACGCAATCTCGCCGTTTTCGGCACTGACTCAACCGGGCTGAGGTACCGTCCATGACACCGATGACATATGAGCGCTCCGCAGAGCCGATGACATCGATGACATGACCACTCGGAGACAGCGAAGGTAGACCCCATGGCGAAGTTCGACGGCCGGAAAATTTTGGTGACGGGTGCCAGCGGAGGCATCGGGTCGGCGACCGTGCGGCGGTTGGTGGCCGACGGTGCCGACGTGATCGCAGCCGGCCAGTCGGTGGATGCACTGAACAAGCTGGCCGACGAGACCGGCGCACAGCCCCTTGCGTTCGACCTGACCTCCGAGGACAGTGTGCGCGACGCCGTCGAGGGCTTGGAGCTCTATGGAGTGGTGAACTGCGCCGGCTTCGGCGGCGAAATCGCGACGCCACAGGACACCGACATCTCCATCTTCGACAAGGTCATCGCCATCAACGCGCGCGGCGCTCTGCTCGTCATCAAGTACACCGTCCCCGCGATGATCGCGGCCGGTGCCGGGGCCATCGTGAACGTCTCGAGCCAGGCCAGTCTCGTCGCTCTGACGGGCCACATCTCCTACGGTTCCTCCAAAGCCGCTCTGGACAACATCACTCGGGTTTCGGCCCTCGAACTCGGTCGCCACGGAATCCGGGTCAACGGAGTCAATCCGACCGTTGTGATGACGGAGATGTCCGCGTTCTACTGGGGCCGCCCGGAGATCGAAGAGCCGTTCCTGGCACAGATGCCGTTGGGTCGCTGGGCCACCGAGGACGAGATTGCCGCGCCGATTGCCTTCCTGTTGAGCGATGATGCTTCCATGGTGACCGGGGTGTCGTTGCCGGTGGACGGCGGCTACACCAGTCGATGACGAGCGGACGACGAGCAGACGGGGGTAGATCATGACCACCATGCAGGATGTCGCGGCACTGGCCAGAGTCAGCGCCAAGACCGTCTCACGGGTGTACAACAACGACCCTCACGTCGACCCAGATACCCGTGCCCGCGTCACCGAGGCCTTGAATTCGCTGAACTACGTGCCCAATACGATGGCCACGTCGTTCCGCAACGGTCAGGCGGCAGCCATCGGAGTCGCCGTACCCGATATCGACGATCCATTCTTCTCCTCCATCGCACGCGCGGTGGAGGAACGAGCGCGACAGGACGACATGGCCGTTCTGGTCACCAGCCTCGGTCACGACGGCGATCAGGAACAAGCTCTGGTGGAGTCGCTGCTGCGTAGACAGTTGAGCGGCTTGATCATTGCGCCGACGGGTTCCGATCACGGCTATCTGGAGCGCTGGATCGACAAGACACCGACGGTCTTCGTCGATCGCGGACCCGACGGCCTCAAGGCCGACAGCTTCGTCGACGACGATCACGGTGGGGCGGTGTTGGCCACCGATCATCTGCTTCGGCTGGGCCACACTCGCATCGCGGTCATCGGCGACAGTGCCAATATTCCTACCAGCCGGAATCGGCTCGAGGGGTATCGAGAGGCGTTGCAGGCCGAAGGAGTCGAGTTCGACGATTCTCTCGTTGCGCTCGGCGTCATGGGCCGTGACGATGCACGCAGCGCCCTGACCGCACTGACCGCGCTCGACGATCCACCGACTGCGCTGTTTCTCTCCAATGCACGCGTGGCGATGGCATGTGTGCCCGTTCTGCAGCAGATGAAATTGCTGCATCTGGCGTTCGTCGGATTCGGCGACTTTCCACTGGCCGATGCAGTGATGCCCCCGGTGACCGTGATCGACCAGAATCCTGCTCGGCTCGGCCGATTGGCCATCGAGCGACTACTGGGCCGAATCGAGAATCCCGGTAAGCGATTCAAACGGCGCAACATACTCGGGGTCGAGCTGATCGAACGCCAATCCTGCACGCCCGGAAGCGATCACCGCTGCGACTGATCCTTGAGCGCGTGCACGACCAGATCGACCTGCTGCTCGGTCGACAGTTCGGCATCGACCCGCAGATGGGGAACGAGCGGCTTGACCGCCGGCGCGTCCACCGGCCGATGGGCATCACGCGCCGCCCCACGCGCAGCGCGCCTGCGCGCCAACAGCTCCGGCGACCCGTCGACGTGCACGACCATCGTTGCGGCGGGGGTCACGTGCGAGACCAGTCGTTCCCACTCCGTGCCCGCGGTCAGTTCGCGGGTGAATGGCGCGACCAGGAAGGGGCGCTGACCGATCTCCACGAGGTCCCGCGCAGCAGCGAGCAGGACGGCGTATCGGCCGGCTCGGATCAGCTCCGAGTGCGGTCCCGCGCTGTTCCAGTGTGGACCGTCCAGCAACGAGTCCAGTTGATCGAGAAGCGGATTGGTGAGCGTATCCAAGTCGAGCAGAGCCGTACCGAACCGTCTCGCCAGCTCTCTACCGAGAGTCGTCTTTCCACTTCCTGCAGCACCCGCGACGACCACAACCGGCAGTTGATCCCGATCGATCACGGAAACGTCTTGACAGACATGAGGCATAACGTGAATCATACAAGACAACGTTGTCTCGCACTCTTGGTACCGCGAGCACACTCCTCCGATCGAGAGTTCACGTGACCGAGCGCGCAAGCATCAAAGACGTCGCCGCATTGGCCGGCGTCAGCTTCAAGACCGTCTCCCGTGTCGTCAACGGCGTGGACACGGTCTTGCCCGAGCTGCGCGAACGCGTCGAGGCCGCAGTGCAGACGCTCAACTACGTCCCCAATTCGGCTGCGCGTTCGCTGAAATCGGGATCGGGAAACACCATCGGCATCGTTGTCGACTCCATCGACGATGTCTTCTTCGCATCCCTGGTCAGCGCCGTCGAGGATCGAGCCCTCGAACACGGACTCGCCGTGATTGTCGGCAGCACCGGTTTCGACGCCCAGCGCGAACGTGACCAGTTGGCGCTGCTGGCCGGCCAGCACGTGCGGGGAATCATTCTCGCGCCTGTCGGCGATCACAGCGATTTCCTCGTGCCTCGGCGTCGAACGTTGCCCACGGTGACCATCGACCGTTCCATCCCGGGATTCGATTCGGTCATCGTCGACGATTATGGTGCCGCCAAGCAAGCCGTCGAGAAATTGGTTGCGAGCGGGCACACCCGAATTGCGTTGCTCGGCTTCGACGATCGACTGCAGACCGCTCAGCTCCGCCGCGAGGCGTACCTCGACGTGCTGACCGACCTCGGTCAGACACCGGACCTAGCTCTTGCTCCCTCGGTCTCGCATGCTGCGGATTCAGTGCGGCCGGTGGTCAAGAAGTTACTGGCACTGAGCAATCCGCCGACCGCCTTCTTCGTCGCCAACGCACGGCATGCGACCGCCGTGGTCTCGGTTCTGCACGAGATCGATCGCACCGACGTGGCCATGGTCTCGTTCGGCAATTTCTCGCTCGCCGACGCCGTCAGCCCGTCGGTGACGTGCATCGATCAGGATCCGTACCGGATCGGCACTTTGGCCTTCGATCGCCTGGTGCAGCGGTTCGACGACCCGTATCTCGAACCTGAGCAACAGATTGCGCCGACCACCCTGGTGGAACGACTCTCGCATGCACTCCCCTTACCTGCACAGAAATGAGAACATCCCCGTGAATCCCAGACTCGTTGCGGGACTCGACCTCGGTAGCACCGGCATCAAGGTGCTCGTGATCGACGAGGCCGGAACCGAATTGACGATCGAGCAGAGTCCCACCCCGTGGCGTCACGGCCCGGGCGGAACCACTGACCTGTCGGCCGAGGATCTGTTGGCCACCATCGGAAATCTGCTCGACGCCGTCGCGAGTCGACTGCCCGAGGTGACCGGTGATTCCGCGGCGCGCATCGATGCGATCGCAGTGTCCGGAATGGGTGAGACGGGCTTCCTTCTCGATGAAGACAACGTTGTCCGCGCACCGGCATTCGCGTGGTTCGATCCCCGAGGGCAGCAGCAGGTCGACGCGCTGCCCCAGGACCTTCGTGACCGGTTCGCCGGCAGGACAGGCCTTCCCGTCGGTGTTCAGGTGTCCGTGGTCAAGATCGCCCACCTCCGCGACAACGGCCTGAATCTGGCCGGACTGCGATGGTTCAATCTCCCCGAGTTTGTCGTGTTGTCCCTCGGCGGCCGCGCGGTGGCCGACTACTCGTTGAGTTCCCGGACCGGGCTGCTCGATCAGGACACCGGCGAGCCGTGGACAGAGATGTTGGCGCACTTGGGCGTCGGAGCCGATTTCATCCCGCCCCTCGTCGACGCGGGCACCGATCTCGGAACCGCAAAGGGACCCTCACTTCCCGACGCCATCGCGGGGGCACGGCTGACAGTGGCCGGTCACGACCACCTCGTCTCCGCCGTATCGGGTGGCGACATTCCCCACGATCGCTACCACGTGTCGATGGGGACCGCCGAGGTTCTTCTTCGCGTACTCGATGCCCCCCTGACGCCCGCGGCGCGAAGCCGTCTGGCCGATCATCTGATCAATTCGGTGCGCCATGTCGTTCCGGGCCAACACGTACTCGTTGCCGGGGTCAAGACCGGACTGTTGATGCGACGGGCGTTGCAGTTGTGCGACATCACCGACCGTGCCGGGCGTGACCTGCTCGATCAGCGAGTGTGCGCGTTGCCTGCTGGCGGACCGTCCACCGACGGCGGGATAGAGATCGCCGGGGCCCGTAACGACGACGGCGTGCTGGCCATCACCGTGCGCACGGATGGGGTGAACGCGGCGGAGTTGTTCCGTTCGATTCTGTTGCACGGCAACGACGAGATCGCTCGCCTCATCGCCGCCCTGGACGCCGAGGTTGCTCCCGCCCGGACCACGCTGCTCACCGGCGGCTGGGCGGGTATGGCCAGCGTTCGGGATGCCCGCGCGCAGGTACTTCCCGATGTCTCGGTCTCGACTCGCGCCCAGGACACCGCCTACGGCGCAGCACTGTTCGCTGCGCGACTACTGACGCTCATAGAAATCTGAGCCCACATTTCTGCGGTGAGACAACGTTGTCTCACTTGCTCGCAGCCCCAACCCATCACCAGGAGAAGACAATGAACGAACTCACCACCCTCGAACGTCGCGGAATGGCCGCCATCTCCACCGCCGACGGCAACATGCTCATCGTCGCAGGAGATCAGCGCAACGGCATGAAGGCGGTCATGACGGACGCCCCCGACGGACCCGGTTCGGTCACGTTCGAGCAGCTCGCCGACGCCAAAGCCGATCTGGTTCGCTACCTCGGCAATTACGCCCCGGCGATCCTGCTCGATCCCGAGGTCGCACTGCCGAAGATCGTCGACGAGGGTGTGCTCTCGCGCAACACTGCACTCGTCGTCGGCATGGATGCCTCGGGCTTCGAAGAGACCGACGGCTTGCGGTACACCCGGTACGTCGACGGCGTCACCCCGCGCGTCGTACGCGACCTCGGCGGCGATGTCGCCAAGATGCTGTTCTACATGCGCCCCGAACGGCAAGGCGTCGATTCCCGTGTCGCCGAGGAGATCCGCGACCTCGTCAAAGCATGCTCCGCCGAGGGCCTGCTGCTCATCGTCGAAATCCTGACCTACAAGCTCGAGGGCGAATCGGACGAGGACTACAAGGCCGGCTTCGGCAAGATCATCGCCGACTCCACCCGCATCTCGGTCGAATGCGGTGCCAAGGTACTCAAGCTCCCCTACCCCGGTTCCGCCGAGGCATGTGCCGCCGTTACCGAAGCGGCACAGGGTGTTCCGTGGGCGGTGCTGTCGGCAGGCGTCGACCACGAGACGTTCATCGAGCAGGTACGCATCGCGGTGGCCAACGGCGCGCGCGGCGCGATGGCAGGCCGCTCACTGTGGAAGGACAGCATGGCCGTCTCCGCCGAGACCCGCGAGGACCTGCTCACCAACCGCGCACTCCCCCGTCTGCGCGAACTGAACGAGGCCGTCGACAACTGATCATCGTCCTTCGACCGAGCCCGGACACTCCGTCTCGGGCTCGGTCGACGCCGATCTGGGTAGCGTGAACCCATGACGCCCCCCTCCATGCACCTCGACATCGTCGCCGCTCCCGGCGTGTTCGCCGATCTCGCGACGGCGCAGGAACTGGTCGCCAGGGCGCTGTCGGCCCGAGGACTGACCGGCGGAATCGTCGACACTGCAGCCGGTTCCGACGAGGTGGTCGTCGTTCCCGGGGGTGGTGTCCCCATCGACATGGCGTCGTACAGCAGTGTCGTTCGAGTCGATCTCGGGCAGTGCGAGGCGGACAGGTCCGACGGCATTCGCACACACATCCGGGGCCGCGGACTCGACGGCCTCCGGTTCGCGATCGACAGCGTGTTCTTCCACCGTTTCCACCCCGGGACGATCCTGTCGTACGGAGATCACCGCGAGCAACGCGTCGAGCAGCGGTTACCCGAGGGCGATGGCCCGTATCCCGTCGCGGTGCTGATCCACGGTGGGTATTGGCGGTCGCGTTGGGAATTCGACCTGATGGACGCGATGGCCGTCGATCTGACCGCGCGGGGCTTCGCGACCTGGAACGTCGAATATCGTCGCCCCGACGAACACGGGTGGGATGCGATGACCGGCGACGTCGCAGCCGCTCTGGCGGCGCTCGAGACCGCACCCGGCGATCTGGATCTGTCCCGGGTAGTTCTGTTCGGCCATTCAGCGGGCGGTCAACTCGCACTGCGAGCCGCGGCCGATTCCGTTGGAAAGCCGGTCGTCTCAGCCCTCGCAGTTGGTCTGGCCGGTGTCCTGGATCTTCGGGTCGGTGACGAGCGGTGGCTCGGCGAAGGTGCAGTGTCGACTGCACTCGGTGCGCGCTTCGCCGATGCCCAACAGACGTACGAGGCATCGTCACCGATCTCGCGGCTTCCGCTCGGAGTTCCGCAGCTGGTGGTGTGCGCGGTATCGGACGATCCCAACCTGCTCGAGATCAGTCGTGCCTACTGTGCCGCCGCGTCGGCGGGCTCGGATTCGGTCGTCTCGATCGAAGGACCCGGGGGCCACTTCGCGGTCATCGATCCCGCGTCGGAGATCTATCAGGACATGGTTCGCGAGGTCGACGCTCGAATCCGAGGTACCCGAGACCACGCGTCCGAGTAAGTCCGTATCGTGCATGGTGTGACGCGCAGCACAACGACGTGTATGCCGAGACTTCAGGAGCGAGATCGATGAAGAGCACCATGCAGGACACCCCACTGTCCATCGGCCAGCTGGTTCGATTCGGGACGTCCATTCACTCCTCGGCCGAGATCACCACCTGGACGGACACCGGTCCGACCACCGTGACATTCGGGGAATTGGGCAGGCGGGCAGCGCAACTGGCGCACGGTCTGCGGTCGATCGGCATCGACGACGATCAGCGCGTCGGAACGTTCATGTGGAACAACGCCCCGCACATGGAGGCGTACATGGCGATTCCTGCGATGGGCGCGGTGCTGCACACGCTGAACATTCGACTCTTTCCCGAGCAGCTCACCTACATCGTCAATCACGCCGAGGATCAGGTGATCATCGCCGACGCGAGCCTGCTCCCCTTGTTGACACCCTTGCTGCCGACGTTCGAGACCGTGCGGCATCTCATCGTCGTCGGCGTCGACCCGGCGCAGGTCGAGGCACCGGATGGCATCGAGGTGCTGGGTTACGAGGACCTACTCGCAGGCAAGCCGGAAGAGTTCGACTGGCCCGAGCTCGACGAACGATCAGCTGCCGCAATGTGTTACACCTCGGGCACCACCGGCGACCCCAAGGGGGTCGTGTATTCACATCGCTCCATCTACCTGCATTCGATGCAGGCGTGCATGACCGATGCGATGGCAATTGCGCAGTCCGACAAGGTCTTGGCCATCGTGCCGATGTTCCATGCGATGTCGTGGGGTCTGCCGTATGCGGCGTTGATGGTCGGCGCGTCGCTGATCATGCCCGACAGGTTTCTGCAGCCGGCTCCGTTGGCGGAGATGATGTCGACGCTGCGCCCGACAGCCGCGGCGGCCGTTCCGACCATCTGGCAGGCCCTGCTCGCTCACCTGGACGAGCACCCGGCTGATCTGTCGAGTCTGCGCGACGTGGTGGTCGGCGGTGCCGCGTGTCCACCGAGTTTGATGCGGGCGTTCCACGAGAAGTACGGGGTGCACATCTCTCAGGCGTGGGGCATGACCGAGACCTCCCCACTGGGCACCTCCGGCAAGCCCGACGCCGGGCTGTCGCCGGAGGACGAGTTCGACTTGCGTTGCACGCAGGGCAGATTCGTCGCCGGGGTGCGAGCACGACTCGTCGACGATGCAGGCACGGTGTTGCCCTGGGACGGCACGACCGTCGGCGAACTCGAGGTGCGTGGCCCGTGGATCACCGGCAGCTATTACCGCGCCGACGCCGACGACAAATTCGACGACGGCTGGCTGCGCACCGGTGACGTCGGCACCATCTCCGAGGGTGGCTACCTCCGGTTGACCGATCGCTCCAAGGACATCATCAAGTCCGGTGGCGAGTGGATCTCGTCGGTGGAACTCGAGAACCAGGTGATGGGGCATCCCGCAGTTCGTGAGGCCGCGGTGATCGGGGTGCCCGATCCGAAGTGGGACGAGCGGCCTTTGGTGGCCGTCGTCGTCCGTGAGGGTGCTTCGGTGACGGCCGAGGAACTGAAGGAGTTCCTCGACAGTCGCGTCGCGCATTGGCAGCTGCCGGAACGCTGGACGTTCATCGACGAGGTCCCGAAAACGAGTGTGGGCAAATACGACAAGAAGCGACTGCGTAGCTCGCATGCCGACGGTGCGTTGGAGGTCATCGAGCTGGTCTGATCGCGTCGGTGAGTTACACATCCCTCATATGACCTACGAAAACCAGTAATGGTTTACCCCTAACGTCGTGACGGACAGCGACGACAGGGAGCCCGGACAGTGTTGATCAACCGTTGTGCAGCAGCACTCGCGGTGATCTCGGCCGTTCTTCACCTGAGGATGGGCGTCGGTAGCGCGGTCGGTGTTGTGGTCGCCGCCATGGCCGTGGTGTGCCTGCTGTGTGCTGCCGATCTGTGGCGGTCGGCGAACAATCGTCCGTGGGTGGTCATGGCGGCGTCGAGCGCCGTGATGCTGCTTGCGCATGCCTCCGGTCCGACAGGACATCATCAGGCCGTCGTTGTCGGCGGTGTCAGCGACGTGTCGGCAGCCTCGACTGTCGCGGTGGTCGAACTCACCCTTGCCGCCATCGTCGTGTTCCTTCGCACGCGCCGCATTCCGCCAGAACTTCTCCACTACCCACTGCAGGAGCCACGATGACCGATACCTTTGCGCCCGCTGTAGTTCACCCCCTCGAACCGCTGACCCCGCAGGAGATTTCGAGGACGTCGGCGATAGTCGTTCGCGAGCGGAATCTGACCTCCGCTGCACGCTTCGTCTACATCGAGCTGCTGGAGCCGACGAAAACCGCTCTGCAGCAATCGAATACGGACCGTCGAGCATTCGTCGTGCTGCGTGATCGTGACGCCCATGCCACTTTCGAGGCAGTTGTCTCGCTCACCCACGACGCCCTGATCAGCTACACCGAGATCGTCGACGCCCAGCCACCCATCACGCTGGAAGAATTCCTTCGCTGCGAGGACGTCATCAAGGCCGATCTACGGTGGCAGGAAGCGATGGTCAAGCGTGGTGTCACCGACTTCTCGCTGGCGATGGTCGACAAGTGGGCCAGCGGCCACACGACGGAGGGTGACAATCCTGGTGGTCGACGCCTCGCCCGGCCTCTGACGTTCGTACGAAGCGAAGCGCAGGAGAACGGCTACGCGCGACCCGTGGAAAACCTCGTCGTGACAGTCGATATGGACACGATGGAGGTGGTCGACGTCGCAGACACCGGCGTGGTTCCCATCCCACAGACTCCCGGCAACTACCTGCCGGGATTCTACGAACGCCCCGGGAATGTCCCGGAGTTCTCGCACCAGCGGGCACCGATGAAGAAGATCGACATCACCCAACCCGACGGTCCGTCGTTCACCGTGGACGGCCACTACGTCGAGTGGGCCAATTGGCGCTTGCGCGTCGGCTTCACACCCCGTGAGGGGTTGGTGCTGCACGATGTCGGATACGTCGATCGCGGAACCCTGCGCCCGGTCATCCATCGGGCCTCGCTGTCGGAAATGTACGTGCCCTACGGCGATCCCGGTGACAGCCAGTGGAACAAGAACGTGTTCGACGAGGGCGAGTACGGTTTGGGCGTTCTCGCCAATTCGCTTCAGCTGGGCTGTGATTGCCTCGGGGAGATTCACTACTTCGACGCGTACGTCAACGATCAGGACGGTCAGCCGATCGAACTTCCGAACGCGATCTGCATGCACGAGGAGGACTACAGCATCGGTTGGAAGCACACCGACTTCAGAGACAACGTCGGCCAGGTCCGACGCAACCGTCGTCTCGTGGTGTCGTTCTTCGCCACCGTGGGCAACTACGACTACGGCTTCTACTGGCATCTGTATCTCGACGGGTCCATCGAGTTCGAGATCAAACTGACCGGCATCATCTCCACCGGTGCCATCGAGCCGGGCCAGGTCCCCGAGTTCGGTACCCTCGTCGCTCCCGGTCTCTACGGGCCTCATCACCAACACTTCTTCAGCGTTCGCCTGGACATGAACGTGGACGGAGCACGCAACAACCTGTACGAGCTCGAAGCCGAGGCAGTGCCCGCAGGCCCCGAGAACCCGCACGGGAACGCGTGGCGTCAGACCAAGCGGCACCTCGCCACCGAGTCGGAGGCACAACGCCTCGCCGATCCACTCAGGGCCCGCTCCTGGTTGATTGCCAACGCGGACAAAAGGAACAAGCTCGGTGGGCACATCGGGTACAAGATCGAACCGTCCGGCGCGGTCGCTCTGCCTCTGGCACAGCCCGGTTCGCAGCAGGCACGCCGAGGCGGGTTCGCCACCAAGCACCTGTGGGCGACGCCGTACGCCGAACGTGAGCGCTATGCGGCCGGTGAGTACGTGGCCCAGAACCCCGGACACGACGGGCTGGTGAAGTACACGAGCGGTGACCGTTCCCTAGAGAACGCCGACCTGGTCATCTGGCCCACGATCGCTGCACACCATGTGGTGCGCCCCGAGGACTGGCCGGTCATGCCGGTCAGTCATGTGAGTCTGCACCTCAAGCCCACGGGATTCTTCGACGGCAATCCGATGCTGGATCTGGCTCCGGAGACCCCGAAGCCCGCTGGGCATTGCTGCAACGAGTAGCCATCCCCGTCCAGGCCCGGGGACCACTGTCTCCGGGCCTGCTCTTTACGTCGACGCCTCGGTGACCGACGCACTCACCAGCGACGAGGTGCGCACACTCAGACGCGTTCGGTCGGCTCGGAACAGGTCCACCGAATACTCGACGGGTCGTTCGGACTGGTCGTATCCGATGCGTTCGAGTTTCAGGATGGGCGTTCCCTCGGGTTGGCGGAGCAGCGAACCCGCGGGCGCACTGATCGTCGCCAATTCGATGGATTCGTCTGCCATACAGACCGATACGCCGAGCCGTGTACGCAGAGCCTCGTACACCGAGTCCAACGAGGTCTCCAGGACTCGGCCACAGATGCTGTCGCTGAGGTACATCTGCTCCAGCGACAGCGTGTCGCCGTCGGCGAAGCGCAGCCGCAGCAGCGATACCACCGGTCCGTCTCCCAACACCTGCGCCGCCTCCGGGCTCGGCTCGGCGATGCGCGCCGAGATGACTTTGGTCCCGTCTCGAAATCCCTGTTCGTGCAGCATCTGCGGGACGCCCTTGACGGTGTTGAGGCTTCGCAGCAGTCGCCGGCTCTGACAGAGGGACTGCGCGCTTTCCGGCGACGACGAACCCGGTGTCACCGAGGTCAGGAACGCACCGCCGGCTCTCCCCTTCGTGCGTCGGATGACGTCGTCGCGTTCGAGGAGATCCAGCGCTTTGCGCAGCGTCGTCCGTGACGTGCCGAGTCGCTCGGCCAGTTCGCGTTCGGGAGGCAACCGGGCAACGGACCGCGATTCGAGCTCCGCCACCAACCGAAGAAGCGCCGCATGCGTCTGCTCCATCAACAGCACCGAATCACCTCGATTTCTCCGTCACGACTGCAGAAGCCCATTCAATCTTCAATCAGGCCCGCGCGACACCCCTCGACCTGGGCATTAACGCACGATTAACACGGCGGGTGTCCTATGACCCGCAACCAGGTGACGCGTTACACGACGTTCACGTATCGACGAGAAAACCAGAAATGGTCTACGCCCATCGTTGCACCTACCCGAGAACGCAACATCTACCGAAGGGTGCAACACCGTGGAGGATTCCAGGTCGGCACGCGCCGCACTCGGCGTGGAGCTCGCCCGCTCGGCGGGCGAGATCGCTCGTCGCTGGTTCGACACCTCAGCCCTCACCGTCGAGCAGAAACAGGACGGTTCCCCTGTTACGCAAGCGGATCGAGATATCGAAACCCACATTCGGGCCGCCGTGGCCGAGCACTTCCCCGCCGACGGCTTCCTCGGGGAGGAATTCGGCGAAACCAGCGGCACGTCCGACTACCGCTGGATCGTCGACCCGATCGACGGCACCAAGTCGTTCGTGCACGGAGTTCCGCTGTACGCCAACTTGATCGCGCTCGAGGAAGACGACGATGTCGTCTTCGGCGTCATCAATCTACCCAGCGCCGACATCCTCATGCACGCCGAGCGCGGCAAGGGATGCTGGAAAAACGGTGAACGGGTGCATGTTTCGGACAGGACCGATCTCGACGGGGCCTACGTGATGGCAACCTGGCTCGAAGACTGGCACTCGGACACCATCGTCGACCTGCATGCCGCAGGCGCAGTGTTGCGTACCTGGGGCGATGCCTACGGCTACATGATGGTCGCAAGCGGCCAAGCCGACGCGGTGGTCGATTACACCACGCAGATCTACGACCTCGCCCCCATGCCGGTGATCATCGAAGAAGCCGGCGGCACCTTCACCTCGCTCGATGGAGCGCGAGACTACAACAGCGGCAACGGCATTGCGACCAACGGCGCATTGCACGATTCGGTTCTCAAAATAGTCAACCAAGGATGACGCACATGAAAGAGTACATTCGCGGCCTGAGCCGAAAGAACATCATGACGTTCTTCGGCAGCATCTACGCTCTCGCCCTGCTCTTCGCACTGTTCCCGCCGCTGTACATGTGGGGCAGTGGCATTCGCTACGAGATCCTCGGCATTCCGTTCGCCATCATGTACTGGCTGATCGACGGAGTCGTTCTCGGGCTGACTCTCTGGGGTCTCTACATCGTCGAGGACATCCGCGGCGAACTCGACGAGGATCTCCTCCCCGCTACCGCACCGCTGACTGGAGAATGACATGTTGATCATGCTGGGAATGCTCGGCGTCTTCTACGCCGTCGTCATCTTCATCCTGTACACCACGCAACAGAAAACATCCCCCACCTTCGACGAGTACTCGGTCGGCGGCCGCAGCTACGGCCCCTGGTACGTCGCGATGAGCTACGTCAACTCGTGGTGGCCCGGCTCGGTGTTCATCGCGTTCTTCGGACTCGCCAGCGGCGCAGGAGTATTCGGACTGTACGGTCTCGCGTACTCCAGCCTCGGCGTCGCGATGATGTACTTCATGGCCACTCGCGCCTGGCGCTGGGGAGCGAAGTACAACCTGCGATCGCAGCCCGATCTGCTCGGCCTGCGCTTCAACTCGCGGGGCACCAAGGTCGTCGCCAGCGTCATCGGCATCGTCTCGCTCTTCCCGTGGGTCGTGCTCGGTATGCAGGCACTCGGTGAGGTGTTCCAGATCGCCAGTGCCGGAGCATGGTCCGTCACCACCTGCCTGTTCGTCGGCTTAGCCGTCATCGTCATCCGCCAGTACTGGACCGTCAAGATGGGCATGCGCGGCCTGATCATGACCGACATGTTCCAAGGTCTGGTCGCCTACGTCTTCTCTGCGGCACTGTGCCTGATTCTGCTCTCCGGTGTCGCTGGCGGCCCGATCAGCTTCGCCACACTCGGCGATGTCGCCGACGAGTACCTCCGCGTTCCCGGAGACGGCGACTCGTACGGCCCGTTCTACCTCTTCGCCCTCATCTTCACCGGTGTAGTCGGATCACTGTGCTGGCCGACGAGCTTCCAACGGATCTACACCGCGTCGAGTGTCCGGGCCGTCAAGTCCGGCACCATCCGCACGGTCCTGATCTCCGGAGTCTTCTACTCCCTTCTCATGCTCGTCGGCATCGCCGGCACGGTCATGCCCGCCGTCGCTGATTCACCGCAGACCGGCTGGTTCACCATCGCCGAGAGTTACGGCGGAACGTGGCTTCTCGGCCTGGCGGCCACCATGGTGTTCGCCGCATCCATGGGCCACATCGACGGCAGCGTGCAGGTCTGCGGACTGCAGATTGCCAACGACATCGTCAACTCCGACAAGCGCAAGCTCACCGACAGTCAGCTCACCAAGGTAGCCAAGACGAGCATGCTCGCGTTCATGGCAGCGGCAGCCATCGTCGCCTACGCCACGTTCAACATGACGCGCCTGCAACTCCTCGCACAGATCTCGTATCAAGGCGTTGTGCAGCTTGCCATCCCGCTGTTCCTCGGGATCTTCTGGCGAGGCGGTAACGGCAAGGGCGCAGTAGCCGGGATGATCTCCGGATTCACCGTCGCACTCGTCCTCACCGCGATCTACCCGGACGACATCGCCGGACTCGGCAGCCTCACCGGCGGCGTCGTAGGCATGGCCGTCAACCTGGCCGTCTTCCTCATCGTCTCCAAGGCCACCGGCACCACGGCCGAGGAGAAGGCCCGCGTCGACGAGATGTTCGAGGTCGGCAAGCGTCCTACCCGCACCGCACCGGTCGACCTGTCCTTCGAGAACCAGATCGAAGAACTCGCCGCCAACCCCGCCCCGGAGAAGATCTAGTGCCTTTCCTCGACGACTTTCAGGCGATGTCCTCGTTCGGTGCCACCGCCGCCGGTGGCGTGCACCGCGAAGCAGCGACTGCGGACGACGGTCGGACCAGGCGGTTCCTCGCCGACTGGTTCGACCGGCACGGCTTCACCACCACCGTCGATGCAGTGGGAAACATGTACGGCACTGTCGAGTTGGTTCCCGATGCGCCGTACGTACTCGTCGGCTCGCATCTCGACAGTCAGCCGACGGCCGGAAAGTACGACGGCGCATACGGTGTTCTCGCTGCGGCCTACGCCGCACACGAGGTAGCCGAATGTGTCGAACGTGGTTCGGTGGCTCCGCAATTCAATCTTGCGGTGGTGAACTGGTTCAACGAGGAAGGTTCCCGCTTCTCGCCCAGCCTGATGGGAAGCGGGGTCTTCATCGGCAAATTCGATGCCGACGACATCCTGAAGGTCAACGACCGCAGTGGCGTCAGCGTGCGGGATGCTCTGTCCGATATCGGGTTTCACGGCAATGCCGATGCGCCCGAGGCCGCCTCCTACGCCGAGATCCACATCGAACAGGGTCCCATCCTCGAGAACACCGGGACGACGATCGGCATCGTCACCGCCAACTGGGCCGCACGGAAGTACTCGATCACCGTGCACGGCGAGCAGTCGCACACCGGCGCAACTCATATGGCCCTGCGTCACGACGCGTTGGTCGGCGCATCGCGCATCGTGCTCGCCGCCCGCGAACTCACGACCCAGTTTCCGGAACAGGCGCTGCTGGCCTCGGTCGGAGAGTTCGATGTCGAACCCAACTCCCCCATCGTCGTGCCGTCGAAGGTCACCATGGCCATCGACATCCGGTCCTCCGACCCCGAGGTTCTCGAGCAGGCCCACGAGAAGCTGCTTGCAGCAATCGATTCCGTCAATACCGACGGGGAGGTGCGGGTCAGCATCGACACCTCGGCGCTGCGGCCGTCCACGAGCTACCAGACCGAGGGCGTCGACCTCGCCGAGGAAGCCGCAGAGTCCCTCGGATTGTCGTGTCGACGGATGCTCACCATGGCCGGCCACGACTCGGTGAATCTCAAGGACGTCGTTCCGACGGTGATGCTGTTCGTCCCCAGCGTCGACGGAATCTCGCACAGCGAGAAAGAACTGACCCACGACAGCGACCTGCTCGACGGCGTGAAGATGCTGGCCGAGACGGTCGCGCGCATGGTGCGCGGCGATATCGGAGTCGGCCGATCTTCCGAACTCGCCGGCACCAGCCGCACTCGAGCATAGAAAGCAGAGCCAGATGATCGACTTGAGCGGCAAGACTGCCCTGGTCACAGGCGGGTCCCGCGGCATCGGACGAGCAGTCGCGACCACTTTGGCGGCGGCTGGCGCGCACGTGGTGATCGCCGACCGCAGCGACGCACTCCGCACCGACGGCGCATCGACATCGAATCTGATCTGCGCTGCGGGAGGCACCGCCGAGTCCGTCCTGCTGGACATCTCCGATTCCCAGCAGGTCGACGCGGTCTTCGCGGACGTCGCGGCCCGATCGGGCATCGACATCCTGGTCAACAACGCCGGAATACTCAGTGCCGGAACGGTCCTCGACACAACCGACGAGGCGTGGCGGTCGCTCTTCGCAGTGAACGTGGACGGAACGTTCTTCTGCACCCGAGCGGCGATACGGCACATGGTGGACGCCGGGCGGGGCGGCAAGGTCGTCAACGTCGCGTCGATCAGCGGCCTGCGGGCCAATCCAGGATTTGCCGGATACTGCGCGGCGAAAGGAGCGATGGTCAACTTCACTCGGCAGGTCGGCATCGACTACGCACCGATGGGAATCAACGTCAACGGCGTTGCGCCCGGCTTCGTCGAGACCGACATGACCGCGATCTACGACGCGTCCATCCGCGGTGCTCTGGAGGCGCAGACCCCCAACGGCAAGTGGGCAGATCCACAGCACATCGCCGACACCGTGTTGTTCCTGGCCTCGTCGCTCTCGGACCACATCTGCGGAGAGATCGTGGCCGTGGACGGCGGCTGGCTCGTCGGCACTCCGGTCATACCGGTGGCAACCGCGGTATCAGTATGAAAGGCACGCGATGAATCCCCTGTTGACCACAACCGTCGCCGAGATACGTGCGGCATTCGGCACCGGTGAGCTCACTCCCGTGCAGTTGCTCGATGCCACGCTGGAGCATCTCGAGACCACCGATCTCATGATCAATGCGATTGCGTACCTGGACGAGTCGGGTGCGCGTGCGGCAGCTCAGGCCGCCACCGACCGCCTCGATTCCGGCCGTGCGCGAGGCGACATGGACGGCATTCCGGTGACCATCAAGGACAGCGTCCATGCGATCGGGATGCCGTGGCGCCACGGCGTCGCCGCGAATGCTGACCTGCCGATGTCCACGGTCGATGCACCACCGGCTGCCCGGCTGAAGGAAGCGGGTGCCGTGATCGTCGGCAAGACCACGATGCCGGACATGGGGATGATGGCAGCGGGCGTCAGCTCGCTGTACGGAATCACCCGCAATCCCTGGGACCTCTCCCGCAACACCGGTGGATCCAGTGCGGGCGCAGGTGCGTCGCTGGCGTCGGGCATCGGTTTCGGTTCTGTCGGTTCCGATATCGCCGGGTCGGTGCGGTTGCCTGCGGGACACTGCGGGCTCGTTGCGTTGAAGCCGACGCAGGGCCGCATACCGCATACCGCGCCGTCGACCATGCGATCGGCCGGTCCGATGGCCCGCACCGTCGACGATCTCATCGACCTCTACGGTGTCATCTCCAGGCCCGATCCGCGGGACACGTGGAGCCTGCCCTACGAGGACACCACCGACATACGCGCAAGCCTGTCTCCTGCCGGACTTCGCATCGGCGTCATGCTCGACATGGGCTACGGTCCCACCGTTTCCGACGACGTACAGGCCGTGGTGCGTTCTGCAGCAACGAAACTGAGTGCAGCGGGCACCGTGGTCACCGAAATGCCGCCGGTCTTCGGCGTGGATCCGTACCCGGCGTTGGATCGCCTGTTCCAGGTTCGTGCACGCACGGAGTGGGAGGCCATTCCCGAGAATCGTCGATCGCAGGTACTGCCCGCGGTCGCCGACTGGGCCTCGGCGGCGGCAGAGTATTCGGCGGCTCAGTTCTCGCGAGATACCGATGCGGTGATGCGATCGCAGGAGATGATTCGGGCGGAGACGGCCGAGTTCGACTTCGTCATCTCCCCGGTCATTCCCACGGTGGGGTTCGGAGCCGAAGAGGTCGGGCTCGACCCGGCACAACCATTGGGCCACTGCAGTTTCACCGCGTGGTTCAACCAGACCGCGCAGCCTGCCTCAGCGCTCTGCTTCGGCTTCAGCGCACACATGCCCGTTGGGATCCAGGTCGTCGGGCCGCGGTTCGCAGATCAGGCGGTGCTACGGCTGACGAAGTGGCTCGAAGGTGCACGTGAGATCGAGATGAATTGGCCGACGGCTGTGGCCGCTGACAAGATCGGAGCGCTGGGATGACCGTGCGACAGGCATTGAGCGAGTTGGGTATCTGGGCCTCGGGCGAATTGACGTTGGAACCCGGGACCACCATGGCGAGCCCCAGTTGGTGGGGCGCTGACTCCGAGCGTTATTCGGCGCGGGCCGAGGTTGCGGACTCCGGTGCGGGCTCGGCCGCGTACGTGAAGGTGATGGAACCGCAGGCCCGCGACTACATCGATGTCGCAGCATCGTTCTCGGCTGCGACCGCGGCCGGTGACGCGGGCATCGGCCCAACTGTCTTCTTCTCCGACGCAGCTTCCGGCGTGTTGGTGATGGAGGACTTCACCGGACTGTGTTCGACTGCAACGCTCGATCTGTTCGACGAGGATACGAACGTCGAGAAGCTGGTGGCGCTTCGGACTTCCGTTCACCGGCTCAGCGGAATCACCAGACGTGCGTCGGTGTTCGACGACCTGACACACGTCATAGGCTTGGTCGAAAAGGTCGGGGGCCTGTTCCCGGCCGACTTCGACTGGATGCTGCGCACTCTCGGGCCCGCCGAAGCGCGGATCGACAGCGCCGGCATCGACGCGGTGCCCTGCCACGGCGACGGCAATGTCTCCAATGTCCTGATGCTCGACGACGGCGGAATGCGGCTCGTCGACTGGGACGTTGCGGCGCTGATGGATCCGCTGCAGGACATCGGTGCGTTGCTCGCAGAGATCCGCCCGTTCGACACCGACGCACGTGAGGTGTTCGAGATGATGTGGGGCTCGTTCGACAGTGCGCTCTTCGATCGCGCCCGCATCTACGGCGTCGCCGACTCCCTGCGGTGGGCCCTCATCGGCTCGTACGCAGACGCGATGAGGCCGGGCACGCACGAATACTCGAAGTTCTCCGACTGGCAGTTCCTGAGGGCGCGCGCTGGACTGCGCGACCCGCATTTCGACGACCGAGTACGGAATATCTGAGGTGGCCATGAACGAGATCGCACTGGGATCCGCCCACACCGAACCCGAACGGCAGGTGGAGAAAGCCCTCGCCGCCGTTGCGGAGTGGGAGGGACTGAACATCACCTATACCCCGGTACCCGGAGGGTTGATGAACAGCAATTGGCGCATCACCGTTGAAGGAAAACCGAAGCGCTACTTCATGAAACTCCCCGGTGCCGGAACGGATTCGTTCATCGACCGGTCGCTGGCGAACGAGGCTGCCCGTCGCGCAGGCGCTTTGGACATCGGACCCGAGGTGGTGCTGTTCGATCCAGTGACCGGTGTGGAGGTGATCGAGTTCCTCGAAGGCTATCGGGCGTGCACCAACGGTGACCTCAAGCGCCCTGAGATCCCCCTGGGCATGATCGATCTGTATCGCGTACTGCATTCGGGAAGCAAGCTCAGCATCACGAAGACTATTTTCGACATGATCGACGAACACCTCGATCAGGTTGCCGAACTCGGCGTGCGGTTGCCGCGCGACGCCGAGGTGATCCTCGCGGAATACGGGCAGGCGAAGAACGCGATGCTGGCATCCGGCCTGGATCTGGTTGCGTGTCACAACGACCCGATGCCGGGCAACATTCTGATCGGCGACGGCCTGCCGATGAAATTGGTGGACTACGAGTTCGCGTCGAACAACGACCGCGCCTACGAGCTGGCCGTGATGATCATCGAGATGTTCTACGGCGAGCAGCAGACGATGGAATTGATCGAGGAGTTCTACGGCAAAGCCGAGTGGTCGATGATCTCCCGGGTGCAGGTATGCAGCGCACTCGCCGACGTCAAATGGGGGCTGTGGGGTTGCATGAACCACAAGCTCAGCACCGCATGGGATTTCGACTACCACAAGTACGGAACCTGGAAGCTTGCCCGCGCGAGGATGAAGATGGCGGATCCGCGTTGGGCGTTCTGGCTGCAGGGGTTGTGAGGTGACCACACTCGATCGCGTCGGAGCCCTGAGCGTCAACGGTTTCGATGCGTCCTCGGCCGTGGGGCTCAGCACTCGCACGCTCGATCTGGTCGAGCGCCGGAGGCGCGTACTCGGGCCCGCCTATCACCTGATGTACGAGACCCCGCTCGAGTTGGTACGAGGCGAGGGTGTGTACGTCTACGACGCCGATGGCACGCGATACCTCGACATGTACAACAACGTTGCCAGCGTGGGGCATTGCCATCCCAGGGTGGTCGAGGCCGTCACCCGGCAGATGTCGTTGATCAACACGCACACGCGGTATCTGCACGATGCAGTGATCGGCTACGCCGAGGACCTGGTCGGCACCTTCCCCGACCGGTTGGACACCGCGATGTTCACGTGCACCGGGTCCGAGGCCAACGACCTCGCTCTCCGGATCGCGCGGCACGCGACGGGCCGCCAGGGCATCATCGTCACCGAAAGTGCCTATCACGGTGGGACTGTGGATGTGGCGGCATGTTCGCCGTCGATGGGTCCGGCGTCCGTTCGCGACGCTCCGTGGTTGCGGACGGTTCCGGCACCGGATGCGTACCGGGTCGAGGGCGATCTGGGGACATGGTTCGCCGAACAGGTGCAGACGCAGATCGACGACCTGGCCGCGTCCGGCGTCGGTATCGCGGCTCTGCTGATCGACTCGATCTTCGCGTCCGACGGGATCTTGCCGGAGCCGACACCGTTCCTGAAGCCTGCGGCAGATGTCGTTCACGCAGCGGGTGGGGTGTTGATCGCCGACGAGGTGCAGCCGGGATTCGGACGGCTGGGCGCATCGATGTGGGGCTTCGAGCGGCACGGGTTGATGCCCGACATCGTGACGATGGGCAAACCGATGGGCAACGGCATGCCCATCGCCGGACTGGTCATGCAGAGTTCACTGGCCGAGCAGTTCGGACGAGACCTTCGCTATTTCAACACCTTCGGTGGCAACCCGGTGACCATCGCTGCGGCGCAAGCGGTGCTCGACGTGATCCGAGACGAGGACCTGGTGTCAAACTCAGCGGCGATGGGTGGGCGAATGCTTACCGGCCTACGCGAGATCGCCCACAATGCCGATGCGATCGGAGATGTTCGGGGTGCGGGGTTGTTCGTCGGAGTCGAATTCGTGGGTCCGTCAGGAGAGCCCGATCCTGACGAGGCAATTCGAGTGGTCAACTACATGAGAAATCACGGGGTGTTGATCTCGGCGACCGGGCTGTACGGAAACACGTTGAAAATCAGACCGCCGTTGACAATCGAGTCCGGGGATGTCGACCAGTTTCTGGAGAAATTCGCGGCGATCGTGTTCTGATACAAGACAGCTGTCAGCCGACGTTCGGCCCCAACGACGCCAGTGTTCTGTCCGCAACGCGTTCGAGCTGTTGCCGGCTGGCTCCGTCTCGTGCCCGTTGCGACATGCCCTGGATGATCACGCCGATGAATTCTGCAACGTCGACGGGGTTCCATGACGGAGGCAGGATGCCGTCGGCGACGTTCTCGGAAATACGATCCGACAGCAGGGACACGTTCGCATTGCGCATGTTGCGCAATCGATCTGCGATACTTCGATTGGCCTCGGTGACGCCGACGGCCGAGCTGATGATCAGACAACCCCCCGGACACGAGTCGTCGGTGTAGTGCGACGCCGCGTCGTACAGCAGCCTTGAGATCAGCTTGGCCGCGTGGGGCTCCTCGGCGAACGCCCGACCCATGAAGTCGCCGCGAGTGGCGAGATATCGATCGATCGTGGCGAAGAACAACCCCTCCTTGCCTCCGAACGCACTGTAGAGACTCGGCGGGTTGATGCCCATCGCGCTGGTGAGCATCGAGACAGAAGTGCCCTCGTACCCGTGCTCCCAGAAGGCGAACATCGCCTGATCCAGCGCTGAGTCGACATCGAACTTGCGCCCCTGTCCTCGCACGCCGGCCATCGGGCCCTCCTCTTCTCGAACTGTTCTCGCAAACTGTGATTGATCATACTCCTGTAGCGATCAATAAATGAATCGCCTAGCCTTCGACAGAAGGTTCGGTTCTTCATGGAACGAAGGGGTAAAGAGTGGTCACGGAGACACGCAACGAATCGCCCGCGGTCAACGCGAACGTTGCACCCAGGCGGAGATCAGCGGGCTCCGGTTGCGAACTCGATCCGCCGTGCCATACTCGTGTAGTGATCACTAAACGCAACCACGAGGGAGCTTCGTGAAGCACGACGACGTCTACATCACCGGGATCGCATCGGTTCTGGGACAGCGAGATCCGGTACACGAGGCCGTCGCACGTGGCGACTACGACCCCGACGACGCGGCCGAGGACGACCTCGAATCGATCTCGGTGATACCGGGGGCGGCTCCCACCGAACTCGCAGCTCGAGCACTCGGAGAGGCGCTTTCCTTCGGCGAGGATCGACGAATCGACACCCTGATACACACCGGAATTCACTTCCAGGGTCAGGACTACTGGACCCCCGCCGCCCACATAGCTCGTACGGCTCTACCGGACGCAGCGTCGAGCAGATTGACCACATTGGAAATACGGCAGGCATCCAACGGTGGACTCGCAGCACTACACACTGGCGCACTGTTCGCGGCCGCCAACTCAGGCGGTGCTGTCGCCGTTACTGCGGCCGACGTATTCGCACAACCCCACTTCGACCGGTACCGCAGCGACAAGGGGCTTGTCCTCGCCGACGGTGCAGCAGCCGTCGTGCTCGACCGCTCCTCCGGAATCGCCGCCGTCCGCAGCAGCGCCTTGATCGGTGACCCGTCACTCGAGCCGCTCTACGCGGGCGATGCGCCGCGCCCTCTTCCCAACGATCCCTCGACGCGTCTCGACCTACGGGGAAGAAAGGACATCTATCTCGCCGATCATCCGATCGAGGAGGCCATCGCCAAACTGACTGGCGCCACCGAGGAAGTCCTGCGCATCGCGCTGGAAGACGCGGACTGCAAGATCGACCAGATCGATCGGTTCGTGTTCCCCAACACCGGCCGCGGAATCGCAGAGTGGAAATTTCTGTCTCAGTACGGGATCGACGAAGACCGGACACTCTGGAAATGGGGCCGCACCGTCGGCCATATCGGAGCAGCCGACCAGCTCGCGGGCCTGCATCACCTCATCTCGACAGGCGCAACTCCGAAGGGATCACTTGTTGCGCTGTGCTCCTCAGGGATCGGATTCAACTGGGGCGCAGCCATTATCGAAATCATGGCATGAACCGCCTATCCACTACTACTTCCACGAAGGGGTACTAGATGACCACCGAGCAACGGACCGCCACTGCGCCACAGTCCGACTCTCCAGGCATTCCCGTCGCACCGATACTTGCGATGATGCTGTGCGTATTCGCCCTGGGCAGTGCTGAATACGCGGTGATCGGCTTGCTTACCGAGATTGCCGTCGACGTCGGCACCACCGTCAGCACTGCCGCGTCGGTCGTCACGACCTACGCAGTGACCGTTGCTGTGACCGGCCCAATTCTGGCGGCATACTTGGCACGGTACTCGTCGAAACTGTCCATGGTCTGGCTCATGGTTGTGTTCCTGGTCGGCAACGTCATCTCGTCTTCCGCCCCCACAATTGCCGTTCTGCTCGCCGGCCGTGTGGTCGCAGCGCTGGCGCTCAGTGGGTTCATCGCATTCTCGATTGCCACCCTCGCACGCAGCGTTCCACCCGAACGCATCGCACAGGCCATCTCCTGGGTGGCCGGCGGTCTCATTCTTGCGATGATCCTGGGTGCTCCGGTGGGAACACTGATCGGACAACACTTCGGCTGGCGGGCGACCTTCGTCGCCCTTGCCGTGGTTGCTGCTGCTGGCATCGCGTTCGTGGCGCTGGCCATTCCGACCGACCCCGCCCCGGAAACGACACCGAGCATCGCACAGGAACTCAGGGTGATCCTCCGACGGCCCGTACTGATCGCATTGCTGTTCAGCGCCCTCGGGCAGACCGGCTTCTTCACCGCCTACACCTACATCGCGCCCACACTCGAAAACATCACCGGATTCGACGGAGGCACCATTGCTTTCCTGCTGTTCGTGTTCGGTGTCGGGGGCTTCCTCGGGAATCTCGTCGGGGGTCGTCTCGCCGACCGAAATCTGGCGCGCGCCCTTGTCGGCTTGTTGGTAGTTCTCGTCGTCGCACTGCTGGCCCTGAGCCTCGCGGCTCCTTCGAAACCCGCTGTCGTCGTCGCTCTGATAGCACTGGGCGCTGCAGGATTCGCAGTCGTACCCGCCTACCAAACGTGGGTGTTGACCGCAGCGGAGGGTGCCCCGTCGGCCCTCGCCGCGAACACGTCCGGCATCAATGTCGGTGTCGCGCTCGGATCGTTGATCGGCGGAACCACTCTGGCGCAGGGCCTGTCCGAGCGGAACCTCGGATGGATCGGTGCTGTGGCGACGGCGTTGGGCCTCGTCGTCGCCTTGTGGGCAACGCGTGGCCGCCTCCGCACCACCACCGATTTGGAGTCGGACGATGCCTCAGCGTGAGCGCTGGCGCGTCGCGCACCGGGTACCGCTGGTCAGTCCCTACGAGTCGGACAAGAATGTACCCTCGATCACCCTCCGACGCGGTGATGTTGTGGTTCAAGAACATCGAATGGCGTTCAGCGGCAGCGCGATCCGAGTTACTGTGTCCAACGAACACGGCACCCACGAAACCGACGTTGCGATCGCGATCGGAGATTCACCCGCAACCTTCGACGGCCGCGATCATGTAATCCTCGATTCCGGCAGCTCGCGCACGACCGACCCACTTTATATCGACGCAGACCGGGACGAGCCGGCGACCATTTCACTGATGGGCCGCAGGGACTCGTCCGAGCAACTGACCTACAACCCGTCGCTGATCCACTCCACGCTCATACGTTCGCCGAACGGCCACGTAGGGTCTGTACCCACGCAAATTCTCGTCCAGCAAATCGAAGTCGCGACCGACGACGATGCTCCGATCGTAGTTGCCCTCGGCGATTCAATCACTGCGGGATTCGGCAGCTCCGTGCACGGCTACCCCGGTGTACTCGCCGACCATCACAACCGTCGTGTATTGAACGTCGGCATTGCAGGAAATCGCCTCGACGCCGACGAGATCGGGCCGTCGATCAGGCGTCGACTACGCTCGGACGGACTGTCATCGAACCCGGCTTATCTGGTCTTGCAAGCAGGTATCAACGATCTCGCTACGGTGTTTCCTGGACGTGCACTCGACGAGACCGACGGAGAGCATCTGGGTCAGCAACTGCTCGACATTGCAGGCAACGCTCGTGACGCCGGAGTCACCGTCATCGTCGCGACACTTCCGCCGGTCGAGGGATGCCGGTATCCGCAGTTCTGCCGACCCGGTATCGACGTCGCACGCGACGCGGCCAACCAAGTCGTCATGGGCGGAGCATTCGAAGTCCTGCCACTCCACAGCCTTCTGGTCGATTCCTCGTATCCCGACACCCTGGCACCCGCGTTCGACAGTGGCGACCGCATCCACCCCAACGACCAGGCCGCGAAAGTGATTGCCGCTCGAATCGATTGGATGCTGAACTGACGTGAGCACCATCGGAGTTGTATCGAACTCACGCTGACCCGTCGACGCGGCGTGCTTTTGCGCACCCGACTCGCCTGAAGTCCGTACCGTGCACGGTGTGACGCGCAGCACAGCGACGTGCGTGCCGAGACTTCAGGAGCGAAATCGATGAAGAGCACCATGCAGGACACCCCACTGTCCATCGGCCAGCTGGTTCGAGGAGTTCCTCGACAGTCGCGTCGCGCATTGGCAGTTGCCCGAACGACGGACCTTCATCGACGAGGTCCCGAAAACCAGCGTCGGCAAATACGACAAGAAACGACTGCGTAGTTCGCATGCCGACGGGGCGTTGGACGTCATCGAACTCGTCTGACCCTCGTCCATCGGTACCGTCGTAGAGCGATGGCACCTGCAGTATCGATCGTGCGGTTCGGGTCAACGGGCGATCGAAGACACCGGCCTCAGCGACGCAACTGCTCGGTCTGCCACCTGTTCGAGTTGCCGCCTTGAAGCACCGTCTCGCGCGCGTTGCGACATGCCCTGGATTATCACGCCGATGAATTCGGCAACATCGTCGGCGTCCCATGACGAAGGGAGGACGCCGTCCTCGACGTTTTCCGAGATGAGCTTCGACAGCAGCGAGACGTTGGCATTACGCATGTCGCGCAATCGATGTGCGATGCCCTGATTAGCTTCTGTGACGCCGACGGCCGAGCTGATGATCAGACAGCCACCCGGGCAGGACTCGTCGGTGTAGTGCGAGGCCGCGTCGTACAGCAGCCTGGAGATGAGCTTGTCGGCACGCGGTTCCTCGGCGAACGCCCGGCCCATGAAGTCACCACGAGTGGCGACGTAGCGGTCCACCGCCGCGAAGAACAATCCCTCTTTGCCACCGAAAGCGCTGTAGAGGCTCGGCGGGTTGACGTTCATGGCGCTCGTGAGCATCGAGATGGATGTGCCCTCGTACCCGTGCTCCCAGAAAGCGAACATCGCTTTGTCCAGCGCAGTGTCGAGATCGAACTTACGACCCTGTCCCCGTACTCCGGCCATGTGAATCTCCCGGCTTCGAATCGAGTGCTTCTCTGACACTGTGATCTAGTCTACTCCTGTAGCGATCGATAAGCGAATCATCTACGCTCGAGTAAGAACTTCGGTTCGTTGCAGCACGGCAGAGAGTGAACACAGCCCGAGAGTGCACATCACCGTCCAGGGGGACACACATGCGTAGTGCCGCTTCATTCAAGCTCGGACTCAGTCACAGTGCAGACACCGACTCGGCGTGGAAAGTCGAAGCAGTCAAGCAGGTCGAATACCACGTCCTCGCCGCGCGGGATCTGTTTGCGCAGGACAACACTCAGCTTTTGGACGGTTGCAGCGCAGCACCGTTGACCCATGGAGACAGGCGCCTCATCGTCATCGACACCAATGTCGACCGCATTCACGGCGATCGCATCAGAAGATACTTCGAGCATCACGGCGTGACCGCATCGTTCGTGGCGATGCGTGCCGACGAAGCGGTGAAGGAGTGGAGCTCGGTCATCCGAGTTGTCGACGCCATGAACGGGTTCGGTATCGACCGACGCCGAGAGCCGGTCATCGCCATCGGCGGCGGAGTGTTGCTCGACGTCGTCGGATTCGCCGCGAGCGTCTATCGGCGCGGTACCCCGTACATCAGAATTCCCACCACTCTCATCGGCCTCGTCGATGCGGGTGTAGGCGTCAAGACGGGCGTCAACTACGGCATGGGCAAGAACCGGCTGGGAACGTACGCCCCAGCCCTTGCCACTTACGTCGACAGAGCATTTCTGCGTACCCTCGACGAACGTCACCTGTCCAATGGCCTCGCCGAGATTCTGAAGATGGCGTTGATCAAGTCGATCGATCTGTTCGAGCTGCTCGAGACGTACGGCCAACGCCTGATCGGCGACAACTTTCAGGGTTCTTCTGCCGAACTCGACACTGCTGCAAAACAAGTCATTGCCGAGTCGATCCACCTCATGCTGGAAGAGCTGCAACCCAATTTGTGGGAGTCCTGCCTCGAGCGGTGCGTGGACTACGGCCACACATTCTCACCGACACTCGAGATGGAAGCGCTGCCCGCTTTGCTGCACGGCGAGGCCGTCAGCATCGACATGGCACTCACCTCAGCGCTGGGATTCCTGCGCGGGAGTCTCAGCGGTGACGACCTGGACCGCATCCTGACGGTCATGAAGCAGCTCGGCCTCCCCGTATGGAACGAGGTGTTGTCCAGACAAGGCGTGCTCGACGCAGCGCTCGCAGACACTGTGCGCCACCGTGACGGTCGTCAGCGACTGCCGCTCCCAGTCGGCATCGGCGGACACCGTTTCGCCAACGACGTTACGAACGAGGAGATCTCGTCCGCACTGGCGTTGCTGGCCCGCAAGAACGGCGGACTTCCGACCAGCGGCGTCCCGGGGACGAAGGTGGCGTCGTGAAGTGGGACAGCCTGTACATCGAGGGCTTCGGTTCCTACCTACCCGAAAGTCGCGTCCTGGCAACCGACATGGTCGCATCGGGGCGGTTCGAGGAAGTCGAGCACCAGAAGACCGGTCAGATATCGGCGGCCGTCTCGAGCCCCGAACTCGATGAGTCTGCTCCCAACATGGCTATCCACGCAGGCCGAGCCGCTCTGCGGGACAGCGGAATCGACACCGACGAGATAGACCTTCTTGTGCACGCTGTCGTGCTGCACAACGGTCTCGAAGCCTGGAACTGCGGAGCGTACATACAGAACGAACTGGGCATCGACGACTGTCTGCCCATCGAAATCCGCGCCGCGTGCGCCGGGGTTATCGTGGGCATGGAAATGATCGGCCGCTGGTTCGACGGACGCGGCAAGGGGCTGGTGACCGCGTCCGACGCGTGGCGTTTGCCTCTTTTCGATCGATGGACCTCCGACAGCGGACTCGTCTACGGAGACGGCGCGGCTGCCGCGGTCGTCGGCCCCGATCCCGGCCCGTTCCGCATTCTGTCCACGTCAGTGGTGAGCGACGCACACCTGGAACAGATGCACCGCGGCAACGACAGTCTCGACATGCCTGTCTACGGCACCGGCAGACCCGTAGATCTGCGAGCACGCGTCGCCGGCTTCACCGAGAACCACACCATCGACGAGTTCTGGTCGCGCAATGCGGCGGCGCTGACTCTCTGCGCTGAAACAGCTTTGGGTGACTCGTCTACTCATCACGGAGAGATCGACAGGTGGATCGTCCCCAACTTCGGCAACGTGCTGCTGCGCAAACAGTGCTTTGAGCCCCTCAAGATCAGACCCGATCAGACGCTGATCGAAGTCGGGCGCACAATCGGCCACACCGGTGCCGCCGACCCTTTGCTCGGCCTCGATTTGCTTCGCCGCACCGAATCATTGCACCCGGGAGACCGAATCATGCTCACCGGCATCGGCGTTGGATTCACTTGGGGATGCGCAGTCGTCGAATACACCGGCCACGACAACACGACGGAGGAATAGACCATGGTCGTCGAATCACGCCAGGTAACGCCCGCTACCGACTCCTGTGTCGCCGTCGGCTCGATCGTCGGTCTCATCCTCAGTCGCCGCGCGTCCCAGGCGGCCGGATGAGAGCCGCAGTGATCGACGCGCCGCATTCGGTATCGATCGTCGAGCTCGACGCCCCCGTCTGCGGCCCGGACGACGTCGTAGTCGCAATCTCCTACGTCGGACTGTGCGGCACGGATCTGGAACTGCTGCACGGCACATCCTCGTACCTGACCGATGGGAAGACGACCTTTCCACACCACTTCGGACACGAGTGGGTGGGTGTCGTCGACCGGACCGGCAGCGGCGTTCGCGACCTCGAGACAGGTGACGCCGTCACCGGCAGCACCATGCTCTTCTGCCAGTCCTGCACCGCCTGCGGATCGGGCAAACGTAATCAATGTTCGGATCTCAAGGAAGTCGGCCTGTACGAACACGGCGGCGCAGCAGCACAATTCCTCGTCATGCCCCGGCGCGCCGTGGTCTCGCTGGGCCGCGTACCCGCCGAACCCGAACACGTGCTCATCGAACCGCTGGTCACCGTGCTCGAAGCTCTCGACGCGGCGTCGGTGTCCCCGGGCGATCGAGTGCTCGTCATCGGCGCGGGAACCATCGGCAGTCTCGCGGTGGCCATGCTGTCCCGGTGCCCCGTCTTCGTCGACGTTCTCGAACCACGATGCATCGAGCACCTCGGATCTGGCGCAGTGGCGCAGAGGTTCACGACAGCTGATTCTCTGACCGGGACCTACGACATCGTCGTCGAAGCATCGGGTGGGGCCGGCGCGCTGAGCACGGCAATCGGCGCACTCCGTCCCGGCGGAAAATGCATCCTCGTCGGCGTCGCCGCGCACTCCGAATCCATCGACCCCGGAATGGTTGCGCTGGCAGGAATCTCAATCATCGGGATACGTCACGGTGTCGATCACTATCGCCGTGCGGCAGCGCTCTTTCCGCTGATTCGTCCCGCACTGGCCGCGCTCATCGACAGCGTGGTGCCGTTGTCCGACGCCAAAGCGGCGTTCGATCGTCTCGAAAGCCGTCGGACACGACCGAAAGTGGTGATCGCAGTTGAGTAGTCCCGGGTACACGGTAGTCACCGGTGCCAGCAGCGGAATCGGCCGCGCCATCGCGCTGGCCCTCGCGAACGAAGGGCACAATCTGATTCTCGGATACGGGCACGGCACCGATCGAATCAGTCGACTGGTGGACGATATTCGAGCCTCCTGTCCCGTCGACGCAATCGCGCTACACCTCGATCTGCGTGACGCGCGTGCCACGGTCGCTGCAGTCGAGAGCGCGGTAGGCGAGCTCGGCAGCATCCGATGCCTGGTCAACAACGCCGGCGTCAACGACCGATCCTCGGCCGACGCACTCGATGTCCAACGAATCGAGGACGTCCTTGCCATCAATACCGTCACACCACTCGCGTTGGCATCGGCGGTCGGTCGCCGCATGATCGCCGACGGTATCGCCGGCTCGATCGTCAACATCACCTCCGTTCACGACTCGATCCCCATCACCGGCGGAGCCGTGTACTGCGCCAGCAAGGCGGCATTGGCCGCGTCGGGCAAGGTTCTCGCGCTCGAGTTCGCCCGGCACGGAATCCGTGTCAATTCCGTGGCACCCGGGGAAACAGCCACCGCGATGAACGGCGTCGACGACGAGTCGAGATACGCGGACATCGTGCGGCCGGCCATTCCGCTGGGACGGCCCGCGGGAGTCGACGAAGTTGCCGCAGCCGCAGTGTTTCTCGCCGGACCCGCATCGAGCTACCTCACCGGCACCACCATCACCGTCGACGGTGGCCTCGTGCTGACCGCCGCAGAAGAGAACGCGCGATATGCGGGCCGACTGGTTCCCGCTACCGGACGAAAGGACATTGCATGAAAGCCGTGATCATCACCGCCAAGGGTGAACCCGACGTACTCACCGTCGCAGAGATCGACGAGCCCGAGGCAGGGCCTGGCGACATCGTCGTGTCGGTGGCTGCGGCCGCCGTGAACCCGGTCGACCTCAAGACTCGTTCGGGATTCCTGGACATCGAACTGACGTACCCTGCGGTCCTCGGCTGGGATGTCTCGGGAACCGTCGTCGCCGTCGGCCCGTCGGTCACTCGATTTGCGCCGGGCGACAACGTGATCGGCATGATTGCCCAGCCGGCACACCGCTTCGGCACCTACGCCGAACGCGTCGTCGCCGACGAATCGTTGTTCGCGCACGCACCCACCGGCGTCACCCTCGAGCACGCGGCCGCACTACCGCTCGCAGCCCTCACGGCCCTCCAACAGCTCGACAAAGTCACTCTCCCAGCACAATCCACAGTCTTGGTGACCGGTGCTGCCGGCGCGGTGGGCCGCATAGCGTCGGCCATTCTGCTGACCTGCGGCCACCACGTCGACGCTCTCGCGCGCGAGTCGGACACCGACGATCTGCTCGAGCTCGGTGCCCGGAGTGTGTTCGGCAAACCCGTAGATCTGCCCCTCGGGGCTTACGACGCCGTCGTCGACACCGCAGGCGTGGTGGAGACGATCGACAGTGTTCGCGACGGCGGTGCGTACGTCTCCATCGAGGACGGCGATCAGCCCGAACCACAGCGCGGCATCACGCCGGGTAAGAGCTACGTCAACGAGGACGGGCCGGGTCTCGAGGAGTTCGCCGCGCTCGTCTCCGCGGGGACGATCACCGTTCCGGTCGCCCGCGAGTTCGGTTTCGACGAGGCTGCGCGCGCTCATTCCCTGCTCGCTGCCGGTGGAACACGAGGAAAGGTACTGCTGATCCCATGACCGTCACCACGAACATCGACACCTCGCTCACCACAATCGGAATCACCGTTCCCGACGGCCACGAAGCGGCCGACTTCGTTGCGTCACTGTTGGGCGTGAACTGCGGCGACAACGCATCGGTGCCGGTCGGGGACGGCATGTCCATCGAGTTCACCTCCTCGTCCGCTCCGGACCAGGTCCCGCCGCGGCTGGTGGACGTGGGAACCAATCACCTGTGCTTCACGGTCGGCGACATCGACGCTGCAGCGAGTTATCTCGCAGCACGCGAGGATGTTTCGGTGCTCGGCGACGTGATCACCGTCCCCGAGGGCCCGATTGCGGGCAACAGGTGGATCTACTTCCGATCGCCGTGGGGCACATTGTTCGAGCTGCAGCAGTGGCCAGAGACGCCAGGATATTTCGGCGATACCGACGCCCGGCTGCATCACCGACGCGAGGACAGTCCGTCGGCGCTGCTGCCGACCTGCAGAGGACTCGACCACTCCGGCTACAGCGTGGCCGATCTGGACGCCACGATTGCTCGGCTGGTGGAATCGCATTCCGCCGTCGAAGTACTGCGTACCGAGATCGAAGCGGATCGCGGTTTCATGCGTGCGCAATTCGACCTGGATGTGGAGGGCACCTCCCGAATGGCCATGGTGTCGGTCGGCGAGCTCAACGTCGAACTGTTCGAGCACAACATCGGCCGCAAGCACGGTGCCCGACCACTGACGGCCAACGGCGGCAACTTCCTCACCCTGCCCACCGGCGATCGCAACACCGGTGCAGTTCGACTGTTTCCCGGTGCGCTGTGAAGTACGGAATCAATCTCCCGAACTTCGGCCCGCAGATCGACCCGGACGGGATTCTCGCGTGGGCCAGCGCTGCCGAATCCGTCGGCTTCGACAACATTCTGCTCTCGGATCACGTGGTACTGACCGACGACGCCCATCGGCGCTCCCCCGCACCGTTCTACGAATGCCTGGCGACGCTGTCGTGGCTCGCGGGTCAGACCGACTCCATCCGCCTCGGTAGCGGAGTGCTGATCGGAAGCCACCGTCATCCGGCACATCTGGCGCACGCGACCGCCACGATCGACCGGCTCAGCGGTGGACGACTCATCGTCGGAGTCGGCGTCGGCTGGACGGCGCAGGCATTCGATGTTCTGGGCGTCCCGTTCCACCGGCGGGGTCGCATGACCGACGCCACGCTCGAAACTCTGCGGGCGGCATGGTCGTCGGAGACGTACGAGACTGCAGGAGCGAGCGGCACGCCCCGCCGAGTCCACGGTGGACCGCTGCCGGTACAGACGCCGCATCCACCGCTGTGGATCGGCGGGAACGGTCCCGCTGCACTCGACCGGTCCAACAGGTTGGGTACCGGTTGGCATCCGCTACACCCGTCGCGGCAACTGTGCACCGCGGGATCCCGCGCCCTCGATGAGGGCAAGGAGTTCGTTCCGAGAATCTACTTCCTCCCCACCGACACCCCGATCGAGTCACCGAACCGTCCACTCGGCTACGGCAGCATCGAACAGATCCACACCGACATCGAGTTCCTCACCGAGGTGGGCGCGAGCACCGTGGTTCTCGACACCGACCCGGGTGATCAACGTCTGCGGCGGTCCACCGCACACGATCTCGAACTCGTCCGATACGCCGGCGAAGTCCTGGGGATGCGAGCGGAGGCCACGGTATGAGTGTGCAGCCCAGTCCGACTCGTCGATCCGTCGGGAGTGGAGCCCGCGGAACGACCCAGATCACCGCTGCCGCATTCCTGTTCGACATGGATGGCACCCTGGTCGATTCGCACGAGTCCATCGAAGCGGTGTGGTTCGCTTTCGCCGAGCGCCACGGTGTCGACAAGGCGGTGATGTCCAAAGCGCTTCCCGGCCGACTGGCCGCCGACATCATTCTGCGTGTACTCGGACCCACTGCCGACCTACGCGAGGCACTCAATTGGATTCGAGAGCGCGAACACCAGAGCCTGGTGCCGGTTCGGCCTATCGCCGGTGCGGAGCAGTTTCTCGCCTCGGTGCCCGCGGACCGGTGGGCGGTGGTGACTTCGGCGTCACGTTCGATGATGGTGCGACGTCTGACCGCAGCCGGCCTTCCGACACCGAAGGTTGCCGTGTGCGCCGAGGACGTGGCCGTCGGCAAGCCCGATCCCGAGGGATTTCGCTCTGCTGCAGAGCAACTGGGTGTCTCCATCGAGTCGTGCATCGTTTTCGAGGATGCAGATGCCGGGATCGCCGCAGCGCAGGCCGCCGGCGCGCGATGCATCGCAATCGGCAACGAGTCCGGTCCGCAGGTTGCCCGCGTGGACGACTTCGAATCGTTGCGGGTCGCGGTACGCGACGGTGCCCTCGTGATCGACGTGGATCCGGTGCGATGACGGCAGCTGTGTCGGTCGATCTGGGCGGCACATGGCTGCGTATCCGCAGTGGTGACGTCATCGAGCGAGTGCCCTCGCCCAGTGCGCTCAGACAGCCCGGCGTGGCGGCCGACAACCTGCTGCAGCAACTGATGGATACGCTCGATCGTCATGCGCCGCATGGTGCAGCGGTGAACATCTCATGTGGCGCGGCGCTCGACGAGCAGAACGGCGTTGCATTGGGTTCGGGGCCACTGTGGGGCGGAGCGCCCACCGGTGAGATTCCCCTGCTGAGCATGTTGTCGTCCCGTCGTCCCGATGTGCACTGGAGACTCGTCAACGACGTGACCGCAGGGCTGGCGTCGTTCGCGCTCGGATTCGCCCGACCCACCGATCGGCACATCGCCTACTTCACGATCAGCAGCGGAATCGCCGCGCGCACTGCCATTCTCACCGACCGATCCATTCCGGTGGACCATCGTGGCCTCCAGGGCGAAGTCGGCCATCTCCGAGCATCGACTTCGGCCCCAGAGGCAGTGCGGACGTTGCCCTGCGCATGCGGAGGAATCGGGCACGTCTCGTCCATCTCGTCCGGACCCGCAGTTCAGGCAGTGGCAGATGTTCTCGAGATTCGCTACGACGTCGATACCTTTGCCTCTTCGCTGGCGGCCGGAGACCCCGATTCGTCCAGGCTGCTGCGGACAGTGGTGGAACCGATCGCCGAACTGATCAGGACCATGATCGCTCTCGACCCGCGCTTGGACCGCATCGGAATAGGCGGCGGTGTAGCCGAGGGACTGTGGGAATTCTACGAACGCGAGCTCACCGGGCAGCTCGCGGAGACGCGCTCGTATGCCGACTCCCTCACTCCGGAGCGCGTCGCCGACATCATCCATCTCTGCCGCCCCGGCGACATCGACACCCTGGCCGGAGCCGACGCCATTGCCGACGGTTTCCTCCGCGTCACGAAGATCTGAAAGAGGAATGATGACAACACAAGCGACTCATCGCGCCATCGTTCGGCAGGGCAGCCACTCGGCCGTCGAAGAACGCGCGACGCCGTCGCCCGGGCCGGGTGAATTGTTGATCGCACCTGAGTCAGTGTCGCTGTGCGGCACGGACATTCAGATCGTCCGGGGTGACCGAGACGATCCGTCCCCGATCGTCGGTCACGAGGGAGCCGCCCGCGTCGTAGAGGTCGGTGCAGGTGTGTCGGAGTTCGCCGTCGGTGATCGTGTCGTAATCAATCCCACGCACCCGCACGACTCGTCGTTCCTGCTCGGTCACAACGTCGAGGGATTGTTCCAGCAGCGGGTCGTCATCGGCGCGTCCGCCGTCAGCGGCGGATTGGTATCGCTGCTTCCGCCAGGCTTGTCCAGTGCCCGAGCAACTCTCGTCGAGCCGTACGCCGTCGTCCGCTACGCGTTGTCGTGCCTGGCAAGGGAGACACCGGAGACGCTCTTGATTTTCGGGGATGGTCTGATCGGCAATCTCGCAGCCACTCTTGCGCCGTCCGTCCTGTTTCCCACCGTGGACGTCGCGATGGTGCACCGCACCGAACTGGGCACGAAGTGGACCGCCAACCATCTACCGTCCGTGACGAACTTCGCCACCGATGACGACTGGGAAAGCCACCTCACCGGAACCGTCGCTGTGCTTGTGGCGACCCACCGCGCCGGGACGGTGGCGTCCATCGACGCGGCTCTGCGTCGCCTCGGTGATCGAGTAGTGGCGGTACATCCGATCGGTGGTGTTCCGGCCAAGGCGACGTCCGACCTGCTCCCCGGTGTGGACATTGCCGGTGTTCGGCAGGCCAACACCGGCGGTCCGACGCCGCCTGCGGTCACGACGTTCACCCGCGGTTCGCAGAGGGTGGCGCTGACGGGCAACCGAGGGGTTACCAACAGTCAACTCACCGCAGCAGCAACGGCATTGACCACCGCCGACGACTCGATCGACAGGCTCCTCACACATCGGCGCGGAATCGACGAGGGAACCGCGCTGATGAACACCATCTGCGAGCAACGAACGCGAGTCGTCGACGGTGAACTCGTGATCCGATTGGTCGTGGATCTCAGCAGCCACGACTGACAGGTTCCCGCTTCGGATTATTCGTCGACCTCCACGCCGTATCGCACAGCCAGTTCAGCCAATCCGTCGTCGTAGCCCTGGCCGATGGGTCGGAAGCGCCAACCGCTCCCCCGGCGGTAGATCTCTGCCAACAGCATCGATTGTTCCGTTGTGGCCGCATCGAGCACCGCTGTGGCGACCGTCGACTCCAGCCCATCGAGCGATACCGAGACCGCGCCGACATCACCGAACGTTTTGTCGCCGTCGACAGCCGCGGCGATGACGATGCGCGAGCATTCCTCTGGAACAAGTCCCAGATCGATCCGCACACCCTGCTCACTGTCCCCGTCGATCGACATCGAGACGGCACCGTCCGAGGTGGCCGGAGCGTTGTAGAACACGAAATCCTCGTCACTGGAGACCAACTCGTCGTCGTTGACCAGTAATGCGACGACGTCGACACCGACCTGATCGGACTCGTCGGCCCGCCACGAACTGTTCAAAGTCAGCATGGTGAGGCTTGGATCCAGATCGACAACACCACCACGTGGCACCAGCGGAGCGATTCGGGATCGCCGGGCAGGAAGCGGCGCAGGCATTTCGATCTTCAGTTCGCGGTCGATCAAGGCGGGCGTCAGCAGTGTGAGATCCCGTTCTTTCACTTTCGGCATCCGGGGATCTCCGTCTCCGCCGTCCAGAATCAGGATGTCGGTCACGCCAGCGCTGAGATTCACAGCCGGTGTCGCACCGAGTTGTATCAGACGGGAACGCATCAGCACAGAATCGGCATGCGAACCACCCATGACCAAGACCCTTCTTGACTGCCAAGGCTTTAAGACTGGATCGAGGTGCTGCACGCGTGGCTTCGGCTGGGCCTGCGGCAGAGATTCTTTCGGCATTCCTGGCTGCACGTTCCGTAGAAAGTCCAGCAGTTCTGACTCCGAAATGATCCGAAGTCCATGGGCCCGAGCCCGTTCGACCTTTCTGCTTTCAGTCGTCGGATCCGAGCACACCACCACACTGGTGAACCTGCTGACGGAGTTCATCACGTCCAAGCCCGCTTCGGTGAGCTGAGCAGCCAAACGCAGCCGCGGAATCCGCGTGTCGCCGCTGATCACGACTCGCATGCCCTGAATCAGAGCGCCGTCCTCAGTAAGTGGACCGGGGTTCTCCCACGTGCAATGCGTTCGAGGAACGGTGTCCGGATACAGCGTCAGGCGCTCGGTGCACGTGACGACGGGAAGGGGAAGTTCGAGCGACCTGGCCAGTCGAGCACTGTGAGTGAACACCTGCGCCAGCACGCGGGCATCGTCGTAGGCGTCGTGTGCATTGGACTGCAGCACTTTCCAGTGCGCAGCCAGGGTGGATAGCTTGTGGTTGGGAGTGTCGAGTTGTAGTCGCCTCGACAATGCCACGGTGCACAACCGTTGCTTCGTCGGCATGTCGATGCCCGCACGCATCGATTCGAGCTTCAGGAAGCCATGGTCGAAACTTGCGTTGTGCGCGACCATGGTTCGACCGTCGAGCAGATCCATGAGCTGCGGGGCGATCATGTCGAACGTCGGCGCGCCGGCAAGCCGTTCGGGCGTCAGTTTGTGGATGTGTACCGGACCGGGATCGCAGCCCGGGTTGACCAGAGTCGACAGTTCGCGTCCCACGCGTCCGTCCTCGTCGACCGTCATAGCGGCCACGCTGAGCACCCGATCACGGGATGCCTTCAGACCTGAGGTCTCGACATCGACGACGACCCACTTGTCGCGTCCGGTCTTCACTGCATTCCCCACGGAGGTTCCACCTTCGACGCAAACGGACAGTGGTGGTCACTATGCCGCACGGGTCACCGGCAATACGGCAAATGCCGAACACGGGTCAATCTATTCGCACTGCGGACCTGTGATGTAGCCCTGCTCGCAGCCGTACTGGGTTTGTATGTCCCCGCTGGTGGGTTCTTCTCCGCACAGGACTCCGCACCGCTCGTAGCCATTCACGACGCCATCGCCGTTTCGATCCTCGGATTCGTTGTACGGATACCCTGCATCGGGCACCGGCGCGGTCGCCGCGCATCTCGGGTCGTTCACCTCGTACGACCCATCGGTGAAGACCGCGGTGCCGCCGTAATCGCAGTATCTCAATTCAGGCGGTGCCGGCGCGACGTACGTGTCGCATTCGGCTTCGTACCCTGTCGTTCCGTCTGAGTACAGGGCAGTGCCGGACTGATACAGATCCAAGTCGCCGCACTCGTAGGTGACTGGTTGAGGCTGAGGAACAGGCGGCGGCTCAGGTGCCGCCGGCACGTCCACGTTGGAGGTAGGCGATGCCGACACAGTGACGCTGGAACTGCTCGTGACAGGAACAGCTTCGCTCGGTGTCTCGTCGGGGCTGCTCGAGCAGCCGGCGCAGACCAGAGCTATTGCGGTGATTGCAATGAACGTTCTCGTGGACATGCCAACTCCGAGCCGGTCGAGACTGCATGGGCCCGTCCCCGGTACAGGCAATGTCGATTCAGTATCGCAATGAACGGACCACCGACACGCGCGATTCGACGTTCGGATACGGCGTTATGCCGTCGTTCACAGGCATAACCGGATGTGGCGCCTCAACCATGAGGCGTACCCTCACCTATGCATGCACTCGCAAGCACAAGGAGCGAATATGGCCGATCCGCGATGACGAAGCCGGAGATATTCGAGCGAGGTGGCCGACGCCTTCGTCGCACGTCGGCTTCAGTTACGCCTCACTCAGGCTGAGTTGGCATTGCTTGCCGGCGTGGGGCGATCGACGGTCCAAGCTCTCGAAGGCGGCAAAGACTCGATCCAACTCGACGGTGCGATCGCCATCGCGAATGCGCTGGGCTGTGACCTCACTCTGCGGACTCGGGCCGGAACGCCTGTGCCGCCTCTGGATCCGCGTTGACAACGCCACCATGGCGGTGCCTGACCGGCCAGGCGGACTGCAACCCGCGTGGCCGTAGAGCAAAGCCATGGAACCCGAATCGGATCTCGGCAAAAGGGGTCCGATCAACTCGTACGCAACGATTTCCGGATCCGGCGTACCGGAACTCGTGTATGACCTCGGACAGTTCGGTCAGGCGCGCTGTACACCGACGCCCGTCAATCTATCTGCTGCTGCATCGGTTCCAAGTTCGACTCGGGCCTCCGGGTTGTCGATGTAGAAGCGAATCCACTGTTCAAGCGCAACCGGGTGGATATCGAAGCGTCTGCAGTCGAGTTCGATGTACTTGCCTTTCGGCATAATTTCGATTCTCCGGAGCAAGGTTGTGAAGCGACGGTTCATCTTCGCCAACTCGTCGACCCTCACCAGAACCAACGGGTACGACTCCACGACCACAGCGGTGTCTCGGATGTCCGCCCACGGTACCTGGATGTCGAATGCCCAGCCGCGGTGGCGAATACCGTCGTCCGAGAGCTCGAGGTAGCCGTTGCGAATACTGCGCAACAGGATTGGAATCAGGAGCGAGGCCATGGAAAGCCCCATCGCCGCAAGCACCCATCCCACCCCACCCCACCCGAGGTGAAACCCATCGCGATCACGCAGGTCGACAGAGAACTGACCACCACGACGAGCAACCTCAAGCTCACCGGGTTGTAGCGCACAGTCGATCCCTGCACCCAAGGGCCGACGTCAGAGCCTGTCTTAATCGACGGGACGTTGGTCCACGCGAAAGCCATTGTGCTGATGCAGAATACAGCAAATCCGAATGTCGACAGCGCAGGGGCGATCATTCCCTCCACGACACCCACCACGCACAAGTACAGAGCAATCAGCGCCGCAACCCCGAAGATCGCGCTTCGAGCGATCATCGACCCAGGCGATGCCACCCAGCGCCGCACTTCACTGGTCTGCACGTCAGAAAATCGCATCCCACGCCCCTGTCGCCAGTTCGCCGATTGCCGACCCCGTGTCGGCAACTGCCGCAGCACCATCACCGATAGCGTCGCCGACGCTACCCAAACCGTCTTCGTAGGGCGTGGCCACCGATTCGACGCACGGCACGTAGACCACTGGTGGGAAATCAGTTGGAACTGCCATTTCCGCCCCTCCCCGACGCGGCCCGAGCGCCGCCCCACAGCATCAGACGCAGCAGCGACGCCCGCGGTTCCACTGAGAAGCCGCACGCCGACGGCTGATAGACGGCTTCAGCGAGACAGCGTCTGCAAGGTCGCCTCGCCCGCGCGATACCCCGCCTCGAACAGCCATGGCCATACGGAAAAGTCCTCGGGGTCGACGACCACCGTCTCGACACCACCGTTCCCACGCCGCTTGGGCATGTTCTCTGGATGCGCAGGAAAACGACCTTTCAGATAGGACGGCTCGAGACTCTGCCGAAAGATCAGCCACGTCTGAGGCGTGAAACCCACTGCCTCAGCACGTTTCGCGAGCTCGATCCAAGCTTCGGCATTGGCGTACCCGCCTTCGAGTACCAGCCTCCGAGTCTCGAGCATCGGGAACACGCCGTACCAAATCGGCGGGTAACTCAGTAGCGTCTGGCACCAGGTACGACGGCGTTCCGGCGGAATGGGTTCCCACTTCGCCTGTGCTGCTTCGAGTTCGTCACTACCGGACATTGTTCACCTCATTCTGGAGGTGCAACCCTCCATCGACTTGCGCGCCTGCGATTGCGGGACGCGCCGGTTCTTCCCCTGGGGCACCCTGTCGATGGAGACGGGGTTGCCGGACAGCCGGCCAGGTACCGACAGCTGCCACTCATGAACCACCTCCGAGCGTAGACGCGCGGTACGACATGCACCATCCGATGGATCGGATCGCCCCGAGTTCGGATCGATTTCGCACTCCGCCCGCCATCGAAGCGGCAATCGGTCAGTGTGATAGACATATTTCGTTAGGTGCGTTCTACATCTAGTTGGGAGGAATTATGCTTCGCCTTGCTCGCAGTGCTGCCTTTGTCGCGGCCGTCCCGCTCCTGTTCGTAGCGTGCTCGAATACGCCCAGCGCTGAATCCAGCACTGACACGACCACACCTGCAGCAAGCGCCGCCGCTGCAGCGGAAGAAGCAGGGGCGCAGCAAGCGACCGAATTCCAGTACGACGGCGAACTCGACCCCGACGCGTGGCCGACCCTCAGCCCTGACTGGGGTGCCTGCGCCGACACGTCGGCCCAATCCCCGATCAACCTCCACGACGCCACCGCCGCAGACCTTCCGTCGCTCCAATTCGCCTACAACACAGGCGTTATCGCCTTGAAGAACACTAGACACACGGTACAGGCGGACAAGACACCCGGATCGGAGGTGATCCTCGGCGACAAGCACTTTGCGCTGACGCAGTTCCACCTCCACGAACCGGCCGAGCACGAACTGGACGGCGTCCGCCACGACGCCGAATTGCATCTGGTGCACACCGCAGAAGACGGAAGCATCACCGTCGTCAGCGTCCTGATCGACAAGGGGGGCAGCGAACGCAGCATTGGGAAACTACTTCGACGAACTGCCTCCCGTCGGCGACACCGCGGAGCTCAGTAGTTTCGATCCCGCGGCTCTGCTACCTGCCGATCGGACGAATGTGCGCTACACCGGATCCCTCACCACTCCCCCGTGCACCGAGGGCGTGCAGTGGATTGTGATGACCACTCCGGTACAGGCCTCGGCAGAGCAACTCGACGAATTCCGCACCCTGATCGAACAGAACGCTCGGCCCCTTCAGGAGCAAGGCAGCCGAAGCGTTCTGCTCGATACTGAAGGAAGTTGACAGGGGCGCTGGGTTGAGCGAGCCAGAGGTAGCTCACTACCGATTCGACGCCAGCGCAGCATCATTCGGACGGACGGTAGACCAGCTCCGATCACACCAACTCCGGTATGAAATCACTTGCTCAGACCCTCCGCGATCTCGCCGATGGATTTCAACGTCCGCTGATCGGTGTACTCCACCTCGTCGAAATAGCGCTTGAACACCGACCGCATCAGCTCGATGACCTCGATGTGTTGCAAGAGCACGACCCGCAACGATCGATCGCCACTGTGGGCAATCTTCTCGAACTTCCTCCCGAGCTGCCTAGCCGAATCGAGGGTGCCGAACGCCTCGACGTCGACCAGGTTTTTCGTCCTCGCCAGCATTTCCGTCAGGTGTCTGATGTACGCAGCGCAGACCTCATCGCACCGGAACGCCACGCCATCGGGGATCTCGAGCTGTCCGGACTCTGCTTGCATCGACAGCGATTGCCACTGCTGCATCGATACCGCAAGCTCGTTCGTCTCTGAACCCATCGCTTCTTCTTCCTTTTAGTTCGATGCCGGCATGGACGGTCGGAGCGAACGCGCCAACCGTTCGACCTCGACACACGGATCCGCGAGAGCTGGTGTCCTTGCAATCCCATCGAGATTCAGATAGACGACGCCGCCCGGGCGTCCGAAAGCGACGCCGCAATTGACCTCGTCGTACTTGATGGTCCGCTGGAAGCGCACGCCATCGAACCCCTCGATCGGCTGGAAATTCTCGAACGGTCCCCGCTCGCGTAGGTAGTCCAGGCTTTCAGTGGACGAGAAGATGCCGAGGTGATACCACGGCGTGGGCAGCGGATTGGTCCAGAAACACGTCAGCCAGTCCTCAGAGATCGGCAGATCTCCCACCAGGTTCCAGGACTTTGTCTCCACCGCCAAGCCCGCGTCTTCGATTGCCGAGTCCGGGATGGTGCACGGATCCCACGCCCCATTCGCCGGAGCGGTTGTCATCACCGATGTCGTCGACGGTGCCGCCGCAACGGGCACGCCTTCGAACGCCCCTCCGCAGCCGGTTGCCACCAGCATCAGTCCGACCGCACTCCCGATCAGCAATCGCATCTTGCTCACAGCACTCCGTCCTTGGAACCCATCCGTGGTGTTGGACGCAGCTACCAGCGCATCGGTTCCATTTGATCGGACGCAGGTGCGCCTGGCGTTTGCCGATCGGTGCGACGCCGTCTCCATTCGATTGGATCGTCGGACCCCGCGGCCGGGACTGAACCATCCCTCGATGACTGGGCAACACTCCAGGGCCACCCGTACCGGAGTGCACCTTCGTCGCGCTGATCGTGGCGGCGATATCGGTGTTCGCGGCAACCCTCACGGTAGACGCAATCGCGGTCCATAGGGATTGACTGGACCTTGATCGCCGCACCGGCCGATCGACTTTCGTCCGCCCGTGCTTCGCGCATCTCAGGCGAGCAGCATCGACGCGTTTTTCACAGATCCAGCATGTCGCGCAGTCGACGCATGCTCATCGGACCAGTTCGTTCCTCGTCCGGGAAAGAATCGAGGAGACGAATCAGATCATCGCGACGAGTCGGATCTGCCGCGGCATCGCGTGGCGTCCAACCTTCGAGAGCGGGGATGGACTCGGTGAGCCACTTCTGTTCGTATTCGCGAACCTGCTCTTCGAGGAGCGCAATGAGCTCTGGAGCCATTTCGACGGGTTCTCCGCCATTCCCTAATGTCTCGGCCATCGCTTCCTCTGCCGACGAACGCCTGTCGCTCATCTGATCCGCATCCGGATGAAGGGTCATCACATCGTCGATCAACGTGTCCATTCGGCGTTCGGACATTGCTTCCACCGTCAATCGGGTGCCGTCCAGGGTGAGTCTTCCGAGGATGCTCGTTCCGACCTTCCAGTACCAGCGATTCCCCCCCGCGGCCCCGAATTTGCGGCTCAGCCTCCGCCGTAGTCCACCGACCTCACCGAGCTCGAAGACCGACTCGCACAACGCCACCGGATCGCCGTCACGATTTTCGATTCGGCGAGGAGCCAACCGCGCACTGAGAAAACTCACCAGATCTTCGGGATCGACAGGGTCGGCGTCGAGGATCTCGATCAGCTTCGTTCGTTGCGCCGGATCGACAGGTTCGATGCCACCGAAGATCTGAAACTCTGCACCGACGGGTACGACGCGCGAGCAGATGAATTCTCATGCAGTCAACTGTCGGCTCGCCGAGCGTTCTTTAATGTCGTGTCGATCCCCGGTACAAATGTCGCGCAGCGACATGCCTTCTCCGGGGCTGACCGATTCGATCTCGTGAATCGACCGCTCCACCAGAAGCCACTGCTGGGCCAACATCAACTCGTCGGCCGGCAGTAGCGGCCCATGAGAACTCACGAACTCGGCAAATTTTCCGCCCTCGAACAGCACTACATCGCTGACGAACGGTTCATCGAAGGCCTTCGACAAGACATCGTCACGATCGCCGAGATGCGCCGTTCGTGTTCGGGCCAGACCGAGGATTAGATCTGCGGAATTCGCCGTTGCCGCATAGCCACTGGCTTTCTGGTAGAGCCACTGTGCGCGCTCTTCGAGCGACAGAACGTTCCTTCCGAGGTGACACACCTTGTACTTACGACCCGAACCGCACCAGCAGCGGTCGTTACGCCCCAGATCAGGGCGATCCTGAGGGATGCAGGGCTCCTGCATATTCCGTAGGTCCGCGCCAGCGGCGGGGTCTATACGTCCGAGCAGAGACAGTCCACGGACTGCATCTCCCCGCGTCGACGCATACTCGGCGAGAGACAGCACCGCCGGCTCGAAATGCGAGTCGGCGTCGAGTGCCTTCTCCAACGCCTTCTCAGCCGATAATGCGTCTCCAAGTCTGTCCAGCGCGTTAGCGCGGAACCAGTACGCGGCTGCGGTCACCCGTCGAGGCCCTGCACTCAGCAGCGCGTCGGCCGCATACAGTAGGGGCTCCGCGGTCCCATCGCTGTCGAAGTGTCTGTTCAGTGCCAACACGGCGACGTCGGATCGAGCAAGTGGGGTAAGCGCATCCGCACCCTCGGAAACTGCTGCCTCGGCATGCTGTTGGGCGTCGCAGGCGATCTCGCCGCGAATGTCCCTGACGATGTCACCGAACAGGACGAGTGCACGTGCCTCTGCGGCGTCGACTTTTGAGAGTGTTGGAGACCATGTTCGTTCGAGTGGTGGCCATCGCGGCGTCGAATTCGAATCCTGCTCGCGCCACAAGGTCTTCCGACTGCTCGATCCCCGCACCGGCGAAGATCTCGGACAGCGGTGGGCATGGTTGTGTGAATAGGTCCGGTTGGTCGTGCATCAGTTGGTACACAACAGCATCGCGATCGACCGTGGTGTCCTCGGGCACAATCTCGCGCACTGCGGCACTTACGTCGATCTGTTCCAGCGGGCCGTCGACCGCTCGAATCCGAACCACGCCGCCCACCACTACGAGCGATACGAGGTCACCCTGTTCGTAGTCGCTCAGTGTCCCCTGTGGGAGTACGAGCGCTTCGCTGTGCGGCCAAAATGGGTCATCGATGCCTAGACTGGCGAAAATCTCGTCGTCGCCCACACCTCTGTAAGTCGCGCGAAGGCCAGCGGGATCTTCGGCAAATTGCAAGAGCGTCGTGATGGGCGAAAGGTCGTCGATCGCGACGATGATGTCCGACGCCACCTCCCGCTGAGTGAGCCGGTGAGTGAGGACGCGGCCATCCAACAGAACGTCGACAGCAATGTTGCGCATGTCCGGCAGAAAGGCCAGATCGACCGAATCGACGGTGTCGACAAGTTCGTACATGTCGCGTCGGTGTCCGAATCCTCGGTCGGACATGGCGTTCGCCCAGTCCTCGGTGCTCAGCAGACCGAGCTCTCGGAGGACATCGAGGGCTGCGGTATCGAGCTCGGCGAGATCATCATTGTCATCCATCGCGGCCAGCATAAACGGCCTGCTCGACAGGTCGAGACCGCTCACCGGCGCGCGTGTTCCCCGCAGGGGTCGGCCGACGTGCTGGCGAAGATCGTCGGCGTCAAACTGGGTCGGCGTGCCAGGAAGGAGAATTCCATAGCGTCAGATCTACGCGTTGACGAGCCTGTGGGATGCGGCGACGGCGGCCGCACTGATCGAGTTGACGTCTACTAGAGCGGTGATCGCGAACTCTCTCACGGGAGACTGCGGATGCTCCGGATCGCTCGGGTGAGACAGTCACTGTTGACGGCGGCGGCCGCAGCATCCCACCTTGTCGAGGCGAACTCGTTGATCCGGCTGACATAGAGGGGTCCGATCTCACCGCTCGACCTCACCATGTCTTGTCGAACCGTCCGAGTGGTCGAGTCTGCACACAATCGCAGAACCTCCCGCTTCGCGTGAAGCACACCTTCAGGATCTTTCGGAATTCGCCCAACTCTGACGTTGAAGAAATCCGCAAAGCCGTCTCGATCCGCCAGCAGCCACGCTTCCGTCATCGAATGGGCGATGCGCAGGGAAAAGTTCGGACTCCACACCGTAATCGACGACGTCATCTCAGCTCGCAGTCGAACTGGGCAATCTCCGTCCGAGTCCCGAAAAACTATCCAAGAGGACCTGCGCGCGGCCTCGTTGTAGTTTGGGATCTTTGGGTCAAGTCGAGTTTTCCCACCAGTAATCACGACCTTCGCTACCGTGCGCCCGGCGGCTTTGACGGTCGCCTTGGCCGTTTCCCGATCGGACTCGCCTTCCACGACGACGTTTATCAAAGGCGCTTACCCTGGCCCACGGCGATGAGGCCTGCGAGGTCCTGGGGAGAGACCAACCCATCGACGACGTCTGAAGTCGGCAACTGCGCCGCTAGCTCGTCCGCGACTTCATCGATATCCGAAAGTAGCGTTGCGGTGGTGCCGTCGCCCGTAACCCGAAGAACAAGCACTTCACGCGGTAGTACTCCTTCGTCATCCAGCAGTTCTGGAGCGTGGGTCGACAGCAACACTTGCATCGATCGATCGCGCTGAGCCGCAGCGAGCACTGTTGGCAGGGTACGAACAATCGCGGCATTCAGCGAAAGCTCTGGCTCCTCGAGCAACAACACGCCGCCATTCGCTGGCGCACTCACCAACGTCCAAAGCAGTCCGATCAGCCTCAGCGTTCCATCCGAGAAGTCCGCCTCGCTCTGACGTGCCGGCGTATCTCGCCAGTTGCGGTAGCCGGCGACAAGGTGCGGACGCCCTGCCGAGTCGACCTCCAATTTCAGGGACTCGAACTCCGGAACAGCCGCCTTCAACGCGTCCTGCATTCGCCGAAGCCACGCGGCCTGGATACGAGGCTGAACTGCATTCATTTGAGCGATGAAGTCGCCACCATATGCATTGTCAGGTGTCCCGACGAGTCTAGAGGGGTCACGAATCAGCTGCGGCACCAAGTGGAAGTAGCGCGACTTCGCGAAGTATTCGGCCAGGACCCGAAAGCTCTGATTGGCCGATATCTGTTCGAGGTGAGTCTGGGTGAGCCGCTCGGGATCGTCGTTGTCAACCTTATCCGGACGCTGCAACAAAACTTCTTCGTTGAGCTCCACCCGCTCGGCATCGACAATCGGCCGATTCCGGCCTCCTTTCTCTCCCCGCACGGACAGGTGGTAGCGCCAAGAGTTGTCGCCGTCCTGCAATTGAACATCGATGATCAGTCGGCCCCTCTGGTGGTTGCGCGCAAAAAGGCTGCGCACCTTCGACAGTCCACCGCGCTTGTCGAAAGCGGCGGCGAGTCCGCCTCCAGCGCCGGCCACATCACCGAGAAAGCGAAAAAGGTCGAGCAAGTTGGACTTGCCGGAAGCATTGGGGCCCACGACGAACATCCGATCGTCCAGCGGGAAGTCCAACGACTTGAAGTTGCGCCAGTTGCTTGCGTGAACGTGTTTGATCCGCATCGATGTGCCTCGCTTTCTCTGACAGTCTGACGCAAGCCAGTCAGCTGCGCGAACCCCGGCCACTGCACTGGGGAACCACTAGGATGGAATGCCTCCGGCCGGCGAAACCGCGGAACTCGCTGATTCGATCCCGCCGATCTTCTGCCTGCCAACCGGACGGACGTGCGTTACACCGGGTCCCTCAACCACTCCCCCGTGCACCGAGGGCGTGCAGTGGATCGTCATGACCACTCCGGTCCAGGCCTCGGCCGAGCAGCTCGACGAATTCAGATCCGTCATCGAACAGAACGCGCGGCCACTGCAGGAGCAAGGCAGCCGCAGTGTCCTACTCGACAGCGAAGGCCCCTGACAGGGACACCGTGCCGGCTGCCGTGGGTAGATTTACCTCGAGGCGAGTCATGACCGAGAGAGGAAGCCGATGATCATCACCGGATTGTTCTTCGCGGAGTACGCGCGGGTCAGCGAAGACATGCTCGACATTCTCGGCGGCGTCTGGGATACCTGCACGGTCCCTCGCGACACCCGAATGCTTGAATGCCGGCTGGTCGCTCTGCTACAGACGGGACCCGACGACATCGGTAAGGACTTTCCCGCGACGCTCGAAGTCCTCGACGCGAACGGCGAACATATCGTCAACCAGCGGGGTCTTCAGATCCCCGGTGCCGGCTTCACCGGCGAGAATCGGTTCTGGTTCCTGCCGATGCAGATGGTGTTCCGCGACGAAGGACGGCATAACTTCATCCTCAGCGCCGGTGGGGCCACGGCGAGCGTCGGGCTTCGCATCGCTTTCGGCTGACGTCAGTTGCTGATCGTCTCCCGCGCGGCACCCCGCTCCACCACTCGTCGAGCGGTTCGTGCCACTGCCTCGTCGATCAGAAATCCCTTGCTGTCGACGGCCACACCCGACTCGGCCCGTTCCAGGTCGGCCAGCAATTGCTCTGCCTCACGTACCTCGTCTTCCGTAGGCACGAACACCGTGCGCACAGGGGCGAGTTGGGCCGGATGGATACACGCACGACCGACGAAACCGAGGCCGGCAAGCGTTCGGGTATCGGCCTCGAAGGCCTCGGAGTCGCGGAAGTTTCGCGACACCGCCGCGGGTGGTGGATCGATTCCGGCCGCCACGCTGGCTGCCACTACCTGAGCCCGCACGAACGACAGTGACTCCGCAGAACCGTCGACGCCGAGATCGGCGGCGAGGTCCACTTCCCCGATCTGGAGAAACCGCACCCGCGGTGCCCGGGCGATCTCGAGGGCAGCGAACACGCCACCGGCCGTCTCGATCAGCGGCGAGACCACAACGCTGCTCTCACCAAGAAGTGCAACGGCCTGCTCAACCTCGCGAGCAGACGACACTTTCGGCAGCCAGAGGCCCGTCAGATTCGGGTGCAGCACTGCGCGAATATCGCTCTCCTGCAACGCCCCTGGATTGACGCGTACCCAGATCTGCACGACACCCGGTTCACAGGCCGCAACCCACGCAGCCACCGTCGCACGAGCATGGTCCTTGTTCGCCGCGGTGACGGCATCCTCGAGATCCAACACCACTGCGTCGGTGCCCGATGCCAGTGCCTTGTCGAACCGCTCAGGTACATCCCCCGGGACGTAGAGGTACGTCAGGGCCGACCTCATCCGATGACTCCCGTACCCGCAACGAGGGACTTCGCGATGACGGTGCGCATGATGTCGTTGGTGCCCTCACCGATGGCCATCAGCGGGGCGTCACGGTAGAGGCGCTCGACGACGAACTCGGTGGAGTAGCCGTAGCCACCGTGAATCCGCATGGCTTCGAGGCTGGCGGTGATGGCGGCCTCGGAGGCGAAGTACTTCGCCATGCCTGCTTCCATGTCGACGCGCTTGCCCGAATCAGCCTGCGATGCCGCCCAGTACGTCATCAGACGTGCAGCCTGGAGCTGGGTCGCGATGTCGGCGATCTTGAGCTGGATGGCCTGGAACTCGGCGATGGGTTGCCCGAATGCGTTGCGCTGCTTCGCGTATTCGAGGGCGGCGTCGTAGGCAGCCTGAGCGATTCCGACGCTGCGGCCCGCAATGTTCAGGCGGCCGATCTCGAGACCGGACAGTGCTTGCTGCAGACCACGTCCTTCGACACCACCGAGCAGCGCATCGACGGGAACGCGCACATCGGTGAAGGTGATCTCACACGATTCGGTGCCCTTGTAGCCGAGCTTGCCCATGTCGCGCTGCACCTCGAACCCGTCGGTCGTGGTGTCGATCAGCAGCAGCGACATTCCCTTGTGCGCCGGCGTGGTCGAGGAGTCGGTCTTGACCAGTACCGGAAGCACATTCGCGTGTCGGGCGTTGGTGATCCACGTCTTGGCACCATTCACGACGTAGTGGTCGCCGTCGCGCTTGGCGGTGGTCTTGATGCCCTGCAGGTCGGTTCCGGCACCGGGCTCGGTCAGACCGACGCCCGTTCGCCATTCACCGGACGCAAGCTTGGGCAGCAGAGTCTTCTTCTGCTCCTCGGTACCGTGCTTGCCGATCATCCAGCACGAGAGGTTGTGGCTGCCGAGAATGCCGGCGACGCCCATCCAGCCGCGGGCGAGCTCCTCGTAGACGAGGGTGAACGAGACCTTATCGAGGTCGAGACCGCCGTACTCCTCCGGCGTCGTGATCCCGAACAGGCCCATGGCCTTCATGTGTTCGACGATCTCGGTGGGGTATCGCCCCGTCTTCTCCCACTCGTTCGCGACGGGGATGATTTCCTTGTCGACGAAGGTGCGCAACGCTTTCCGGAATGCCATCTGCTGTTCGTCGTACGTGAAGTCCATGATGATGTCCTGTCGATTGGGGTGTCGTCGATCAAAGTGTCACGGTGCCGGCGCGATGGCTGCGGCGAGATCGAGAATGGCGGTCAGGTCGGTTTCGTCGACCAGACCGAGGATGCGGTCGGACAGCTCTGCGGCACGAGAGTCGTTGCCGCAGTTGCCGAGAAACTTCTCCAGCAGACGGTCATCGCTCAGTGGGAACCCGGCAGACCCTTGACTGCCGCCGACGGACGCGTCGAGCACTCGTCCGTCGGTGAGGGTGAGAACCGCCCTGCCCGACGCGGCGGCCGCGGGAACCTCGGACGGGAGGTTCGTCACCCGTACCTTGCGGGCGGTGACGAGGACGTCTTCGCGTGCGATGGATTCGTCGGTGTAGGTCGAGACGGTGATGGCTCCGTCGTGCAGTAACGCGGCCACACTCCACGGGAGGTCGAACTTGCCGTCGTAGGTGCTGCGCGGTGACGCGACGCCGGTGTTCGGTCCGCAGACGAACGGACTCGAATCGGGGTGAACGAAGACCTCGATGTCAGCGACATCGCTCGCCGCAATCGCATTGTTCCCGAGCGCCTTCGACACCGCATCGAGTGTGACGTGCATCAGCTGGCAACTGGGATACGGCTTGATGCCGATCCGGGTGGCTTCCCACCGCGTGCCGAGTCCCTCCGTCAGTGCCGCGAAGTTCGTCGGCCGATCGGTCAACGCAGCGTAGATTCCGCGTCGTCCTTCGAGAACCGAGGATGGTCCGGTGGCACCGGCGGCGGCGAGCCGGGCGGCCAGCACACCGTTCATGCTGGCTGATCCCGGATGCAGCGCTTTGGTGTCGGCGTCGGTATCGAGAAACTCGAGCAGTCCCGAACTCGACGACCCGGCGATCCCCAGGGCGTTGACCAACGTCTCGGTGTCGAATTTCGAGAGATGTCCGGCAACGAGTGCGGCCGTCAACGGACCCACCGCTGCCGTGGCGTGCACGCCCCGAGCGTGAAAGCCGTGCGGACTGACTTCACCGAGGCGACAGGCGGTTTCGAGACCGAGAGCCGCGGCGGTCAGCACATCCGAACCCGAGGCCGACACCTGCTGCCCCACAGCGAATGCCGCGGGAAGAGATACGGCCGTCGCGTGCACCAGTGCGCCCGCATGCGTGTCGTCGAAGTCCAGGGAATGCAGCATCACCCCGGTCGCGAAGGCGGCTGCCGGCGCGGACAGGCCTCGGGTGCCGGTGAGAGGCCGCGCCTCTGGTGGGCCTCCGAGGGCTTCGGCCACTGTCCAGCCCGGCCGGCCGTAGCCGAGACGTTGGGCCGCAACGGTATTGCCGACGCCATCGAGCAGGTGACGCGCGGCCGCGTGCCGGACGTCCTCGGACAGATCGGCAACGGTGACACTCGATGCCCACTCCGCCAAGATCGTCGAAGTCACGCCCGCACCCCGTCTTTCGCCGTACCGAAGGCACCCTCCGCCTTCAGTTTCGCGACGCGTTCGTCGTCGTAGCCCAGTTGGTCGCGCACGATGTCGTCGAAGTGCTCGTTGCGCTGCGGCGCTCGGCGGTACTGCTTGGCCTCGGAACCGAAGTTCACCGGTGAGGCGACCTGGCGAACCGTGTTGTACACCGGGTGCTCGGTCTCGACCACAAGATTGCGTGCGAGCGTGTGAGGTTCCGTCAGTGCGTGCTCGACGTCGTTGATCGGACCGGTCGGCACCCCGGCCGGGCCGAGCTTCGATAGCCAGTGCTCGACGGTATTCGTAGCGAACACCTCTTCCAGGATCGGCAAGAGCACGTCCTGATTCTTGCCACGCAGCGAGAAGTTGGTGAACCGCGGATCGGCACCGAGGTCCGGGCGATCGATGGCAACCACCAAGCGGTCCCAGAACTTCTCCTTCGCGCAGCCGACGATAAGCCAGCCGTCCGTTGCCTCGAAGGCCTGGAACGGAACCAGGGACGGGTGAGCGGAGTTCTTCGTGCGGATCGGCTCGAAGCCGGCGTTGAGATGCCACGTCGCGGGGTAGGTGAGCAAAGACATCGCCGTGTCGTACAGCGAGACGTCGCAGTCACCACCGATGCCGTCGCGTCGGGCAGCGTGCAATCCTGACAGCAGTGAGATCGCGGCGACGAAGCCACCGGAGTAATCGACCAGCGACAGACCGGATTTCGTGGGCGGACCGTCGGGATCACCGGTGACGCTCATCCAGCCGGCGAGACCTTGCAGAATGTAGTCGTAGCCAGGCTCTTTCGCGCGCGGGCCGGTCATACCGAAGCCGGTGAGGCTACAGCACACGATCGCGGGATTGAGGTGCTTGAGCTGGTCGTAGGTGATGCCGATCTTCTCGGGCACGTCACCGCGGAGGTTCGAGTAGACGGCGTCGCTGGTACGGACGAGGTCCTCGAACACAGCCCGCCCGCTCGGGGTCGAAAGATCCAGTGAGAGCGACCGTTTGTTGCGGTTGAAGCTCTCGAAGAACAGCGAGTCCTCGCCCTCGTTGTAGGGCGGGACGTAGCGGCCGACGTCGCCGCCCACACTGGGGTCCTCGATCTTGATGACATCCGCGCCGAGGTCAGCCAGATGCAAGCTACCGAACGGGCCTGCCCCGTACTGCTCGAGGGAGATGATGCGGACGTCTTCGAGTGGCCTCATGCGTCTGAATCTTTCGTCTGTAGTTCAAGGTCGGCGGGAAGTTCGAGCGGGCCGTTCTGCGCTTCGGGGAAGTAGTTCTGCCCGATGCCACTGTCGCGGGTCGCGACCATGACCGAGCGCTTCCACGAAATGACCTCGACCCCATCCTGATTGAGGCCGCGGGTGATCATCGAGACGATGCCGGCGTAGGGACGTGACTCGGACTTACGCAACCCGGTGCAGATGCTTTCGGCGTAGAGCGTGTCTCCGGCGTACACCGGGTGCGACATCTTGATGTCGGTGAAGGCGAGGTTCGAGATCGCGTTCTGACTCATGTCGATCACCGAAAGTCCCAGCACCACAGAGACTGTGAAGCCGGAGTTGACGATGACGCGCCCCTCGGTGATGGGGTTCTGTGATGCCAGGTGCGCATTGAAGTGGTTCTGGTTGGTGTTGAGCGACAGCAGCGTGATCCACGTGTTGTCGGTCTCCGAGATCGTCCGCCCGAAGGGATGTTGGTAGACGTCCCCCACGGCGTAGTCGTCGAAGAAGCGCCCCAGAACGGCCGGATGGAATGCCACCGTGTCTCCTCGTGTCGGTTTGGCGAGTGCCTTACCTAGACCATAAACATCAGATGTTTACGGCGTCAAGGGTTCGAGAAAACCGGCAATCTACCAACTTCAGGTGTATCGACCCGATAAAGAGCAGATGTTTACGGGTTGCGCAGTCGATCCATCTGTCGGTACGAGTCGCCGAGGTGGTCGAGATGCTTGCGCATCAAGTCCATTGCGGCCATGGAATCACCGGCCTCCACCACGTCGAGCAGTCCTCGGTGGTCGCTGTCGACGCACTGCCAGAACCCCTCGGGCGCGTGATCCCGACCGAATCGGCCGGACAAGACACGGAAGACGGGTGCGGTGATGAGCTCGAGCAGCGGGTTGTGGGCCGCACGAAGCAAGACGAGGTGGAATTCCTGGTTCTTGGCGAAGGTCTCGGGACCCTGTACTTCGTTGGGGTCGAAGATCGTCGCGTTGAGTTGTTGGAGATGCTCGTCGGTGCGACGGAACGCAGCGATGCCTGCGGCCGGCACCTCCATCAGGTTGCGCACTTCCATGAGCTGGTCGACGGTGACGGTCTCTGCGGCGGCCATCAGCGCGACACCGGTTTCCAGGTGCTCGCTGATGTGCCCGACACTGGGGACGGCGACGAAGCTTCCCCCGGTGACTCCCCGAGTCGTCTCGATCAGGTTCTGGCTGGCCAGGGACCGGAGTGCTTCACGAATGGTGCTACGCCCGACGCCGAATTCAGCGGTCAGCTCGGCCTCACCGGGGAGCCGCTCCCCCGGTTGGAGCTCACCGGACAGAATGCGGCTACGAAGATGTCCGGCGAGAACCGCATACGCGGGGACGCTCTTGGCCGAGCCCTTGAGCGATGCCGGTTCGGCCACTTCTCCCCCTACTTCTCGACGACGGCTGACGATCGGCTCGAGCCTAGCCTGGCCGAAGCACGGTCATGCATCGATCGCGTGCGCGGTGCCGGTTGACTCGAATCCGGCTCCATACATCAGATGTTTGCGACCGAAACTGACCGAATCAACGCGTCGAGACGCAGATACACGCCCCTTGACGGTCTATATATCTTATGTTTAGGTAGATCGCAGCTGTTACTTAGGTCTCACCACACCCGACGCTGTGACAGCCGACATTCCAGACCTCGGCGATACGCGGACTACATGGATTCCGTGCGACGCCGATCATCCAGCGAGGACGCAGATGCATTTACGCCGAGCCACGTCCATCATGGCAGCACTGACGCTGTCCACCGCATTGGTGGCCTGCGGATCAGATCCCGGTCCCGACGCGGACCCTGCCAATCCGGTCACGATCGATGTCACCGTTTCGGCAGCGGCCGAAATCTACAGCATCCCTTGGCTTGTCGCGCAGCAGCAGGGATTGTTCGAGAAGCACGGTGTGATCGTGGAGAACATCGTGCCGGGCAAGGGCGGCAGCGCAACCATGCGCACGCTGCTCGACGGCAACATCCCCATCGGTGAAGTCAGCTACCCGTCGATCGTGCAGGCGGACGCGGCCGGCTCCGAACTCCGCATCGTCGGCGGCGGCACCCAGGGGCCGTACCCGATGAATTTCTACGCGCTCGCCTCGAACCCCAACATCAACTCCATCGAGGACGTCCGGCGGTGGGCTTACACCCGCCCCAACTCGGCGTCCGACGCCCTCACCCGCCTCATTCCCTCTCTCGCGGGCGTCGACGCCGGCCAGATCGAGCGGGTCGCATCCGGCGGAATCGGCGAGGGCTTCGCACTACTCGAAGCCGGCAACGTCGATATCGCCCTCGTCCCCTCCATCGTCGCCGAACAGCGACCCGAGGACTTCAAACTGATCGTCAGCAGCCCCGATTACATGTCACGGTTCCTGCAGTCGACGATCACCACGACCAAGGACTACGCCGCGAGCAACCCGGGCGTCGTGCGCGCGATCAACGCCGGCTACACCGAGGCGGTCGCATCCATCGAGGCCGATCCTGTTGCCGCTGCCGAAATCTACGCGGCGTACACGGGATTCGACGTCGAGTCGGCCACCGCAGTGGTCGAACGCGCGTCCTCGGTCGACACCTGGGGAGGCGGCTTCGACACAGCGTCCGTCGAATCTGCCCAGGACGGCGTGGAAGCGTCGGGGAGCGATCGCGTACCCAATTTTTGCACACTGTTCGACCCGGAGTTCCTCGCCGAAGGAGTCGAGAACGATGTCCCCGGCGACTGCGACTCCTGACAGCATTTTCCCACCACCAGAAGGTATCGACGTGACTCACGCAGCGACTCGACCCCGACCCGACACCACCTCCGCCATCGCCGTCGCCTCGTCGGTCTCGCGGCGCTTCGGTGATGTGACCGCCCTCCACGAGATCGACTTGTCCATCGGCCGAGGCGAATTCGTCTCCGTCGTCGGCCCCAGTGGCTGCGGCAAGTCCACTCTGCTCGAGGTGTTCGCCGGACTTCAGGACCACGACGGCGGCACCGTGCACGTCGACAGCCAGCCGCTGACCGGCCCTCGGTCCAAGACTGCGGTGATCTTCCAGGAATCGGCGACGCTGCCCTGGCGGACCGTTCGCGACAACGTCGCGTTCGCCCTCGAAGTGCGGGGTGTCGGCAAGAAAGAACGTCGAGCCCGCGCCGACGAGCTGCTGAACACCGTGGGGCTGTCCAAGTTCGGCGACCACTACCCCACCCAGTTGTCCGGCGGTATGCGCCAGCGTGTGGCCATCGCGCGCTGCCTGTCCATGGAACCCGATCTCATTCTCGCGGACGAGCCGTTCGGTGCACTCGACGAGCAGACGCGATTGGTCATGTCGTACGAGCTACTCAAGATCGTCGAAAAGCTCACGTGTGGAGTCTTGTTCATCACCCACAGCATCCAGGAAGCGGTGCTGCTCTCCGATCGCGTGCTGGTGATGAGTGCGCGGCCCGGCCGATTCATCGACGAGGTGGACATCGACCTGCCGCGCCCACGATCCGAAGACGTGCTGGCCAGTCCCGACGCTGTGGCTCTGCACGAACGCATCTGGTCGCGGCTGCGGGACGAGGCCAAGAAGACGATGAGCATCGAACCATGAGTGCGCCCACGCGCGAGAGCACGCGCGCCTCCGTGGTTCCCGGATACATCCGACCGGCCCCCTCCACCCAACTCGGTCTCCCCGCATGGGGATGGACGGTGCTCATCCTCGTCGCGGCACTGGTGGCCATCGACATCTCGGCACGATTCTTCGCCTCACCGCTGGACATCGTTCCGGTGACCGACATGATCTCGACGTCGCTGGGCCTGCTGACCGACCCGGACTTCCTGATCGACGAGTTGGGCCGAACGCTCGGCATCATCGTCCTCGCATTCGTGCTCAGCTCCGTTCTCGGTGTCGCCGCCGCGTACGTGCTGTGGCGGTACGAGTTGTGGGACAGGGCGTTTCAGCCGTACCTCAATGTCTACTACGCCGTCCCGACGTTTGCGCTGTACCCGATCATGGTGGTGCTGTTCGGGGCCGGGGTGGCTCCGATCGCTATTCTGTCCACCATCTTCGCCTTCGGTGTGGTCGCGTTGAACGCACGCACCGGCTTCAACTCGGTGTCACCGATCGTCACCAAGCTCGGAACCACACTGATGCTCACGCGGTGGCAGTACTTCCGATCGGTGCTGCTGCCGTATGCGCTGCCGAGCATTGTGACCGGACTCAAATTGGGGCTCTCGTACGCCGTCATCTCAGTGTTGGCCAGTGAGTTCATCCTGTCGACGCAGGGCCTGGGGCACTTCATCTCCATTGCCTACGACGGGTTTGACATCGCCGATATGTACGCCGGGATCCTCATCGTGGCGCTGATCGCTTTGCTCTCGACCTCGCTGATCTCTCTCGCGCTCAACCGATTCGATTGGAGGCGCCGCTGATGAGCAGCACCTTGCACAGAGTAGCCACCGCACCGACAATTCCCCCGAAGGTGACCTCATCCGCGGGCCGCACCAACGCCCGACGGTTCCTCCCACCACTGGTCGTGGCCGTCGTCGCGGTCTTGATCTGGTGGTTCGCGGCTGTTCTCGTCGACAGTCTCATCTTCCCGACGCCGGCCGAGGCCATGGCCTCGCTCGTCGAGGACCTGGGCAAGGCGGACTTCCGCGCCAATGTCGGCGACTCCCTACGCATTCTCGTGCTCGCCTTCCTCGCCAGCACCGTCGTGGGTTCCCTGCTGGGCCTGACGCTGGGACTGAGTCCGTTCTGGACCCGAACCATCGCCCCGATCGTCTACTCGATCAACAGCATTCCGAAGATCGTGCTGTACCCGATCTTCCTGTCGTTCCTCGGGATCGGCGCACTGAGTCGATTCGGCTTCTCCTTCTACGCCGCCTTCATCCCGATGTTCCTCGTCGCGGTCGAGGCGACGGCGTCGGTCCAGAGAATCCATCTCAAGATGGCAGCGTCACTGCAGGTGAGCTGGCCCAGGTTGATCCGTCAGATCGTCATTCCCGCGGTGCTCCCGGCATTGGCGACGGGTATGCGGATGACCTTCGGCTTGGCGTTCCTGGGACTGCTTCTCGCCGAGATGTTCTCGTCGTCCAGTGGAATCGGATACGAACTTCTGCGCAACGTCAGCCTGGTGCGGATGGAGAACATCATGGGTACCGTCGTGTTGATCCTCGTGATGGCATTGCCGCCCACGATTGCGCTGCAATGGTTGGAGAGTCGCATCACCTCGAAGTACGGCGGTCGGTGATCTACAGGTTCTATCCACCCCAACCACGTCTTGGAAGTAAGGTCAACACACAACAGTCCGAGACGGTCGCTTTGGCCCCGTACAACTCGACATGCTTCTGACACGGCTACGCGTTCCCCCCCGTAATCCAGACTTGAAACCGGCGTCCAGTTCAGTGTATTTCGGGTTTCGACGGCGAACTGGGTGATCGAACAGTGCGCACGCTGTGGTGTTGAACCGTCCTACCGGTCAGTCCTTGCTTGTCGATCGTCAGCAGACGACGGTAGGGAAACAGAAAGACATCCCGGACAAACTAACGTCGCGTGAATCTGCCCATCGCCAGCAGAAACCGGTTACACACCTCGCGCGCCTTCGAGCGACCACCGGGCTGTCCCAGCTTTGATCACTACCGACCTGCGAGGAACGATCATCACGGTGGAAGGATGTTGTCAAGCCAACGCGTTCCCAGAGGTGGTTCGCCGCGACGTCGTCGCGATGACGGACAATCCGAGTGCTGGCTGAAATCGCCCACCGCAACGATGGAATCGAACGCAGCACCGCCGCGACACTCGCTCGGAAGAGTCTGCCAAGCTGCGAGACGCCCTCAAACGGTCCATGCTCCTTCGGCAAGAGGCCATAGCCAGGCCCTCAGGGTCATCACTTATCTCTCCCGGGATGACAAGCCATTATGCTCCACCGCAAGGGTTGGGGTTCAGAACGTTCGTATAGGAGCTGTCCAGCCGCGGACTCCAATGACCGGCCGGACTTGGCAGGCCGATAGCGGCAACTCGCCACGGTACCGCCCTTCGCTCTTCTGCAGAACAGCGTGTTCGATCCCCGACGATGCCGGCGCGTGAGTGAGTACGGCCTGCCATCGTGCCGTTGATCGAGGGGGCCAATCGGTAGCTCAGCGCTCAGCCGTCACTCAGAACCATTGCCAACGGGAACGGCCGAGGGGCGCCCGAATAATTGCCATTCGAGCGCCCCTGGACGAAAGCATAACTACTGTCTTATCTACGGCGCTTTCGACCGCTCTTGCCGCGCGGCCGCTCTACGGGCATGAGGACTTCAACACGGGCAAGCTCCTGCGTCGAGCCCAGTTTGCGACCCATCAGGAACCCGTTCTGGAGTCCCAACAAGAACGACAACACCGCGATGATCACTACGGTAATCATAAATTCTCCTACGGTTCGATCGGACAAGCGCAAGCATTACCGGCCGAATGAGCGGACTCCACTGCCCCGATGGTTCTCCTACAATCGCGCTCAGTCGTCTACGATCGTGCACAGATTCCATGAAACTCCGAACCCGGCCCACTACCAGCCTGGAGGCCACAACTTGACCCACCAGCCACTCGACCTGCTCGGGAAGCTTGGACATCCACGGATACAACAGCGGATCCGTGAGGCGAGAAACTCAAAGACAGTCGGGCCAATCGTCGTTGAACTCGATCCCACCAGCTTCTGCGACCTCGAATGCCCGAATTGCATCACAATGGATGTGCTTAACCAGTCACGTTTCTCCGCCGAGAGATTGAGTAAATTCCCAGCCGAGCTTGCAGAAATGGGCGTGATGGCTGTCATACTTATCGGCGGAGGCGAACCGCTGATACACCCCAATACACCTCGGCTCATTGCCGGTCTTCGCGAACATAAGATAAAAACTGGCCTCGTGACTAATGGAACCATGATTCATAGATATGTGGACCTTCTCGCTAAGTCATGCGAGTGGATCCGGATCTCCATGGACGCGGGTTCACCGGATACCTATGCACGCGTCCGTCCCCAACGTACAACAGGTTCCAGTCTCAAGACATTCGAGAGAATAATAGACGGAATTCGCAAGATTGCCGAGATTGACCCCGCTACGCGCGGGACGGTTGGGTACTCATTCGTAATACAGTCAGGTTACACGGCGCAACAAGGATCCAGAAATATAGACGATATTATGGCTGCCACCGCTTTAGCAAAACAATTGGGATGCGACTATATCGAATTCAAGGCGGAGATGCAGCCTAATCATCAAATTATGGCTCTCTCAGAAATCGACCGAGGAAAAATTAGACAGTCTTTGACCAACGCAAGAATGCTAGCTTCAGACAGTTTTAAAGTCGAATTTTCTTCGAGCATGTTGGCCGCCCAATCAGCAGAAGAACAAACGGGCCAGATAAAAAACTATGCATCGTGCCCGGTCGCGGACCTCAGGACCACCATCTCCCCGTCAGGCTGCTTCGTCTGTTCCTATCATCGAGGAAACAGCGCCCATCGATATGGCGACGTGGCCATTCGTCCCTTCAATGAAGTCTGGAGAGAGCGCAGTATTACTACTCGACCCAACTCCGATTGCAACTTTCACTGCGCTCGACACGAAGTCAACGAAGCACTACTCGTCTCGAACGAAGACTCAATACCCCCAACAGGGGAATCGAGGAGCTCGCCGCGATCGTCCGGCGATCTCTTTATTTGAGGGGCGCGGATATCGTGCCGGCTACTTGGAAATTATGCGAAAGGAAGATGGCGCCGTCTCGATCACACCATCTCAATAATCGACCTTTCCATGTTGTCACAGGGAGGCCTGTGATCATCCGAAAAAACGCCCCGAACCCCGCCCCTCTTGGGGGCAGCTAATGGCGACGGTCTTCGATTGAACACTTACGCCACATCTCCGATGGCGATCAGGTCGACGGCTCGGCCTATGGAACCGTCTAAATGAACGCTGCGAGGCCAATGTTCAGAAACAACCGACACAGTCGAAGCCACTTCATACCACCTAGACCCGTCCACGTCCAGATACAGCACGCACTCGTGGATCTCGCTTCCTGGACGGAGATACTCACTTTCATGATCACTGTACGTGGCGGTGAACACCGAAGCACCCTCGTCAAAGGAGTCGTCGACGGCACGGCCGGCCTTTCATAAGCTCACGGCATCCGTCCGAAACTCTCAAAGTACGGAAACCCGGTACGACGCGACCGCCTCCGCCCTGACCCAATGGGCCGTGCCGCACGCACCCGCCTGACTTAGAACACCATTCCCAACAACTTCAAAGGCAGACTCTCAGGCTTGACGCCGGACCTTCGATCGATCGAGATCGGCTGGCACAATAGCAACCGGTCAAGCTGAACTCAGCAGAAAGCTGATACCGCTGGACTGCCCAACACAGCGGTAGCGAAAGATCGGCGAATTAATCACCACTGGACTGTCACTTTTTTTCAAACACGTATCTCAAACGACAAGACTCGCTCACCCCGAACAAACACCAGCACCCTCATGATCAGTTCGTACTGGGTCGTCAGACAGGCCGGTCCGGAAGTAACTCAATTTTGGAAAGAACTTATCTAGAATAGTTGCATGCTCAGTTGAGCCCGGAATATGAGGAAATATGAGCGCTCCGCCTCCTCCAGACCCACAAACTTTAACTCCACGAATTTTATGCCGAGCCAGCTCCTCAATAATCTCAATCAAAGATGGCGGACAAACCGGAGGTAATCTGACCATTTGACGCTGAACTGCTTCAAACAACTGAACTATGTTATCAACATTTCCTGCCACTATAGAATCGAAGACTACATCGCTTAGATCGCTGACCGAATTTGCATAATCTTGCATCTCTTTTTTGTACTCAGTTCGCAATTGGCGCATGATCGAACCTGATTGCTTGGGAATTCTTGTATCTATCACAATGAACGACAGGCCATCTTGACCAAATGATTTCAGCTCGTGACGGTCGACGACCGGCAAAGCCCCAAAGCCACCTGATGTCAACGCTATTCCCGCGAACCCTGACGCTATATGATCCATCCCACCACCCTTGAAGACCTCGAACTCGGCACGGTAAGCCGCATCTACCGCTCTTGCCTGTCTTATGTAGACACTTGAGGCTACCGACTGCATACCAAAGGCTGCTGCGACCATTACGGCTGAAGTCGAGCCCAGACCGAGACCATCCAATCCCGGATGGACCCTTACCGCCACCGGTTGCAAGGACAGGGTCTTCTCATTGGAGAGGTATCGCGTCAGTCGATCAATTCCGAGAACTCTTGGCAGTTTCAGTCCTGGCCGGCCCAACCCCACAAACGCTCGGTGCTGGATGGCGGCTACAACCGAGTTGCCTCCGTGCCAGTCCAGGTGCTCGCCCATGAGGCAGATCCTTAGCGGTGCCGAAGTCTGACGATAGCAGCTACAATCTGGCGCGTGAGCAGCATCGATGTCTCGTCGGCGGATGTTCGGTGCCTTCTCCATCGGTACAAGACCCTCCTGCGTGGCTCCACCAAAATAACGGCCCCGTTAACGCCTGTACTTTCAGGCTACTTCACGACTTCTCGCGGTGCCTGCCGCCCGTTTGGGGAGGTAAGACGACTACTATGCAATGCCCTCGAAGTTTGCACCGAGATCACTCCGATCGAGCAGAGTGTAGTAAGCCTATACTATGGGTTGGACTTATTGTGTCTACCAATTAGCACGCAGAGTCCGGAACGTCCATCCATCTCACGAATAGTCCCGCGTCCCGAGACGCACACTGGACGACATCGAAACCGGGAAAATGGCCATGGTCATATCGGAGTAAACGGCAGTCATTATGTCCTCAGGCGTGCACTCGAAAAATTGGCGGCAACCTGGCCAAAAATTCCTAACGAAACCGATTCTCGATGCCGAACCCTGGATGATCCTCTCACATCGTCATGGTTCGTGAACCAAACAGCGACGCTTTCGGGTGCAGAACGAAATGACTTGATCCTCAAGGCGGTCCAGTGGGCAAGGCTAAAGCTATCCGATCCTGCGATCGGAGCCTGTGCGGATGACGATTTCTTTGACTTAGATTGGTGGGAATTTCGGCATGCAAACGACATCCTTCGGAAATTTGGCGTCGGACGACCCACCAAGCGCATAAATTCGGAACGACTGGCACGCGGAAATTCCTACATGCATATTGCTCTTTGGGAGGTGGTGAAAGAGCAGCAAGAAACGGCCACGAATGAAGTCCAAAATCGACGAATTATCACTTTTGCTGATAACGTTTTGCGAGAGACTCAAAGGCTCCCCGAGGAGGGGAATAACCTCAATATACCTGCGAGTGTAGACGCAATTCTTCTAACAGGATCTGCATTTAAAATCGCGAAGTCCCTAATCGAGTCGATGGAGAGCCAGATGTCAATTGGCAAAGTTGACTTGCCGTGCGCAGAGTTGCTTAGTTGGCTGACCCCCCAGATTCTCTCGGACGCGAGCCCTGAACTTCTGCACCGTGGAGCATCAGTTCTCTGCCGAGCAGCGGCAGACAACGGCACCTTCGAGCTGGCTTCTCTGCAGTGGTTTTTTTACGCATTAAGATTCCCGAATCGGAACAATTACTTGGCGTCATCGTCACTAGATTTATCGGTTGCGTACTCGTCGCGTCGGCGATACCCAGAAGCTGCTTGGGTTTTATCTTTGATGGACCGCGCTAATTTACCCAGCGACAGTTCCGCACTGCTTGCTATTGGCGACTCCGCATGGCGCCGGCGACAGATTGCAGAGGCACTGACCAGCGGAGCGGGCTACGACCATCAAGCAATTAGGGGCCTCATCGGAAAGTCTTTAGAAGCCGCTAAATTCGCTTCTGCAGCCATTCGGTCCGGCGGTTCGGCTCCAATATCCGCAGTGATCCGCGCCGATATCCGTGGGGCGGAAGCGCTTTCGATGGCAGCCGTCTTTGGTATCACAAGCCGTACGTGCGCCGCGAGAACATTGTCTCCTTACCAATCCGCAGTTCAGAGGGAGGCCGACCGATTACAGTCGTCAGTTTCGTCTGCCGTCGAGACAGCAGAGGAGTCAATAACGGCCTACGACCTAGCGCGTCTAGAAGTAATAAAGGATTCAGTCGAAGGCGTCACCAAGAAGCAGCCTCTAACGAGTTTCGGCGTGCTAGACCGCCTTAACGCAATAAAGAGCCAGGCCGCCACTGAAGGTTAGTCATCCTGAACAGATTCAGTATGGTACAGCAGGCATGCCTCAGCCAATAAAATTGGTTTCGTTTCAAATACGCACAATTCTAGCTGGAGGAACGTCTCATAACGTTACTCACCAGGCGCGCATTTCATTAATTATCAGAAATTTAATTCGACTGGTTTGTCATCGATAGTTGAGATCTCGTTTGACGTCGGTAGAGTTGAAGAATTCCGGCCAATACTGTAGGTCGTTCCGAAGCAGAGTCAATTGCGGGTCGGTTCCAAAGTCTACGAGGGGACCGACATGACTATACGAACCAATCCTCAAGTCATCGGGAGCGAATCCTGTTGTATCTAGATCGCCGCCTCGGTTTAGCCCTTCAATCACCGCATCAGACAAAGTTATCAAGTAGATCCCAGTTCCAGTCATATATGTGACCGATCGCCTAGTCGGCAAGGCCCCAATTTCGACCACACGCCCGCGCCGGTCTACCGCGAAGTTCCTATTACACAGTGGCCGCGGTTTGGTCAGGGGAACGCAGACGTCGAGCGTAAAATCATGACTGAAGAATCTTTGCAGGTCGATTTTCCATACGGTGTCTGCAACAAGCACCAGGGCTCTCCTGGTCTTGACCTTCTTCAAACCTTGATGAGTTGCCCAATTTGTATCGCGACGTTCGGTTAATGTGACGATCTCGATATCAGTATTTTCGAATGGTCCATATTCTAGAAATTCTGAGATTGCATCGCTATAGCCATGGACAACGACGATTACCTTCACAATTCCGCTTTTCCTCAACCACCCTATGAGACATCCGAGAAATGGCGTCCCATCAACGGGGATCAGGCATTTGGGTATTCCAAACTTTGCCACTGTTTCACTGCGCGTTCCTAAACCAGCGCACAGTAGGACCGCCGTGACGTCTACAGTCCGAGTACATTCGATTATTTTATCCATCATGGCATTATTCTAGCCCGTATTGTTAATACCATTGACTCAGATACCCTCGTCCAACGGAGGTGAACTTTGGTCCCTTCTACCGCGGGAACCTGTTCGCAGTGTTCATCGACATGATGCTGAAAAAAGCTTCCTGCGCACACCCCCACACCTATCCAACTTGACTGGCTTGAGTGAGTGCGGTCGGAATGTGGTCCTAGATTACGTATCTGAGCGTGTATTTGCTGAACAAGGCAGGCTCTCGGCGGTGGGAGGCTTGGAGCAACCGCTTAGAGTCCACACGGACGACGCGGGCTTTAAATCGCCAATCTCTACCACTACCCTCGCGCGCGTCTCCGATGTTTCGTGGTGAAAGCCGATACCGAACAGGCATCGACACCGGCCGATCGCTTCCGACGCTGGTAGTCCGCAACCGAATCGAAGGCTGCCGTCACGCCGACCGACGTCGAGACGTACGTCATCGACTTGCCGGGCTGAAAGCCCAGATCGGCACCCACCTCGACGGCATCTATGTTCGATCCCAAGAACACGAAGTCCCAGCTGTACTCGGACTCCTGCCGCTGAATCAGCTCCCGCACAGCAGAATTGGTCCACTCCCGGCTCGCATTCTCGTGACCGTCGGTCATCACGAGCACCGTCACCGAGCCTGGACGGTCATCCTCCGGCATCGTGGCCAGCCCGGTGCCGACCTCGCTGACGAGCCGACCGATCGCGTCGTACAACGCGGTGCTGCCCCGCGGCTCGAGCACGAGCGGGTCGACGTCCGCGATGGGCGTGTTGTCGTAGACCAGCTCGTACCGGTCGTCGAACTGTGCGAGCGTGACCACGGTCCGACCGTCGGCCTCACGCTCCTTGGCGATGAACGAATCGAATCCGCCGCGGGTGTCGTCGGCGATGGAATGCATCGAGCCGGACCGGTCGAGCAGTGCGGCGACGAGGGACAGCTGAGGGTTGGTCATAGTTTCCTCCTTCAGGTCGCAGCCGAAACTGCAACGAGTGAAATAGATTCGGCGAGAAAGCAAGTGCTGTTCGAGTCGATCAACGGAGGGCGACCGTCGTGCCGCCCGAGAACGCCGAATCATGCAGCTCGATCTCGGCAGGCACGGTCCCGACGGGGACGTCGAACACGACGGTCGTGTCCAGCGCGTTGCCCGGATTGATCTGTTCGTAGCCGATGCCCTCGTCGAGGTAGGCGGTCGCGAGGCTGTCGACGGAATACTGTTTGCCGTCCGCGTCGAGCAACTTCTGTGAGGACGCATCCAAGCTCTGCGCACGATCGCCGATGTTGCGCACGGTCATCGTCACCTGGACGAACTCGCCCTGAGCGGTCTGCGTCAGATACTCCGAGCCGACCGAAGTGACCGGTGGTGCGACCGCGGTCACGACGAACTCGAACTTGCCGTCGCGTACCGGAACGCCGATTCCTGGACTACTCGGCTCGGCCGGGGCCGCAGGAGCCGCTTCCTCCGACGCCGAGGATCCGGCCGACGCGGGAGCCGTCGGGGTCTCCGATGAACCGCCACCGATGAGCCGGATGAGGACACCCAGCACGACGATTGCCAAGATGACGGTCAGGATCCTGTGTCGGGCAAACCAACTCTTCTTCTGCTCGGGAGCGGGCGGGGCGTACTGCTGCTGGGGGTTCGGGTTGTGGTTGGTCATGTCGAAATTCCTCTCGTTCGGCGATGCATCAACCACACCGCAGTCGGCCCCGCCCGCGCCTCGGCTGACCGGTCGGTGCACCTCCTCCTTTAGGTCGCATCCAATCGGCCACGCGGGCCGATAGGACGATCCGCCGTGTCGGTGCTCGGCCGTACGCTGCTGACCGTGAGCACGCATAGGACAGGCACCCTGCGCCGCAAAGCCTGGACGACGGCGGCGGTGGCCTTCAGCCTGTTCTGCTCGATGATGACCGCCGGGTTGGCGGGCGCGTCCGGCACACCGGGCTGGAACCTCGGCATCGGCGTCACGCTCAACCTGATCGCCGCCGTCGCCTTGATCTGGCGACACGAACGGCCATGGGTGGTGCTGGGACTGGCCCTGGCCGGGCCCCTGTTCTTCGCCACCGATGCGACGGCAGCGTTGATTGCCCTGTTTGCTGTCGGTGCGTTCGCACGAACCAAGCCGCTGGCGATGGCCGCAGTCGCGGTGTACGTCGCGTGCGGGGTGTCGTTGACGTACGACGCCCATCGCAGTCGGTACTACTCCGTCCTGACCATCGGTTCGACGAAGACCGAGGACGGATCCGTGCCGGTGGAATGGGACGTCCCGGCGTGGATTCCGTGGGTCGTCGCGGCAGTGCTCGTCGGGTTGGTCGTGGGTGGAGCAATACTGCGCCGCACGCGATCCGATCTGACGGAGGCTGTGGTCACGCGAGACAAGGTGACGGTGGAGTCCAACGCCCTTCGTGAGGAGATGCTGCTCAATGCGGAACGTGCCCGCATTGCTCGCGACATGCACGACACCCTCGCTGCCAGCCTCAGCCGCATCTCGCTGTTCGCAGGCGGAATGCAAGTCAACAGCGCTGATGGACCCGAGAAGGTCGCCCAGACTGCATCGATGATTCGGCAGACCGCCCACGATGCGCTCGACGAGCTAAAGCGCATCATCGGCGTGCTCCGCGGATCAGCCGATGCCTCGAACGGTGGCCGGCAGAGTGTCGAAGGCATCTCCGATCTGGTGCACTCGGCGCGGGACGCGGGCTTGCACACGTCGCTGATGCTCGACGTGACGCCCGGTGAGATCGGCGCTGCGAGCAGTCATGTGGCGTATCGGGTGGTGCAAGAATCGCTCACCAACGCGCAGAAACACGCCGCCGGTTCGACCATTCGGGTGGTGGTGCACGGGTCCGATCAGGCGGGCGTTCGCGTCGATGTGCGCAATCAGCTGATGGGGCAACCGGCGTTTGCGCATGGGTCGGGTGCGGGGTTGACCGGACTGGGCGAACAGGTCCGCGGGGTGGGCGGCACGTTTTTCGCCAGCGCGCAGCCGGGCGAGTTCGTGGTCTCGTGCTGGTTGCCGTGGTACTCCTGACGGGCAGTGTCGGAGTCGCGTTCTAAGCTCAGCGCACCATGACAGCGCCAGCCGTGATCACCGTACTGATCGTCGACGACGACCCATTCGTTCGGCGGGGAGTGACCGACATTTTCGCGAAGACCCTGGACATTGTGGTGGTGGGCGACGTGGAGGACGGCGACCAGGTGCCTGCTGCGGTTGCGGCGTTCAGGCCGCACGTGGTGCTCATGGATCTTCAGATGCGCCGAGTCGGCGGACTGGACTCCACTCGCGAGTTGATGACGCTGGCCCATCCACCGAAGGTCATTGCGATGACGGCGATGGATGTGGACGATCTGGTGGTACTGGCCATCGAGGCAGGGGCGCACAGCTTCTTGAGCAAAAGCGAGGCACCCGAGACGTTCCATCAGTCGGTTCGAGCAGTGGCATCTGGCAACACGTTGTTCAGTGAGGATTCGCTCCGGAAGATTGTGGCAACGTCGGTGTTGCCGGTGGCCTCGCCGTCGCTGTCAATGGATGCGCTGAGCCCGCGGGAGCGAGAAGTGCTGCGCATCTTGGCTACTGGCTCGACCAATGCGGATATCTCCTCCGAGCTGTACCTCAGTGAGACGACGGTCAAAACCCATATCTCCGGGATCTTCGTGAAGCTCGGTGTGCGCAATCGAGTCGAGGCGGCTATGGCTGCATTTCGGGCTGGCATGGTCACGTAAACGAATCGAGCTACTATCGCCGGCCGCCTGACTTCGAACTGCCGTAGAACAGAATACACCGTCGGATCACAAGCCAGTCTCGCGCAGTATGCATGTCGACAATGAACGGGCACAGTTAAAGCGCGAGGCATCTAATACGGCACTTGCTCCAGAGTATCCCAATATCGCGCGAAGGTATCGTCGCGACCTGTCGCAGGTTTCCAGCGGGCCGTAAGCTACATCACCCCTAGCGTGGAGCGTATCTGTATTGCTATCGGACAAGACGGAACCTGCACGCGACTCCGGGCCGAGATTTCCAGACGGTCTGCTCCAATTTGTCTTTGGCAGTCGCCAGGATCGACAGCACCTCACCAGACGAAACGCGAGTTCAGACAAACGGCCAGAAAATTGCACACTACGGGGGAAGACGCGGTAGGATCATCGAATGGACTCGGAAGAGTTCCTCAAAAGGGCCGCCCAACAAGCAACAACACAAGAAGTAACAACGTCCATACGAGAGTTTCTTGCCCTATGGGGCGCTAAGCGTCGCGGAATTTGGGTACTTAAAAAGATCAATGACGACCTGACTCGTTATGGCCTGACCACTTCCCCCCCATTCGAAACGGGCTGGATCGACAGTCAGATAAAGGTGCTTCTCAAACAAGAGCACCAGGACACAGAAAACAGTCCGGTAGGTTCACCGATCGCACCAACTGCGCCACAGATTAACTCTCTTCGAGTGTCGAGTCTTGAGTCTGCGAACCGCGGCTTGATCTCAGTTAGCAAAAGCGATTCGCTCAGAAAAGCACAATCCTTAATGATTCGGCACGACTATTTCCAATTAGCAGTAATCGAGGGTGGTAGAAAGCTCGAGGGAGCGATTAGCTGGGAATCCATCGCTAAGGCGACAGTCCACTCGCCTGAGGCAGATCTTAGATTATGCACTTCTACGGCCGAGTCCGTCTCATTGGACGACGATTTACTAAGCCAAATCCCACGCATTATCGATTCTGGCTACCTATTTGTCCGGGACGTTGAAAATCGAATTTGCGGAATAGTAACGACCGCCGACCTGAGTGAAGCATTTCAAATTTTGGCAGGCCCATTTCTGCTTGCCGGCGAGGCCGAACGTCACCTCCGACAGATCGTCAATACTCACTTCACCACGAAAGATATCGAAGACTCGAAAAATCCCAATGATCCCGGTCGCGAAGCAATATCGGCTGAAGATTTAACGCTCGGAGAGATCCAAAGACTATTGAGCGTCCCACGAATTGGGAGCGTATCGATTGGTATGTGGACCGCAACGTTTTCCTTGAGGCACTGCAGAGCCTCAGGGAACTTAGGAATGAGATCATGCATTTAAGCCCGGACCCGCCAGAACCCGAAGTGCTTACACAGGCTCAGAATTTCTTGAAATGGTTAAAGCTTCTAAATAAGGATGTCAAATAGATCGACCTGAGAGGTGAGTGCCATCTCAAGCCATTGACTCAATTGAGAGCCTTAGACGTCTAAATTGCCAAACCGGCCTCGATGACAATGTCGATGGACATGATGAGTCCGCGGGGCCAGATGTGTTCCGCATTTTGCCTACTGGTTCGACCAACGCGGACATCTCCTCAGAGCTGTACCTCAGTGAGACGACGGTGAAGACCCATATCTCTGGGATATTAATCGAACTCGGTTGTGCGCAATCGAGTGGAGGCGGCATTGGCTGCGTTCCGGGCAGGAATAGTCACGTGATGCAAAACGCTTGTGTTCGGGGCTAGTACAACATCGATTAGAAGCATCGGAAACACCTACGATAACGCGTTGACGTAGAGCTCAATTAGATCATTTGTGACGGAGGCAGCATTGACGCGTTGCCGTTTCTGATCGGCCCGAAGAAGACAACTGACGATGTCGAGTTCGCAACTATGTGATGTGTCGACTGGTTTAACCAACGCCGCTTACACGGCGCACTGGACCTCACCTAGGCTTAGCGCGCTGCCCAAATGCACCCACAACAAGAGGACGATTGCTAGATTGCAATATTAGCCAGAAGCGGATTTAGAACGTCGTCAGACCGTCGGTCACCCTGCTGAGACTATTAGTTTGAGTTTAGTCAAGAATAGTTAGTCCCTCTCCGATTTTGAGCCAACCCGCCCGCACCGACTAAGGGCAGCCTGAGACCGTAAGCCGGAGCCGGAGCCGGTCAAGCTGACAGCCCTCAACCCGACAGCCACCGTTTACCCGGCGGAGCTCTTTTCCGGAATCTCAATTGTCCAAGAACTTTGGTCGAGATAATACGTTAGAAACTTTCCATTTGTTCCGTCAACCGTCCATTCAGAAATTCCGTCGCTGAAAGTAGTCTCAGGCTTGTTCATCGATCTAACTGCCGAGGCGGCCGTTGCCGCATTCCTGAATAGCTTTCCGGAATTCTTACCTGCGACCTCCACCTCAGCAATCTGCAGTTGTCCGGTGACGGTATCCAAAGCACCTGGGACCGAATGGGAATCGACCTTCAATGTAACTCGAATGCGGCCGGCGCTATCGAACAAGGGCTGGTCGGAAGGCTCGACGATGGACGCATCCGGCGAAAATTTCTGCGCGCCGGTCCCTGATATTTCGACTGCGCCGATCGATGATCTCCCGCCCGAGGCAGGGTCGACGCTCGAAGTACCATAAGCTCGCCTGACACGCGACTCGGAAATGGACGTCGAATTAGCGGATGCGGCGCTCGGCATTGCCAGCGTGCCGAGCTTTTCCCACTTATCAAGCCCGGCCACAACAGATCTTTTTGGGATCACGATTATTTTCGACTTGGCCTTCCCTTTCTGCCCGAAAGTGGAGTTCTTTGTGGCTTCCCGGGCAACCTGCTGAAATTCAGGGGCCGTGAATATATAGAATCGATGATGATCCAAAGCACTCATGAAGACGCGAACTGCGTTGCTCGCTTGATTGAGCTCGGCTTTTGGGACAGACCACCCCTCTGCGTCGTCAGCGGCAAGACGTACTGTCCGGCGGACCCCCCGAGCGTCCAACACTTCGTATTCGTCTTTGCGAGAGCCAAGCGGACCTCTCATTGCGCCCCCTCGATTGCTGACTGCAGCATCGAACGCAACCAACACACGGCGCAGAGCCGGGCTCATATCAACGTCAGCGGCGAGCGGCATGACATCATCGACCGAGCGCACTTCGACCGGCGCTCTATCACCAGGCGCTACTCGACCGCCCAAGCCTGTCCACAACTCCCTGATTCTGTTTGTTGTCATGTTCTCGGAAAGCAGTGCCGAGCGTGAAAACGCCTGAGCCAGATCGCTCAGTTCTTGAGCATGCGCTCCGAGTTCCTCGAACACGTCTGCCAGCACGGACAACGCACGTATGCGCTCGATACGGGTGCCCGGGCCACCAGCACCGACAAGCGCAGAACCGACTGGCATCCACGAGATACCGTCAACACCTTGCCTGAGCGTTTGCTCTGCGTCGATGTCTGGTAGCAATTCTCGAATCTCTTCCCAAAGGGGGAAGCCTTGATAATCATCAAAAATATCTTTGATCGCATCTACGACGGACCAGGTGTCCGGGCCCTCGATGGGGCCGCCCTCGTTGAATCCGGAATCGAGCGATACATCGAGCCATCCGTCACGTTCACTGGCTCTGAGCAAAAGCAATGAGAGAGCGTCACTCTCGTTCACGTCGTTGAAGTCGAGGGCAATTTCGCGTAGGAGGGCAAGGCTGGCCGCAGCAGAATCCGTCTGCGGATCCTCCATTGTCCCTCTGACATAGACCAGCGTGACAAAGGCTTCTGAAGGCGAATTTAGTTCAAATACGCGAGCCAACAGTCCCATCAATGACCGAGGTGTGCGCGGGACCGAGAGTAGGACTCCGACAGATGGAGTACTCTGCGCGGTCTTCCTCGGTTGCACGTTAGTATCGGTTCCGTCTGCTCCGTCATAGTCGAAATAGACGGCGCTCAAATCGGTATTATGCATTGCCTTCCGCAAGGTAGAAACAACGGACATTTTCGCCGTGCAGCGGCTTAGTATTGTGCGTCTGTCTCGATCCACTCCAAGCAGTGCCCGTGCAGTGCTCGTTCGAGGTCCTACGGCTGCATCCGCGTCAAGACGTCGTGCAAGCGAAAGTGCCCCCTCCGGTGAGCCATCGTCAGCATCGAGAAGTTCGGCCGTTAAGGCAGACGCCTTGTCGGTTGCGATTCGATAGTCGCGGGCCTCGCTGTCGGTAAAATCCACCCCGACAGCAACAACCACCGGAGGAGCCATCATTCGGTCTTCGACAGCTCGCAGATAGTCACAACCGTCGATGACGTCGCCGAAGTACGGCTTTAGGACGCTCTCTGCCCCAAGATCAGGCCACTCGTAGGCCGCCGTCAAGCCTAGCTTGTCCGTGACAGTCCCAATCTTTGTCAAATTCGCAAAGTCAGTAACCGAGAGCTGATCTACCTCATCGATTATCAGCAGACGTTCCCTCCTCGCGAACCGCAACCGTCTGTCGCCCAAAATTGATGAACGAGCCAGCAATATCGGATACGCGTCGAGCGAGCCGGTTCCTCGATCAACTTGGGCAACGATTGATGAAGGAATGCCTGTCGACAGCGCCTTCGACCATGCATCAATGTCGTGTTGATCGGGAACCACGATCAAAGCCGCGAGCCCTCGCCGTCTAGCCTCGACGATCGCAGCGAGAGCCAAGTCGGTCTTACCCGCGCCGGTCACAGCCTCGACTAGGCTTGAACGGCCGCTCAACAACCATTTTTGGAGAGCTTCTACCTGCCACCTTCGCATTAGGCGGTTCAAATACAAAGCCGCACCGAACGATTCAGGTGAAGCGACGCTCCAGACTCTCGTATCGCCGACGGTCTGGAACACCAAGTGGTTGTCTACCAACGCTTGTTCGACGAAGCCGACCGACTCCCCCAGGTTTTCGGCGAGTTGGTCAGCAGACAGGGCCCCCACACGATTGAGCTCATCGAAAATCGCGGCGGCCACACCACTCATTGGGGCTCCTCTGTCGTCATTGTCCGATACCGTCATAGTGGATTAGATCAGCCGACACCGACGGAGTCATGGATTTGAAGGCAACCGCTCAGCGACTGCGCAACTTGTTCGAGGGTGAGCAGTGTCTTGTCGTGCCGGTCTTCCAACGGCCTTACGTGTGGACACGCACCCGGAATTGGGAACCTCTCTGGAACGACATCACTGAGATGGTCGATCGCTTCTCGACCGATGAGGATGCTGAACCGCACTTTTTGGGTGCCGTCGTCCTGGACGCAACCGAGAAGGATTCGGCGGACATCAGTGTGCGACAGGTTATCGACGGCCAGCAGCGAGTTACGACTTTGCAGGTCGTTCTGTGCGCTGTCCGTGATGCGATGATTGCTACCGACGCGCAGGCGCGATTGGTCCGAGCGCTCCGTTCGTTGACTAGCAACGACGAAGGCCTTTCGGATGCCGATTTTGCACCGTTCAAGGTCTGGCCCACGTTGCGGGACCGACCTGAATTTCGATCCATCGTGAGCGGGGACGCACCGGGGCCCGGCGACTCCCGGCTTCGCGACGCATACGATTATTTCTTGGGTGCGACCTTGGCTTTCTTGGAAGAGTCTCGCACGGATCCCGAAAGAACAGCGTCTTTGGTGAAAGTGCTTCGAACTGGTCTGCAGGTCGTTGTCATCGAACTCGCGGCAACCGACAACGCCCAGGTCATCTTCGAGAGCCTTAACGACCGTGGCACACCTCTGCTCCCAAGCGATTTGGTGAAGAACTCCCTCTTTCAGCTCTTGGAGCGCTCGGGTGCAGACGTTGAGCAAGTCTTCGACGATCACTGGCGTCGGCTCGAAACGGACTTCTGGCGCGAGGAGATCCGGCAGGGCCGGCTCATCCGATCACGTCTCGACGCGTTTTTCGGGCACTATCTCACGATGTGTAGCGGCCAGGAAGTCTTGTCTACTGAACTGTTCACGGCCTTTAAGGCCTTGACTGCAAACTCTGGTCGCGAAGATCTGGTCGAACGTATCGAACACATTGCTACAAATAGCGACGCCTATCGGCGGATCATCGTGCGATCGGCCGGCGCAACACACCAGAAACTTATGGACGTTGCGGAGGCCCTTGACACGTCTGTCCTTGCACCCGTGGTGCTCTACCTTGAGCAGCACTCCAGTTCAGACGACCGGTCCGCGGCCTATGCCCACATCGAGTCATGGCTGGTCCGGCGTGCCGTTTTACGATCCACTAGTAAGAATTACAACAGGATGTTGCTGGATCTTCTCAAGGCCTTGCGTGGAGCCGACGCTCCGTTCGAGCCCGTAGTCAAGAACTTTCTGCTATCTAATACATCGGAGTCCGGCCGTTGGCCTTCGGACAAAGAGATGCGGGACGTCCTAATATCCACCCCGCTGTACAAGAATCTCACACGGGCACGCAGCAAGCTCGTCATCCGCGGTTGTGAAGCAGGTCTACTCATTGCGTCAGGTATAGCCGCCGAACCAGCCCCGGACACATTCGAGGTAGCGCAGCTTCTCGTAGGAGATGATGTCCGTAGTGACGCCCTGCGAAATTCGATCGGCAACCTTGGTTTGGTCAACTCACCCCGACCAAGAGGAATTGCTACCGTGACCTCTTGGGTAGAGCGCGAAAGGTTCTTTCCCAAAGACGATTTTCTGGTGAATTCGCTCGCGCTATCTGAGATATCGGATGCGGCAGTAGCAGTCCGCGCCGCCGCAATGGCTGACGCCTTTTGTCGTCGATGGACACACCCAGACAGCAAGTCCATACCACCCCCGCCAGCGGCACTTGCGCCCGCGGTACAGAGCGCACTTGACGAACTTTGCGACCGCTTCGCTAATCTACCAATCGGTACCGCACTGCCATACGATACGCTCAGCCTTTCGACCGAGATCGATCAGCAGGATGTCGACGCCGAGTTGAACTCGTTGATCAACGGCGTAGAGCTGCTCAAGCTAGGCGACAGGTTCTTTATCGAAAAGATTGGCGAGATAAAAGCAAGCGATTGAGCATACGAACCACCCCTTGGTCGGCGGTCAGCGCTACACACCCATCGTTTTGGCCGAATTCTATGCTTAATTATTTATCCACTGGTGCGACTAGACCACCCAACCGTGGAATAAGCCACAAACCAGAGGGACCGAGACCCACGCTCTCGCCTAAACGTGGGTCCCCGGCAGCCGTCTCCACAGACGTGAGTCTCATCCCCTCGATGGTGATGCCGTCCCAACCTTCGTCCTTGAATCGGTAGCCGAATTCGTAATTCATATAGCGCCCGAACTGCTTTCCCGTCATGCCGATTTCGGACCCCGAGCTCGTCGTCAAAACAAAAGCAGGAATGTCCTTGCCATGGGACAGCGCAGGTTCTGCAACTCCGGTGACGGGAGTGCCGAGGTCGACCTCTCGAAGGGCCTCTTGGACGTCCTGTGCTGCCAAAATGCCGGTATCCGCTGCCCCGACGACCTCTGCATCATCAGATTTAACTTCGAAGGCCCGGGTGTAGCGATTGCCCTTTTTGCTCTTCTTACGCTCTCTCAGCCGCCCCTCATGGTCCTCGAACCACGACCAATCAGACGGAAGCTCGACGACGGCAATATCATGTCGGGCCCGACTCAGCGCGACGTACCGCTCACGTAACCTGGCCCAAGCGTCCGGGTCTCCTTTCACCCAGTCCGGATGAACAAAGTAGACGCTGTCGAATTCCAAACCTTTCGCTCGGTGGATGGTAGACACAACGATATCTACCGAATCCGGTTCAGTCAGTTCCAACGGTAAACCCCTCCCGCTGATGAGGCCGCGGATACGGTGCAGATTGAGCTGATCCATCGAACGAGGCCGCGACTCAGCAGCCTTCAGTCGATACCAAGCTTCGTCCCGAAGAATGCCTTCGAGCTGCTCTTCGATACGTGAAACTACATCCCCCCGGGCAACCTCGGGGCCGGCCATCCCGTCGAAAACATCGGCAATCCACCGGGCCGCACCGAAATCTTCAGCGTTCCGGCGAACGACGTGGCGGATATTCTGCGTAGAGAGCACCCTAGAAACTCGCAGAACCTCACCGTTCGTCGCGCAAAGAACCGCGACACTACCGTTCTGTTCGTAAAGGAACGACCAGTCAGATACGATCCCAGAGTGCGGGAATGTATTGGACAGATTCTTAAGATGTCCTGCCGCTGTCGTATTCGATGGTTCATCACGCATCTTGATACCGAGTCGCACAACATCTTTCGGACGAAGACCTTGAGCGCGGTAGTTAACTGACAGAGACAATGCCCTTGCACCAAACTTAGCGACTAGCTCATGACGAAAATCGTCTGACGTCCGCTTGCTGCGGGATTCCTCAAGTGTGAAGTCGTAGATTCCTTGCAACGGATCACCCAGTGCTGTGAAGCCAACCTCATCACCTAACTTGCCCAAGAGCGCGAGAACCAACTCTGCTCGGTCGCCGACAAGATCCTGTACCTCGTCGAAAATCACATGACGCAAGTCTTCGATGCCCGCCAAATCTCCCTGTCCTTTTAAGAGCTTCGTGGCCTCTCGGATTCGATGATCGAAACCACCATGCAGCTCAACGTCGTTCTCCCCCAGAAGGAAGGACGCAAAGGAGTCGAATGTCCGAACGTGTGGTGTTCCGGAGTCACGCTCCGCAGTCCTTCGTCGAACCGCCGCCACCGCTGCACGCGAGAAGCTGAGGACCAGTATCTCGACCGATGGCGACAGCCCCTCACTCGCCGCCAGGTGGTCGACGCGTGCCGCAACGACCTCGGTTTTTCCTTGTCCGGCACCTGCGGTGACCAGGGTGCGCGCATTCGCAGGTGCATTGACGATTGCCATTTGGTCTGCGTCGAGCTCTATCGCCGCCAAGTTGTCGGCGGCCGATTCATCCTCCTGCATTCTCGCCCCCAATGATGCCAGTGACGGGCCCTGTGGAGGCTATCGCCATACGTTCGCGGGCACGCGATCCGGCAACATAGAGCACGCTGCGAAGTTTCTTCAGTTCACGGTCCTTCGCTGCACCGGTCATGCTCTTGACGTACCGAGGCGGAAAGTCGGCCGCACCCATTCGACCCAACACCACTCCTCTGTATTCGAGCCCTTTGGCACGGTGCATCGTCATTACCCGGACCACGTCGCCGAGCTTCTCTTCTCGCGTGTCAGGGCCAACGATTGCGCTCTTCAGCCCCTCTGCAGTTAGGGACTCGACCAGCTCTGTCATGTGTCGCTTCTCGTAGGCGAAAACCGCAATGTCCGATGCCCTTAATCCGTCTGCACACCAGCTCTTCACGAGCGCGGCGATGCCGGCGCTCTCCGCTTGCGAATTCTTGAAGCTGATTATTTCTGGCTCCGGCCCACCGAAGACCGACCGGGCACCCTGCAATGTATCGGACTCAGTGTCGAGGTCGTCTACGTCAGGATCCGCGACACCGAGCGTCCACCGCAGGATCTCCCGACTCGTCCGGTAGTTGATGGTTAACCGTCGCGACCGCCCTCTGGTCTCGATCCCGAATCGAGACAGGGGCGTCGGTCGACCATAAATGCGCTGGTGTGCGTCGCCGACGATGAAGAGGTCGTCGGAAGCGGGCTCAATCAGAGCCCGCAACATCTTCCAGTGCGCGGGATGCAGGTCCTGAGCCTCGTCGACAACTGCATGGCGGTAGTCGAACGAGGCTCGAAGCAATGGGTCGCCCGCCAGGGCAGCTGCGGCACGTGCCGCGAGTTCGGTGAACGTGATCAATTTATCGGCGCGCATCAGCCTCTGAAACTGCTCGACCGCTACCCACACGTCGGCGCGCTGAGGCCGACTCAGTCTCTGTGAGCGCCCACTCCTCGGAATCCGAAGGTAGCCAGCTTCGTCTTGGATCGCGTTGCCCAGCACCACCAAAGACCATTCATCGGCTAGGAATTCCGGTTCCCAGCTACCAGATGCCGATTGTCTGGCACTTCGCCACAGCTCCAAGACTCGATCGGCGCTCTCATGAACGATTGTCGAACCTTGAACCAGCACCCGGCCCGGTTCACTTGCCGCGACGATTGATCGCGCTAAGGAGTCGACGTTGAGAACATCAACCTTTCCCAAGATACCTGGGCCAGCCAATTCGACGAGCTGAGCCTCGATGGCCCTTACCAAGTTCCGTGTGAACGTTGTGAGCAAGACCTTCGACGACGGACCAGCCGAATCGAGACCCTCCGCAAGATGACGCGCCCGGTGGATGGCTGTCACCGTCTTGCCTGTGCCCGCTCCGCCGGTGACTCGATACGGCCCATTCCACCCGTGGTGGTAGGCCAGGGTCCGCTGCAATGGGTGCAACCAGACTCGCCACTTCGCAAAATCACCTTCGAGCACTGCACGCAGCTCATCTTCATTGTCAGCCGCCGCCGCAGTGAAATTGAGCCTGGTAATGGGTCGCTGGAACGCCTTCTCAACATCATCAACATCGATCGCCCCGACGTTGTCGATGCCATAGTCCTGCCACACCTCATCGGGACTCTTCCCGAACGCAAGGTCGAGCAAGGCGCTACCTTGCGTATCGGGGAGCGCACCAGCGATTGCGAGGAACGGCTTCTCGCCGATCACCGAGACCAGTTTCTCGGCAATGTCAGGGGCTATACCGAACCGTTCAAGATCCAGTTGGCGCACGCTACTGGGAAGAAACCTTGGTTCGGAATTCTTAGCCGTCGTCGGAGCACTTTCCATCGCCGCCTGCAGTAGGGCGGGCTGATACAACTCGGCCGCGCCGGTCTTCGTATTCACCTCGAGACGAATAGTGCTCGCGAACTCATAAGCGTCGTCGTGCTTCTTGACTGCTATCAGCGATAGCAGCTCCGTGTCACCGTCTGCACCCGAGGTGACCAGAACCGCACGGTAGTTGTCGGTAACCCTCGCGGTACGTACGTGACTCTGGGCACCCTGCGGATGCTTGAGATCGAGACCTGGAGACTCGGGCTCTCGCTGAAGTCGGACCATGAAGTTGAGCACCCGGTTTCGGATGCTCCCGTCTAGTCGGTCGTAGGAATCCTCGAACTGTTTGTGTATGAGAACTTGAACGGTCATCTCACTCCTTTGATGATCAATGCGTCGAGCTCCGCTGCTGTCGACTTCGTGTCTCTGCCCGCATCGATACTCACGACGGCCCACCCGTGGTCGTCCAACCACTTCTCGCGTTCGCTATCGGCGTCGACCACCACAGCCACCTTGGAATCCTCCCAGGCCATCTCGACTTGCCAGACCGTGTCGACCCGTCCGACCTCAAGCCCTGACTCCGGCGCAGCTACTCCTCGCTGCACCAGCGACCAGATCAGTTCGGCTAGGGATGTATCCACGTATTTTGCGACGAGTGTCCAGTCCGCAGGCATTTCGAGTCCGGCCTCGGACAGGTCGCTGCCCGCACCGGCAAGCGGTACCGGCTGTGAGACCAATTCCCCCAGTGATCTGGTAGTCCAGATAGCGGCCATTCGCCGGGGCATCACGGTGCCATATACCGGCATCGTCAAGAACTGGAAGACGTTGGACCACCGGAGCCAGTCACGCCAGTGCGCGTCGTGGTCAAGTCCACCGATCGCGGCTTCCGAATCGTCTAGAACGGAAAGCACACCAAGGGAACGCTCGTGATCAGCAGTGTCCGCACAGATCCACATCGGGAGACCAGTCAGTCCGTGGCGCGGGACGATCATGATCGTGCCGCTCGCATCTGCGGGTGGAGTTAGCCCTTCAGCAAGTGCGACGAGCGCTGCGCCCAACTGAGCACCCGTAGTTTGAACGGGCGCAGCGCGCCCATGCTTTGGGGATGCCGGGACTAATTCAAGAGTGGTCTGAACCGCTCCGGCACCCCACACGTCGTCATCTGGGTCTGCGAGATACTCGATCAGGAAAGTAATCGGGTTTCCCCACATGTATCTGACTCGAGTGTCGGACATGGTCTCGCCGACAACATTTTTCGTGTGGTGGTGAAGCATCTCGGGGCTTGTCAGCTTGGCCGAAATACTCTCGAACACCGCAACGTCATCCCACGAGATCGACCAGACACGCTTGTCAGCTCGACGCAAGGCGTCCCGCTTGAAAGCATCATCCGCTGTTCGATTGTTCTCGACACTCGCGTGAAACTGCTTGCCGTCGAGATAGATTGCAACATCCGCGGTTTGCGCGTCGACTCGGGTCAGCAGGAAATCGGGCTCGGTCGCGACGCCGAGTTCGACGACCTGCACCAGCGGACGCATACGCCAGCGCCGCACCTCGCCTCCACCCCCGGGTAGACGGAGGTCGAGTTCTTCGCCCTTCGCGCCGATCGATACCTCGAAAGACGCACCATCTCGCTGGTCGAGATGTAGTTTCAACGCCTCGCGGAAACGAATCTCTAACTCACTGAGCTGTACCGACCCGATATCCACGCCGGTGACGGTGTCTATTTCTTCGACGTCCCATTCCGCCAGGAACTCATCCAACAAGCGTAGAGCCGAGTCACGTGACGCATTCGGCATCTCTCGCGGTGAGAGCACCCCGTACAGGCAACGATGACACGCGGCGCGCTCTTCGGTGCGGCACGGACACTGAGCCAAGGCCTCATGCGCCAGCACGAGAATGTGCTGCAGGCGATCGGACTCACCGAAGCGGTCAAGGTAACCGGTACCGCCTGGAACTGTGTCGTGAAGTACCAGGAACCGACGGATTGCCCCTGCAGAGTCGGTCATGCTCGAAGCGACCACCGAGAGGTGCTGGGGATCTCCACCGAAGTCCTTTCGAAGCCCCAACAACAGCGCACCTTTGAACGAGGCAAGGGTCGTCTCGAAGTGCAGCAACGACACCGGGAGCAGTAGTCGGACAGCCTGCGTACTGAGCTCATGGGAGAGCAACAGCCGAGTCCACTTCTCGGAGGTGCCGCGACGCGTCGCGCAATACCCACGATGTCGGGCGTCGGCAGTTGCGGACGCTCGACGTACGACGACGCCGCAGTGCGCACACGTCGTGAAGCCGGCGGCGTTATTCGTTTCGCCCGCGATCGTGACGTCCTCTCCGGGCGCGTCGCCGAGCCCGGTATTGATGGAGCGGACCACCGCCATCCGCGCATACTCGGCACCGAATGCCTTGTCCTTCAGTCGCCAGGCCTTGGTGATCGTCGTGGGATCGATGTCCACGCTCGTGGTTGTGCTGAAGAAGGTTCGTGCGCGGTCTTCGGCTTCCTCGTCGATGAGGACGTCATCAAGGCGATGTACCGCGGACACTTTTCGTAGTTCGAGTACGTCGTGCACGGCGCCGGAGTCCGACACCGCCGCGGAATGGCACCGCGGGCAGGCTGACACCGGAGCTGAATCGGTTGTCCCCCAACCGCAGTCAGGGCACAGGCGAGTGGCGAGCCAGTGCGGTCGGGATGACGGGCCGATGTCCACCGCGTCGATCTCGACGCGCTTGCCCCCGGCATAGAAGAAAGCACCGGGCGCGAGTTCGGTTAGCGCGGTTGAGCTCCCCCGCTCGTAGGTGAGATCCAGCGCTTCGGCCTGCGGCTTGCCACCAGGTGCGGTGCCGGTGGTCCACCACAGGTGAACGTCGAGAGTCGTCGAATCGTCCAGCAAGTTGTAGTTCGGCAAGAGCCCCACGCCCGACAAGCCGGTTAACGTCTCCAGTTTGCTTCGTTCGTAGAGCTGATCGCTGAGAGCTTTGAATTCGCCGGCACATCGCTTGCGATCTTCTTTCTCGAGATCGCCGAGATGTCCGTGCTTGTCTATCTCGTCCATCGTCTTCGCCAGCTCATTACGGCGCGAACGGATCTCGTCGCTCTCACCCGCCCACCGTGCCGCCGTCTCCGCAATGACTGTACGGAGACCGCCATCAGCGAACACGCGAAGGCCTACGCGGGAGTCCTCGCCGACATGGTCGCCGAAGAGCGCTAAGAACTGAGAGGCGAGTTCGGAAGACTGGGCGATGCATTCCTCGACCACGGATCGCAGCCAGTGGCCATCAGCCATGCCGTCGTCGAGGCACTCGGCCAATCTGGTGGGCATGGGTTGCGGGAGCGAGATGGTTCCCGTAGCGAGCCTGTCCAGGCAGAACGCAAAATATTGGCGCTGCAGAAGCTCGGTCGCGTCGAGGTAAGCGCCCGGCGGCAAGACCTCGCCGGCGAGGAGGTGTTCGGGCTCTGCGAAGAAGTACAGGTCGCGTGGAGAAGTGGGGACCGCGGCGAGCACGAAGGCGTTACCGGTCGACCGCCCTGCACGTCCTACGCGCTGCAGGTAGCTGGCCGTTGACCGCGGCAGCGAGGCGAGAGCAACTGTGCTCAGATCACCAATGTCGATGCCGAGTTCCAGTGTCGGAGTGCAGGCTAGAATGTTGGGATCCGAGGCAGAACCACCGGTTTTGAATCGAGCCTCGACCAGCTCCCGTTCGTCTCGGTCCAGGAGTCCGGTGTGTTCGGCGCTGACAATGCGGCGGATCCTGCCGCTGCGGTATAGATCGCGATAGAAGTTCGTGGGCTCGATCTCCACGGCGCCGAGTCGGCCGGTGCATCGCATCCGTGGGCATGGCGCACCTTCCCAGATCGCGATGCGGGATGCAGCGGATGGCTGGACGTGATGACACACAGGACATTCCAGACGGGCGACGTCGGTGTCGTCGAGGAGTACAGCTGCAGGGTCCAATCCGTAGATGTGCGCACCGCGCTCGCCTGAGCGTCGTTGCAGTGGTCCTTCGGCGTTCGCAAGCTGATCGACGACAGCGGTGAGCAACGCCCGCGCCTCACTCGGCGTGACTTCGAGGCAGCGCTTCGTCCAGTCAGTGAGCCAGGATTCGCCGCGCGGATTGAGTGACTGGAGGTCGCTGTCGCCGGCGACGCCCGTCGTGTAGAACGATGGCGCCGGCCGGCCTCGGGGGAATTTGGTCATGCCATCGGGACTCCCGCCCCAGATCGACCAGCGCTTACCTTCTTCCTTGATGTAAGTGTGCAGCCACGGATGAACTATCCCGCCGTTAACGCGGAGGTGATCGAGCAGACCCAGTAACCACGGCTCATAGCGACTGCTCTGCAACGAGCTGGCCAAGCTGAGCTGCGGGAGATTCTGATGCGCTTCGCGGCTGTGCTCGCCGAATGACGTCAGATCGACATCGACATCCACCGACAGAGCCGACGTGATTTCGAGAGTACGACCGGTGCGTGCATTGAGTCCCGCCTCCAGATGCGCTTGAAAGGCCAATCGCATTGCGAGTAGTGAACGAAGTCCACCACCAGAATCGTGGTCGAGCCAGTCGGCATCGACCGCAAGGCGGCGGGCGAAGTCGGGAGGCGTGATCGCATAGAGATCGTCGGTCGAGGTGCTCGTCGCGAGGCGTTCGGCAACGGCGGCGAGGTCAATTCGACCGGCGCTCACGGACCGGAACATCGCGGACCTGAAGTTGAACGCGAATGCGCGGCCCTCGATGAATGCCGCCCGGTGAGCGGCATCCTGGACCGAGTCGGTGAACACCAGCGTCTTCTTCTCGTCATCGGCCAGCACGCTCGAACCGAACTCGGTCGTCAATCCGACGCTCAGCAGCGTGGCAACGCTCGAGCCCACAAATCGGATCGCGTTACGCGCCCCGCACGACGGGCACACCTCATTCGCGGCGTCCTCAGCTGTCGCCGACACGTGCACCGGCAGCAACCCATCGCCTGGCTTGGGCTGCACTTCGAGAGTCTCCGGATCGAGATGCGAAACGCCGTTTTCGGCAGCGTCAGCAGCGAGCAGCACGCGCGTCTTCCCTCGAGACGTCGGTCGAGCGCTGTTGCGCCAGACTGCTACTGGTTCCCCGGAGAGGCTGTCGCCGAGTTCAGTGGTTGCTGCCATCCATCCGGCGCGACCGCATACCCGGCAATAGGCCGCGGGCAGCGTCGGTGGTCCTTCGCTGGGACCGTCGTGCCACCAGTGGAATTCTGGTTCCGGAGCCACGGCGCGAAGTAATCTGCTGACCTCGCGAACCCATACCTGTACCTGGACATTCACCAACGGCCGGATCGTGCCGTGCGGATCCTGTACCCGCGCGACCGACAGCAAGGCCAGGAATTTCAACAAGGCGGCCTGAACTTCTTCTGGCCGAGAGGTGTTGTGGACTCCCCACGGCAGGATGCCCGCTTGCGCGATCCCCGCCACGGCATCGGTGATGGACCGAGGGTAACCGCCCAACACGTCGATCACCACCCTGGTGAGGAAATGTCTTCGAAGACTCTCGCCCACCACCACGGGGTCGGTGAAGTCCGGGCCTTTCCCGTTTACAGGGTGACCTGCCGCATTCAGGACAGCTTCTGCCAACGGCACCCATGATTGAGGGTCGGACGATTTTGGTGTCGGTGTGTTCAGGATGTCGCCGACCGTCGGGATCTCGAGCGTGAAGTCGACGTCGCCAACAACATCGATAGCGGTCAACGCGGTCTCGGTGACTAGCGATTCGGCGTCAAAGGGCGTCCCGAATACGGTCTCGGCGAACGCACGAAGTTCGGCCGTTCGCGAGCCACCTCCCAGCGTCGCCGACGTGGCGACCGGCGTCACGCGGCCGAGCGGCCTTCCCTCGCCCGCAACTCCCACCTTGGCACCCAAACGGCGGAGCAACATGGAGACGTCAGTTCCTTGAGCGCCGTCGTACGTATGGAACTCGTCGAGAACCAGATATTGAAGGCTGGTCGCGGCATCTGACCACAGGCCTGCGTCAGCCGCGCGCAGCAACAGCAGGTCGAGCATCCGATAGTTGGTGAGCAGGACATCAGGCGGGTTTTGCCGCAACGTGTCTCGGTGGTCAATGAGAGCGTGCTGCGTCGAGCGCCGACGCTTTCCGTTACCACCGATGTAGACGCCTGCAGTCACATCCGCAAGACGAGGATCGTCGTGAATGTACTCGGCAAGCCGGCGCGCTTGGTCGGTGACCAGAGCGTTCATCGGATACAAGATGATCGCTTTTATACCCGTTTCGCCGCGGGCCGCAGCTCGTCGTGCGTGATCGAGAAGTGGAAGCAAAAACGATTCGGTTTTGCCCGAGCCCGTACCTGTTGTAACAATTGTGGGCTGCGCAGGCTTGCCCTTCGTCGACAACCGCTGAAAGGCCTCAGCTTGGTGCTGAAAAGGTCTGAACCCTTGAGGAAGCCAGTCAAGCGGGGACTGCCAACCTTGGCCAACGGATTGGTAGGGCGTTCGGATCTTCACGTACGGGCCACGAAAAATTCCCGTCTCCGGGCTGGCCAGGAAGCCACGCAGTGCAACCTGAGCCGTCGGGTCCGACAACGCGAAAGTCGTCGACAGATACTCGACTATCGAGTTACGCGTCTCCTCAGCGAGGAGAGACGGAAACGTGGGTTCGTGAACTGTCATGCCTCGGCAAGTCTCTGCTCAAAGTCGGCGTAGGCAGCACGCATCTCGGCCTCGCGATCCGGCTTGTAGAACCAGGGGTGCTCGTGATCCTCGTCCGGCTCAAACGGGGTGTAGCGGTCAAGGAGATCGCCGTAGTCTTCGCCGTCCACCCACGCCTGCAGGAGCTTGAAGTCATCTGCCTGCTGCAGAACTCCTTGAGCGTGATGATCACGTGCGATCTTCCGACCCTTCGCATCAAAATACATCGCGTACTCATACTTGCGTAATACCGGGAACTGAGTACGAAATACGACGGCAAGGTGTTCGGCAGACAACTTCAGCATCAGTGCTGTCAGTGCGTCGATCTCCACCAGCGCAGCACGACGTTCAAGATCGGTACGAAGCGGGGTCATCCATGACCAGGTTCGGGACAGATTTTCAAGCGGGTTCGTCAGCCATTTAAACGGAGCCGTCCACCGGTCCGCTTCAAAGCCAGACTCGTAAAGCCATTCCCATAGGAAATGGTAATCGGAGGTAAGACAATTGAGCCGCAACGTCCGAAGAAGCAGGTTGATCGCCAAGACATCGTCGGTGGGGGCCGGGACTCGTTTCATCATTTCTACATTCACTGCCGATGTTCCGCTAATTTTTACGAGGTAATCGTACGGCAGAGAGGACCACAGCCCGCACACCAGCGCAGTACGGCGCAAGGACTCTCTATCAGTAGGCTCCCAACTATTTAGGCCGTGACTGGGTGAGACACTCATGGACCTGACGGTGTGAACATGCGATGCTCCCGGCGGAATAAGCGCACAATGCAGAGAACGCTCCAGACCCGGCTGGGTCATGTCGCGCCACGCTAGCCTCCAGAAATCAGTGGCCGAGTGACCCCCCCACTGCGGGATACCACCCACATAAACATCGCGGCCCGTAGATCTTTGATAGTTTGTGCGGGGAATTATGGCTTCGGGTAGCCCATCAAGATCGAGTAACGCCCAATCCTTATTGGATCTACAAGGGTTGTTCGGTTCCCTCACCAACGGGTTGGCGACCGTGAAATGAGGCCCCTGTAAGATAACCTCATCCCACGAAGCTGGATGGTCGGAACGCCATTCGATATTTCCGTCCTGCTTTGCAATCTTCTCATTCCACAAGCTTGACCATTTGAAGCCGAGGTCTGACAGGCGGGTCTCACTTGATGAGATACGTGACAAAATCTCTAGATGCTCTTTGGACGCAGGACGCATCAAACGCGCTTGACGTGCTGGAGTTCCGGCAGGATCGAACAGCCGCGCCCAATCCTTCAATGCGCGGTCGTCTACCACTGTAATTCGCGATCTGTGTGGTCGTAGGTCCCAGCCGCCGTGAGGATACTGGATTCCAGGAATCTCTCCATGACCGTCGTGAGTCATTGATTCGTCGATTGTTAGCGGGTCTAGTACTCCTACGATCTGCAGGAAATAAACCGGCTTTGGACTGGAGTAAATATGCACACCATAAAGAACCTTATTACTGATGTCTTCAAATAAGTTTGACATATTAGAAAATTGCCAATGGCGCCGCAAACGGACATATGCCTCCTGTCGAAGTTTCGCAGCCTTTGGATCGCTAAAGAAGCTCTCCGGGTGAATCAGACCCGAAACGCCAGACGCACTACAGTTACGCCAAACCTGTTCGATGAAGTTTGTATAGAGGTTCGTACGCAAACCCCGAAGGAACGGATAGACGACCTCTGAGCCGAGGACTGAACTGGTTCCTGCCCAACGCCCGAGATCTGACAGGTAAATTTCTTTTACATCAGAGTCGTTTAACAATTCTTCGCGACGCAAATGGAATTCTCTTTCGGAGATATTTCCCTCCAAAAGGAAAAACGGGTCCGCCTCCGCCAAGGCTTCTGACTCCCACCAGTCCGGCCGAACCCACGGCGGGTTGCCGACTTGAAGGTCAAAGCCACCCCGACTGAAGACAGCCGCGAAGCTCAAGTCCCAGTGGAAGAATCCCTGTTCTTGCGCTACTAATCGTGCAGTACCAAGCCATCGATGTCGCGTAAGCAGTTCAGGGATCCGGCGCATTCCGGAGAACTCTCGATCTTGGTCATCGATCAGTGCAAGTTCTTCGAACCCATTGGCCAGGTCCTGGAACGTGCCTTGCGCACTGTCCACCGTGTGCAATCCCGCGGCACCGAGAAGCTCCTCCAAGGTGAGGATCCACTCGTTCAGGTCAGGTGGTCCCGCTTGTTCGACGCTGTTGTCTTCCGCCGACTCGAGAACGGGCCAGAACCAAAGTGCGCACCACGCATCCATTGCGAGACGCAACCGTTCGTAGGGACCTTCCGGGTCGTGCAACTCTTGTTCGACTTTGACGCGGTCGACCGCATGCGCAATCGACAACGATTCAGCGCCCCACACGTCGATCTGTCGCGAAATTTGCTGCTCGCTAATCTCAAGCCGCCGAAGAACTAGCGCCCACAGTCGCTCGACGCGCGTCGCCAAGGACCGCAAACGGTTGAGTTGCTTCGCGTCGGGCTTCTTGGTGATCGACTTACGCCAGGTCATCAGGGCCTGAGCCGCCTGAGGCGCCAATTCTTTCGCTTGTTTGGCATCAGCGACTGCGGCCCAACCGTCGGCAGGGAGAAGGAAGTGGTGAATCTCTCCATCGCCGATTCCGCCCTCGGACAGTGGCCGATCGATAGGCGGAGTCTTCAGCCAGCTCTTTTTGGCTCGACCAAGCGAGGTGAAGTCATAGGTGGCGCGGCGGGCTCCGATTAGTGAGTTGCCGCGCCGAAGGTGCAGCCCGAACCATGGTGCCTGCAGTCCAGGATGCATCACGTTAAGCCACAGGGACACTTCAGCAAGTTCGACTGCGGTCGAATTCAAGTCAACGCCGTAAGCGCGGTGCAGCGCTAGATACGCCTTAACCTTCTGAAGCTCAGTCGTGTAGTCTTCCGGCTTGATTCGCTCCTTGAGTTCATTTTGCCGACGGTTCAGATACTCGCCCGAAAGCTGATTAATAGCTTCATTGAGAAACGCACCGCTGCCGAGGGCGGGCTCGCAAATGCGGTACTTGAGAATCTCGCTGGCCGTCGTCTCAGCGGTGATCAGTTCGGCAAGTGCATGCTTCACTACGCACTTCGTAAGTACTTCCGGTGTGTAGTACGAGGCGCTGCGCTGCCGGTCTCGACCGGACAGACGAAATACGAAGCTGCCCTTGGAATGACGGACTATGTCCCTTCGGCCCGTTAGTCGATCCTCGCGCCAGACGATATCTTTCTCGTCGTACTCGGCGGACTTCGTCGACGGCACCAGCCAGGAACCTTTGTCGGCATTTCCGTCCTTGGCCACTTCGATCATGTTGTCGGTGGCGATCAGCCCCGAGTAAGACATCAGCCCCTCGTACACGGCACCGAGCTGGTTGATGCCGAGCTGCGCGTAAGAGATGTATCCGCGTTGCCTGTTCTTGTTCTTTGACGGCTTGGACAGGAGCAAAAGGTTCAGCACCTCTTGCAGTACCCGGTTACTGAGCCGCATCCCCTCACCGTCGATGAGGGGCGTCTCTTCAGGATCGAACAGATCCGACCGAAGCGGCTCGAATACAAAGGCATCGGTGCTCGCGCGGCCTGCGTTGTGGCCGGTGTTGACAAGGCGAAACAGCCGATCGAGTGACTCGTGCAAGTGGTGGCCCTCGGCCGAGCTTCCGGCCAACGGCACCTGCACCATCTCCCGGAGGCGATCAAGGCCATAACCCGATTCGTACTCGGGGGTGCCCACGGGCAGAACGCCCAGTTCTGGTCGAGCTTCGGCGAAGAGCAAGAACAGGACTCGATACAGAAACCGGAGCGACTGCGTGGTCAGGTCGCGCGGCAATTCGGGCACGCCCTCGACCTGCAGGCCCGCAGCACGCCTGCGGGTCAGTACCTCGTTCGCGATCTTCTCGATCGAGATGCGGAGTCCCTCCCGGAGGTCCTCGCTGACGCCGACCGCGTGCTTTTCAGAGTCTTCGGTGTAGTGATCGAGTTCGGTCTGGCCATCTGCATCCGGCAGCAGCACATCCGAAGACCACAATCCGGCGTGGTAGGCGAGTTCGCCTGCGGCCTTGACGTCGCGACGGTCGAGCGCGGTCGCAATGTCGAAGCCGAGGTACCGGCCTTCTGCCCACCGTGCGACGTCGGTCAACAGCGCCACACCTCCGGCCACGACCAGCAGGTACCGAGGTGCGTCGTCGCTCACGAACAACTGCGTCACCGCGTCAGCCACCGACGTCACCTCCTCGATCTTTTGACTGGTGACGTGGATTCGGAACGGCTCGATGAGCTCCGCATCGCCTCCAAGGAGCGCATCGACGCTGTCGACAGGTACCGCCTGCAGGATGTGCAGCGAGTCCGTCGTACTGGTGCTGGGGAAACGTGCCAGAAGGGGCACATCGATGGGTGTATTCGCTTGCAGCGTTTCAATTGTTGTCGCGGCAGCCTGGAACCCGACCGCTGCGAGCAACCCGGTATGGACCTCTGTCACTCGGCTCGGATACTCCGATGCCCCAACTGGAGGGAGGTCGGCAAGTTCCTTCAGGTAAGCGCCGGCAATGGACGACAGACCTCGCAGCGGCGTCGGCTTGTCCTGTTCGGCACGTTCCTTCCAACCCTTGGCGAGGTCCTTCAACTTCGATGGGAAAACTTCCGCGAGCCAATGCTCGGACAAGAAGTCGTTGGCGTTGTGGATCGAATCGAACACGACTCAGGCCCTCGCTTTCGGAATGATGACGCCGACGACCCGTACGAACGGATCGCCCGAGGCCGCAAGTGAATCGATGATCGCACTCCAGGCATCGGCGGTCTTTTCGATGTCCAGTCGCGTGTTCTTCCGCGCGCCGGTCTCGGTGACCACCGTCAAGGCAGTTTGCTCCCAGCTTTTGAGGCTGGCGCGGTATTGGTCCACTCGTTCGAGGAGTTCGACCTCGAAGTCGTCTCGTCGAGTACGAATATGTGCTGTCGCAGCATCGACTGCCCCCGCAACGTTCTTCTGCAGATCTCCAAGGAGTTCGTTGTTGACCCCCGGGTTTGTCGCGCCTTCACGAATGCCCGCGACGTCGACGATCTCGTCGAAGTCACGAACATCAGGATCACCCGGTAGCCCACCGACGGCACCCCAGTGCGCGATAGCCGGGCTGCCTGCGTCGTTGGACCAGACCGCCTGAGTCAAGAAATAGGGTTCGTCCACGTCGCCTGCGACGACCGGGATCTCGTTCCGGCCGAATCGACCCACAGCGCGATCACCGGCCCAGTCGAGCACAGGATGAATCGGTGCCAAGAAATGCACGTCGGGCCAGGATGTCTTTTTTGCCTTCTGGGCACGAGTCAACCGTCCTTGTGCGAACGTCTTGCTGCCGGTGAGCCGCAGTCGCTCGGCGATGCCTTGTTCGTCGAGGTAGTCAGGCGGCAGATCGCGGAATCGATTGATCAAATCGTCAGGGGGCCTGAACGCGATGAAATCATTGTCGGCGTCGCGCTCGATCTCCATATCCGGCCCGCGTTTGCCGCCACTGATGTCCGCGAGCTCATCGGTCAGGTAGTTGTCGTCGTCCTCGAAGAATGTCGACAGCTCCGCTGTCTCGGGAGACGTGTCGGCACGGTGTTCGCCGCCGGTGGCCATCAACGCCGCAAAAGGATTGAGCTTGGCCGGTGTGGCCTCGGGGACCACGTCGTCGATGTCCTTTCCTTGTCGGATCGCCTCCATCACCTTGGCTTCTTCGATCTCCGAGTCATGGAGGTTGAGGAGCGCGCCTGCATCGCCGAGAGCTCGATTCGCTTCGTCTTCTTTCCGCAGAAGCTTCGTCACCACGTTCAGGTCGTCGGTGACATCGGCGTCGGCTTCGGCGGCAAGAGCCAGTGCGGTGATCTGCGGTCGGTGGAGCTGGCCATAGCGATCGATACGACCATTCCTCTGTTGTATGCGAATGAACGACCATGGCAGGTCGTAGTGGACCAACTGGTGGCACTCCTTGTGGAGGTTCAGCCCCTCCGAAGCCATATCCGAGGCCACCAGCACTCGAATGGGCGACGAGCTCTGCCCGAACCCCTCGACGACCGCTTGGATTTTCTGGTCGGATAAACCCGCGTGCAGGAGTTCGACCGGGTGCAAGTCAGCTGTCGGCTTGCCGGAGAACTTCAGTCGCCTGCTGACCTCGTCGTGTAGCCAGTCGATGGTGTCGATGCGCTCGGAGAAGATCACGACACGAGTGTCGGAGTCTTTGCCGACTCCGATCTTCTGAAGGTGGCGGATAAGCGCGTCGAGCTTGGCGGGAGCGCCCTTGTCGGCAGCCATTGCCAGCTCGTCGAGGCGTCGGAGCGCCTTCGCCTCCGGCCCCTTCTCGTCAACGTTCTTGAGGCGTCTGCCGACGCTCGCACGCAGCGCCTTGGGCGATGAGAGGAACGCTTTGTACAGCGTCCACGGAAACAGTTGCCTCCCTTGCCCGGTGATGACCGATGGCCCGTCGGGATGCAGCCAGACACATTCCAGCTCGCGCAGCACGTCCAGCTCTGCTGGGGTCGGTTCGACTCCGACGACCTCCGGCTGCAAACGCTCTTTCCACTTGTGTGCCACGTCGAGCTTCACATCCAGCGAATTCCGGTGGCGTCGCACGTACAGATGCTCGATGTCTTTCGCCGAGTACTTGTCGTGATCTGCGATCGCTGTCGGATCTAGCAAGTTGACCAGCTCAGCAAATGACTCCGGCTTGCCGTTGTGTGGTGTCGCACTGGCCAGGATCAAGGCATCGGTCTGCTCCGCGAGCAACTTCGCGAGTGCGTTGTTCTGCGTCCCGCGGTTGATGAGGTTGTGGCACTCGTCGATCACCACGGCGTCCCAGTGCTGATTCTTGAGGTGGTGCTTGTACCTGGCCGGGTTCTTCAGGGTGTCGATCGAGACGATGACCCGTTTGTAATAGCTGAACGGGTTACGTGACGCGGGCAGGTCTCGTTTGACCTTCTGAATGCCATCCGAGTCCAGTCTGATCAGGGGAATGGCGAACCTGGTCCACAGTTCCTGCTGAAACTGCTCGAGGACAGCGCGCGGCGTCACGACCAGAATGCGCTCGCCGCGTCCACGTCGGATGAGTTCGGACAGAAGGATTCCGATTTCGAGCGTCTTGCCCAGGCCGACCGCGTCGCCGATCAAGATGCGTGGTCGCAGATTCTGTAGAGCCTGAGAAGCCGGCCGAAGCTGGTAGTCCATGCGATCGAGCAGGGCGCGATGGCCAACCGTGATGCGGGTGTCGGCACTGGGGATCGGGCTACCCCGACGGACCGACTCAAGCCAGAGCCGGGTGCGTCGGAATCCCGGCGAGGTATCGGCAACGAGGGTGCCGTGTTTCGGATCGAGGCGCTGGATGTCGTCGAGCTCGGGGTGGTCGAAGAAGACCGCATCGAGATCGCGAACGAGTTCGCTGACCCCCGTCACCTCGACCCGAGCCCCGTCGAACTCGGTAGACCGGACGGACCGGACCAGCCATTCTTCATCGCGAACGATCACTCGTTCTCCCGCGGCAATATCTGCCACCGTGTCGCCTACTCCCCTGGGTCTGTTTGGCAGTTATGCCCGTGCGAGGAATTCGCTGAACAACCCCGCATCCTCTTCGTCTTCCTCGTGCGTACCGAACAACAGTGCACGATCGAGCAGGGTGTTGTTCAACTCGCACGACGTCTCCGGGGCCAGAACACATGCATGGCACGCCGCGAGGTTGAGCGCATCGGTTCCCGATGCGGTCGACTCGATGCAGACAGGATCGGAAGAGCACCACGACAAGCGAGTCAGACCTTCGCTGATCGCCTTTGCGAACTGTTCCGGATCGGCTTGCGATGCGACACCGCCCAAGCTGCCCGCCGAGTCCGAGCTCGCGGTGTAAACCAGGATTCCTGCCATCTCCTCGTCGACGAACAGCCGTTCCCGCAGAGCCGACGCCGGGTAACCAGCATCGAGCGACAGCTGGTCGATGAGGACGTGAGCGAAGGTGTGCAAGGCAACCTTGGCTATGTCGACCGTGATGGGCGGCCTCTTAAACGCCTCCGCCTGACGATTGGCTGCCTTCTGGAGGCTATGGCGCCGCTTCTGAGCGAACTTGTCGCCTGCCCAGTCGCTCAGCGCTTGCCGGTCCATCGCCAGGAAGATTCCTTCGCCGATGACTTCGATCGCCGGCAACCAGTATTTGGGCTCGCCGGACAGAGTGCACAAAGTGTCCGCATCAGTTGAACCGGTCAGTCGAGAGAACCCGTACAGAGCCCGTACCTCGCGTAGGCGAGTGACCTTCCGCAAATCCGTGATGATGCTGGGAACGTCACCGTCGAAATCCCCATCGACAACAGTCTTCTCACAGACGAAATCCGACTCGTCTCTTGTCGCATCACGACCGTCTATCAGTGCACCGAATTCCTGCTGACGGAGCTGTTCCTCGCCGATTGCGTCGCCGTTCTGCTCGCCGCGGCGACGCTCGACTTCCGCGGCTATTTGCGCGACGGTAAATCGGCCGCGGGAATCCTTGGCGATTTTGGCCATCAGTGCATCGTTGACAGTGGCAGGGTCCTCAAGTGAAACCCAGTGCTTGTTTACGAATTTCGCGAGTGCCTCGGAATACGGCGGAATCGATATCGCTGATCGCACCGCCGGGAACCATACGTTCGATGCACCCCGTTGTAACACTCTCGGTGTCTCGTCACACACTTCGGCATGATCCGCCCCGAGCCACGGGCGCAGACCCTTGCACGACAAGATTCCCTTCATCGCGTGACCCTGTGAGGCACCATCAAGTGAGCGGCGCGGTACATCGCAACTGCATTCGAGGACCAGATCATCCAGAGATGAAGTCCGACCCAACGACACCATCTTCATGTAGTGCTTGTCGCCGGGTGTTGTGGCATGACCTGCGTGCAACCAGTTGTAGAACGGGAACTCGTTGATGTGGCCACGCGTGCATGCGGTGATGAGACGGAACGGGGACAGGGCTACCCCGGCTCGCCCTTCCTTGCACTTACATTGCGACGCATTCCAATCACCACCCAGGTCGGCCGCGCTGCCGATTCGCCTGCATCCTGGGCAGATCTGCGTTTGTGGAAACCGCACCACAGGAACATCTTTACGGCCTCCTGCAGGTGGCGACTTGAGTTCCTTGACACCGAGTGACCGGGCCAACCTGGGCTCGCTTATCACCGGAGCTCGGTCTTCGTTCCAAAAATCGAGACCTACAATCATAAAACTCGACGTCTCGGAAGGAAACAACCCTCCGATACCGTAGGTGCTGAGTAATTGGCTGCGGCGTGCCTTCGCGTCGGCGGTGCTCATGGCTTCCTCTTCATTGGGATCTGATAGAGACTGCTTTCAGCGTCCACGTCGCGCATGCTCTGCAACGTCGGCCACGGGACCTCGCGCTGCGAGTATTCGATCTCGTCGTTCGTCAAGGCGTCCTCGGGTCGCACCATCAGCGCGGCTTCCAATTCCTTGTTCTGGTACTTCATGTACTCCCGCGCCTGGCCGGCGTCGGACCAAATGTCGAGCAGATCCCCCAACTCGTCCGCCGTGTCGTCTGCTTCGTCACCCTCAACCATGGTCACACGCTGCTCAATCAGCGCAACAACCTTCGTCAAGTCATCCCAGTTAACGTCGGCTAGATATGCAGACCCATTGCCGGACAACCCTGGGATCAATAGACGCGCCATAGAAATAAGGACACCGTGCAATCCCCGATCTCGGGCACGCGCCGCAAACGGCGTTGCACTGGTCGCTTCAACGGCGCGGTAGAGAGCCTGGTGGAAGGGGCGAAAGCTTTCGTAATGCGAGCGATCACGCGACCGAGCCGAATTGAAAATGGTTATTACGAGTCCAGGGTATTGACGGCCGACGCGACTGGTGGCCTGGATGTACTCAGCACTCGCCTGTGGCTGTCCCATCACCGTCATGAGGCCAAGTCGGTCGATATCTACGCCTACCGAGATCATGTTCGTCGCGAGCACCACATCGTCCGGCGGGTTAGCGCCGCCGAGCCGTCGTTCCAACGCCTTGAGGCGCTCAGGGATCTCGGACGACGCAACACGACTAGTCAGCTCGTTCACGACTTTAAGTTCGCGCTTCTCCGTGCCCTTGCGTCCGGCTACAACGCCCAGTCGCTCCCGCACGTCACCCTCGACTTGAAGGTTCGCGCTACCGAGCACTCGCAGGCTGTTGAAGTATCCCAGCAGCGTCCAGTAGGGGTCTCGCGTCTCGTCGCTACCAGGGACGTCCTTCGCAGCCTGCAGAAGGGCTGCGTAGGTGCGGACTAGGAGCGTCGCGTGACTGGTCCCTGACGCCATTATTCCGACGTACCGACGCGTCCCCAGCTCCTCCTTTGTGGACGGTTCAGCGAAAAAGGATTGATCAGGGTCGATACCAGGCGGCGGGAAAAGTGCCGCTTTGCGTGCGAATACCGAAGCGATCTGTTTGTCGGCACGACGGATCGTCGCAGTGGAAGCGATGACTTTCGGCCGAGCGCGATTCGACTCCTCGTCGAGCGACGTGACTGTGCATGCAGCATCGACGGCTGTCTCGTAGAGACCGACCATCGACCCGAGGGGCCCCGAAATCAGATGCAACTCGTCTTGGATGATCAACTCCGGGGGTGTGCCCTGACCGTCCCGCGCGAACAACTTTCCGACGTTCTCGTTCCACGCCATCATCGCGAACTTGTCGACGGTTCCGAGAACGAGTTCCGGACGCTCACGGTAGACGTCCTCGTCGACTACATGCACCGGCAGGCCGTCTTTAAAGTCACACGTCGACGTACCGCATGCAATGATCAGGTGATCATATGGATTTCTTGGGGCAGAGTAGTTCTCGTGGTCCATGATTGCTCCGCACCAGGGGCACTGGGTCAGCTGGACGGGATTCTTCTCGATCAAAGTCTCGTTCCGCGCCAACTTATTCAGGGACGTTCGCGCCTCGCGAACGCTGTTCGGTGTAGCGCCCGCACCGACCCAGAGCCCGATCGAGAACCCGCGCGACCCAAGATACGCGTTGTCCCTCCGAATTGTTTCCAGTGAACACATCAGCATCGAAGCGCGCTCGAACTGCTGAATTGTCAACAGTCGCAGCGTATAACGCATGATGATGGCCACACCTATCGCGGACGAACTCCTAATGCGACGCAGGAAGATGACAAACGCGACCAAGCCGAGGTACGCCTCCGTTTTGCCGCCGCCCGTCGGAAACCACAGCAGGTCGGCGACGTCACGGTCTTCATGCTTGGGATCAGCAATACCTGGAAGATTTAGAAGCACATACGCAATCTGGAAGGGTCGCCATGCTGCGGCCGATCCGTCGGTCAACTCACCAGGCTTCGCACCCGAACGGACCCAGTCCTGCCGAGCGCGCTGCAGCTGCATCGCGCGATTCGCGAGTTTGAAAGCTCTGTAGACCGTTTCGTCATCCTCCAGCAGGCGTATGCCCGCGTCGATACGGTCTGCGACGCGTCGCATCTCGGCAATATGACCAGCAGCGACCGGCGCGAGCTCTTCAGACACTGATGCGGCACCCGATGCGATAGTTTGCGCGAGGTTGTCGATCCACTCGCGGTACTGTCCGGTCAGGCTTCTCAGGCTCGCGGTGACTTTGTCCAACGACTGGTCCGCGAGACTCGACATCCGAAGATCGACGCCCTCCAACGCACCCGGACGCGCTCGGTGGACCTCATGCGTCGGAATGAAGGTCGTTGCTACGTGGGGAACCGCGCCGCTGTCGATCGCGCCCAGCTCCCAATCGGCGGCACATCCGTGACCGATGGCAAAGGTGTAGGCATGACGATACATCAGTGCAGCACTATCCAAGTCAGCGTCATGCCCGATGTTTCCGGGTGACGAGCGGTCCACGATGTCTGCGTTCTGGGTTCGCGCTTCAATTCCGACCTGAAACCAGGAAATGGCGTCACGCATGTCCCCCTGAAGGGCGACATGTGTGTTGTTGAGAGCCACAGATAGCGTGACGATACCGTTCCTGGCGGGTCGCACGTAACAATAGAGCTCTAGCCCGTCGGCAACCTCGCGCCGGTGCACCCCAGGTTTAGCCAATTGTTGAACAACCGGCTCTATTTTTGATGGGACTCGGACCCAATCTTGAGCGACCTGATCGTCATCGATCGGCTGCTCATACCGCGCCGCGGAACTAGCTATCACAACGTGGCCCGCTGAGGCACGTACGGAAAACGTCATCCCCATCGATGACGGAAATCGAGCTAGCGCCTGAGCAACCGGATTGCCATCATCCGTGCCCTCTGAGTCAGACTCAGCACTATCAGGCTCGGCTGACGACTTCTGCATCGACTCATTGATGTCATCGTCATCATCGGAAATTCGCGGCCACAGGGCACCAATAACGTATCTGCTCAGTGGAGCTTCACCAACGTGCTCGCGATCTCCATCTGCCGGACCGACGAGGTCGGCCACCAGGGCATCAACCATGTCTTCGCGAAACCTATACTTTTCGTCGAGTGCATCTTGCTCGTTCATCGCGCTTCCTCCATGACGTCCCATAACGGCTTTGCCAGTCCGACTACTCGTGGGACCAGCCAGAATCCCCCAGGACCGAGACCGGCCTCCTCGGTGAAGCGCGGATCTCCAGCGGTGGTCTCGACCGACGCCAACGTCAGGTCGACGAGCTCGGCGGGCCAGAAACCCTGCTTGATCCTGAAGAGCGAAGCGAACGCATGCCCGAACTCGTCCGCCGTCCGGCCGATGGGCGCACCGTCAATCCTTAGCGTATAGATCGGGTGGTTCACACCGGACAGGGCAGTATCTAGTGTGCCCTCCACAGCGACGCCCGGTAGCGCCGCCTCGAGTATTTGCTGTACGGCACGTGCGTCGACTTCATCTCCGGCAGAAGGTCGGTCACTGTAGACATCGGCCGGGCAAAACTCCATCGCCCGAGCTCGCGTTTGACCCGACCTTCCTACTCTCTCCTGTAAACGGTTTGCGAGCCAATCGAATTCACGAATCGACGACCCCGCCTGGGGCAGGCGCGTTAAAGCAATTGAATCTCGCGCCCTGCTGAGGGCAACGTACCTTCGGCGAACTTGAGCCCATGGCTCTTCCTCGAAGCCCACAGTCGACTCGACTATTACCACGTTATCGAACTCCAGTCCCTTGGCACGATGGATCGTCGAGACGATGATTTCCAGGTCGTCCCCCTGCGTCAGGGCGATCGGCATAGCCGCAGAACGAACTTTCGCCCGCAGGCGGCCAAGGTCAATCTGCTTGTAATTCCGAGATCGGCCCTCCGCCGACTTGAGGAGGTACCAGGCGTTCTCCGCATTAAGCTCATCGAGCTGGATGCGAAGTGCGGACTCGACGTCCGACTGCGCAACGATCGGACCGCTGAGGCGGCATAAAGCAGGAGCGATCCAACGCGCAGCACCAGATGACCGCGCCGGCCGCCTTACCACGTGGCGAATACCGTGATCAACCATCGATCGGGAAATGCGCAGAACTTCTGCATTGCTTCGACACAGCACTGCTGTCCGCCCAAGGTAATACTCCAAAAACTTCCAGTCCGATGGCTGATCCACCTGCGGCAGTGACCCTTCGAAGCCGTCAAGTAAATCGAGAGCACAACTCGGGTCCGTCTCCAGACGAAGTCCTCTCACCACATTGGCAAGACGAATACAGTCTGCACCTCTCGCACGGTAGTTGTGCTCAAGAGTCAAGCGTTGGAGGCCAAACTCCCCGGAGAGCGCGTCGAAGAATGCGTCAAAGCTCATTGCGCTGCTTGAGTCGTCAAGGACGAAGTCGTAGATTCCTTGTAGCGGATCGCCCAGCACAGTGATGCCCGCGTGCGCATCCAGGTGCGCCAGTACAGCCAGGACGAACTCGGCACGATCCCCGACGAGATCCTGGACCTCGTCGATGAAGACATGAGCCAGATCCGCGATCAGGTCTGGCGGGTCTTGTAGTGCTGTAAGTGCTGCGGTGGCCTGCCTGATTCGCTGGTCGTACGAGCTCAGCGGTTCGATGTCGAAATCAAGCAAGAGCTGCGACGCGAAGGAGTCGAATGTGCGTACGTTCGCCTCTACTCTCTCGCCCTCCGACACTCTCGTTCGGACTGCATGAACGGCTGCACGGGAAAAGCTCAACACCAAGATCTCCGCTGTCGCCGACAGACCCTCGTCGGCTCCCAGATACGCGATACGAGACGCGACAACCTCGGTTTTGCCAGACCCGGCCGGGGCTTCCACCATTAGCCGCGCCTCAGCAGGCGCAGTGACCACGCGGCGTTGTGCTTCGTCCAAAACAACCAAACCCGAACAACCCCTTGTTCCAAGACAGCTATCGCTTATGTCCACTTCTACCTTGCGAGGCGGCAATCTGTACGGACGTTGAACTTTCCCGTGTTGCTTGAGCAAAACACTCGACTGCTTGTCGAAGGCACTTGAGTGGACGCCAGCGGGATAACATCGACACATGCCCGAATCACTCGACGCAGACCTTGACGTCGTAGACCTCTTCGCGGGGCCAGGCGGGTTAGACGTCGGCGCGTCATGGCTGGGTCTATCGGTGTGCGGGATCGAGCTCGATCCGCGCGCATGCGAGACGAGGATGGCAGCCGGACTGCGCACCATACAGGGCGACGTTCGCCTATTCGGCCCCGACGACTTCCCTGGTGCCAAAGTGCTTGCAGGTGGGCCCCCGTGCCAGACGTTCACCATCGCCGGTTCCGGAACCGGCCGTAAGGCCATTGATACCGTGCTCGGATTGGTAGACGAGCTCGCCAGCGGGAAGGATATAGCAGCACGACTTCGTGCTCTTCACGATGAGCGAACCGGCCTGGTGGTCGAACCACTTCGATGGGCAATGCAAGCCCTTCGACAAGGCATCCCATACGAATCCATCGTCCTTGAGCAGGTACCAGCAGTCCTGCCTGTCTGGAAAGCGATCGGCCGCGTTTTGGCAGCCAACGGTTACGACGTTTGTCACGACGTTCTGCGCACCGAACAGTTCGGTGTGCCGCAAACGCGCAGGCGAGCGGTGTTGATCGCGCGCCGAAATGGCAAAGCTGCGCTCCCCACGGAGACCCACCAGGCGTATCACAAGGGAACTTTGCGTCCGGGCGAATCACATCTGCTCGGATGGGTGTCGATGGCTGATGCCCTCAATCGTAATGACGAATTCACCGTCATTTCGAACTACGGCAGCGGTGGTGATCCCAAAAATCGTGGACGACGAAGCGCTGACCAGCCGGCCGCAACCGTGACCGGGAAAATCACCCGCAACAGGTTGCAGTTCCCGGACGGACGACAATCGCGTCTATCACTCCCCGAAGCGGGTATCTTGCAGACATTTCCTTCCGACTTCCCCTGGCGCGGTGGAGATATCGGACAGCAAGTTGGAAACGCTGTGCCACCACGTTTCGCAGCACACGTTCTCGCAACCGCTACAGGTCGATTGATCGACAGCGCGCGGCTCGACGAGGCAGTGCGTCTACCCTGGGGCGAGTCTAGTTCCGGTGTGCCCGGCATCATCCGGGAAACTGCGTTGAGAGAGCCGTTGCTCACCGGCTGACAAGCCACCGTCTCCTGCCACTCAAAAGTCCTGCAACTCAACCCATCTTGCTCGTAATCGTTATCCAACCCGAACAGGCCAATCCTCTGCAACTACTGACGATGGCGATCTCGAAGCAGGACGCAATTCGAGTGTCGCCTTCGGGCCGATACCCCGGGAGCCCGCCACACCGATGGACGTCAGGAACGCGCCGACGGGCTCTTCGACAGTCCTGTCGTCCGATGACTCGGGGAGTCGAGACGCCGTCGAGTAGTTCTTATTGTGCCGTCGGCCCTTCGAGCGCTACGAGCACGTAGTACCTGACCTCATCGAACAGGTCAGTGTCCGCGTCGATGGCGTCGATCACCACGTCGACGAGTGGCCTGTCGACAGCAATGTCGGCAAACGGTCACCGGCACTCCCCTGTTCGTTCTGATGGCTAACCAGACCCCACAGTTCCATATGGGACCGACAGTTCGCAGTGACATCGAAAACGCCAACAACTGTGTCGGTACCCGATGCTTCGATGGCGATATGTCACGACTCGACGAGGGGTTCCCGCCGCCCACGGCCTGTGTGCAGTGGTGTCAGCACCGCAGCTACGACCTGCATGTCCTCGACGACGGTGTGGAAGTGGACCTGGATTGGTGGAACGGCCACCTCGACCGGGCAGGTCATGATCTCCGACTCCGCGGCCGCAATCTCGACGGAGAGATCGTCGAGTACGGCGGTGCCACGGTGCAGCGCAACGATCTTCGGTTCGGCACCGATCTGGCTGCAGGCGAACACGATTCGCTCGGCCTGCTGTTTCTCTGCGCGGCCTGGCAGGGCAGTCACCGGCACCGCAGAGCGATGCGGCGCTTCCCCGACGTCATGAACCCGCACCTCAGCCGTCCCGACGAGAACCCCGTCGCCAAGACTCTCGCTGTGCTCGATAGCTGCGTCCGCAACCGCGTGGTGCCGGACCATCCGAACTCGACCTGGTCCGGCTGGCCCGATGCACCCGGCGTCGGAATGTCCCTGATGGCCACGTTCCTGTGGGCTGTGAAGGCGTCGGTCTACGGCGGACCTGCGCAGCTGATCGACCAGTACGGAGTCTCGACACTCATCCACGAAGGGTGGCTCGAAGCCCCGTCCGTCACCGGATTCACTCGTCGTCGCTACGACCGTTACGTCGAACTCATCACCGCATGGGCCACCGACATCGGCACCAGCCCCGAGCTCGTCGAAATGTGGCTCGTGCAGCGCTGGAGCGCCCGACTCAACGAAGCACGCCACGGCCGCTACACCGCACCCACGTTGTTCTGAACGGTCGAGTACCGACGCACCTGAGACCGACTTCCGCCCGCTCGTGACGACGCCCCCGCCGGCAAGCGGCCATGATGTAGCGATGAGCATGCAGCTGCACGGGCGACTCGGTCAGGTGCATCCCAAATGGTTCACCACGGCATTCTGGGTGATCCTCGTGGTGTCCACGTATTGGTTGGTCTTCAACTCGGATTGGCAATGGTGGCTTCTGCTCGCCGCATTCGGCGGAGCGGCCAATTACTGCTGGTGGCGGGTGCGACGGCCGCAAAAGCTGCGCACACTGTGGGCACTGGCCTGTGGCCTGATCGCTACTGCCGCCCTGCTTTCCGCCGGGTGGGCCCTGCTGACTCCTTTCTCGGTGTCCACTGAAAGCGTAGGAAACAACCGAGTCGTTTGCGGCTCGATCGTCAACAGGGTCCAGGGCGACGACCTCCGCGAAACCGACGGCACGTCAGGAGAACTCATCGTGCGGGAGCGACCGATCCCGCAGAGCGAGTTCGTACGCGTATGTGCCAACAATGCGGACTACCGCACGAGCGACGTAGTGGGGGCTACCGTCATCGGGCTGTTGTTCACGTTTCGCGCGACCGGCCACCTCGTTCGGCGAGCGGACAGTACGACAGACGAGGCGACACAGTCGTTCAGGTCGTGAACCGTCGCTCACGGTGTCCTCGGCAGCTACCCTTCCGTCATGAGCGGCGTGAGGTCTCAGCTGATTCTCGTCGGCACCGTGGTGTTGGCGTCGCCGGCGTGCTCGTCGAGCCTGAACCCGTTCATCGACGACGTCTCGTACCGCCCGCCTACAGCGACAATTGTTTCCTCCCCTGACTGTCTGGCCCAGAGCATCTACACAGGACTGACTGGCTCGGGGCCATGGGATCCGGCGCTGACGTCCGATGCACCGGATCCGGGATACCCACCGGCCACTTTTCAGCCGGTTGCGGTGGTGAGATGTGAGCGGGGCACCGACGAAGCCGGGGGCATGACGGTGGACTCGGTACGGCTCGAAGGCAATATCCACGCCGTGGATGCTGCGTTTTCGGCCGATTCGAAGCGCTTTCCCGACGGCGTCGTAGCGTCGTGTGTGTACGCCATGGACCCGCCGGTCGGTCTGTGGTTCGTGAACGAGGCCGGCAAAGCGTTTCGACCGGCATGGCCGGCGAGCCCGTGCGGTCTACAGAACGCACCGATGGAGGCACTCGCCGACCTCAACGAAGTGTCCAGGTCGCCTCACCCGACTGGCATCGACAATCGGTACAACACCTCGTGCGAAAGCAGTCCGTACGGACAGGGTTTCGACAACACGACACCGGAGGACGTGGCTGCTGCCGAGGAACGCGAACGGTCACAAGATGGTCCGGTGGTTCCGTCGTTGGTGATGCCGATAGACGATGTGGACCAGTTGCAGTTGTGCACAGTTCGTACATCGAATCCTCTGGCTGCCGAGGAACTACCACCGGACTCCATCGTCTCTGCGGCTGGGACTTCGACGACTCTCGGCCGAGCGGAGAGCGCATCGATCGTGAGGTCGGTAGCGAACGCACCCCTCGCACCGGCCTGCAACGAGATCAGTACCCGCATTGCATCGACCGAACTACGCCGTCCTGACGGCTCGGGCAGATCATTCGTGTCCTTCGAGCTCGACGGTTGCCAACGCGCCGCAGGTTTCGGGTACTACCGCGCAATCCCCACCGAAGCACTGTCGGCACTGACAGGCATCGGATGAAGGCCAGAAGCAGGGTTGTCAGATCACTCGACCATCTTCTATGGTTATTCCGGAATTACGGAATAGCAGATGGGAGAACTCGATGCGACGCTCGGATTGGATCTCGGCAGCCTGTGCAGCCGTACTGCTGGTGGGTGGATGCGCCACCGACACCGACGCAGCTGCAACGACCACCACAACCCCGACGCCGGAGAACTGTGCACCCGTCACGTCCACCGACCTCGCCACCGAGGACGGGTGGATCGGACTGATCGATCAGGCGCCCGACACCGTCAGCCTCGTCATCGACGACGGCCGCGGCCGAACCGTCGAGCATCGGGCCGACCAGGATCAAGTACTCGCATCCGCGATCAAGGTGGTGCATCTTGCCGCCTACGCGCAGGCAGTCGCGAACGGCGCCATCGACCCCAACGAGCAGGTGGCCCTGACGGATTGGGAGCGGTGGTACGTACCCGGTACCGACGCCAACGCGCATCCGAAGGCCTTGACCCGGTTGGGCATTGCCAACGCCGGCACCAACGCAACCGACCCCAATGCCACGGTCCGCATCGACGACATGGTCTCGGCCATGATCCAGGAAAGCGACAACTCGGTTCCCGACTACCTGCGATACCGACTCGGCGATCAAGCACTCGTCGACGCCGCAGCCGCCGGAGGATGGGAGAACTTCGAGCTACCGAGCATGGTGGCCGAGATGCTCTCGATCTTCGATCCCGAACTCGCCGATGCAGATCCCTGGGAGACCGCACAGAAGTGGGCATTCGACCCGCAGTTCCGGGCACAGGCCGAGGCGTCCGTGCAAGTGCCGACCTACGAGGACCAGGTATCCAGGGTTGAGAGCAGTTTCCGCGGCGGTTCGGCAGCAGAACTGAACGGAATGTATCGCGCCTTCACGGACAAGACCTACGGCGCGGCATCCGACACCATTCTGCGCCAACTGGAATGGCAACCCGCCGGTGACGGCGTTCTCGGTGTCGGGTTCAAAGGCGGCAGCCTTCCCGGGGTGCTCACCCAGGGATTCGAGCTACGGCGCACCGATGGAACGGTGGCGACGGCCGTGTGGCTCACCGATGGTCTTTCTGCAGACAGATTCGAGCAAGCGTATGCGGGAGCCGGCGTGCAACAGCAACTCATCGTCGAGGCGATGCTCTCACCCGAGGTTCTCGACCGGATAGCCTGCGTGGTGTGAACGCAGAGTTCGAATCGAGACTGGCAGAGCTGGAAGCCCGCGTCGCCGAACTGGAACGACGCGACGCTCCCCAGCAGCTCGAGGCCGCACCGTCGACCGGCGGCTTGATCGCCTACCAAGGCGACGTGCATCTGTACGGCACCGTCCGCTGGGACATCGGCTACTCCCCCGACGCCATCGTGGAACTGCCGGTTCCCTCCGCATCGGAAGTGTTTGCTGCTCTGGGACATCCGGTGCGACTGCAGATCGTGCGAACGCTGCTGCGCGGCCCTGCGAACGCGGCAGATCTCCTCGCAGCCGTGGGACTCGGGTCGTCCGGCCAGATCTATCACCACCTCAAGACGCTGGGTTCGGCAAACATCGTGGAGCAGCACGGTCGCGGCGACTATCGAATCGCCGCCAAACGAGTTGTGCCGCTCCTGGTCTCGATGCTCGCCGCTGCGGATATCGCGGGCGATCTGGGTACGTGAACGCCTGTAGCACCGCGTGTCAGGGAACGAACAACACACCCACACCGGGGATCAGAGCGTTCGACGCATCAGGATTTTCTCGATCATGGGTGACCGTCACGAACACCGGACCTGCACCCGTCTGAGCCGTCACCTCGAGGGGCAGGCGATATGCCTGCGAGCCACCCTGATTGGCGGGTTGAGTCCGATCGACCTCATCGATCCAGTGCCGCAGGCCTGCGGAGCCCACTGCACCGGTGGACAAGTTGCGCCAGTTGACCGTTAGGTGCCGGTAATTGAACTGGTAGTAGTAAGGCCGGATGTCGGCGGCGGCGAAGCGCACCTCACCCGGCTTCTCACCGACCGTCGCCTTGATCGGAATTGTCTGGATAAGCCCGCCGGGAACGCCCACAGGGCCGAATTCGGGACCTGTGACGACGGGTACCTGAAGTACCGACTCCTGCGGCGCAGCGGTTGCAGTTCCGGCACCTATGCCGAAGACCAGGGGGACGGTCAGCGCCAGGGCGGCGACACCGCATCGGATCGATTTCCGCATCGAGTTTCCTTTCGGGTGAACGATCAGGGCACGTAGATCAGGCCTTTGCCCGGGATCAACGTGTCGGCGTAGGGCTCTCCGTAGTAGTAATCGCGGTAGTGGGTCACGGTGATTTCGACCCAACCGCTGCCTGTGGGTAGAGCGACCTCGAGTGGCAATTGTTCTCCGCGCAGCGGCGGCAGGTCGTTGGGCGGGCCAGGGTCGGGGTCTTCCTGCCAGTGCCGCAGTCCCACGTTTCCACGGAATCCGATGTCCCAGTTCCGCCAGCTCACACCGAGACTTCGGTACGGGTACTGGTCTGCGTACGGTGCAACATTCGCCGCGGACAGCAGCAGAACACCCGGCTCGGTACCGACCGTGGCCTTCATCGGAATGGTCTGGAACAACCCACCGGGCACGGCGCCGGGTGCGATCTGGAAACCGGTGACGACCGGAATCTGGAGCAGCGTGGTCTGCGGCGCTGCCACGGCCGCTCCCGTGCCGATACCGAGTATCAGGGGAATTGTCAGTGCGATCGATACGACCGCTCGCCGCAATGTTTTTCGCATACAGCATGCCTTTCGATCATGTCGCACAACGAGATACCGGATCGCTCGTGACATCGAACCAAGAACTCCAGGTTGAACCTGAAACATCAAGTGGTTCTTGAGTCTTTACCCGACCCACCCTCGCAGCCACGGCGACAAAAGGACCACTCGTATACCGATTCGTGATGGGGTCGTGACACGAAAGACGTTAACAGACCACTTGGCCCGTTCGATTCACTGATCAGAGGTGATGCACTCCGCAGCCACCGGTGAGGACCATCGAATGAGGCAAGTCTGCACAATCGTGGCCACATGCGCGCTGATCGCCGCTACCGCTCTCGCAGCCACGGCCTGCGGCGCCGACGAGCCGGTGAGCAACCCACCCACACCGGCCACCAGCGCCGCATCCGCTCCGTCCGATGACGGTGCCCCCGAGGCCGGGGATGCACCCAGCGTCGAGACACCCGAAGTGGCCGCTCCTGCGCTCGAGCAGCCAGCCGATTCAGGCACGGTTGCTGTGCCGCCCGCTCCGAACCGCGACGACGTCAATGTCGATGCACGCGACTTCGAGCAAGCCGGCGGGCAGTACTTCTTCACCTCCCCCAGCGGAAATGTGGACTGCGGATTCAACTCGTCCAACGCACCGGGGACCATCGTCGGCTGCCAGGTCCGCTACTCGGTGCCGGGCAATACTGGACGCGAATGCGCCAACACAGCAACCAACACCTACGGAGTCCAGATTCGCCAAGACGGCACCGTCGAACAGATCTGCACCAACCAGGGGATCTTCGTCGGCGACCCGAACAGCGGCGGCGTCCAAGTTCTTCAATACGGCCAGGTCATCGGAGTCACCGGCACCTTCTGCCGCTCCGACGAAGCCGGCATCACCTGCTACGACGGCGACCGGGGCTTCATGATCTCCCGCGACGTCAACATCGCATTCTGATGAAGGAGTTCTCGATGGTCCGCAAACTCGCGCTTGCCGCAGTACTCACGACAGCTGTACTCACGGCCTGCGGAAACCAGGATGCACCCGCCGCCGATCCGGCCCCGACGACCAGCGTCGCCGCGCAGATACCCGCGCCTCCTCAGGTGACCATCGCAGCACCGTCGAACGCCGGTACCGAGGGTTCCGGCGAATCAGCCGAAGCCCCCGCCGCGACCAGTGAAACGGACGCCGATCCGGCGAACAACACGGCACCCATCACCCCCGTCGACCCGGCCCGATACACCGCGTACGGCAACCAGGTGGGCTGGAAGTCGCCGTCGGGCAACATCTATTGCAAGATCGGCACCGGGCCGTTCTCCTCGGGTTGCCAGTCATCAAACGCACCCGTTCCCGACGGTGCCGAGGCCGACTGTTCCCCGAACTCGACCTTCACCGTGGACATGTTGTCCAAAGGCTTCTACCTCGACCCCGGCAAAGTGACTCCCACCTGCTTCAACCAAGGAGTGTTCGGTGTCGAGAATGCACAGCCGTTGGAATACAACACCTCCATCACGTTCAACGGATTCACCTGCTTCTCCCGCGTCGAAGCGATGATCTGCGACGCGGGCGGCGGACACGGATTCGTACTCTCGATGGAGCAGGCAACATCCAACTGATCAGCGAGCCTCATCCCGTCCAGGCTCCATGACAAAGTCGTCCAGATCGGCCCGCCTCGTCATCTCCCAGTAATCGACGATGCGCCATGGCAATGTCGAGACCACGCGTCCGGCGTCGTTGCGATACCAGTTGTCCATGCCGCCGTGAGACCAGATCATCTTCGCGTGCGCCTCGTCGTGCTTACGGACGTACTCCTCCTCAACGTCTGCCTTGCACTCGATGGCTCCGATTCGCTTGTCCACCATGTCGATCAACACATCGACGATGTAGCGCACCTGGCATTCGGCGATGGTGATGTAACTGCCGCCGTGACCCAGTACCGTGCCTGGACCGCAGGTGATGAAGAAGTTCGGGAAGTCCGGGACGGTGATGCCGAGATACGCGTGCGCATCCTCCGGACCCCAGATATCGCGAATGGACTCACCCGCTCGGCCGCGCACGTCGATCGGCGTCAACAGCTTGTGGGTCTCGAAGCCCGTCGCGAGGATCACCACATCCACCTCGGTCTCCGAACCATCCTGCGCAACAACCGAGTTGGCGGTGATCGAGGAGACCGCGTCGGCGATGAGCGTGACGTTGTCGCGCTTGAGCGCGGCGTACCAGCCGTTGTCGAGCAGCATCCGCTTGCCGAAGGGCGGGTAATCGGGAAGCGACTTCTCGATCAGATCCGGCCTGCCCTCGAGCTCGCGTTCGATGTAGCGGGTGAACACCCGACGATGGGCGTCGTTCATCGGGTTGATCGAGCGTTGCGGATGCTCCCATTCGGGATCGACCTGCAGCGAGCTGTGCACACGATCGTTGAAGTTCCAGGCCAGCCTGGTCCGGTACCAAAGGCGATACAGCGGAACGACATCCATCAGGTAGTTCGCGTCCTCGCCCATCTCGGTGAAATACACGTCGCTCGACGACACCCACTGCGGCGAACGCTGGAAGACCGTCGCATGCCCCACCGTCGACGTGATGGCCGGCAGCACCTGCATGGCGCTGGCCCCGGTGCCGACGATGGCGACGCGCTTACCGGTCAGATCCAGATCGGCCGGCCAGTTCGCGGTATGAAAGATCGGCCCCTCGAACGACTCGAGCCCGGGAATGTGGGGCACCTTCGGCCGATTGAGCTGACCGGTAGCGGTGATCACCACGTCGGCGGTCAGCGTGTCGCCGTCGACCGTCCGGACGGTCCAGCCCTGACGCTGCGCGTCGTATTCGGCGGTCGCCACCTCGGTGTCGAAGCGAATGCGTTGCCGCAGATCGTGTTCGGACGCGACATCGCTGAGGTACTGCCACACCTCGTCGCGCTTGCCGAAGTGGGTGCGCCAGGCCCGCGGCGCGAAGGAGTAGGAGTACAGGTGACTGGGGGTGTCGACGCCCGCACCGGGGTAGGTGTTCTCGAACCAACCACCGCCCACGTCGGAGTTCTTCTCCAGCACAACGTGGTTGATGCCCGCCTCGTGCAGCTTGATGGCGGCGAGCATTCCGGAGACGCCGGCACCGATCACGATGACCGACAGATCGTTCGGAGCCGCTACCGGAGTGTCCGAGGCAGTGAAGCCCATGTCCTCGGCGACCATGACGCCGAACTCGGGAGGAACCTGCTCACCGACAGCCACGCTGATCATCTCGACGAGGTGCTCCGAATCGGGCGAGGGCACCGCCATCGGCGCACCCTCACCGAACGCGCAGATCGCATCGAGCGCTGCGGCACGAATGCGGTCGGCAACCGCGACGTCGAATCCGCCCGTGTCGTTGTTGTCCATGCCCCGGCTACGCGTCGGGCGATACGGATCGGCGAGCCACGCGGGATCTCCGGTCAACTGATAGAGCACCGCAACCAGCGTGGGCAGGTTGGCAGCGGCGAGAGCACGTGAGAGCCGGTCCCGATCTACCCGGTCCCGATCAACCCCACCCACGGTCTCCGCTGCCTTTGCTGCGTCTGTGGACACCGGTACCTCCTGTTGCGAGCTGCTCCATCCCACTCCGACAGCTCAACTAACCACGGTTAGGCAATTCTGCGCAAGGGTTTCGCGATCTAGAGATTCACAGCAAATCGAGCCTTGACAATGTGGCCCACGCCACATGATGCTTCATGGCACTACCTAACAGCGGACAGGCGAAGGGAAACACTATGGAACTCACCGAGGCGATGCGCACCACCGGCACCTGCAGGCGGTACCTCAGCGATCCCGTTCCCGACGAGGTGTTCAAGGCCGCGTTCGACGTCGCCCGCTTCGGCCCGCAGGGCGGCAATCGTCAGCCCGTGCGGTGGATCGTCGTGCGCGATGCCGCCCGCAAGCAGGCCCTCGCCGATCTGTACCTCCCGATGTGGGACGCCTACTTCGCCGGCATCACCGGCGGAACCGTCGCCGTCGGCGCATTGCCGAAGACCGTGCAGGACGCCGACTACTTCGCCCGTCACCTCGCCGAGGTGCCCGCCATCGTGGTGGTCTGTGCCGCATTGGACGGACTGCACCCCACCGACCACGAACTCGGTCGACTCTCCGTCGTCGGCGGCGCATCCATCTACCCGACCGTGCAGAACCTGTGTCTGAGCCTGCGCGATCAGGGCGTCGCGACCGCAGTGACAACGCTGCTGTGCCACGAGGAACCCGCCATTCGCGAACTGCTCGGCATCCCGGACGACTACATCACCGCCGCACACATCGCCGTCGGATATCCCGAGAAGTCGTTTCCGCGCAAGCTCACCCGTGATCCGGTGGAGCAGATCGTTGCGGCAGAGACGTTCTCGCAGCCGATGTTCGACTCCGCTGCCCTCTCCCCCGCCCTCTGACCAACAGCTCGCACCTCGAGGAGTCCGCCGTGCCCGGTACTGCCATCCACCACCGCTCCCCCATCGGCCGCGCCACCATCGGCGATCAACTGCGTCGCCATGCGCGGACTCAGCCGAACAAGGTTGCGCTCATCAGCTACGCGGCGGACGGCACTCGCGAGGTCACCACGTACGGCGAACTGGACTCTCGCGCAAACCAGTTCGCCAACCTGCTGGTCGATCACGGAGTGACCTCGGGTGACCGCGTCGCATCGATGGCTCGTAACAGCGTCGATGTGGTGGTGGCGTACTACGGAACCCTCAAGGCCGGTGCGGCCTTCACCGGCATCAACGTGATGTACCGCGCCGCCGAGGTGAAGCACCAGCTCGAACACGCGGAACCGACTGTTGTGGTGGCCGATCCGGCCTACGCCGAGATCATCTCCTCGGTGAAGCCGGAGACCACCACCCTGGTGACGTTCGGTACCGAATACGCCGCACTGGCGGCGAACACCCCGTCCACCGAGCCGGACGTCGAGATGGACGAGAACGACGTCGCGATGGTCATCTACACCTCCGGAACCGAAGCGGCTCCCAAGGGAGTCATGATTCCGCACCGCAACTTCCTCATCTCCACCGCGCCCGCGTGGAGTTGGGGCCTGCGCACGGGACCGGAGGACACCTGGCTGTTCGTCATGCCCTTCCACACCATCGCCGGACTCGGCTCGATGACCACGCTCACGCTGATGGGTGCCACCCTCGTGCTGCCCGCGACGGTCGACCCGGCTCAATCACTGCGCATCATCGCCGCCGAGAAGATCTCGGTCATCGCGCAAACCCCCACGTTCTACCTGGCGCTGGCCCGTGACGCACAGTTCGGACCCGAGGCCGTGAGCCAGGTGCGGCGCTGCCTCACCTACGGTGGCCAGGTGTCACCGCACACGATCAGCGCCTGGGCCGCCGCGGCACCCGAGGCCATCTGGGGCACCTACTGGGGGCAGTCCGAACTTTCGCAGCTCGGCTCCGTCGGCTGGTTCACGACCCTCGACGACATTCCCGACGGCGACGCGTCGTGGATCGGCAAGCCCGTCACCCATCTCGAGATCAAGGTGGTCGACCCCACGGGCAACGAGAGCGAGATCGGTGAATTGCTCTGCCGCACTCCATCGGTGATGCTGGGCTACTTCAAGGACCCCGAGCGCACCGCCGAGGTGTTCCGCGACGGCTGGGTGCACACCGGCGACATGGTGCGCATCGACGCCGATGGCAACCTGTTCTTCTACGATCGGATGAAGGACATGATCAAGTCGGGAGGGATGAACGTGTCGTCGCAGGAAGTGGAACGCACCATCCACACTCACCCGGATGTGCTGCGTGCCGCCGTCGTCGGAGTTCCCGACCCGTACTGGTCCGAGGCCGTGACCGCCTTCGTCATCGCGCGCGACGGGGTGACCGCCGACCCGGCTGCGATCATCGAGTTCTGCCGCACCGAGTTGGCGTCGTACAAGGCACCGAAGTCGGTACACATCGTGGCCGAGCTGCCCGTCGACCCACAGGGGAAGATCCTCAAGCGTGAACTGCGGATGCGGGCGGCGGTCGAGGAGACCGTATGACTCAGCCACATTCACCGCAGCCTGATTCGACGCAGCCGGCCGGGGTCACTGCTTTACCCCGTCAAGTTCGGACCCGCCAGCGGCGAGACGACATCGTCGCCAATGCCGCGAATATCTTTGCGCGTGAGGGTTACTCGAACGTGGGGATGCGCGATATCGCCGACGCCGTCGGCATCAAGGGTGCCAGCCTCTACCATCACTTCCCGTCCAAGGAAGACATCCTCTTCGCCATCTGTCTGACGGTCACCCAAGAACCGGCCGAGGAGAACCTGCCACTGCTCGACGCGGCCGGAACCCCTACCGAGCGCATGTCGTCTCTGGTGTGTGCGCACCTGGTGCATCTGAACCGTCGACGGGTGGAGTACATCGTGGGGCTGCACGAGCTGGCCTCGCTCACCCCCGAGCATCGCTCGACCATCGAGGATTACCGCCGCCAGTACCAACGACGCGTCCGCGACGTCATCACCGCCGGAATGCGCAGTGGCGAGTTCACCGTTCCGGATGCACGGCTGGCGTCGTTCGCGCTGACCGACATGCTCAACGGCATCAGCAACTGGTTCCACGACGGCGGCGAACTCACCATCGACGACGTCGCCGACGCCTACGTCGAACTCGCCGTCCACCGCGTTCTCGGTGCATCACATGGGGATTGACGGTCACTGCGACCCCCGCTTCGTGGGCGTGCGCGACGCGTTGGCCGCCAACCTCGACAGCGGAGAGGAGCTCGGCGCATCCATTGTGGTCGACATCGACGGCCACACCGCGGTCGACCTCTGGGGTGGCTACCGCGACACCGAGCGTCAGCTGCCGTGGGAGTCGGACACGATCACCAACGTGTGGTCGACCACGAAGATGGTGACGTGCCTGGCGGCACTGATGCTCATCGACCGCGGACATCTCGATCCGGATGCGCCGGTCGCGACCTACTGGCCCGAGTTCGCGGCCGCAGGCAAGCAGGACATCGCGGTTCGGCACCTGCTGTCGCACACCTCCGGCGTCTCGGGATGGGACCGACCGTTCAGCGAAGACGACCTCTACGACTGGGACCTGTCGACCTCGCGTCTGGCTGCGCAGGCTCCGTGGTGGGACTCACGCACCACGTCGGGGTATCACGCGGCCAGCCAAGGCCACCTAATCGGAGAACTCGTCCGCCGCGTCACCGGAAGATCGTTGCGGCAGTTCGTGGCCGAGGAGGTCGCCGGACCCCTCGGTGCCGACTTCCAGATCGGTGCCAAGAAGTCCGACTGGGCCCGGATCGCCGACGTCGTACCTCCGCCCCCGCCGTCCGATGTTGCTGTGCCCGACCCGACGATGGTGCGTCGCAAGACATTCCTCGGACCGTTGGTGCAGGCCGCGTCCGCGAATACCCCGGCGTGGCGCGACGCGGACATGGGTGCACTCAACGGGCACGGCAACGCAGGGTCGGTTGCAAGAATTATGTCGGTCATCTCCCGCGGCGGTACCGTCGACGGCGTGCGGCTGCTCAGCCCGGAGACGATCGACTCGATCTTCGAGGAGCAATCCACCGGAGTCGATCTGGCCCTGGGTATTCCGTTGCGCTTCGGCCTGGGATTCGCTCTGCCACAGCACGAATCGATGCCCTACATCCCCGACGGCAAGATCTGCTTCTGGGGCGGCTGGGGCGGATCACTGACCATCCTGCACCCGGAATCGAAGCTGACCATCTCGTACGTGATGAACCGAATGGGTCCCGGAATCATCGGCTCCGACCGAGCGGAGCAGTACGTGCGGGCGGCGTACGAGGCTATGGCCTGACGGTCAGCGCTCGGACGACTGCAAGAATTCGAGAACTGCGGCCATGTCCTTCGCCCCGAGTCCGGAGTCCAACGCCCGGTCGAGAACGTTCCCGACGGTCGTGGCCTGGGGCAGATCGAGAGCATGGTCGCGGGCCAAGGCGAGCCCGAGGCCCACGTCCTTGTGCAAGAGCGACAACGGAAATGCCACGCCCGCAGCGGCCGGATCCAGAAAGTGTTCCTTCTTGTACCCGACGTACGGCGCAGCCACCGCACTCGAACCCAGCACCTCGTACAGGGCTGACGGTGCCAAACCGGCCGACTCACCGAGAATCAACGCTTCGGCAACGGCCTGGTTCAGTGCTGCGAGAACCGAATTGACGGCAAGCTTGGCCACCGAGGCGGTGCCGGCCGCACCAGTATGGAACTGCGCGCGCGTCACTGCCTCGAGGATCGGCTTGAGGTAGGCGAACTGATAGTCGTCGCACCCGACCATCGTCGTGATCTGCCCGGTCTCGGCCAGGCTCACACTGCCCGACACCGGAGCGTCGACCACCGCGGTGCCCGAACCTGCTGCCCGCTCGGCGAACTCGCGCACGGCGGTCGGTCCGACCGTTCCCATCACCACATGAAGGTGCTTCGACGCGCCTGCCGTGGCGATGCCGTGCTCACCGAACAGCACCTCCTCGGTTGCAGCGGCATCGGGCAACATGCTGAAGGAAATCTCGGCGCGCGCCAGATCAGCGGGCGTCGTGGTGATCGTCATTCCCAGATCGACGAGGCCGGCAGGCGCTGTCTCCGCCGTCAGGTACAGGTCGTAGGCGGTGACCGTGTGGCCCGCCTCGAGGAAGCGGCGCACCATATGGGTACCCATGCGGCCGACTCCGGCGAATCCGATGTGCATTGTCTCTCCTAGCGTGGGGCGGAACGTCAGTGCAAGTACTCGGTGTCGATCAGGACGTCGGTGCGTCGCCGACCCGCACCAGAAGCTTCTGGGCGTCACCGTTCGGGTCCAGCAGCCGCTCGAATCCGTCGGCGACGATGTTCTCGACGTCGATGATCTCGCTGACCACTTTCTCCACCGGATAGCGGCCCGAGGCGACCAGCGCGATGATGCGCGGCCAGTCGTACACCGGGTAGCACCAGGTGCCTACCAGAGTCAGGTCCTTGTTGGACATGGCCATTGGATCGATCGTCGCGGGCTTCACGTGCAGACCGACCTGAGCGACGGTTCCTCCGGAGCGGACGCTGTCCAGTGCGGCCGTCAATCCGTGCTGGTGACCCGAGCATTCCGCTGCGGCATCGACTCCGATACCGCCGGTGAGGGCACGGACCGCAGCCGGGACATCCTGCACCGTCGGATCCAGAACCTCTGCGATACCGAATGCCTCGATCAGCGCTCGGCGCTTGGCATTCGGCTCCGACACGATGATCTTTGCCGCGCCCGACGCATGCGCGTACAGAGCGGACAGGGCACCGATCGGTCCCGCACCGGTGATGAGAATGGTGTCCCCGGCTCGCAACCCGGTGCAGTCGACGCCATAGGCGGCGACCGCTGCCGGCTCGATCAGCGCGCCCTGAACATCGCTGACGCTGTCCGGAAGCACCGACACCTGCTGTTCCTGCACCGCAACAAGTTCGGAGATTCCTCCGCCGCCCCAGCTCAGACCGGTGCAGGCCATGATCACACACAGGTGGTTCAGTCCGCGCCGGCAGTAGTAGCACTTACCGCAGGTGACGAGCGGCATCACCGAGACGCGATCGCCCACCGCGACCGACTCGACGTCGGAGCCGATCTCGACTACGCGCGCCGAGAATTCGTGGCCGAACACCTGCGGCGCTTTCGCACCGGTCAGTGCGTGGGGTTCGGTCGGAATGACGATCGGACCGAAGGCGTACTCGTGCAGGTCCGTTCCGCAGATGCCGCAGAAGAACGGTCGAAGCAGAACCTCGCCAGGGCCGACCTTCGGGGCCGGAACGTCTTCTACCCGTACATCGTGTCGGTCGTGAAATACCGCGGCGCGCATAGCTTTCTCCTGAAGTCGAAAAATCTGTGTGAAGGGATGATCCTGCGTCAGACCGCGGTGATTCCGCCGTCGATGGTGACTGCGGAACCGGTCTGATAGCCGACGTCCTCGCGCAGCAAGAAGACCACCAGCTCGGCGATCTCCTCGGGAGATCCGTACCGCCGGAGCGGTGTGCCTTCGATGAACCGGTCGCGCTCGAAGTTCGGATCCTCCGGGTTGACCAGACTCTCGGACCTCGACATCAACGGAGTGTCGACCGGTCCGGGGCAGATGCAGTTCACCCGAATCCCGTGGGCCGCGGATTCGGCTGCAGCACTGCGGGTCAGCCCGAGAACCGCATGCTTGGTCACCACGTAGTCGGACCGATTGGGAGCGCCCTTGAGGCTGAGAATCGAACCGGTGTTGACCACCGCTCCACCCCCTGACCGCTGCAGCAGCGGAAGCACGTTCTTGAGCCCGAAGAACATCCCGTTGAGGTTGACGTCGACCACCGATCGCCATTCGCTCTCGGTGGTATCGACGATGGACTTGTGCACCCCCTCGACACCGGCGTTGTTGAAGAACAGTCGCGGTTCACCGATCAGCGAGGTCGCGGCATCCGCATACGCTTTCACCTGATCGTGCACGGACACGTCGGCGGCGAACGGATGGATCTCGCCCTCCGACTCCGCTGCCGTGCGCTCTGCGGCCGCCATGTTCATGTCGACGGCGAGTACCCGGGCACCCAACGACGCCAACCGATGCGCCACTGCTCGACCGATACCGCTGCCGGCACCGGTGACGATTGCACCTTTGTTCGCGAACTGCGACTGTTCGTTCATCGCTGACTCCTCGGAAGGATTCCGGCCGCGCGGTAACTCTCGATCTTGTCCATGAAACTCTCGAACGTGGATCGGAACCCGAGGAAACCGGCCTGGCGGCTCTTCGTCATATCGGTCAGGCATTCGATGTCGCGGCCCAGGTCGCCGTCTGTGTGCCACCAGGACGCAAGGCGGTCGACATCTGCTTCGGCCAGATCGTGCTTCGCCGCGATCTCGGACCAGACCTTCGCGGCGTCACCCATTCGCTCGTCGAGCGGCTTGGGGGCATCGGCGAAACCGACGGGTTCGACGCCGAACTCCTCCGCGATCTGTGGCCACATCCAGCGCCATCGGAACACATCACCGTTCGCGATGTTGAACGGTTCGTTCTCGCCCTCGACATGTGTTGCCGCCCAGATCATCTGCTCGGCGAGAAGGTCCGCATCGGTGATATCGGTCAACCCGTTCCACTGGGTGTCCGAGCCGGGGAACACGAACGGCGCACCGGTCTCGCGGCAGATCTCGGCGTACACGCCCAGGGTGAGCGCCATGTTCATCGCGTTCCCCACCGCGTAACCGAAGACGGTGTGCGCGCGGTGCACGCTCCAGGTGAACCCCTGCCTTTCCGACGCCGCGAACAGTTCGTCCTCTTGGGTGTAGTAGAAGTTCGGGTTCGGCAGCCTGGGTTCGCTCTCGTGGAACGGAGTTTCGGCCATGACACCGGTCGCGTAATCGTCGAACGGTCCGAGGTAGTGCTTCAGGCCGGTCATGAGAGCGACGTGACGCAACGCGGACTTGCCTTTCAATGCGCCGAGGACGTTGCGGACGATACTGCCGTTGACCTCGATGTTCTCGGCCTCCGAGTCCTGCTTCATCCAAGCGGTGATGAACACGATCTCCGGGTCGACGCCCTCGAGTGCTGCAGCCAACGACTCCGGATCGAGCAGATTCGCCGAGACCGGCACCACGCCCTCGACCGGATTGGTCGTGCCGCGGGCCAGACCGTAGGTGGTCCACCCTGCGTCGACGAGCTGACGCGAGATCGTCTGGCCGGCAATCCCGGTGGCACCGATCACGAGCGCCGCTCTGCTGGGCGCGCTCATCGAACAGCCGGATCGATGAGGACTTTGCCTTCGACCTTGCCGGTCGAGAGCCGCTCCAGTGCCGCGGGCAGATCTGCCAACCCCACGGGTGCTTCGGCCAGCTCCTGGCCGAGCGGTCCGGTGTTCAGAATGTCCAGTGCGGCAGGTAGATCGGTGTCGCACACGTGGGCCAAGGTGGTTTCGAGGGTGATCTCTCGAAAGACGAGCGAATGCACATCCAGCTCCGGTTTCTCTTTGGGAATTCCTACTGCGAGCACGCGGCCACCATCGGCCACCATGGTCAACGCCGAGACCAATTGGCCGGGCGCTCCGCTCGCTTCGATGACGACGTCCGGTTTCTTTCCGCCCAGGGCTGAGATGATCTCCGCGCCGAGGTCCTCGGACGGACCGATCGTGCGATGCGCTCCGAGGCGCGTCGCACGATCGAGCCGCTTCCCCGGAAAGTCGACGACGGTGACATCGACATCCACCAGGTGCTTCAGGCCGGCGAGGACGAACGAGCCGATAGCCCCGGCACCGATGACGACGACGTTGTCACCGTCGCGGGCACCCGAGCGCCGCGCAGCGTGAATGCCGACGGCCAACGGCTGAGCGAGTCCGGCGTAGTCGATGGACAGCCCTTCGGGCAACGCTCGCAGCGTCTTCGACGGGACGCTCGCGAACTCCGCCATGCCGCCGTCGACGTTGAGTCCGAGGGTCTTGTAGGTCGCGCACTGGTTGGTGCGGCCTTCCTTGCAGCGTCGGCATGTGCCACACCAGATTCCGGCCCCGGTGGCCACCAGATCGCCGATCTTGTTCTCGGAGTCGGGGTCTGCTTCCACGACCTCGCCGACGAATTCGTGGCCGAGGATCAGCGGGCCCTGATGTCCACTGTTGGGGTGCCGCCGCAGCACCGGGAAGGTCTTGGGTCCGGCCACCCATTCCGAGGCGTCGGTACCGCAGATACCCGAGCGCAGAACGCGTACGAGCGCCTCACCCGACGCGCGTCGCGGAACTGGAACCTCCTCGACGCGGATGTCGCGCGCGCCGTAGTACACGGCGGCCTGCATGGTGTCGGGCACGATTCCTCCTGGACGAAATTCGAATGTGATGCACGCTACTTCTTGCAGTGTAGAGTAACACTGCACATGTTCAGTGCCAAGCGTTTACGACACGAAAACCTGTGCAAGAACGTAGAACAGCGGAATGACCGATCGGTGAGACAATCGATGCACTACGGTCCGTCCAGTGGGTGCGTACACCCGGTATCAGGGGGAGACGTTGAAGGCAGAGGTGGGAGGCGGCGGAAGAATGACCGAAGAGAGCGTCGAGGTCGAATCGACCGAGACAGCCGTTCAGATGAACGCGCAGATGGGCCTGCGACTGCGTGGAGCGCGAGAGAAGGCGAACATGTCGCTGCGCGAGATGGCCCGTCGAGTTCACCTGTCCCCCAGCTTCATCTCTCAGGTCGAGCTCGGCCGAACGGCACCGTCGGTCGGCACGCTGTACGCCATGGTCACCGAGCTGGGTCTCTCGCTCGACTCTCTGATGGCCGAAGATGTAGCACCGCATGACCTCGAATCCCCGCGGCCCACACCGTCGGCTCGACCCAAGCTCGCGGACCGAGCCGAGGTAGCCCACGCGAACGGCAGTGCGCGACCGTCCTCGGTTCAGCCGCTCCCGGAGGTGGGAGCGCTTCCCGGCCTGCAGCGCGCCGACGAACGACCCGAGTTGTACCTCGGCGGTGTCCGTTGGGAACGCCTGACACCGGACGACGACCCGGAGGTGGAGTTCCTCCGAGTCACCTACCCCGCCGGGACCGAATCCTGCCCCGCGGACAACCTGATGAACCACGGCGGCAAGGAATACATCCACATTCTGTCCGGACGATTGGAGATCCAGGTCGCCTTCGCCCGCCAGGTGCTCGACCCGGGCGACAGTCTCCATTTCGACTCGTCCATTCCGCACCGACTGAGCAACCCACACGACGAGACCTGCGTCGCAATCTGGTTCGTGGTCGGTCGGCAAAAGTGACGCGGTCTCACACGGCCGTGTAGCCGCCGTCGACCACCAGTGCCGCGCCATGGACGAAACGGGCCTCGTCGCTGGCCAGGAACAGAACCGCGTTGGCGACATCCTCCGGCTCACCGACGTGACCGATCGGATGCTTGGGCTCCATGATGTCGAGGTAGCCGCGCAGTCCACCCTCGCTGCGCTCGGCCAGCTCACGCACGAACGGAGTCAGAATGGTGCCGGGGTGGACGGAGTTGACCCTGATGCCGTCCCGTCCGTACGTCACCGCATCCTTCTTCGTCATGATCGTGACCGCGCCCTTGGCCGCGTGATACGGGGCCATCTCGTGCGATCCGACGAGTCCGTAGATCGACGAGATGTTGACGATGCTGCCACCGCCGTTGGCCCGAAGATGTCCGATTGCGTGCTTGGTGCAGAAGAAGACGCCCTTCACATCGACCGCGAAGACTGCGTCCCATTCCGCCTCGGTGACCTCGTGGGTGGGCTTGTCGACACCGGAGATGCCGGCGTTGTTGACGAGGATGTCGAGCTTTCCGAACGCCGCGGACACCTGCTCGAACACCGAGGACACCTCTGCTTCGTCACTGACATCCAATCGCCAGAACGCCGCCCGACCGCCCTGTTCCTCGATCAGTCGGACGGTCTCAAGTCCGTCCTTCTCGGAGACGTCGGTGACCGCGACGGCAGCACCTTGTGCAGCGAACAGCGTTGCCATGGCGCGGCCCATCCCCTTACCGGATCCGGTGACGATGGCGACTTTGGCGTTCAGACGAGACATGAAGGGTCCTCGGTGTCGTATGTGTTCAGGGTTCAGGGTTCAGGGTTCAGAGAGTTGCGTCGAAGGTGATGTGCACCTTGATGTTCTCGGCGGGCTTCTGCGCCTCGTCGAGAGCGGTCACGGCATCGTCGGCCGCGATTTCGCGCGTCACCAGTCCGCCGAGATCGAGCCCACTCCTGGCGATGAAACGCAGCGTCGCCGGCCACACGCCCGGCGAGCCGATCGCGCCGCGGATGTCGAGTTCCTTGGATTGGATGAGCCCCAGTTTCGCCGATGCCGATCGTCCGACGTCGATGCCGATGTACACCACCCGGGCGCGATGCCCGGCGAGTTCGAGCGCACTGGCCATCACCTCGGGACGGCCCGTTGCCTCGATGACGACATCGGCACCTCGGCCGCTGCTCACCCGGTCGAGTAGTTCGTCCACCTCGTCCGGGGTGACCGCATGTGCGGCACCGAGTTTCAGCGCTGCTTCTCGACGTCCCTCGGAAGGTTCGACCACGATGGTCGTCGCCCCGAGAGCAGCGCCACCTGCAACCACCCCGAGCCCGATCGGTCCGGCTCCGAGCACGACGAGTACGTCGCTCGCATTGACGTTCCCGGCGCGCATCAGCGCGTAGTAGCCGCAACTGAACGGTTCGACGAGAGCGCCGCTGGTGAACGACACCTCATCGGGAAGCTTGTGCAGCCAAGCAGGTTTGACGACGAAGAACTCCGCCGCTGCTCCGCTGATGGAGAACCCGAAGTGGTCGTCGCCGATGACGCATTCTCCGACGACACGGTCGCCCACCTGGACGCCGTCGACGTCGGCACCCACCTTCGCCACCTCACCGGACCATTCGTGGCCGGGGATGATCGGGTACTCGAACGGGATGATGTAGCGGCCCTCGAGCAGTTCGATATCGGAATGGCAGACGCCGACCGATCGTGCGGCGATCAGAACCTCGTCCGCCGCAATGGTCGGGATGTCGAGGTTCGCGACCTCGGCCCGGTTCTCTCCGACGAATCTGAGTGCTTTCACTGGTGTCTCCTCTGTGTGACGTTGTATGCGGACGGTCAGTGCTTGCGGTCCGAATTACGCTGCTGCAGAGCGATGTACAGTACGGCGGCCACGATGACGATGGCGCCCTGCAGCCAGTACTGCCATGCCGTATCGAGACGCAGGAAGTTGGCCAGAGCCAGAATCACCTGCAGCAGGAGCGCTCCGAGAAGCACTGCGATCGGCGAACCGCTACCGCCACGCAGCAGCGTTCCGGCCACGACGACCGCGGTGATGGCCGACAGAGTGAATCCGATCCCCTGGTTCGGATCACCGACGCCGACCTGACCGACCAACATGATGCCGCCGAGCATCGTCATCAACGAGCAGCCGATGTAGGCCGCGGTGACGGTGAGGCCGGTACGGACGCCCATCTTTTCGGCGATCACGCTGTCCGATCCCGAAGCGCGGAGCGCTATTCCGGGCCGAGCGAAGCGCAGAACGAAACCGAGCGCCGCGGCTGCGAGTACCGCAACCACGAAGGCCACGGGAACCGGGCCGACGCTGTAGTTGATGATATCGAGGATGGCGAAGTCGACGTATCCGTCGATCTCCGGGCGCAGCAGCAGCGAAATTCCTTGAATACCGATGTAGGTCACCAGTGTCGCTGCCACCGCAGTGAAGCCAAGGCCGCGGATCAATCCGCCGTTGATTGCGCCGACGATGATTGCGGCAACGACGGCCACAGCGACACCGGCCACCAAACTCCCCACCGACGCCCCGTCGAACCAGAAGAACGACATGATCACCAGCACCAGCCCGGTCAGGGGACCCACCGACAGATCGATGCCGCCGGTCATCACCACCAGCATCTGGCCGAGCGCGATGAAGCCGAGCGCCGTGGTGGTGAGCAGTACCGACACGAGGTTGGCTTCACCGAGGAACCGTGCGTTCTGAGTCGTGGCGATCAGGGACAGCAGGATGATGGCACCGAGCAGTGTGTACGCAGGCAGTGACCGAACGATTTTACTCGGCGGCTTGTCCACCGCCCCGACTCCCGTTGCCGCAGTACTGCTTCGGTGTCCGGTGGCCGACACCATGGCTTGCATCATGTTGTGTTCGGTCACCGCGTCACCGCTGAGTGACTCCACGACGGCACCGCGGGAGACGACCAGAACCCGGTCACACAATCCTTCGAGTTCGACGGCGTCGGAGGACAGCACGACAATCGCCATACCGTCGTCTGCGGCTGCCCGTAGCTGCCCGTAGATCTCGGCGCGGGCCCCGGCGTCGACGCCTTGCGTCGGCTCCTCGGCCAGAATGAGCGTGGGCTCGGACAGCAACGCGCGGGCCAGGACCACCTTCTGCTGGTTGCCTCCGGAGAGGTTCCCCACCGAGGTCTCGACACTCGGTGCCTTGACGGTCAGTGCCGTGGCCATCGCCGTCGTGAGTCGACTTTCGCGGCCCTTGTCGATGATTCCGTTGGACACGAATCGCCCGAACGCGCCGAGGGCGGAATTCTCCCTGATCGAGAACTCCGGCAACACACCTTCCCCTGCGCGATCGGCAGGCATGAACGCGATTCCGGCTCGGTGTGCGTCGGCGGAAGACTTCAGCGTCAATCGATCACCGCCCAACCGAACGGTCCCGGTGGATTCGGTCAGACCCGCGAGAGCACGGAGCAACGCGACCTGACCGTTGCCCGCGACACCGGCGAGACCGACGATCTCCCCCGCACCGACCGTGAACGAGATGTCCTCGAAATCGGGGCTCGACAGGCTCTCGACGACGAGGCCTTCCGCACTAGGGCCGGTGCCCTTGGGCGGGAACACGGCGTCGACGTCGCGGCCGGCGATGAGCGTGATGATCTCGTCGTCGGTGAGCGACTGCGGATCGTAGGACCCGCGCACCCGGCCGTCGCGAAGGATGGTCATCGTGTCCGCCAGTTCCCGGACCTCGGGAATGCGGTGGGTGATGTAGACGACCGCTACCCCGGCTGCGGCGAACCGACGTACCTGCTCGAAGAGCAGATCGACCTTGTCCTGCACCAGCGGTGCCGTCGGCTCGTCGAGAATGAGAACCTTGGTGTCGATCGCGAGCGCCTTGGCGATCTCGATCAGTTGACGCTCGGCAATGGGAAGGTCGGCGCACTTGGTGTCCGGATGCACCGTGCACCCCACCACCGCCAGCTTCTCGGTGACCCACGGCCCCATCTCGAAGACCGAGGGGCGCAGATGGCGGGGAATGGCCAGCACGAGATTCTCGGAGACCGTCAGGTCCGGCAACAAGGCGGGAGTCTGGTGGACGATGGAGATGCCGAGCGCGAGTGCGTCGGCAGGCGTCAGGCCGGTCCGCTCGTCGCCCGCGACGACCACCGATCCCGACGTCGGGCTCAACGTTCCGGAGATGATCGACATCAGCGTCGACTTGCCTGCGCCGTTCTCACCCAACAGCGCGTGCACCTGCCCCGGCCTGATGTCGATGTCGACACCGGCCAGTGCGGTCACCGGGCCGAAGGTCATGCCGATTCCGCGGACCTGAAGGTACGGCTCGGCGAGAGTGACTGTGGACGTGGATCTCTCGTTCATCGAAGCTCCTGACAGCACTGGCTGCGGTGTGATCGGACGTGTCATTGCAGTACCTCTCCGATGCGCTGCGGATCGAGTTCGGTCGACAGGAGCGCATCCTCGGGCAGAGCCGGCTCACAGATCGGTGCGCTCGGTGCACCACTGATCGAGTCCTCGAAGGCAACCGGCACATCGACTTTCGACTCGGGTGCGACGCCTCCGGTGGCCTCGGCCACGACGTGCTGGACGGCCAACCGGACCATGTAGGTCTGCGAGGTGACCGTGAACAGCTCGAACCCGGGATTGGCTTCCTTCAATTGCTCGTACTGGCACGACAATCCGTTGGAATCGGCCGACGCGATCAGCGGAAGCGGACGGCCGGCCTGCTGAAAGGCCGTCATGATGCTGGTCGCTGCGAAGTCCGTCATGACCGCATCGATCTGGGGAAAGCGCGAGAGCATGGTCGAGGTGGCCTGCTGGGTTTCCGCGGGCGTCCAGTTGGTGACGGTGAACGGCTGGTCGCCGATCAACTTGATGCCCGGATGGTCGACCAGGACTTCCTGCATGCCTGCGTATTCCGCGAGATCCTGAGAGTTCGCGGGCGGTCCGCCGAGGAAGAGAACGTTGCCCTCACCGTTCGGCAGCGACTTCACCAGCCACTCGGCGTACAGGCGGCCGATCGCGCCGAAGTCCGCGGCCACGAAGGTGGTGTACTCCGAACCCTCGGAGCCACCGGGAGATATCCGGTACGGAACGACGGCGACGCCGGCCTTGTACTCGTAGCGCAGGGCCGGAAGAACCGCCTTGCCCGAGTCGGGGAACACGAGCATTCCGTCGACGCCCTGGGCGCCGAGGCTCTTGATGTCGGCGATCGCCTTCTGTGTGTCGCCCTGGGCGTCCGTGGTGATGAAGTCCGTGACGGAGGAACACTTGGCGAGTTCGTCTTGCAGTTCGGCGAAGTTGGTTCGTTTCCAACTGTTTCCACCGCTACCGTCGGCGAACCCGATGACGGCAGGCGTGGGTCCGCACCAGTCCGGTCGCGGCTCGCTGCTGGACACGGTCTCGAAGCCGCCCACCGAGCAGCCCGCGATCAGAGCGGCAACAGGCAGCAGCGTCAGCATCCGCAGGGTGTAGGTCTTGAGCTTCATCGATGGTGTCCTCGAGTCAAGGGAGAAGAACGAATGTCGTATCGGGGCAGGTGCCGCATTCGGGCGGTCACGACACCTCCACCGGCTTCCGCGGTTCCTCGACAGCCGTCGCGCGACGTGTGGCTCCGGGCCGAAAACCGCTGTGGAAAGCCACACCGAGGCCGAGCGCGAGAGCCTGAATGAGGATCTGCCAGCCGTACGCGAGTCCCAGAGTGGACGCCAACCGGTCGACCTGGGTGAAGAACACCGCGGCGATCAACGAGGCGAGCACGCTGCCCTTACCGCCGAGCAGCGACGTGCCACCGAGAACCACTGCAGCCACCGACGGCAGCAGGTAGGTGTTGCCCTCACTGATTCCCGGAGTGTTGACGATGCCGGTCAACAACACACCGGCGACGGCGTACAGCACTGCGGCAACGGAATACGCGCTCAACGTATAGCGCAGCGGTGCAATGCCTGCCGCGACGGCGACGCGCGGACTGGCACCGACAGCCTCGAAGATGCGACCGGTCGGGGTGAGGCGAACGACGACCCCGACGATGACCGTCAGGACGACCGCGACCACGACGGTCACCGGAACTCCGAGCACCGTCGATCCGATGATGTCGGACAGTCCGGTCGGGGTACGGCGTGCGGCACCCTCGGACACCGCCCAGGTCGCACCGATCAGGAGCGCATTCATACCGAGGGTCGCGACGATCGGAGCAACGTTCAACCGCGCAACGACGAAGCCCGAGACCGCTCCGGCCACCGCAGAGATGAGCAGGGCCGCGCCCACTGCCATGAAGATCGCACCGGGTGTACCGCTACTCGCGAGTTTGGTGACCGCGACGACCGAGAGCGAGAACACGCCCGGTACCGACAGATCGATACCGCCTTGCTGTACGACCAGGGTCTGACCGATCGCAACGACCGCGAGGATTGCTGCGAACGGCAACATTGCAGATATCGCGCCGCTGCTGACGCTCTGCGGGGCGAGCAGGGCGCTGACCAGGAACAGAACGACAGTGGCAATTCCGATGGCGACAGCGCCTCTGGCTCGCCCGCTCAGAGCCGTGCGCACTACGCCTGGCGTCGATCGTTCGTTCCCGGGAGTAGGGCCGACGCCCGTCGAAGGAGCCGGGCCCCCAGCCGATTGACCATGTGATGTCACGAGAGTTCTCCGTTGATCGGGCGATGAGAGTGGTGGACCCAGCGGGAGGTTCTGTTGCGTGGAACTCGGCTGTGCACACGTAGGCAACCACCGAGCGTCAGAATGTCCACCACTGCTGCATGAATGTCCTGTCCTGATTGAACTGTGCAGTGGGTCACTTTGTCAAGCAGGTAATGCCGTGCACCACTCTTCCTGGGAGCTGACCATCATTCACCTGGGGCAATAAAGCGTGATCCACCGGTTCCGTCGGTCCGGACCCGCCCGACGAGCCGTCGAACACCGACAGCGAAGGTGTTCTGTGACAGTTGACACTTGCTGATCGGCTGCCTACCGTCATCACCTACCGGCACATCTGCGGCCGCTCGACTTTCCAGGAGAATTCCATGACACAGGCACAGGAACTCGATATCGACGCCATCAAGGCCACGATTTCCGAGCTCGAGAACAAGCGCTACACGGCGATCGTCGACGGCGATCTCGATGCTTTCGCGAGCTGCTGCCATCCGAACCTCGTCTACACCCACTCCGACGGCAGCCGCGATACGGTCGACTCGTACCTGAACAAAGTCACCTCCGGTTTCTACGTCTACCACCGCATCGACCACCCCACCGAGGACATTCTCGTCTCGGGGGACACTGCAGTGGTCGTCGGCGAAATGAACGCGAGCATCACTGCGAACGGCAAGGAGAAGGAACTGGTGAACAACTCGATTGCGGTGTGGGTCAAGGAGAACGACCAGTGGCTGCTGCTCGCCTACCAGCCGACTCCGCGCCCCTCGCACTGATTCACCCTCGTCCCTCACACTCGGCTCACTGACACACCGGAGGCACGGATGCTCGAATTCGAGCACGACTCACTCGCTCAACGCGTTCTGTTCGGAGCGGGCAAGGCCGCGTCCAACCTCGCCGCCGAGGTCACTCGACTCGGCGCGACGTCGGTCATGGTGATCGCCGGCCCCGCCGAAACGGAGCTGGCGAAATCAGTGTGCAGCAAGATCGAGCCACGGTTGATGTATTCCGAAGTGGTACAGCATGTTCCGATCGAGACGGCGGAGAAGGCGCGCGCCGCAGCCCGCGAACACGAGGTGGATCTGCTGGTCTCCATCGGCGGCGGTTCGACCACCGGTCTGGCCAAAGCCGTCGCCCTCACCAGCGGTATTCCCATCGTCGCCATTCCCACCACGTACGCGGGCTCGGAGGCCACGAACGTGTGGGGACTGACCGAGTCCTCGCGCAAGACCACCGGCGTCGACGCGCGCGTGCTCCCCACCACCGTGATCTACGACGTGCTGTCGCTACTGACACTTCCGGTGGAGTTGAGCGTGGCGTCCGGACTCAACGCCCTGGCGCATTCCGTCGACTCGATGTGGGCTCCTCGCGCCGATCCGATCAACTCGACTCTCGCAGTGGAGGCCATCACTGCGCTGTCCAGCGGGCTTCGAGACATCAAGCGAGATCCCTCCAGCCAATCCGGCCATGAGCAAACTCTGTACGGCGCTTACCTTTCCGCGGTCGCGTTTGCGTCCGCCGGATCCGGATTGCATCACAAGATCTGCCATGTGCTCGGTGGCACGTACAACATGCCGCATGCACAAACCCATGCGATCGTGCTGCCACACGTACTCGAGTACAACGCTCCGTACGCGCCCGCGGCCGAGCAGCGCATCGCGAATGCTTTCGGCACCACCACCGCAGTCGAGGGACTGTGGTCGCTCCGCACCGAACTCGAGGCACCCACCGCGCTGCGCGACTACGGGCTGAAGGAGTCCGATCTCGACGAAGCCGTTGCACTCGTTCTCGAAGCCGCTCCAGCCTCCAATCCGCGGCCGGTCACTGCTGAATCGCTCATGACGCTGCTCCGTAATCTTTGGGCAGGAACGACTTCCGACAACGAGGACCGCTGACATGAGTATCGACAACCGCACCGACATCTCCTCGGAGCAGAGTGGCCGAGAGCGGGCGCTGACCGACAAGGTCGTGGCCAGCTTCGCCGACACCCCCGATCCGCGACTGCGGGAACTGCTCACGGGATTGACCGAGCATCTCCACGCGTTCATCCGGGAGGTCCGACTGACACAGGACGAGTGGACCACGGCCATCGAGTTCCTCACCGAGGTCGGTCACATCACCGATGACCGGCGTCAGGAATTCATTCTCCTGTCCGATGTCTTCGGTGCCTCGATGCAGACGGTGACCGTCAACAACGAAGCGATCGCAGGCGAGACGGAGTCGACGGTGTTCGGTCCGTTCTTCGTCGACGACGCCCCCGCGATCGAGTCGGGCGGTGACATCTCCCACGGCGCACCGGGCCAAGCATGCTGGGTCGAGGGGACGGTCACAGATATCGCGGGTGAACCCGTTGCGAATGCCCGGATCGAGGTATGGGAAGCCGACGACGACGGCTTCTACGACGTCCAGTACTCCGATGGACGGGTCGCCGCTCGCGGCCATCTGTTCTCGGACGACAACGGGACGTTCGCGTTCTGGGGCCTCACCCCGACTCCCTACCCGATTCCGTTCGACGGACCCGTCGGGCGGATGCTCGACGCCGCTGGACGTTCGCCGATGCGGGCATCGCACCTGCACTTCATGGTGACCGCCGAGGGCAAACGCACACTGATCACCCACATCTTCGTACGCGGCGACGAACTGCTCGATCGTGATTCGGTGTTCGGTGTCAAGGACTCGCTGATCAAGGGCTTCGTGGAGCAGCCCGCGGCAACCCCCACCCCCGATGGTCGCGATCTTGGGGAAAACACCTGGTCGAGAGTCGAATTCGACATCGTGCTCGCGCCGAAGCAGTAAAGAACCACACCAACCCAGGTGGCGCGGAACTGATCCCCCACGGGGCTCAGGCAGGCATGAAGTCCCGGAGCACGGGAAGTCTCGTCGCCGAGCGATTCGCGAGAGTGGGGACACAACCCAACAGACCCTTGGTGTACGGATGCGTCGCGGTGGCAACGATCTCCGCGGACGCCTTCTGCTCCACCAACTCGCCCCGATACATCACCAGCATCGTGTCGGAGAACTCGAGGCACAGCTTGATGTCGTGACTGACGATGAGCAGCGCAGTCCCCTGCTCCTGGGTCAGGTTCTGCAGCAACTCCATGGTTCCGCGGGCGAGCGACGCATCGAGTGCGCTGGTCGGCTCGTCGGCGATCAGCAGTCGCGGAGACCCGCACAACGCCAGGGCAGTCATCACCCGCTGACGCATTCCGCCGGACAGCTCGTACGGCCGACTCCGCATCACCCGCTTCGTGTCGGACAGACCGACCTTGTTCAGCCAGTACGCGGTCGTGTCTGCACGCTCACGCCTGCCCGTGATTCCCGCTCCCGCGAGCACGTGCTTGAACTGGCCCCCGATGGTCCACACCGGATCGAGTGCCGTCATGGCATCCTGGAACACCATCGCGATGCCGTCGGTTCGCCGTGGCACGCTGCGGCCGGTCGACGGCTGAGCCGGCCTGCCCTCGAATTCGAGACGCGTCGATTCGACTGTGGCGCCCGCCGACACGTCGAGCAATCCAGCGATCGTCATGGCCAGGGTCGACTTCCCCGAACCCGATTCACCCACCAGAGCCACTCGCTCGCCGGGTGCAATCTCGAACGATGCCTCCCGCACTGCGACCACCGCAGAGTCATCGGTCCCGTACGTGACCGAGAGATTCTCCACACTCAGTACCGACGAGTTCGTCGTCCGAGCTGGATCGGTCCGAACGCTATCGTGACCCACGAGCGAAACAGATTCGCGCTCAGTAGTTGTCGTCATGTATTGCTCCCACCGAACGCCGTCGAATATGAACGAGTCCCATAGTTGCCTCACGGTGTTTCCCGAAGCGACGCCGATGGTAAACAGCGCATTACGCACACGAAATCAATGCAACCAATGCGCTGACCAGCTGGTTCTCCGGCATCCTGGACGTTAAGGCCACAGCACTGGTACGAGGCCGTCGCCCGATCTCCGATAGACTCGACGGCAACACTGGTGATCTCGACGCTGCGGCCACCTGCTCCCTCACGCGCGCATCATCGGAAGGCCAAGACCAATGACCCGCCCCTTCTTCGACGACGAATCCGGCTCTGTTGCAGCTCATCTCCGCAGACAGTCCGACGAGCAGAGAGCGAAGTTCACCCGCGCGCAGGCCCATCGCTCCGAGAAGTTCGTGACCTCTCCCCGACGCGTGTACGAGTTGATCCGCTCGGGCATCCGCAGAGGCACGATGCCGCACGACAAGGTACTCTCCGAGCAGCACCTCATCGAGACGTTGGGGGCGACGAGAAACGCTGTGCGCAAGGCACTTCAGATGCTTGCCGACGATGGCGTCGTACTGCGGGCGCGTCGAGCAGGTACGTCGATCGCACACGACATCGTGGCCGTGCGAGAAGGCGAAATCGGCCCGCGAGCCTGGGCCGGCGCGCCGGATGAGGGTCGACTGACGGTGGAAACCCTGGAATGCCGGCGCATCACTGCACCTGCGGTGATCCAGGAGTTCATCGGTACCGAGGTGGAGACGGTGATCCTGCTCGAGCAGATAGGCCGAATGGGCGGAAAGCCGCTGTACCTGCGGGTGGGCTACTGCATCACAGATTTCGACATCGAGGACTTCAAGGTGCGGATCGAGAGCAACCATTCGGAATTTCCACCGATGGCAGTTGCTCACCACAGAATCTTCGACACCACGTACGGCGGGAGCAGCTCAGTGGTAGAGGCAATCTCCTGCCAGGAAAGGCCCGCCGAGTTGTTGGAGATGGCGGTGGGAGCACCAGTGCTGCTGCGCGAGTTGATCACTCGCGACACCGACGGCCGTCCGGCCGAGCTCAGTTTCACTCACTTCCGGGCCGATCGAGTTGCCATCATCGGATCTACAGTCACGGCCGGCAGCACCACCCTGAACTGACACCAGGGGGTCGTGCGAATACCGACCCCCTGGTGTCGATCAATCAGAAGTCCAGCAGATTATCCCGTAACTGGCTGTGCGCGTAGCTTTCCCGCACCAATCCTCGACGACGCAGTGCAGGCACAAGCCCGTCGGTCACCTCCGTGTAGTAACGACGACCGAGCCGACCGGTCATGAGGAAGCCGTCACCACCGACAGCATCGATGACGTCTTCCATCTGCGCGGCCACGGTGTCGGGAGTACCCACCAGCGGAACCGAGGTGATCGACCACGTGGCAGCCAACTGGCGCAACGTCTTCGGAGTTCCGTCCTCGTTGAGCTTGCTGCTCCCCGAACCCGCGAGGAAGTCCGCGAGCGTCGTGCGGTGCCCGTTGGTCGTCAGTTCCGGCGGCGGGGCATCGATGTCCATCGTCGACAGGTCGTTGCCTGTCACCGCAGAAATATGCGCCAGGGCAGCGTGCACACGTCCATCGGTGGCCTCACGAGACCGCGCATCGAGTTCGCGAGCTTCGCTGTCGGTCTCACCCAGCACCGGCGACACGATGTAGAGAATCTTGATCGAATCCGGATCGCGACCTGCGTCCGATGCCATCGCACGAACGTCCTCGCGATAGGCCTTCATCGCCTCGACACCCTGGGCCTGACAGATGATCGTGTCGGCATTGCGCGCGGCGAACGCACGCCCGCGCGGTGATCCCCCGGCCTGGCAGATCACCGGCCTGCCCTGCGGCATCGGCAGCGTGTTGAGCGGGCCGCGCGTGCGGTGGAACTTGCCGACGTAATTCGCGTCGTGCACCTTGGTGTGATCGACGTACGTGTTCGACGCCATGTCCATCACCAGTGCGTCAGGTTCCCACGACTTCCAGAGCGCATCGACTGCTTCGACGAACTCCTCTGCGCGCTCGTATCGTTCGTCGTGTGGCGGCAGCGCGTCCATGCCGAAGTTCTGCGCAGCGCGGTCCTCACTCGACGTCACCACGTTCCAGCCGACCCGTCCGTGGGACATGTGATCGAGAGTCGACACCACCCGCGCCAACAGGTACGGCGGGTAGAAGCTGGTGGACATCGTGGTCACGATCCCGAGCCTCGATGTGGCCGCGGCCAACATCGGTACCAGTGCGACCGGATCGTGCTTCGGCGCGTACTGCGCCTTCGCCAGGTCGAACTCCGTGGTGCCGCCGTAGATGTCGGACACCATCGACGAGTCCTCGAGCATCAGATAGTCGAATCCGGCCCGCTCGAGCGCCTGGGCCATCTCGACGTGAAAGCGCCCGTCGGCCCAGGAATCGGAATCGGCTCCGGTCCAGTGCGAGCTCCACACCGGTGGACGAAAGCTGGTGAACCAGCCCAGATGCATGCGCGGTGTACTCATCGCGCACCTGCCAGGTGCTCGCGGAGATTGCTGCCGCGGTATCCGGTGCCTGCGACGCCGCGTCGTGCGAGTTCGGGCATCAGCCCGTCGCACACGTCGTCGACGTACCGACGATTGAGCACTCCGCCGCCACCCCCGAAGAACAGGAAGCCGTCTCCGCCTACCTCGTCGATGACGCTTTCCATTTCGTCCGCCACACTTGCCGGCGTTCCGACCAGTCGCAAGGATTCCGTCCGTTCGGTGGCCACGGTTTCGCGAATCGACCTGCCGTTCGCCCATGTCCGCAGGTTGTCCAGAATGCTGGTGCTCCCCTCGGTCTTCAGATCGTCCGGAATCGGCTTGTCCACGTCGAGCACTGAGAAGTCGATGTCTCCGGACAACATGATCAAACGGCGTGCGATAGCCGCGTCGGTTGGTTCGTAATAGCGCTCCGCCTTGCGCCTCGCGTCGTCCTCGGTCTCCCCCAGAATCGGCGTCACCATGTAGAGAACCTTGATGTCATCGGGGTTGCGTCCGAACTCTGCGGCACGGGCCCGCACCGTGTTTCGGTACTCGCGCATCGCGTCTCGACCCTTCGGCGCAGCGACCACGAGGTCGGCTACTCGCGCGGCGAGATCGATACCGGACTTCGACGCTCCGGCCTGGCACAGCACCGGCTTGCCCTGCGGGCTCGGCAAGGTGTTGAGCGGCCCACGCACCGAGAAGTGTTCGCCGACATGATCGATGGTCCTGACCTTGGTGTGGTCCACGTAGGACTCGAGACCGGGAGCGATCGGCGATGCGGCATCGGCGTCCCAGGAGGCCCACAGTTGGTTCGCGACGTCGACGAACTCCTCGGCGATCTCGTACCGGGCATCGTGGGTCGGCAGCGTGTCCTTGCCGAAGTTCTGTGCCGCTCGGTCCCCGGTCGAGGTGACGATGTTCCACCCCATCCGGCCACGACTGAGATGGTCTAGCGTCGACAGCAATCGGGTGAGCAGGAACGGTGGGTAGAAACTCGTGGACGCGGTGACGACGATGCCGATTCTGTCGGTCTCGTATGCCAGGCGCGAGGCCAGTGCCATCGGGTCGTGCTTCGGCGCTCGGGGCGTCCATTTGAGTTCGGACTCGAACGTGCCGCCGTAGATGTCGGTCAGCGCGGTCGAATCCTCCAGCATCACGAAGTCGATTCCCGCTCGCTCGAGCGCGCGCACGACGTCGACAGCGAAAGTTCCGTCGGCCCAATCTGTTCCACCGGTTCCGGCAAAGGGTCCGGTCCAGTCGGGGACGAGGTAGTTGGTGAACCAACCGAGAGTGAACGGTTGTGACATCGGTCCTCTTTTCCAAAATGGTGGTCGTGAATGGTCGGGGCAGGGACGGCGGATTCCTCGGTGACGACCACCTTCGATTCGGGAGTCGACACAGCGACGGTCCGCCAGGGTCGAAGAGCCAGTAGGACGGCCAACGCCGCGACGGGGATGCTGGCGGTGAAGGCGAGAGAGTAGGACGCCTGTGCGACGACAGCGCCGGCGACGAGCGGGCCGAGCATGGTGCCGACATCGAACGTGACCTGGTACACGGCAATGGGACTGCCGCCTCGCCCCGCCAGCACGTCGCCCACGGTCGCCGCGCTGGCGACCATGGCACACGTGCCGCCCACTCCCCACAACACCATCGTCAGCACGAGGATCGGCAGTGTGGGAACAACGGCGAGAACGACGAGCCCGAGCAGAATCAGACCGGAACCGAAGGCCAACATGGGCCGTCGACCCCAGCTGTCGACGAGTCTGCCTGCAGGTTTGACGACGACGATCTGCACGACGGCTCCGACGACGAGAACCAGACCCGAAACGAAGGGGCTGCCGCCGATCACCGTCGCGACGAACAGTGGGATGAGGGTGAACCGCACCCCGTTGCCGACCCAGCCGTTGGCGAAATTCGACGCGATCGACGCGCGGAATCCGCGGTGGCCGAAAGCACTTCGCAGCGTCATCGGTTCCGGTCGGGTCGTCGTATCGTGCACGACACCGTTCGCGGCGTCCTTCCTGTCACTCGATCGGAACGCGAACCAGACAACGGCGACCCCGACGATCAAAGTCAGTGCGTGTGTGAGGAACGGAGCCCGAAGCGAGACGAGAGCGACCGCACCGCCGATCACCGGGCCCAGTACCCCGCCGATGAGGAAGCCGGACTGGAAGACGGACGCCGTTCTGCCGCCGGTTTCCGGGGTGCTGTAGCGGAAGAGCAACTGCTGCCCAGCCACGGTGAACATCGCAGTCCCGACGCCGCCGACGGCCCGCAGCAACAACAGGGACAGAAACGTCGGGGCGAATGCTGCCGCCAGCGACGAGGTGGCCGCCAGCAGCAGCCCCGCGGTGAGAATCGTGCGTTCGTCGAAACGCATCAACAGGCGAGATGCACCGAACGACGCCAGTACTCGGGTGAAGGCGTAGATGCTCACCACGGACGAGGCAGCCAGATCCGTTACCCCAAAATCTCGGGCGAAGACCGGAATGACCGGAGCCACAACGCCGTAGCCGAGACCGATGCACACGTTGACGAAGGCCAACGCATACACCGGACCCGGTACCACCGAATCTCTGCGCAGCAACCGCATCAGAAGGACAAGAGATTCTCACGAAACATGTCGTGCTCGTATTCGGTACGGACGAGTCCACGTCGCTGCAGCGCGGGGACGAGGCCCTCGGTGATCTCGCCGACGTAGCGTCGACCGATGTTGCCGGTGATCAGGAATCCGTCACCCCCGACGAAGTCCATCGTCTCGCCCATCTGCTCGGCAACGGAGTCAGGGGTGCCGACGTAGTGCACGTTCTTCATGGTCCAACCCAATGCCGCTGTGCGAGGCGTATTGCCGTAGGACAGGAAGTCGCCCAGGGTCGTCCGGTGTCCGTTGGTGGAGAGTTCGGGAAACTCCTCGTCCAGTTCGTACGTCGACAGATCGATCTCGGTCAACGCCGAAATGTGACCGAGCGCCAACTCGATGCGTGAATCGACATCGGCCGTCATGCGCTCCACCTTGGCGCGTGCGTCGGATTCGGTGTCCGCCAGGACGGGCTGGGTGATGAACATGATCTTGCAGCTGTCCGGGTCGCGGCCCGCCTTCTCCATCCGCATCCGGATGTCGTCGCGGAACGCCTTCATCCCGGCCGGGTCCTTGGCTGCGCTGAGGATGGTCTCGGCGTTGCGGGCGGCGAATTCGCGACCGCGCGGTGAGCCGCCGGCCTGGCAGATCACCGGTTCGCCCTGCGGTGAACGAGGCAGGTTCAGCGGTCCACGGGATGCGTGGTACTTGCCGCGAAAGTTGGTGACGTGGACCTTCGTGTGATCGACGTACGTGCCGGTCTCTCGGTCGAGGACCATGGCGTCTTCCTCCCACGATGCCCACAACTGCTTGACGAGATCGACGAACTCGTCGGCCCGTTCGTACCGCTGGTCGTGTTCCGCGAGCTTGTCCATGCCGTAGTTCTGCGCAGCGCGGTCCTCGCTGGAGGTCACGACGTTCCAGCCGACGCGCCCGCCGCTGAGATGATCGAGGGTGGAGAACCGGCGCGCGAGCAGCCACGGCGGATAGAAGGACGTCGAGCACGTCGCGATGATGCCGATGTGCTTCGTCGCCGCGGTCAGCATCGGAACCAGCGTCACCGGGTCGTGTTTCGGCGCATACAGGCCGTATTTCAGGTCCACCCTCGACGTCTGTTCGAAAGCGTCAGAGACCATCGAGGAGTCCTCGAGCATGATGTAGTCGAAGCAGGCGCGCTCGAGCGACCGAGCGAAGTCGACATGCAGCTCACCGTTGGCCCACGTCCTACCTTCGTCGCCTGCCCAGGTGGTGTTCCACGGCGGGTTGGAGAAGTTGGTGAACCACCCCAGATGAAATTTGGTCATGCCGTGCTCCTTGCTCTCGATGTGGGTAGATCACTTCTGTGCAGCCGAGACAGCTCGGCAGGTTCCTTCGGGTGAATTCCGCGTAGTCCCGACGCCACGCTCGCGAGCAGCGCTGCGACAGCCATCGCGGCAACGGCAATCACGAAACCTGTTGTCAACGAATTCGATTCGCTCTCCGGCAACATCAGGCCGTCTCCGGAATACACCAACTCGCGCAGTGCGGGCGGCAGTGCAGACACGGCGAGCACCAGTGCGAGCGCCGTGCTGAGGGTGACCGCGGTGTTGTCGAGGGACACCCGAAGACCGTTCGCCATTCCCGAACGGTTCGATGCCACTCCCACGTTGATCGCTGCGGCATTGGCCGTCTTGAAGAGCCCACCGCTGAGACCGAGGGCGAACAGCAGTACGACGATGGGAACGTCCCGGGCCGGCCCCGCGATGTGCAAGGCGAGCAGTGACAGCACTGCTGCGGTGCCGAGCGTGGACACCGTCGTCAACGTCCGCGTCGAGACCCTGGTGGCCAGTGTTCCCGCAATCGGCGACATCACCGTGGTGCCGACGGCAAGTGCGGTGATCTGCAATCCGGCGTCGATAGGGCTCGAGCCCCGGGCACTCTGCAGGTAGAGCGACATGGTCACCGCCACCGCGCCTTCCGCCATCGTCACCAGAAACGATGCGGTGTACGCGCTCCCCCGGAATCTGTCCATCAGTAGCTTCGGATCCACGATCGGATCTGAGGCTCGCTTCTCCCACCACCAGAACAGCGGCACCACGACCACGACACACGCGAGCGGCACGACGGACTGCCACGCTCCGAAACCGTCACTGCCACCACGATTCACCCCGTAGACCAAGCCACCGAGGATGACCATCGACCCCAGCGCACCGGCATAGTCCAGGGGTGCCCCGGTCTTGGGCCGCGGTGTTCGGCGCAGAGTGAGCCAGGCCCACACCGTTCCGACGACGCCGAGCGGAACGACGATTCCGAATACTCCACGCCACCCGACGGTCTCGGTCAGCACACCGCCGAGCAGCGGGCCGATGGAGACGGCGAGCGACATGATCGTGATGTTCCAGCCGATGCCGATCGAGAGCTTCTGCGGCTCGAACGCGTCGACGAGAAGCGCAGTGGTGTTGGTGATCACCGCCGCAGCGCCGATACCCTGCACCACGCGCAACCCGATCACGACGTCCGAGTCACTCGCCATCGCGATGACCGCGGCGCTGACGGTCAGGCAGGCCAAGCCGGCGAGGTAGACCGGGCGGCGGCCGACGAGATCGGCGAGTTTACCGAGCACCAGTATGAACACTGCTGTGGTGAGCAGGTACGCGAGCATGAACCAATCGGTTTGCGCTGCAGAGGCTCCGAGTCCCGCGCTCATGTCCGGGAGAGCGACGGGAAGCATCGACACCGATACGAACGTGATGCTCATCCCGAGTCCGGTGACCGACAACACGCGCCAGGGATACGAGTCGGGTCGCACCTGCGTCGACGGGCCGACCCCTGCAGCGACGATCAGAAGTCCATCAGGTTGTCGCGGAACAGCTCGTGCGCGTAGCCGTCACGAATCAGTCCACGCTTGCGCAGTTCGGGTGCCAGGCCATCGGTGATCTCGCTGATGTACCGCCGGTTCACGCTTCCTGCGATGAGGAACCCGTCGCCGCCGACCTCGGCCGCGATATCGCCCATCTGCTCCGCCACCGCGTCGGCTGTGCCGATCAGTTGGACAGACTTCCTGATGTCCGAACTCGCCGCCTCGCGCAGTGTCATCCCGGTGGTGTTGGCACCGATCAGGGCCATCGTCCCTCTGCCCGCATTGGTCTCGACGGTGGGAATCGGCGCGTCCAGATCGAACTTCGAGAAGTCGATGCCACTGGCGTAGGACATCGAGGCCAGGTTGACGTCGATGTTGTTGCGGAAGCCGTCGAGGATCCGCTCGTTCTTGTCCTGCGCTTCTTGCTCGGTCTCCCCGAGTACCGGGCTGACGATGAACATGATCTTGCACGAATCCGGGTCCCGCCCCTCCACGATCATGCGGGCGCGGACGTCGTCGCGGTACGTCTTCATGGCCTCGACGCTCTCGACCTGAGCGAGAATGGTCTCGGCGTGTTTGGCCGCGAAGCCGCGCCCTGCAGGCGATCCGCCGGCCTGGCAGATCACCGGTCGGCCCTGCGGCGTCGGAGTGGTGTTGATCGGCCCGCGGGACGAGTGGTACTTGCCCTTGAAATCGATGTTGTGGACCTTCGCGAAATCCGCGAAGACGCCCGCGTCTCGGTCGAGACGAACAGCATCCGGCTCCCACGAGGACCACAGTTGCTTGACGAGATCGATCCATTCGTCGGCCATCTCGTACCGGTGGTCGTGCTCGAACATTTCCTCGTAGCCGAAGTTCTGTGCCGTCCGAACATTGTGGGAAGTCACCAGATTGACCCCGGCGCGCCCGTTGCTGAGGTGGTCGAGCGTGGCTGCGGTGCGAGCCGCCATGTACGGCGGATGGAACGACGTCGTCATCGTGGCGATGAGGCCGAGACGCTCGGTGTGCTGACTCAGGATGGGGAGCAACGAGTTCGGGTCCTGCTTGGGGACCGACCGTGCATTGGCCAGCCACCACTCCGAGGAACCACCGAACGAGTCCGGTACGAACGAACCGTCCTCGAACATGATGTAGTCGAATCCGGCACGTTCGAGCGATCGCGTCATGTCGATGTACAGCTCGGGGTGGTTCCATTCGGTTCCGCCCTCCCCCGACCACATCTGGTTCCACGACTGCACCTGCCAGCTCAAGAACCAACCAAGGTGGAACATGTCTTCTCCTCTTGTTTCGAGACCTACGGTCGGTCGATCAGAATGCGCGAAGGTTCTCGCGGAAGTGGCTGTGCTCGTACGACGTTCGGGTCAGTCCTCGACGCTTGAGCGCGGGCACCAACCCGTCGGTGATCTCGGCGACGTAGCGCCGGTTCATCGGAGCTCCCGCAATCAGGAAGCCGTCGCCGCCCACCTCCTGCATGACGCCGTCCATCATGTCGGCGACGTCGTCGGGAGTGCCCACGAACTCCAGGGTGTCGATGGCGCTGTGACCGGTGATGCGCTCGCGCAGGGTCTGCGTGCCGTCGCCCTTGAACTCGGCGAAACTGCTTCGGTGCCCGTTGCTTTCGAGATCTGCCGGCAACGGCTCGTCGAGGTCGAACTGGCTCAGATCGATACCGGACAGGTGCGAACGCCCGGCGAGGAGACCGTCGATGTTGCTCGACGCTGCATCTGCCCGACGCTTCTGCTTGGCCTTGGCCTCGGCTGTCGTCTCACCGAGGATCGGGGAGATCAGGTACATCACCTTGACGTCGTCGGGGTTGCGGCCCGCCTCGACGGCACCCTGGCGGATGTCCTCGCGGTAGCGGCGCATCTTCTCGGTCCCATGGGGATTGGAGATGATGGCGTCGGCGTGCTTCGCGGCGAACTCCTTGCCCTTGTCCGAACCACCTGCCTGTAGAAACACCGGCCGACGCTGCGGGCTGGGGATGGTGTTCAGCGGTCCCCTCGACTTGAAGAACTTGCCCTCGAAATCGATTCGGTTGACCTTCTCGTGGTCGGCGTAGATGCCGCCCGCCGAGGTGTCCGCATGCACCGCTCCGTCTTCCCAGGAGTCCCACAGTTTGCAGGCGAGCTCGACGAACTCGTCGGCGATGTCGTAGCGGAGATCGTGCTCGGGCATATCGAATCCGTAGTTCTGCGCCGCACGAGTGTTGCTGCCGGTGACGATGTTCCAGCCGATGCGTCCCTCGGCGATGTGGTCGAGCGTCGACATCAGACGCGCCACGGTGTACGGGTGGTAGAAGGTGGTGGTCAGAGTCGGAACGATGCCGAGGTGCTTGGTCGTGTAGGACAGAATTCCGGCGAGGACAGCAGGATCGTGTTTCGGTGCCGCGGATGCCGTTGCCAGGTAGTACTCCATCGAACCCTTGTAGGTGTCCGAGACCTGTACCGAGTCCTCCATGATGAGGAAGTCGAAACACGCCCGCTCGAGCGAGTGCGCCAGGTCCACGTACTGATCGGGCATCATCCAGTCGGTCGCACCGGTACCCGACCACGGCTGGTTCCAGGACTGGACGCCGAAGCCGGCTCCGAGGAACCATCCGAGGTGAAATTTGTTGGCAGTCATAGTTTTTCTCCAGATACGAAACGAGTGAAGGGGTCAGAATTCGAGCAGGTTGTCGCGCAGATGGTCGCTGCTGTACTCGGTCCGCATCAGACCGCGGCTCTGCAGTGCAGGCACGAGTCCGTCGGCGATCTCACCGATGTACCGCCGGTTGTGCGGCTGGCTCCAGATCAAGAACCCATCCCCGCCGACCTCCGCCATGGCGTCGCCCATCTGCGCGGCAACAGCATCCGGTGTACCGACCAGCTCCATCGATTCGGTTCGGTACGCGACGCAGGCCTCGCGGAGCGTGCGGCCGTCGGCCCAGTTGCGGAAGTTCTCCAACGTGGACTGATGTCCGTTGGTGTGCACGTCCTCGGGCATCGGCTTGTCGAGATCGAACGTGGAGAAGTCGATCTCCATGCTCGCCGACCAGCCGACGAGCACTCCCGCGGGATTGGCGCGTACCGCCGCCGCTTTCCGGTCCTGACGCGCCAGCGCATCCTCGTGGGTCTCGCCGAGGATGGGCGAGACCACGTACATCACCTTTGCCGAATCGGGATCGCGACCGTGCAGTGCCATCCGGCGCCTGATGTCGGAGCGGTACTCCTTCATCGCTGCAACACCTTTGGGCAGCGCCATGATCATGTCCGCATGCTTGGCCGCGAAGTCACGGCCTGCCGGTGACCCACCTGCCTGAGTGATGACCGGTCGCCCCTGCGGTGACGGCAGCGTGTTGAGCGGCCCGCGCGAGGAGTAGTACTTGCCCTGGAAGTCGATGGTGTGCACCTTGGTGTGGTCGACGTAGGTGGACGTCTCACGGTCCATCACCACAGCGTCCGCATCCCACGAGTCCCAGAGCTTCTCGACCAGCTCCACGTACTCGTCGGCGCGTACGTAGCGTTCGTCGTGCGGAGGCAGCGCGTCCATACCGAAGTTCTGGGCCGCGCGATCTTCGCTGGACGTCACCACGTTCCATCCGATGCGCCCCGAGGACAGGTGATCGAGCGAGGAAATCGAGCGTGCGAGAAGGTAGGGCGGATAGAAGGACGTCGATGCGGTCAAGGCGATGCCGAGATGACTCGTGGCCCGGGTGAGCAAGGGAGCCAACGCCATCGGGTCACCTTTGGGTGCCCAGCCGCCGGTCTTCAGGGTCGCTTCCGAACTGCCACCGTAGGTATCGGACACCATCGACGAATCCTCGAGGAGCAGGAAGTCGAAGCATGCGCGTTCGAGGGTCTTGGCGAAGTCGACGTAGAAGTCTCCGTTCAACCAGTCCCCACTGTCGGAACCCTCGAACGCGGTGTTCCAGGACGTCGGTACGAAGCTGCCGAACCAACCGAGATGAAATCTGTTGTCTGTCATGGTCACATTCGTTCCTCGCTGGTCGTTCTTCCTCGGTGTCGGTCAACTACACCGCGCGGATGTTTCGCCCGGCCACGTTCTCGGTAGCCGTCGGATTTCGCCGCGGATCGCGAACGTTTCCGCACGCAGTTCGGTCGGGAAGCCCGATATGACCACCGACCGAACTGCGTGCGGGAGTGCGCTCTACGAGCCGAGCGTCAGATTGGAGTAGTCGATCCGGAAATCGGTGCGCTGTACGAATCCGCCGATGCCTGCCTCGAGGGCCACCGACGGCCGCACCCTGGCGATGAAGACGTAGGGAGCCTGCTCGGTCATGCGCAGCTCGGCCTGATTCCAGAACACGCCGGCCTCGGGGCTGAGTGCCTCACCGGCATCGAGCCCCTGATCCACCATCGCGAGAAACTCGGGGTCGTTCCACAGCGCGATGTTGGAGCCGCCACCCGGCTGCGTGAGCAGCTGCAGCGAATACGGCGGAGTCATCGTCACCGATGCCCCGATACTGAGGCTGGCCTGCACCTTTCCGGCCAACGTGTCGGCATTGAGCTGCGCTGCAGGTACTTCCGCGATGGTGACGTCGATGCCCGCTTCGGCTGCGAAGGACTGGATCTGAATCGCCGTGTCCTGCGCCGCCGGAAGCTGATTGTTGACACTGAGGGTGAACGCGAGACCATCGGTCAAGCCGGCCTCCGCCAGCAACGACTTGGCTCGCTCGGGGTCGCTGTCGTACTGGGGCAGATCGCTCCCGTCCCAGTTCGGTGCCTTGTCGTCGAGTACGTGGTTGTACTTGTATGCCCGGCCGAAGAAGACGTCGGACATGATCTGGTCGTACGGGATCGCGTATGCCATCGCCTGGCGAACACGCACGTCGTCGAACGGCGCAGTGGTGGTGTTCATCGAGAACAACAGGTACTGATTCGAGGTCGTCGTCGGGACGGTCACCGCGTCGTTGCTCTCCAACGTGGCCTGGTCCGACGAGCGCAACGCCAACGCGACATCTGCGTCTCCGCGCGTGACCATGTTCGCTCTGGTCGCGGGATCCGCCACGACGCGTCGGATCATGCGCTTCACCTCGGGCTCACCGAGCACGAAATTGGGGTTCGCCGTCATGACGATCTCCTGGCCGGGAGTGACGGACTCCAACATGTATGCGCCGTAACCGAAGTTGCCGCGCATCATGTCCTCGGCACCCCAGGCCACCGCATAGGGATCCTCGGGAGTGGCGTTCTCGATCAGATAGTTGCTGTCGTAGATCGACCCGATGTTCTCGGCCAGGTTGGCCAGCAGGGTCAGTCCATAGCCGGCCTTCTCCACGGTGAAGCTGACGGTGTAGTCGTCGACCTTCTGGATCTGGGTCGACGGGTCGGTCAACATCGGCTTGTAATAGCCGGCCATACCGCCACCCGGAGTGGCGAACTTGCGCTCGAAGGACCACAGCACGTCGTCGGCGTCGAGCTCGTTACCGTGCTCGCTCATCACGCCCTGACGGAGCGTGAACGTGTAGACGAGCTGGTCCGGGCTCACCTCGTAGTTTTCCGCAAGGTACGGCTCGAAATTGTAGAGGTCCTGAACCAGCGCATCCGAGCCGTCTTCTTCGACGTACGGCTTACGAATCAACTGCGCGTGCATGTTGTTGGTGACGTCCTGATTGTCGGTGCCTGCGGTGTAGCCGTAGTCACGCACCACATTCGACGCCTGATCCGGTGTCACCACGACGATTTCACCGGGGGTCGATGCCGAGGACTCGGTTCCGCCGTCCGAACAGGCACTCAACGCGAGGGCACCGACGAGCAACGGGACCGTCCACCTGAGTCCGATGGAAAGACGATGAGAGGATTTCACGATGGGTTGGTCTCCTTCTTGGGTGCACGAGTGCAGATGTCATCGCCGGTCGAGCCGGTGGCGTCGATCGCGGGAGATCATGGACGAGAGGGGTTTTCGCGGACCGCACTGTCCGTTGTTCAGATGGCCGGTGTCAGTGGGAACGGCGGGTGCCCTTGGTCAGCCTGCGACCGACGATGGCCACCGAGGCGACGGTCAGACACAGCGCGAACGCGGGAGCGCCTGCCGACCAGAGCTTTCCGATGGCGGCGTCGCCTGCACCGCGGGTGATCATCGAACCCCACTCGGGGGTGGGCGGCGGCAAACCGACACCCAGGAAGCCGAGGGCAGCGGTGAGGATGATCGTCATACCGAACACCACCGAGGCGTTCTGCAGCGCCGGGACCGACGAGTTCGGCAGCACGTGACGGAACACCAGTTGCGTCTCGGACAGTCCTGCTTGACGGGCCGCGTCGAGATACGCGTCGCCGCGCACCCGTAGTACTTCGGTGCGGACGAGCCTGGCCTGGATCGGCGCGAGAATGATCGAGAGCGTGAAGATCATGGTGATCGAGGATGTTCCGAAGAACGACACGACGACCAAGGCAACGATCACCGTCGGAACGGCTTCGAGCAGGTCGAGGAAGCGTGCCGCGCCGCGGGCCAGGAAGCCGCCGAGTCCGCGTCCCGCCTCGTTCATTCCGATGGTCAACCCGATCACGATGCCGCACACCGTTGCGGCGACCGTAACGGCGAGGGCGATCGTCACATCGATGCGGGCACCGGAGATGGTGCGTGAGAACACGTCGAGCCCGTTGGAGTCGGTACCGAGAAGAAACTCGGAATCCGGCGACAGCGACGGTGCGCCCACCACTTTCGTCGGATCGAACGGCACGATCCACGGCCCGATCAGCGTGATCAGCAGAATCACCGCCAGGGGGACGAACACCAATATCGTGCCGATCGATATCCTGCGGCGAGCTGCCGGAGCAGGCTTGCGTGCATCGGGTACCGAGTTTGTCGATGCGAGAGCTACCATCACGAACCACCTCCCTGCCGGCCCGGCTTGCGCCGAGGGTCGAGCAACATGTTGACGAGATCGACACACAGGAACACGAGCAGGGAGATCGCAGCGACGACGAGCAGGAACCCCTGCAGGGCAATCAAATCCGTCGCAGCCACGGCCTCGACGGCGTACCGCCCCATGCCGCCGAGTCCGAACAGGGTCTCGAGAATGACCGCGCCGCCGAGTAGAGAGCCGAAGACCATCCCGAACAGTGCGACGGTCGGCGGCAGAGCTCGACGGTAGGCGCTGGCGTAGATGTACTTACGTGCCGATCCGGTCGCGATCTTGAACAGCGTCGGTTGCGCTGTCAGGCTCGAATCGAGAGCTGTCAGAAGCTGTTTGAGCAAAATCGGGGTGACCGAGACGACCAGCACAGCGATCGGAAGAAACAGGTGCGAGATCATCGAGGACACCACGACCGTGTCGCCTCGAAGAATCGCGTCGAGCAGCGGGAACGAGGTGAGCGGCTCAGGTTCGGTCAATCCGGCCCGGACTCGGCCGGTAGGAGCGGGAACCACCTGAAGCGTGGCGTAGAACAGGAAGATTCCGACCACACCGACGACGAATTCGGGAACGGCACCGGCTGCTTGGGCGTAACCGCGAACAGCCCGCGCCACAACCGATCCGGGCCAGGCAACGACTAGTGCCGAGAGCAGCAACGTGATCGCCAGGAGAAAGAAGAACGCAATTCCTGCGAGTTCGAGTGTGCCAGGTAGCCGGTCTGCGATATCGGTCGTCACCGGCCTACCGGTCATGATCGCGTTGCCGAGGTCGAAGTGCAGGAGATCGCTCAGATACGACATCAGCTGAGACAAGAGGCTGCCGTCGAGACCGAGCTCGGCCTTCGTCGCCAGATAATCGGCCTCGGTGGCTTCGGGACCGACCACTTCGCGGGCCGGATCACCAGGGATGGCGCGTACCAGGAAGAACGCGGCGACCGCGAAGACCAACAGATGCAGCGGGAGGACGGCCACTCGGCCGAGCCACCACCGCTGACGTCCGAGAAATGTCCTCATCGCGCAGCCGCCACGGCGAGTTGCTCGACTGCTTCGTCACCGCGGTACGCGTCGAGCAGTTCCGCTGTGTAGGGGTCCTGTGGTCGCTCGACGACATCGTCGGTGGTGCCCTGTTCCACGATGACGCCGTTCCTCATGACCACCATGTCGCGCGCGATGAAGGCTGTTGCGGGGAGTCCGTGCGACACGAAGACCAGTCCGCACTCCGATTCGATGCAGTACTGACGGAGCATGTTCAGGATCGCGCCCTGAACCGAGACGTCCAGCGCGGACACCACCTCGTCGCAGAGCAGTATCCGGGGCCGAACGACCAACGCCCGGGCTATCGAAAAACGTTGCCGTTGACCGCCGGAGACCTCCGAGGGATATCGGTCGGCCATCGAGGGGTCGATTTCGAGGGACTCCAATGTCTCGTTCACTCGTGCGTCGGCGGCCTTGTTGTCCATCCCGAGAAGGCGGACGGCAGGTAGTCGGACCGCATCACGCAATGTTCGGCGTGGATCGAAGGACGACGTCGTGTCCTGCGCGACGTACTGCACCGTCGACCTGAATTCACGCCTGCCTGCCTTCGAGGACAGCACCCCGTTCAGTTCGGCTCCGTTGTATCGCACCGAACCCGTCGTGGGCGAGAGCAGCCCGCACATCATCCGAACCAACGTCGACTTGCCGGATCCCGACTCACCGACAATTCCGATTGCCGAACTCGACGTGATCGTCATGTCGATGTCGTCGACAGCCGGTGTGCTGGATCCCGTGCGATCGAAACTCTTGCCCAGGTGTTCGACGTCGATCTCGGCGTACGCAGTGCGCGAATTGCCACTCATCAAGATCCTCCAAGCCGGTTGTCTCCAGCAGATCTGCTGCTTGATCGCACAGCTTTCTCGCCGCGCATTACTGAAAACGACCTCCGGCGTAACTGAAGTATTACGCCGCTTGTATCCGCTGGTCAGAGCCCCTGGAACTTTATTAACGCCGGGGTGACGTAGGTCTCGAACACCCTTCGCGCCGGCGTCGAACGGCGTTATCAGAACCTACAAACCGCTCGAGCAGGGGTTGTTTGCGGCGTAATAACTCATTTACGCCTGCGCCACGTTGAGTAATCCCGTTGCAGGAGGCTTCGTTCATGAGCAACCGACGAGTTGCCCACCGTTACGAGAGGATTGGCATGAACGAGCACGCTTCCGCCGCCAGCGTCGAGTCGACGCAGTTGTCCACCGATCGACTCCACTCAGGCGTTGCCCGATGATGCACCTCGGATGGTTCTTCACCACGGGATTCGGAGTCTACGGCTGGAACCAACCGTGGTCGGGCAATGTGGCGTCGGACATCGGTCGCCCCGATCTGTTCGTCGACGCGGCAAAGAGCCTGGAGCGCGCCGGATTCGACTACATCATGCTCGAGGATTCGTCGGTGTTGTCCGACGTGTATCGCGGAACGTTCGAGAGCTCGGTTCGACGCGGAACCACCGTGCGTTTCGACCCGATGCCGCTCGTCCCACTGATGGCCGACGCCACCGAACGAATCGGCATCATCGCCACCGTCGCAACGACTTTCTACCCACCATTTCTCGCCGCACGGTTGATGTCGACCCTCGATCACGTGACCAAGGGCCGCGTCGGAATCAACCTCGTCACCGCGAGCGCCGACGGAGCCGCGCAGAACTACGGACTGCCCAAGCAGATCGAGCACGATCTCAGATACGAGATGGCAGACGAATGGGTCGACGTCGTATCGCAGCTGTGGGATTCATGGGACGAGGATGCTCTGGTCCTCGACCCGGAGTCCGGTGTGTTCGCCGATCACGAGAAGATCCACAAGATCGACTTCGAGGGAAAGTACTACGCCTCGCGTGGCCCGTTGAACGTTCCGCGCGGACCGCAAGGGCGGCCGGTGATCTGCCAGGCCGGAGGCTCCCCTGCGGGCCGGGCATTCGGTGCCAAGCATGCGGACACCATCATCGCCAACGTTCGCGGACTCGACGCGATGAAGGAATACCGCGAGGACATCAGCCGACGACTGGTCGAGTACGGCCGCAAGCCGGACGACGTCAAAGTACTGTTCCTGATCAGCCCCATCATGGCGGACACCGATGAGGAAGCTGTCGTCAAGCGCGATCGCATGCGCGAAATCCAGAAGAACAACATCGACGGCATACTCGCCGCGATGTCGTATCTCAGCAGCACCGATTTCTCACAGTTCGACATCGACGCGCCGGTTCCCGATCTGACCCAGTACAACGGCCACAAGAGCACGCTCGAAGACATGGCCAAATCCGGTAAGACGCTGCGGGAGATCATCGCCAATTATCCGACTGTCGAATCGATGGAACTCGTCGGAACAGCCGAGACCGTCGCCGAGAAAATGGACGAGGCAATGGAGTTCGTCGGCGGCGACGGATTCCTCATCGCCTCCCCCGTCACCCGAAAAGTGATCTCCGAGATCAGTGACGGTCTCGCTCCCGCATTGCGTCGGCGCGGAGCGATACGTGACGGCTACTCCCGAACCACGTTCCGCGAGAACCTCGCCGCCTTCTGAGTGGGTGGCGTTGTGTTCGTCGGGGTGCGGTAGCACCGCAGTACAGACCGCTGAAACAGCCGCTGGGAGCGGCGCAATGGTTCCGCAACGATGGAGTCTCGAGACCGACACGCACCTCGTGTTGGCTGGTGTCGTCGCCTCGAAGAAAAGGTTCATGAATGAAAATCACTGTAGTAGCGGGCAATCCGAAACCCGAGTCGCGCACCCTCGATGCAGCGCGTGTTCTCGCCACCGCACTGACGGGTGAGCCCGGCAATACCGTCGACGTGATCACACTCGGTTCCGGTCTGCTCGGCTGGGGCGATGCGGCGGTGGCGGCCGCCGTCGAATCCGTGGCCTCGTCGGATCTCGTCGTCTTCGCCAGTCCGACCTTCAAAGCGACGTACACCGGAGTGCTCAAGCTGTTCCTCGACCAATTCGCCGGGGGCACCGGCTTACAGAACGTCGTTGCCGTTCCGCTCATGTTGGGTGCCGGGCCTGCTCACGCGATGGCACCGGACATGTTCCTCAAGCACGTTCTGGTCGAGCTCGGCGCGATCACCCCCGCCCCCGGGCTCTACCTGATCGATACCACCTACACCACCGATTCTCTCATCACCGACTACGTCTCACGCTGGGGCGACACCATCGTCGCCGCGGCCCGAACCCGAACGGATGCATCATGACCCTGACCACCACGAGCCTCGACCAGTCCGTTCTGCGCCATGCGTTCGGTCAGTTCCCCAGTGGAGTCGTCGCCGTCTGCGCAGAGATCGACGGGGTACGGGTGGGCATGGCCGCAAGCAGCTTCGTCGCGGTATCCATCGATCCACCCCTTGTCGCATTCTGTGTTCAGGACACCTCGACCACCTGGCCCAAGTTCGCGGTCGCACCACGTATCGGGATCAGCGTGCTCGGTGAACTCCACGACGTGGCCGCACGAACCCTCGCGGCGAAGACCGGAAACCGCTTCGAGGGATTGACCACGACGACGACCGAAGACGGAGCGGTCTTCATCGACGGTGCGAGCATGTGGCTCGACGCCACGGTGACCGAGCAGATCACCGCCGGTGACCACGACATCGTGCTGATGCGCATCAACGAGCTCGAGATCAAGGACGGCATTGCACCGATAGTGTTCCACGGCAGTAAGTTCCGACGTCTCGCTGTGGATCTGTGATGAGTGCCGTCGAGCATGCCCTCGATGCACTTCGAGCCGGGAAACCGGTCTTCGTCACCGACTCGGCCGATCGCGAGAACGAGGGTGACGTCATCCTCGCGGCCGACCGGGTCACTCCTGCATGGACGGCATGGACCGTCCGCAACACCTCGGGGCTGCTGTGCGCTCCGATGAGCGACGCCCGCGCGGACGCCCTGGAGTTACCGCCGATGGTGTCGAACAATCAGGACCCGAAGAAGACCGCATACACCGTCACTGTCGATGCGGCCGTGGGCATCACCACCGGTATCAGCGCTGCGGATCGCGCCAGGACCCTCCAGGTCCTGGCCGATCCCGGTTCCGTCGCCACCGACATCATCCGTCCCGGTCACGTGCTGCCGCTCAGGGCACGACCCGGTGGCGTCCTCGAGCGGCCGGGTCATACCGAAGCAGCTGTCGACCTGTGCGCGCTCGCCGGGCTTCCCGCGGTGGGCGTGATCGCCGAACTCGTCGCCGACGACGGTTCGATGATGCAGTTCCACGAGATCGAACGCCTCGGCTCTCGCATGCACCTGCCGGTGCTGACGATCGAGGAACTCATCGCCTATCGCCGACTTGTCGATCCCGCGCCGGTGGCCGGGCCCGCTCGTGTGGAACGAATCGTGGAGACCGTTCTCACGACACCGCACGGCGAGTTTCGCATGTTCGGCTACCTCGACCACAAGACCGGGGCCGAGCACGTGGCGCTCGTCTCGGGTGACGTCCACGACGACGCCATGGTTCGGGTTCACTCGGAATGCTTGACCGGCGAGTCGTTCCTCTCGCAGCGCTGCGAATGCGGCCCGCAACTCACCACCGCTCTCGAACGCATCGCCACCGAAGGAGGCGTACTCGTCTACCTCCGCGGTCACGAGGGCCGCGGAATCGGGTTGCTGAAGAAACTTGCCGCATACCGACTTCAGGACGAGGGATTCGACACCGTGCAGGCCAACCTCGAACTCGACGAACCGGCCGACGGGCGTGAGTACGGCGGTGCCGCCGCTATTTTGAAGGATTTGGGTCTGACCACGGTTCGCTTGTTGACCAACAATCCCGACAAGATCCGCGGCCTGGAAGCCCACGGCGTCGACGTCAGTTCACGGTTGCCGATCATCGTCGGTGCCGCTCAGGCCAACATCCACTACCTCGAGACCAAGCGCTCCCAAATGGGACACCTGTTGCCCCACAGCGTGGCTCAGGGTTGGTGAACGACCCCTTCCGCGGCCTCTACCGCGCAGGAACCGTGATTCCTCGCGCGTCGAGGACGGGTCGAACACCTTCGGCGAAGTGGTATGCCTCCTCGAGGTGCGGGTAGCCGGACAGAATGAATTCGTCGAATCCGGCGTCGTGGTACTCCCCGATGAGATTCGCGACCTCCTCGTGTGAGCCCACCAGAGCCGTCCCTGCGCCGCCGCGAACCAAACCGACCCCGGCCCACAGGTTCGGGTATATCTCGAGCGAATCCTTGCTGCCACCGTGCAATGCGGCCATTCGACGCTGTCCCTCGGACTGCGAGGACGAGTGCAGCGCGTGTGCCGCAGACACCTGCTCCTCGGGAAGCTCGTCGAGGAGCTTCTGCGCGACGGCCCAGGCCTCCTCGGACGTGTCGCGGCTGATGGTGTGCAGGCGAATGCCATAGGTGAGCTTGCGGCCCTCGGCATCCGCGAGCGCCTGCACTTTCTCGATCTTGGCGCGAGCACCGGCCGGCGGTTCGCCCCACGTCAGATACGTCTGCACACGCTTGGCTGCGACGGCCAGAGCAGGCTCGGACGAGCCGCCGAACCAGAACTCCGGCAACGGATCCGGCGCTTCCGACACCCGCGCATCGGCGACCTTGAAGAACTCACCCTCGTGATCGACCGACGCCTCGGTCCAAATGCGGTGGACGAGTTCGAGAAACTCTTCGGTGCGGGCGTAACGCCGATCATGGTCGATCCAGTCCCCGAAACGGCGCTGTTCGACGTCGTCGCCTCCGGTGACGATGTTGAACAACACGCGCCCCTCCGAGAACCGCTGCAACGTCGCCGCCTGCTGCGCCGCCAACGTGGGCGGCGTGAGGCCGGGACGGAAGGCGACGAGGAACTTCAGTCGACGGGTGCTCTGCAGTAAAGCGGCAGTGGTCAACCATGCGTCCTCGCACCATGTTCCGGTCGGAGTCAGCACCCCCTCGTAGCCGAGTCGGTCCGCGGCCTGAGCCACCTCGGTGAGGTACCGCAGCGACGGACGACGGAACCCGGCAGGTTCGACGATGTTGGCCGACGCGTGAGATGCGCCGACGATGGAGCGGCCGTCGCCTGCGGTGGGGAGGAACCAGAAGATGCGTGCGGTCACGAGTGGAACTCCTACGACGTGGTGGGTGATCAGTTGGTCGAGGCGGTCGCGTCGGCGATAGCGTCGTTGTAGCGCGTGTCGACGAAGTCTGCGAACGTGTTGCCGCCGGGTATACTTCCGCTCTCGACGAATGCATCGAAGAGCGCCTGCTCGGACTCGATCACATTGTCGTCCAATGCAATTGCGGGTCGCTGGCTTCGACCCTGCGCCAATTCACCCGCAGCCGGGTCGATGCCGACGGCCGCGGAGTACGCGGCGGCCCACTCGGCCGGATTGGCGTCCGCCCATGCGGACGCCTTGGCCAGGCGAATCACGAAGTCCTGCAACGCCGTGTTCTTCGCAGGATCGTCCAGAGCCTGCTGCGAGGCGATGCCGAAGCCGTAGCCATTGGCGACGCCCTCGGCTGTGGTCAGTGTCTTGGAGCCGTTCTGGACCTGCGCGATCGCGGTGAACGGATCCCAGATCGCCCAGGCATCGACCTCACCCGAGGTGAATGCCGTCAACGCATCGGCGGGCTGGAGGAACACCAGCTGAACGTCGTCGGTGGTCAAGCCGGCCTTCTGCAACTGCAGCAGCACATGACCGTGCGCGGAACTTCCCTTACCCACTGCGATCTTCTTGCCGCGCAGGTCGGCGAACGACGCGAGAGTCGAATCGGCAGGTACGAGAATCTGATCGCCACTCGCATCGTTGGTGTAGGCGGAAACGACCTTGATGCGCGCGTTGGCTGCGACGCCGAACACCGGAGGTGTGTTGCCCGTGACCGCGAAGTCGATCTGGCCGGCGGTTGCGGCCTCCACCTGAGGCGGACCGGAAGTGAAGGTGGAGAACGCGACATCGTAAGGCGCAGAGTCCAGCTCCCCCGATGCGCGAAGCAACGCCTCGGTGCCGCCCTTCTGGTCGCCGACGTCGAGGGTGACAGTGGCTAGCTGGTCGTTGGAGACGAGTTCGGGGGCTTCGGTGGCAATGGTATCGCTGCCTCGGGAGACACAACCGGTGAGCCCGACGACTGTCAGAGACAGGGCAGCGAGTACCCCGAGAGCGCGCAGCGATCGAGGACGAGCGTGAGACGACATGCGTGAAAGATCCTTCGTATGAGAGGAATTGATTGCTCAGTGGACGCCGAGGGCGGAGAGCAAATGGGTACGAATGCGAGAGAATCCGGCTGTTCCCCGGTCGCGGGGACGAGGCAGATCGACGGTGACGGTCTCGGCCACGGCACCCCCGTCGAGCACCACCACCCTGTCGCCCAACGAGATTGCCTCGTCGACGTCGTGGGTGACCAGCAGGATGCCGAAGTGGTGCCGTTCCCACAGGTCGAGCAGGAGAGACTGCATGGTCAGTCGCGTGAGTGCGTCGAGCGCTCCGAACGGTTCGTCGAGTAGCAGCAGTTCCGGCTCCCCCACCAACGCCCGCGCCAGGGCGGCGCGCTGAGCTTGCCCACCGGACAACGTCATCGGCCAGGCGTCTCGCTTGTCCGCAAGCCCTACTTCGTCGAGGGTCGCGTCCGCCGCGGTCAACGCGTCGTTGCCGGTGACGCCTGCGGTGTTGAGACCGTAGGACACATTCTGGCGAACCGACCGCCACGGAAACAGCCGTGGTTCCTGGAATGCCACCGCGGGATTTCCGGCGACGTGCCGCTCCCCCGTGTGGTCCGTCGACAGTCCGGCCAGAACGCGCAGGATCGTCGACTTGCCGGAGCCGGAGCGTCCGACCAGCGACACGATCTCACCGCGTTCGATGGACAGGTTCACGCCCTGCAATACGTGGCTGGAGCCGTAGAACTTGTCGATGCCGTGCAGGGTGGCGACAGACGTCGTCGTCGAAGTCATGAATCAGGCATCCAATCGGTAACGGAGGGCTCGTTTTTCGAGGATTCGTACGATGCCGTCGGTGGCGATTCCCATCAGCGCGTAGACGACGAGCCCGAAGATGATGGTGTCCACACGCAGGAAATCTCGTGCATTGTTGATGATGTAGCCGAGCCCGGATTCGGCATTGATCTGCTCGGCCACGATCAGCGACAGCCACGCAATGGCCAACGATTGCCTCAGTCCCACCAGAAGTTGCGGGGCGATGCTGGGCAGGATGATGGTGGTGAACCGCTGACGCCACGAGAAGCCGAGTACGACGGCCGTGTCGAGAAAGTCGCGATCGATCTGGCGGATCGCCGAGAACGTGTTGAGGTACAGCGGAAATGCGACTCCGAGAGCCACGAGCAGGATCTTGGGAGTCTCGCCGATCCCGAACCACAGAATGAACAGCGGGATGAGGCCGAGGTGCGGGAGTGCGCGCAGCATCTGCAGCGGCGGATCGACGGTTGCCTCGGCGAGTTTGGACAGTCCGACGAGCGCTCCTAGTGCGACCCCGATCACCCCGCCCAGTACGAGTCCCTGGACTACGCGGGTTCCCGAAATGGCCAGGGCATCCGCCAACTCCCCGTTGCGCAGCAACTCCAGACCCGCGTCGAAGATAAGGGACGGGGCGGGCAGCACTCGTTCGGAGAGAACTCCGGCAGCACTGGCAATCTGCCACAGGACGAGCAGCGCGACGGGTGACAGAACGCGCAGAACGGTCCATCGGTACCGCTGCCACACCGAGTGTTTCGGGGAGACCGGTGCGAGTTCGACACCGGGAGCGTCGACGACACGCGTGTCCACGGGTCCCGCGGGAGCGGCGTACGACGTCATGACCATGGGTGCAGGCCTTCCGGTTGAGTGCGAGCAGGTTCGACTACTCACCTTCGGCCAGACCGGGGTCTACGACCAGGGTTCGAATCAGCGTGAATTTAGGTCGGGCAAGATTGCTCTCATGAATGTCGAGCCCATCCACACCGAGCGCCTGGCGCTTCGCCTGTACGAACCCGAGGACGCAGACAGGATCCTGACGTACTACAGCGATCCAGACGTCTGCCGCTATCTGCTGCACGAAGCGTGGACACACGCCGATGCTGTTGCCGCAGTGGGCAAACGGATGAAGCGAACCGGATTGAACACACAGGCGCTCGCGATGGTCGTCGAGCACGAGGGAACTGTGGTGGGCAACGTCGAGGCATGGTTGATCGACGGGTCACCGGCCCTCGTCGAACTCGGGTGGACGTTCTCCCCCACTGTGGCCGGCCGCGGATACGCCACCGAGGCGGTACGGGCCTTGATCGAGCACGTGTTCTCGCTACCCCGGATACACCGGGTCAGCGCACAGCTGGACGGACGCAACGACGCCTCTGCCCGCCTGGCCGCCCGGGTCGGGATGCGTCAGGAAGCACACTTCCGCCAGAACTGGTGGTGCAAGGGCGAATGGACCGACACTCTCGTGTACGCGATGTTGCGCGGGGATCGCTGACCGAGTTGCGCGGAGGCATAGTGAGCAGAACCCGTGAGTGACGTCTCGACGCCAGGCCGTCGTTCGTCGTTTCGCCGGTTTCTGACCGCCGCAGCGATCAGCTCAGCCGGCTCATCGGTGACAGCGGTTGCGATGCCCATCTTGGTAGTGCAACTTCTGGACGCGACACCCTTCGAGGTCGGTGTGGTGAACGCTGCACAGTTCATCCCCTATGCGGTACTCGGATTGGTCGCCGGGGTGTACGTCGATCGGTGGCGTCGCAAGCCGATTCTTGTGTGGGCCAGCGTCGGCCGCGCATTGATGCTCGGCGCTGTGCCGCTCCTGTGGCTCGCAGGCCTACTTCACATCTGGGTACTGATCATCGTGTTGCTCTTGTACGGATCCTTCTCGGTGTTCGGATTCGCTGCGATGCAGTCGTTGCTGCCTCGGTTGGTGCCACGCGGCCAACTGGTGCAGGCGAACGCTCGACTCGACCAAGCCGACGCGGCAGCAACGACATTGGGACCGACGATCGGAGGCGGACTCGTCGGCTTGCTCGGCGCTCCCCTGGTGATTGCCGTCGATGCCATCAGCTATCTCGTCGATGCAGCACTCAATTCGAGCCTCGAGGTGGACGAGCCTCGACCTACTGCTCACTCCCGCAACCTGATCGGCGAAGTACGTGACGGTCTGAAATTCATGTACCGCCACCGCACGCTCAACCCGCTCGCTGTCTCGACACACGTGTGGTTCCTCGCCAACGGAGCCGCATTGACCGTGCTGTCGCTCTTCGCGCTCCGCTCGCTCGGGTTCAGCGCCTACACCTACGGATTGCTGCTGACGACGTTCGGTGCCGCCAGCCTGCTCGGAGCGTCCATTGCCCACACGCTCGGCAAGCGAATCGGCTGGGGTCGAGCAGTCATCCTCGCCCGCACGCTGTACCCCCTCGCCTGGATTCTCGTGGCCTTCGCAACCGACACAGCGGTCGGCCATGTCTTGCTTTTCGCAGCCCTCGGCCTGCAAGGCCTGGCGGCGGGCGCGGAGAACGCGAACGAGATGGGGTACTGGCAAGCGCTCACCCCGGATGAGCTACTCGGGCGTGTGAATGCTGCCAGGCGTTCCGTCAACCGCACCATGGCCGCACTCGGTGCCGTGATCGCGGGCCTGTTGGTCGGCGTGATCGGTGAACGACCGACCCTGATCGGCGTCATCGTCGTATTCGCCATCGCCGCAGCCATAGTGGCATTCTCGCCACTGCGGCACCCTGAAGCCGAGTTCTGACACCATCATCCCAGGGCTGTGTCCGCGATGTAGTGCGTTCATCTCCAGACCATCTGTGGTTCGGTTCCGCGACATCGGCCGGTGACCGGAGTGCGACAGTCTCCGGGGAACTTCACTCGAACTCATAGGAGTTTCACCGAATGGTCTCGTGTCGTAGAGCAGCCCTGCTGGGCACGCTTGCATTGATCTCTGTCGTGTCCACCTCGATGGGCGGCGTTGCTACCGCCGCGCCGGCACGGACGGTGTCGCCGTTGTGTCAGGTCGCAGACCTGCTCCCCACCGGATCGTCTTCGGGCCTCGGCTACGAATGTGCCGAAGCGGGTGAGCTTCTCGATCTGCCGATCGGTGACGTGCGCGCGACACAACCCTCGCTCGGGTACGACGAGGTGTACTACAAGCTCGGCCGGTACACGCTCGGCAAAGACGAGATCAACAAGAAATTCGACGACTGGTGCGAGGCCAACGGCCAGGAAGAGGCCGCCTCGGCACTGCCCGACGCACGACTCGACAATCCGTCCTCGTTCACCTGCACCGTCCCCGTCGGCCAGGAAACGCCCGACACGATCGCACCGATGAAGACTGTCGTCATCGGACCGGGCGGCGTCCCGTACCTGACCGACGGACACCACACACTCACCTCGTTCTACGAAACGGCTGACGGTGGACCGAATTTGCATGTCCGACTGCGGGTGGTGGCGAACCTCAGCGATCTGAGCCCCGCCGACTTCTGGGCGCGGATGAAGGCCGAGAAGTGGGTGTGGAACTACGACGTCGACGGCAACGAGGTTCCGGTCGAGCAGTTGCCCTCGGGAGTGGGCCTCGCCAAGTTCCAGAACGACAAGTACCGCAGCCTGACCTACTTCGCCCGCGACATCGGCTTCACACCCGGAACCATCCCGTTCCAGGAATTCTATTGGGGTGCATGGGTTCGCGACTCGGCGGAAGTCGACATCAGCGGCTGGGACAGCAACAACCTGACGAGCTATCTGAGCACCGTCGAGTCGGTGTCGCGCGCGCAGGTCGCGGCCCCGAAAGACGCGGTGATCGACAGTGGCCGAACCGCAGCGGAACTCGGTGCACTGGAAGCCTGGAACGACGGGAAGGCCGCCGGCAAGGGTGAATTCGGCAAGCTGTCGGCACCGTACTCGGACGACAAGCCCGGCAAATTGGCCTACGCCTTGCAGTACAAGTTGGGCCTGCCCAGGTAGTTCCATGTCGCAGTAGTTCCATGTCGCGGTAGTTCCATTTCGCGTCGCCAGGCCGGCGTTGTCACAGACCGGCCTGGCGGCGAGACCGCAGCCGCATGGCCACGAAGACGACGAAACCCAGTGCGACCGAAACGATGACGATCTTCTGCAGGATTTCGGCATATCCGTCGACCAGGTGCCAGTTCTCACCCAGCTGATATCCCGCGGTGACGAATATGGTGTTCCAGATCAGACTGCCGAGTGTGGTGAGCAGCAGAAACTTCATCATTCCCATTCGCTCGATTCCGGCCGGCAGGGAGATGAAGCTACGAAACAGCGGGACCATGCGTCCGAGGAACACTGCCTTCGATCCGTGCTTGGCGAACCAGGCCTCCGTGCGGTCGAAGTCGGTGGCCTTGATCAGCGGGATCCGAACCACCAGTGCCCGCGTGCGCTCGCGCCCGATGAGCGCACCCACCGCGTAGACGATGATCGCACCCAGGACCGAGCCGAGCGTCGTCCAGAAGAGAGCAGCACCGAAGGAGAACACGCCCTGACTGGCCGAGAAACCGGCAAGTGGCAGAACGAGTTCGCTCGGGATCGGTGGGAATAGATTGTCGGCGCCGACGACGACGGCGGCGCCGGGGCCGCCGAGTGCGTCCATGATGCCGACCGCCCATCCGGCCAGCCCGTCGAGTTGCTCGGTGTCAGCAGTTGCAGCAATCAGTAAGTCGGACATTGCAATTCCCCTGTTCGTCGGTGTCGCTTGTCAGGAAGGACGCTGAAAACGTTATGAACTTCCTGAATGCGGGACATCGAGGAATGCCGTCGAACACGCGTGGGGCTGCCCCGTGAAAACACTGCGGTTTACCGCAATACCAGCGGGCGCATACCCCGCTACGCTGCTCGAGTGCTCGGAAACGACGTCGTACGTCCACCCCACCTGGCGGATCGCATTGCCGTCAGCTCGCTTGTTCGACGTTGGCTGATGGCACTTGCCGGGGTTCTGCTCGGCAGCGTCACGGCGATCTCTGCCTTGATGTTCACCGTGGTGGCGCTCGTTGTAGTCGCGTCGGCGCGCCTCCTTGGCCGGCGGGGAGAGTCGCTGAGGTCTGCCATCGATGCAGGCGCACTTGGTTTGAGCGAGTGGGAGATTCGGCGACTCACCCGCTTCCACGGCACGCTCCACACGGATGTGGCGACCCCTCACCGCTGTCGCTGGTATCTCGGAATGCGGTGGACGATCGGGCTACTCGGTATCGGCGTGGTCCTGCTGCTGGCGCTGTGTGTGGTCGTGGCCGGCTCGATGGTCTCGGCGTGGATCCTGAACGGCGGCTGGGGCCTGATCGAGAACGCCGACCGAGTCGACGGTGGACTCATAACGCTGGTGTCGCTGCCCGGGATCCTGTTGATCTTCGTCGCGATCGTCGGAGTGGCAGGGGTGGGATCGTTGGACCGTTGGTTCGCCGTCCAAGTACTCGGGCGGCAGTCCGACCGAATTCTGCACCAACGGGTGGCCGAGCTGACGAGCAGCCGCGATCACGTGGTCGATGCCATCGACGACGAACGCCGCCGAATCGAACGCGACCTGCACGACGGCATCCAGCAGCATCTGGTTGCCCTGGGGATGCTCATCGGCCGAGCCCGCCGAGCCGAGAAACCCGACAAGGTGCACGAACTCCTCGCCCAAGCTCAGGCCACATCGCAGGAGGCGATCAGCGAGCTACGCGAGGTCGCCAACCGGGTGTACCCGATCGCGCTCGACACGGACGGACTGCGCGCATCTGTCGAGGCGATGGCCGAGCGTGCCAGTGTTCCCGTTCGAGTCACTTACGAACTGACGGAGAGGTTGCGTCCCGCTGTGGAGTCGGTCCTCTATTTCGTCATCTCGGAGGCCGTCACCAACGCCGCCAAGCACGCCTACCCGAAACTGTTGGAGGTCAACGTCGCTCACCAGAGGTTCGACCGCGTGCTGGCAACCGTCACCGACGACGGGGGCGGTGGTGCCGATCCGTCCGGCACCGGCTTGTCCGGGCTGGCCCGCCGCGTCGCAGCCGTGGACGGCACCCTGAGCGTGCACAGCCCGGTCGGCGGCCCGACCGTCGTGACGGCGAGCGTCCCGTGCGGGTGATCGTCGCAGAGGACTCGACGTTGCTGCGTGAGGGTGTCGTCCGTCTGCTCGTCGACGAAGGCCACGACGTGACCGCGTCCGTGGGCGACGCCGATGCGCTCCTCGCCGCGGTGGAACAGGATCGTCCGGACATCGTCGTCACCGATGTGCGAATGCCTCCGGGTCACAGCGACGAGGGACTGCGCGCGGCATTGACCATTCGCGATCGATGGCCGGAGGTGGCGGTACTCGTACTCTCCCAGTACGTCGAGAACCGTTACGCGGCAGAGCTCACAAGCGGATCCGGCGGCAAAGTCGGGTATCTGCTCAAGGACCGAGTCGCGCAGGTCGACGAGTTCTTGGACGCCTTGGACAGGGTGGCCGGTGGCGGGACCGCCTTCGATCCGGAGCTGGTACGGCAGCTGCTGTCACGCACGACCCGATCGAATCCCCTCGAACGACTCACGCCGCGCGAACGCGATGTGCTCGAGCTGATGGCGCAAGGTCTCACGAACGCGCGAATTGCAGCTGATCTGTACATCTCGGTGAGCTCTGTCGAGAAACACATCAACGCCGTGTTCGACAAACTTGGGCTGGCCAACTCCACCGGTATGAGCCGGCGCGTGATGGCTGTGGTGGCCTACCTGCGCACCTGACCGGGCTCACTACCAGCGATCGACGTGCAGCACGGTCTCGATTGGATCCCGCGGAGCGACCTTGAACGTTTCCCCCGTGTAGTACGCCGTCGGAATCAGCGCGCCCTGATGGAAATGCTCGGGAATGCCCAGTAGCTCGGAGATCTCAGCCTCGCGTGCGAGATGAATTGTGGTCCAGGCTGTTCCGAGACCACGCGCCCGTGCAGCCAGGGCATAGTTCCATACAGCGGGCAACAGTGACCCCCACAGACCTGCCTGGTTTCCGGCCGGAAGCGTCTTGCCTGCCTGGATGCACGGAATCAGCAGCACCGGTACCTCACCCATGTGCTCGCCGAGCCAGCCCGCACTGTCCCCGACGCGCTTCTGTACCGATGCGCGCTCCGGATCGTCGGCGAAAAGGGCCGACGCGGAATGCTTCGACGCCTGATACTCGGCGAACAGTTCGCCGTAGATCGCGCCGATTCGAGCCCGAAGATCAGGATCGGTGACGACGATCCACTGCCACCCCTGCTTGTTCGACCCGGACGGAGCTTGCAGGGCGATCTCGAGACATTCTTTGATCAGCTCCATCGGAACCGGTCGCGTCAGGTCGAGACGCTTACGGACGGTGCGCGTCGTGGTCAGCAACTCGTCGGGAGTCAGATCGACAATCGGAAAGGAAGTCACCTCTCGATCATGCACCACTGGCCGTCAGTCCGGGAGCAGGGTTCTGACGAGCTCCCACGCGGACACGTCGATCCAGGACGGGTTCGATTGCTGCGGCGATCGGAACACCTCGAGCGTCGACAGTGCTGCGATGGACTGGATGTCCGACGCAAGAATCGGCTCCTCGAACAGCGTGATGTTCGTCGAGACCTTCCACTGCGGGCCGGGGACCGGGGTGCCGGTCACGGTACCGGCGCCCCAGATTCCGCGTCGGGCATGGGCACTGACCCAGAACAACACCGGCTGCCCGGGTGCCATCAGACGTGTTCGGTAATTGTCGGCGACGCACCAGTTCTCGTGCGCACGTCCGGCTTCGACCATTGGCGCGAGATCGGTCTTGTGCGGATTGCACTTGATCACCCAGGCACCGAGAGTGCGATTCGTTATCGCCCGAGCAGTCACCTTTGCAAGTGTAGGAACTCAGGCCACCGCGTCGTTGCCCTGGGCTGCCGAGACCACCAGATTGTTGGCTGTGAGCCCGTTTCCGTTCTTGGCGGCGTCGATCCACTGATCCGTCGTCGCCACTGCCGCGAAGTTGGACTGGTAGAGCACCATCAATGCCTTGTGGAGTTGCTCGGCCGAGACGGTGCCCGCCTCGTTCGAGAGATTGATCGCGCCGGTAGCGTCGGACAGGATCTCGACGGTCAGCTCCAGCGCCTCGGCGTCGGCGCTGGAGGCGAGGTCGCAGTTGTTGGTCATGTAGCCGACTATCGTGACGGTGTCGATGTTGTTGCCCTGCAGCCACTTCGCGACGTCGGTTCCGGCGAACACGCTGCTGTACTTCTTCTCGACCCGCTCGAAAGACGGCTGCACGACGGCCTGAATGTCGGGATGCAACTCGTACTTCGGAGTGCCTTTCACGAAGGCCGGTGCGCCGTCGGGCATCTCGTGCTGCACGATCGCGACGGGAAGATCCTGCGCTGCAGCAGCTTCGATTGCACGGACGATGTTGGCCAACGACTCGTCTCGGGGCGGGTACTGAATCTGCAGCACCCCCTCGAAGTACTCCTGCTGGACGTCGATGACGATCAATGCTCTGCGCGGTGCGGTCATGGTGTTCTCCTTCGACTGGCGATCTCGGTCGCTTCTCATCTTGCGGTGGCGGCCTTGCATCCACGAGTGGCACGGATGCATACTTTCGATGCATTTGCGCCAACATTCGAGATCGGAGACGCCATGCGGATCGCGCTCTATGCGTTCGACGGCATCACCATGTTCCACCTCGCCGCGCCGTTGATGGTGTTCGGTGAGGTGACTCGACTCGGGCTCGCCCCGGACTGGGAGACGCGGGTGTGGTCCGACGAAGCCGGGTCGATACGCACCGAGGAAGGCTTCCCGGTTGGCGACATCGCTGGCCCCGATACAGTCGCCTGGGCCGACATCGTCATCGTGACGTCGTGGCCGGAATCGTTGCCGCCCATCGGGAATGGCCTCTCCTATGCGCTTCGTAACGCCCATTCGCGCGGCGCAGAGATCGCGGGTCTGTGCCTCGGTTCGTTCGCCATCGCAGACACCGGCCTGCTCGGCGGACGCCCGGCTGTCACACATTGGACGAAGATGACCGAACTGCGGGAGCGGAATTCACACGCCGGCGTCGACGAGTCGGTGCTCTACATCGATCACGGCGACGTCATGACGTCCGCAGGAACTGCCTCGTCGATCGATTCATACCTGCACATCGTGCGCAAACACCTCGGCTCGGCGGCTGCGACGCGAGTGGCTCGGAGCCTGGTCGTCGCGCCTCATCGGGACGGCGGCCAGGCGCAATACATCGAGCGCCCGGTGATCGAGGCCTCCGGAGATACTGCGATTGCCGACGTGCTGAGCTGGGCACTCGAGCGCCTGGACCAGCCCTTGCCCATCGAGCGACTGGCCGACCATGCGCGCATGAGCCGACGCAGCTTCATCCGCCAGTTTCAGTTCGAGACGGGATCCACACCTGCCCGCTGGGTACTCGACAAGAGGCTGAACGAGGCCAGGAGCCTGCTCGAGACCACCGATCGCAGCATCGACAACATCGCAGCGCTGTGCGGATTCGGAAGCGCCGTCACCCTACGTCAGAACTTTCGCTCGGCCTTCGCCGTGACCCCGACGGCCTACCGGAGGCAGTTCACCGTCGGTTGTGCAACCACGAGCACCGTCGACAGGCAAGGATGAGCGACGTGATCCTGTGGATAGTTGCCGGAGTCGAGCTCGCCGCCATCATCGCTCTCGGTGTGGTCTTGATCGTGTCGCGTCGAAAGTTGAAGCACACGCGTCGCGCACTCGACCGCGCCCTTTCCGAATCGCAACAACGCCGCAAGCGGCGCGGCCTGGTGCCCTTCGCCATCCGAACCGCCTTCCACACCACAGACCTGCTCATCAACAAGGGCTTCGGCGCGACGGTCCGCAACTCCGTCGAGGACCTCGCGGGCTGGGCGAAGGTCGAGCGACCTGACCTGGCACGCATGACCGCCGATGGCGACATCGTGGTGATGTTCTCCGACATCGAAGGATCCACCGCACGCAACGAGGAACTGGGCGACCGCGGCTGGGTGAAGCTGCTCGAGAAGCACAACAAGCTGATCAACAAACACGTCGACGACCACGGCGGACACGTGGTGAAGAGTCAGGGTGACGGTTACATGATCGCCTTCTCCGACCCGGCACAAGCAGTGCGCTGCGGAGTGAAAGTGCAGGAGGCACTGCTGCAGAACCCCGATCGCTGGGACCGCATCCGTGTCCGTATGGGCGTCCACGTGGGCAGTTCCGTACGACGCGGTGACGACCTCTTCGGCCTCAACGTGGCCATGGCGGCACGAGTGGCGAACCAAGCCGAAGGCGGAGAAATTCTCGTCAGCGAGCCGGTTCGCAACGCCATCAGAACAGCCGTCGATCTGTCCCTCGGGCTGCCCCGTGAAGTCGAACTTAAGGGTATGAGCGGAAGTTTCCAGTTGTTTCCGATAGAGCTCCCGGTGCTTCCCAATGCGGAAGTCGCCCTGAACGAATGAATGGTCCATTCACAACGGGCACTTTTACTGGCTGCTGTCCACAGATCCCCCTGCACCGAGCCTCATATCCGGATGCCTGCGCGTGCGATGGCACCTGACACTTGGCAAGCGACGAGCTATTTCACTCGAGACCAAACAGTTTCGAGTAGGTGGCCGCCGCACGTTCTCTGAGCTGTTCGCCCGAAAGATCCTCCGGGCTATCGCGCAGCACCGGATCCGAAACATAATCGTCGACATCGAAAAATAGCTTTTCGAGAACTACGAACTCACTACCCCGCACTTCACATTTATCATTGGTGAAGGTGCGGATATATTTCGTCTCGAAATCATCTGCCGAAATCTTTTCTTGTACAAATGCCTCGATCAGCTCCCTGTACTGGCTCAGCATTGGTTCAACCGATCTCTGATGCTCCGTCAGTATCCACCCCCCCAGATTTCCATTTCAGAGCGTATCGCTGACTTGCGAACGATCAACGAGAGATCGATACTATCCGTCTCGACTCAACTGACGAAGTTTTTCCAACGCCCCAGTCGCACAGATAAGCAATTGTCCTGCGTCCAGGTCGTCATCGCCACGCAACCTGTCCTCGGCGACGTAAGCGTCCACGTCGCCGAACAGACCGTTGACGATCTCGGACACTTCCCTTTCGAGTATCCCCGGCGTCCGCTTCACCAGCCTCAAATATTCCTTCTCGAAGACATCGGCGGTGTGACTCCCATCTACGAAAGCCTCGATAGTGGGAATAAAAATCAGGGCCTGCGCGGCCGCCCTCCCGATAGCACTCATCAGTACAGTCTCCCCTCACTGAGAACCGACGCCATCTGGTCCTCACTCATTTCCCAGCCAGTGACGAACCTTCCGTCTGGGCCTTGAACCACAATAAGCTTGGTGTCTGGGTTTACGCTCAGAAGCACTTCGTCGCCCCTGTAGGTGCCGGAGATGTGCTCGGTTTTTGGATCCACCATGAACTCGCGCACCCTCTCCGTGAAATGCCGGAAGCCATCACTGCCACGCGGTTCAGATACGCCGAAGTCAGCGGCGTGCTTGAACTTCTTCTCGATCTGACCTGCATCGAACGTGACATCGACCGGATCGATCCGCTTGATTGCCGGGCCGAGCCCAGGACCCGAACTGGGCGAGGGCCTCTCGTCCCCGAGGTTCTTGATCCTATCCAGCTCCTTCTGCCTCCGCTGGAGATCACGTTCGCGCCCCACTCCTCTCCGAAGGTTTCGGGCCGATTTCCACACATCGATCACACGCCGAAGCGGGGAAGCGAACCGGGCGGCGATCGACACCGCTCGCGCAGACGCGGCGATTGCACCGAGTCCGAAAGTGACGAAAGAGGCAGCGACACCGATAGCTGCGGTTATCGCCAACTCTTTCAGCAGATCATCGCGCAAACCTTCCAACTCGCCCATCAGGTCGCCGCGCAGCTGATTCAAACCGTCACGGTGCTCTTCACAGGACACCGCGAGCTCGTTGGCTGCGTTGAGCACGTCATCGGCCGCATCTCTCAACTCGCGCAAGTCCTCGTCGACGAAAACCGCGTCGGGTGCGATGACGCTATCGAACGTGGCCGCCGCTCGTTCGAGCGCGTCGGGCACTGCCGCGCACGCGGCGTCGGCTGCGATTGCGGCCCATGCGGCCCTTGCGATTTCAAGCTTGTCGGTATCGCCGTCCGGGACGATGACACCGATCTTTTCCACCAGTCCGAGGCCACTGTCAAGGAGACCACCATCGCCGCCGGCGGACGGTACGGGGACTTTGCAGACGAACATCGGCGCCGACTGGCCCGGCGGTGGATCCGGCGGGAGCTGAGACTGTTGGCCCGCCGCGACGGAAGCGTTGTAGTCGGCCATGGCGTGGTTGAATCCGAGCTGAGCGACGACATCGCCGTAATGGTGAATGGCTTCGGCCAGTAATCGGATCGTGTCCAGCGTCTCGTTGGCCCGATCGTCGTACGAGGATGCCCACTCCGTGGCCTCCTCGTAGCTGCCGGCCATGCTCCCACACCCGTACAGCAGATCGAGATGCTGATTGGCAGCGCCGAAAAACTCGGCAGCGACCCGGACGCAGACATCGGCCACGTCGTAGTAGTCCTGCGGATCGAGATCCAGATCGCTCATTCGGTCGATCCGCGTCCGAGCAATCGCAGGTTGGCATTCGATGCCTCGGAGTACGAGCGGCGCGCGGCGGACGCGGCGGCCCGCATTTCTACCAGTCCTGCGGCCATTTCGACTGCGCCGGCCCGCCACTCTCGCTGCGCGACGTCGAACTGCGCTGCCGCGGCACCCTCCCAGTGCTGTTGATGGTGGGCGGTTCTCGCCTCGATTGCGTCGAGGTTGTCTTCAACAAGACCGAGGAAGGCTTGCAGCTCGGCCAACGCACTATCAAGCTCGGCAAAATTCACTACGAAACGTCCCACTTCGCGCGCCTACAGATTCAAAGAACTGTGGGTGCGTGCATTGGCCTGGTCGGTGTCGGAATACGCGACGCCTGCCTCGTTCAGCAGGTCCCCCAGCCTGGCCAACGCTCCCGCGACCGCAACCGCGCCACTGTGAAAGTCGTTCCACCCCTCCCAATATACGGTGGCGGCGGGCCCATGCCACGACTCGAGCAGAGCCTCGATGTGGCGGTCCACCTTCGTCGTTCCGCTCGACAGCGCATCGGCCGTCGCCTGAACGAACGCGGCGTATTCAGCGATCTGCTGCGCCTCGACCACCAGCGCTTGCGCTGAACTCGTGTCATCTGACATGTGCTCCCCCGTCTGCGCCGCCGCTGCTCGCCGAAAATGGACGCTCATAGCCTTCGACGTCGGCCAAGCCCAGTCGGTTCCATCGAACCGCACTTGCTACGGCCGAGAATCTAGCCTCGGGCGAAGCTTTGGCTCGAAGTTGCTGGCGTCGTCTCCGGCGAGACCGGGTCGCTGGGAACCAGTGTGCTCCAGCACATCGAAGTCATCGAAAAGCTGAAGGTGGTGTTCGAGACAGCGGTCGAGCGGTACGTCGAGACAAACCAGCAAACACTGCGAATCCGGCTGTACAGCAAACTGATCGGGATGAGTGTCTTTTGTGCAGACTCGCTGGATCGGGGCGTGTCAGCTGTCGATGACGCCGTTTTTGGGGCTCTTCGACTTTGACCGGGCCATCTCAGTCCTGTAATTGCCGGGGCGACGCCAGAGTGCGAGTTGTTCGGCGTTCCTGGACATCTTGGTGCCACCCCTGAACGGATGAATGGTCCATTCAGTACGTCTGAGCGCGTGAAAGTCACATTGATCCGACCGGGGCGGGCGGTAAACCCCAATGCTGCTGCGCCCCAATACGAATGAATGGTCCATTCACAACGTCTGAGCGCGTGAATGGACCATTCATTCGATGGGGGGGTGAGCCAGAAAGAACTACTGCTTCGCCGACTCCAGTGCCTCGTTGAAGGTCTTGGACGGGCGCATCACTGCAGCGGTGGCTTCGGGGTCCGGGTAGTAGTAGCCACCGATGTCGACTGCCGTGCCCTGGACCTCGTTGAGCTCGGCGACGATCTTGTCTTCGTTGTCGGACAGGGTCTTTGCCAGTGCAGCGAAGTGCTTGGCCAGCTCGGTGTCCTCGGTCTGTGCGGCCAGTTCCTCGGCCCAGTAGAGAGCGAGGTAGAACTGGCTGCCACGGTTGTCGAGTTCACCGGTCGAGCGCGAGGGGCCCTTGCTGTTCTCGAGCAGCTTGCCGGTGGCGGAGTCGAGTGCCTTGGCGAGGATGGTCGCCTTGACGTCGCCGGTCTTGATGCCGAGGTCCTCGAGGCTCACGGCCAGCGCCAGGAACTCGCCGAGCGAATCCCACCGCAGGTGGTTCTCCTCGATGAGCTGCTTGACGTGCTTGGGAGCCGAGCCACCCGCGCCGGTCTCGTACAGTCCGCCGCCTGCCATCAGGGGAACGATGGAGAGCATCTTGGCGCTGGTGCCGAGTTCGAGGATCGGGAACAGGTCGGTGAGGTAGTCACGCAGGATGTTGCCGGTGGCCGAGATGGTGTCGAGTCCGCGAACCAGACGCTCCATCGTGTACCGGATGGCACGCACCTGCGACATGATCTGGATGTCGAGGCCCTCGGTGTCGTGATCCTTCAGGTACTTGCGCACCTTGCCGATCAGCTCGTTCTCGTGCGGGCGGTACGGGTCCAGCCAGAAGACGACCGGCATTCCGGATTCACGCGCACGCGTCACCGCGAGCTTGACCCAGTCCTGGATCGGCGCATCCTTGACGATGCACAGACGCCAGATGTCGCCCTCTTCGACGGTCTGCGTGAGCAGAACTTCGCCGGTGGCGATGTCGGTGATGTTGGCGACGCCCGCCTTCGGTACCTCGAAGGTCTTGTCGTGCGAGCCGTACTCCTCGGCCTTCTGCGCCATCAGTCCGACGTTGGGGACGGTTCCCATCGTCGTCGGATCGAACTGACCGTTGGTCTTGCAGAAATTCACCATCTCCTGGTAGATGCGGGAGAAGGTCGACTCCGGGTTGACAGCCTTGGTGTCCTTCGGGCGGCCATCCGCACCCCACATCTTGCCGCCGGCGCGAATCATGGCGGGCATGGAGGCATCGACGATGACGTCGCTGGGCGAATGGAAGTTGGAGATGCCGCGGGCGGAGTCGACCATCGCGAGCTCCGGGCGGGTCTCGTGACACTTGTGCAGGTCTTCGATGATCTCGTCGCGCTTGGAGGCCGGCAGCGTCTCGATCTTGGTGTACAGATCCGACAGGCCGTTGTTGACGTTGACGCCCAGCTCTTCGAACAGGTCACCGTGCTTGGCAAAGGCGTCCTTGTAGAACACACGCACTGCGTGGCCGAACACGATGGGGTGCGATACCCGCATCATGGTCGCCTTGACGTGCAGGGAGAACATGACGCCGGTCTCGAAGGCGTCCTGCATCTCTTCCTCGTAGAAATCGAGAAGCGCCTTCTTGCTCATGAACATCGAGTCGATGACGTCACCGTCGGTGAGTGAGAGCTTCTCCTTGAGCACGATCGGCTCGCCGTCGGCGGGCAGCAGTTCCATCTTGACCTCACGGTCACCGTCGACGACCGTCGACTTCTCGCCGTGGTAGAAATCGCCCTCACGCATGTGCGCAACGTGGGTGCGCGACGCCATCGACCACTCGGTCATGCTGTGCGGGTGCTTGCGGGCGAATTCCTTCACGGCCTTAGGGGCACGACGGTCCGAGTTGCCCTCGCGCAGAACCGGATTGACCGCGCTGCCGAGGCACTTGGTGTACCGGTCGCGGATCTCACGCTCTTCGTCGGTCTTCGGATTGCCGGGGAAGTCGGGAATCGCGTAGCCCTTGTCCTGCAGTTCCTTGACGGCTGCGAGCAACTGCGGCACCGAGGCGCTGATGTTCGGCAGCTTGATGATGTTGGTCTCGGGCAGCTGCGTCAGCTTGCCGAGCTCGGCGAGGTTGTCGGTCACTCGCTGGTCTTCGTTGAGGTAATCGGGGAACTCGGCGAGGATGCGGTTGGCAACGGAGATGTCACTCGACTCGACGTTGATCTCGGCCGCGCTGGCGAAAGAACGTATGACCGGCAGAAACGCGTGAGTCGCCAGCATGGGCGCCTCGTCGGTCAGGGTATAGATGATGGTCGGCTTCTTCGCAGTCATGTTTCGCCTTTGCCTCAGTTTCAACGTCGTCTTTTGGATGCGTCCACTGACGACTTTAATCTTTGAACCCGCCGCTGTGCGTCCCAGTGGGGTATCACTCCACCAGCGGTTCCAAGTTACCGACCAGTAGGGCGCTCAAAGGATTTCGCAACGTTCCTGGATCCGCCCCTGACCACCGTCGGAGCATCCGATTTGCCCGAATTGGAACAACAAACCCCTCCCCGACCGTTGAACCGGTCATGACAACCTACAAAACTGTCAATCCTGCCGACGGCACAACCGTCAAGGAATTCGATACCCTCGATACGGCCGGAGTCGAGCGCGCACTCGCCGACGCTCACGCCGGTTTCCAGACGTGGCGCAAGACCTCACCGAAGCATCGCGCCGAAATTCTGCACAAGGTCGCCGACCTCTACGCCGAACGTTCCGACGAACTGGCCCGAACGATCTCGCTCGAAATGGGCAAGCCGCTGACCGAGTCGCAGGGCGAGGTGGAGCTGTCGTCCAACATCTACCGCTACTACGCAGACCAAGGCCCAGCGCTGCTCGAGGACGAGAAGCTCGACGTGCCCGGCGCGGAAGACACTGTGCTGCAGCGCAAGCCGGTCGGCGCGCTCGTCGGCGTCATGCCGTGGAACTTCCCCTACTACCAGGTGGCCCGGTTCGCAGGCCCGAACCTGATGGTGGGCAACACGATTCTGCTCAAGCACGCACCGAACTGCCCGCAGTCGGCACTGCTGATGGAAGAGATCTTCCAGCAGGCCGGACTCCCCCAGGACGCGTACATCAACATCTTCGCGACCAACGAGCAGATCGCCGACATGATCGCCGACCCACGCGTGCAGGGCGTCTCGCTCACCGGTAGCGAGCGAGCCGGAACCTCCGTCGCCGAAACCGCAGGACGCAACCTCAAGAAGGTCGTCCTCGAATTGGGCGGATCGGACGTCTTCATCATGCTCGACTCCGACGACATGGACGCAACAGTCGAGTCCGCGACCCGGGCGCGGCTTTCCAACGCAGGTCAGGCCTGCAACGCCGCAAAGCGGATCCTCGTCGCCGAGGAGTTCTACGACGACTTCGTCACCAAGCTCGTCGCATCCTTCGAGGCCGTGCAGACGGGCGACCCGTTGGACGCGAACACCACCCTCGGGCCGCTGTCGTCGCAGACCGCCGCCGACACGTTGATCGAGCAGATCGACGACGCCGTCGCCAAGGGCGCGACACTGCTGACCGGCGGCAAGAAGATCGACGGACCGGGTGCATTCGTGCAGCCGACACTGCTGACCGACGTCACCCCGGACATGCGGGCATACAGCGAAGAGCTGTTCGGACCGGCCGGAGTGATCTACAAGGTCGAAAGCCCGCAGCAGGCAATCGAATTGGCGAACTCCTCGCCATACGGCCTGAGCGGCTCGGTGTGGAGCGCCGACCTGGACAAGGCTCGCGACGTGGCCGAACAGCTCGAGGTCGGTATGGCCTTCGTCAACGAGCACGGCACCACCCTCCCCGGCTTGCCGTTCGGCGGCGTCAAGCGCTCCGGCGTAGGCCGTGAGCTGGGACCGTGGGGCATGGACGAGTTCGTGAACAAGAAGCTGGTGCGCGTCTCCGCGAAATAAGCACGACCTCGACCGACGCTGCTCCCCGGCCCCACGGCCGGGGAGCAGCGCGTCTGTCGGTACGTCCGATCGGCTAGGTCTGCCGAATTCGGCTGTAGTTGACCACCTGATCAGCCACGACCAAGGCAGACGCGAGGAACACCGTGCCGAGCAGAATCCAGAACGCCAGGGTGACGTCGGGAGCCCACAGCGCCATGACCGACAGTGACGCACCGACGATCGACGGCACCCCGATGTAGGCACCGATCAGCACCGACCCGCCCAACACCGTGGTGATCGCGATCCGAAGCGCCGCACCGCCGAGCGAACGCTGTCGGACCTGCCCGGTGAACAGCCGAACGGTGACCCAGACGACGATGGCGAGCAGGACCGCCACGGCCGCGAAGATGGCACCCAACACCATCGGAGCCGACGACGACGGTAGGCCGGTGGTCGACCCGTCGATTACGAGCGTGGTGAGATTTCTTCCCACCGCGGCGATGTGTTCGGCTTCGATCTCGCCGTATCGATTGGTGGCCAACACCATTGCCCTGTCGAGAGCGGGCACGAATGCCACGTAAGTGTAGTAACCGGGGACGGCTCCGGAATGCCACCACACGTCCTGGCCTGCGATCGTCTCGTGAAACAGTCCGTCGCCGTACTCGGTGCCCTCGCCGGTATCGACCTCGGGAGCTGTGTCCTCGCCGCCCTGCAGTTGGCCGAGTCGCCATGATGCGTAGCGACCGAGATCGCCCGTGGAGCCCGCGAGGTAGCCGTAGCCCAGACCTGCCGAATCCACACCGACGTCGATGGGTCGAGCCGAGCCGAAGAACGGCACATGACCCGGTGGAACATCGAGAGTGAACTGCTCCGGATCGGTGATGGCGGACGTGTCTGCAGGCGCGAGGACCTCGGCGTCGAGGGCATCGGCGAACGACTCCCCCGTCACTTTCTCGACTACTGCCTGTAGGAGCAGATAGTTCAGGCTCGAATACCGAAACGACCCACGCTGGGTCGTCTCCGCCGGTTGCGAGATGGTCGTGACTGCGTCGATGGCCGAGCCGCGGCGGGACCAGTCGTCGGTGACCGTGATGTCGTGCGGCAAGCCGCTGGTGTGGTGCACCAGGTCGCCGACAGTCGTTGCCGGGTCGCCCAGCATGTCCCGCGCCTGCGGGACGATGTCCACGACGGGCGTGGACTCGTCGAGTACACCCTGCCGTTCCAGCCCGACGACGGTGGCCGCCGTGAACTGCTTGGACACCGAGCCCCACACGAACGGTGTGGAGGCATCGACGGGCTCGCCGTTGCCGTCCACACCGCTCGATGCCTCCGCCACCACCGCGTCCGGATCGAGGACCCGAACCGACATTCCCGGGGCTCCGATCTCGGCTGCCCACCCGTCCACTGCATTCTGCAGATCCGAGGTCGAGAGCGACACTGCCGCAGCAGGACCGGGCGCGAGCCCGAGAAGCAAGACCAGGGTCACCAGCACTCCCACGACGAGTCGTCGGGTAAATACCGTGTCGGTCGCCATCCTTCTCGAACTCCTGTCCGTGGTGTGATCGGCCGGTTTCGTGATCAGTGATGCCCCGCGCCGTCGAGTGAGCGCTTCCACACGCTCGCCCCCAGCAGTCGCAATGCAGCGGGGACGAGAATGCCACGAACGACAGTCGCGTCCAGTGCAATTGCCGCGGCGAGCCCGACGCCGAGCTGCTTCATCTCCGGCGTCGGCAACAGGGTGAACATCGCGAAGATCACCACCATCACGGCCGCAGCCGCAGTGACGGGCGGCGCGGACCGGACCACACCCTGCCGGACGGCATCCTCGACGGCGAGGCCACGACCGAATGCTTCGCGCACCCGAGTGAGGATGAAGACGTGGTAGTCCATCGACAGGCCGATCAGGATGACCAGCATCATCACCGGCAGCAGAGTCACCACCGGTCCGACGTACTCCGAGCCGAACACCGGTGCACCCCAGCCGTACTGGAACAACAGCACCAGGATGCCGTAGGACGCGAGAACGGACAGCAGATTCAGGCCCACGCTCAGAGCGGCCAGCCCGACACTGCGGAAGGCGAGGTAGATCAGCGCGAAAGCGACCAGCAAGACGATCGGTATGACGATCAGCAGATCACGCGACGTGGATTCCGAGACATCGACGCTGACTGCGGTCTCACCACCGACGAGGATCTCACGATCGCCGGCGAACTCCGGAACGACGTTGCCACGCAACTCGTTCAGAGAATCTCTCGCCGACTGTGCGTCGATACCGTCGGCGTCGGTGCCGATCTCGATGCGCGCCACCGACTCGTCCGTGGAGATCTGAACGTCACGCACCTGCCCGTCGAATCCGGGCAGCCCGGCCGCGTCCTCGGCGATGTCGGTGAGTACGGCCGAGGCACCGGCGACGTCACCGCCGGTCTCGGTGACCACAGTGTGGCTGACGCCGTACAGCGGGAACTGCTCGGAGACGTCGTCCAGCGTGCGCAGCGTCTCGAAGGTGCGCGGCATGGCGTCGGTTCCCGGGAACTGCAACTTCATGGTTGCGACCGGTGCTGCCAACAAGACCATCAGGGCCAGTCCGGCGAGCAGCGCAGGCACCGGGCGTCGAACGACCGTGCCCGACAGACGACCCCAGAACCCGGTCTCCTCCGCTGCGTCGTCCGGAGTCTTGCCGAACAGCTGCCGGACAACTCGCCGACGCCCCAGCGCCAACAACGCCGGAAGCAAGGTGATCGACGCAAGCATCGCTGCGACGACAACGAGAATGATGCCGAGTGTGAGCGAGTGGAAAATCGGCGATTCGGTCAGGAAGGCTGCGATCACCGACACACCGGTCACCAGACCGGCCGTCAGAACCGAGCGCACCGTCATCGACACCGCGATCGTCGCGGCCGCGTCGGCGTCACCGGACCGGGCGAACTCCTCGCGGGCGCGCCTGACGAAGAACAACGAATAGTCCACGCCCAGAGCGAGACCCATCAGCAGGATGACACTCATCTGGTTGCTTTCCATGGGCACCGACAACGACGTCGGACCGCTCCAGAGGACGGCCAATGCCACCACGGCGAGGCCGGTGACAAGCGGGATCAACGTGGCGATCAGACCGGCGAACACGAGGAACAACACGACGGCCGTGACGGGGAGGCTGAGCATTTCCAGCAACACCAGTCGCTCACCGTAACTGGTGGTGACGTCTGCTTGCACCGAGATGGGTCCGGTAGCCGATATGGCAGCACCCGGATTGGCCTCGCGGGCGCTCTCGATCGCAGACTCGATCCCCTGCACGCGCTCGGACGGCGACGCCTGCTCATCGGGCAGCAGCACCTGCAGAACCCGTTGGTCCCCGGCAGCGGCCGTCAACTTCTCCGGAGGCTCCTGCGCCGTCCCCGCCAGCGCCGCGGCCAACTCGTCCGCGATGCGATCGGAGTCCTCCGCCGAGCTGCCCTGCACCAGAATCGTTTCGGTGCGCGAGGACAGGAAGTCCGAGCCCGTTTCCCATTGCTCCGCTGCGCCGGACTCTCCGACGAACCCGTCCGCCGGAGACAACTCGGACATACCCAGTCCCATGTATGCACCGGCCGACAACACCAGCGCCACAAGCCATCCCGCAAGCACTGCGAGACGATGACGGTAGCTCCACCTGGCCACTCCCGCGAAACGCTCAAGGATGGAGCCATCCCTCGTCGCGCCCTCGATCGGGGGCCTCTCCCTCGTGGTCACCATGACATCTCCTCCTGTCCACGGCTCGACGCCGATGCGCCGACCGCCAGACGATTCGTTTCTCTGTCCACGACCGACGCGATCTCGCGCACGGTCAGTCCCTCCACTACATCCGCCAACTGCAACCGCACCCCGAACTCCCGGGCGATGCCGTTGACCAAGCGCGCGACCAACAAGGAGTGGCCGCCAAGCGCGAAGAAATGGTGATCGGTACCGATCTCCTCGATTCCCAGCAGACGTCGCCACAGCGTCAACAGCCGCTCCTCGGTATCGGTTTCCGCCGCCCGGCCCGCGGTCGTACCGGCAACGAAGTCGGTGATCACCGGCGCGGGCAACTTCGCGACATCCAACTTCTGGCCGACGGTCACCGGAACCTCGGCCACGTTCACCAGAGCGGCAGGCACTGCGTGGCGCGGCAGCGTGCGATAGAGCTGCGACCACAACTCCGCACGATCGACATCCTCGAAGGTGGCGAAATATGCGACGAGAACATCGAGGTCCGTGCCGCCGACAGTGGCATGGGACCACCGGATCCCCGGGTGGGACGCAATCGCTCGTTCCACCTCGCCGAGCTCGAGCCGGTACCCCCGCAACTGGATCTGGTCGTCGGCGCGGCCGTGATACACGAAGCGGTCGCCGGCGTCGGTACCGACGATGTCCCCGGTGAGATACAGCCGATCACCGTGACCGGCTGGGTCCGGGACGAACGCTGCTGCGGTCGCGCGAGGGTTCCCGAGGTATCCGTGTGCGAGCTGGTCGCCGCCCACCGCAAGCTGTCCGAGGCCCTCGACCGAACCGACACCGTCCGCAACCGGTAGTACCTCCGTTCTCACACCCGACAGAGCGGGCCCGATGGGCGTCCTCGGCTCGGCGAGATCCTGTTCGACGAGTTCGCCGCCGGTGCAGGACACCGTGACCTCCGTCGGGCCGTACCAATTGACGAGCCGGCACCGGCCGAAAGACGGTGCGGCCATGACATCGGCAAGCCTGCCGCCGTCGGAGGCTTCGCCGCCCACGAGCAACTGTCGCAGCGCCAGCCCGCCACCGATTGCCTCGTCGTATGCGCCGAGTTGATACGCCGCGGACGGTGTGGTCGAGAGCACGGACGCACCTGTCTGCGCTAGCAGCTCGTGCAGCCGAGCAGTATCGGCCGCAACACCTTCCACGACGAGGACTGCGGTGGTGCCCGCCCCCACCGATGCGAACAGTTCCCACACCGACAGATCGAAGGCAGCGGACGACCGCGCTGCCACCACATCGGATCTCGACAGGGCAACGACACCGCAGGCCGCGTCGAGAAAAGCCAGGACGGCTCGGTGCGGCACCAGAACGGCTTTCGGTGTGCCCGACGTCCCGGACGTGGTGATGATGTACGCGGGGTCGTCGATGCTGCGCGGTGCGGGAGAAGCCGGCTCGAACGAACCGAACAGGAAGACGACGGCGTCGCCGAGTGCAACCGAAGTGCATCCGCGCCAGGACGCCGGATGCAGGTCCTCCCACACCACCATGGCGGCCGGCTCGACGGTCTCGAGCAGCTGCGCCTCGACCGCCTGCGGACTGTTGTACGGAATCACCGTGTACGCGGCGCCCGCACCGAGAATGCCCAGCAATGTCGGCAGCAACCAGGAGTCGCGACGGCCCTTCACTGCGACGACGTGCCCGCGGCCGACACCGGCACGCGTCAAGGCGTCGCGGACCTGCGCGCTCCGTTGTTCGAGGGCGGTGACGCCCAATTCACCGTCCACGCAGACCTGCACGGGACGCTCACCGAAGCGCTCAGAGAGCCCGGTGAACGCGAGATCGTCGACGGAGGCTGTCACGAGCCACCCACCGCCGTCAGCGACCGAGTCACTGCGTCGAACGAGAGCGCCAATTCCTGCTCGGTGACCAACAGGGACGGACGCCAACGAATCGACCTCGTCCCGCACGGCAGGAGTACCGTGTCGTAGTCGTCCAATGCGGTGCCGAGCACTGCGTCGCGCAGCTCGCGTGAAGACAGTGTGACGGCCCCCCACAGGCCCCGTGAACGGGCCGAAGTGACACGACCGCCCGAGGAACTCACGATCGCGTCGAGTCCGGCGCGCACAAAGGGGCCCATTGCCGCCGCTCGCGCGATCACGTTCTCTCGTGCGATGTACTCGTAGAGCAGTGCGAAGCGCACCAGATCCACCAACGAACCACCCCAGGTCGAGCTGATCCGTCCCGGTACGGCGAACGCATTGGTGTCGAGATCGTCGACGCGACGGCCACCGATGACTCCGCACACCTGCAAGCGCTTCCCGAATGCCACCAAGTCGGGATGCAGCCCCAACGCCTCGTGCGCCCACCGGGTGCCGACTGTGCCGCCACCGGTCTGGACCTCGTCCGCGACGGTGAGGACGTCGTGCTCGATGCACAACGCCTGCACGGCCCTGAGGAATGCAGCACCCAGGTGTCGGTCGCCGCCTTCCCCCTGAATCGGCTCGTAGACGAAGCACGCGATCTTGTCACCGTCGGCGACGAGAGTCGCTTCGATCTCGGCGAGAGTCCGGCGTTCGGCCTCACTGAGATCGGCTCGGTCGGCTTCGTCACCACCGTCCTCACCGCGAGCCGGGGCTTCGATTCTGGGCCAGTCGAATTTGGGAAACCGCGCCGTCTTGGCCGGATCGGTATTGGTCAGAGACATGGTGTAGCCGCTACGACCGTGGAAGGCCCAACGAAGATGCAGCGCTTGCAGATTCGTTTCGTCGGTGCCTGCTCGCTGGGATTTCCAGTCGAAGGCGACTTTCAATGCGTTCTCGACTGCAGCCGCACCACCGTCTATGAGGAACAGATGCGGCATGTCCTCCGGCATCAGCAGGCGACGAAAAGTCTCGACCGAATCGGCCAGGACCCGGGAGGCGAAATCCGGATTCGAGGGCTTCATCTTGGCTGCCGCCAACAGCTTTCGCTCGGCCTCGATGTGCGCGAGCGGTGTGGGGTTGTGGCCGAGCGGGGACGACGAGAAGAACATCCCCATGTCCAGGACCGGTCGCCCGGCTGCCTCGTCCCAGAGGTAGGAACCGCACGAACGCTCGATGTCGATGGTCATCGGTAGGAAATCGCCCACGAGAGTCCGGGCCAGTGACGCGGGGACTCCCGACACGGTGTCGAGGACGGTCATCATGCCACCCCCAGCGCGCGGCGTAGGGACAAAGGGCGAATGTCGGTCCACACCAGTTCGATGTGGTCCAGGCACGCCTCACGATCACCGGTGAATCCGACCTCGTACCACCCCAGCGGCAGTGGTCGCTTCGCCGGCCAGATCGAATGCTGTTCCTCGTCGTTCCGTACGACGGTCCATTCGGAAATGTTGTCCTGCACTGTGATCCCCTGTTCCTTCGACTGGTTGCGTGATGGCTTGCGTCAGTTGTGTACGGGCTGATCGACGAGCACCTGAGCGCCACGCTCGAGCTTGACGAGGTGATCGCACAGGTCGAAGTAGCGATCGTCATGGGTCACGACGATCACGATGCGGCCTTCGTCGCGAATACGCGGAAGGATGTCGGTGTAGAAGCGGTGGCGGTTCTCCGGATCCTGTTCTGCGGCCCACTCGTCGAGCACCACCACATCGCGCGGGTCGGCCAGTGTTTCCACGAGTGCGAGCCGCTTGCGCTGTCCGCTGGACAGTCCCTCGAAGATCAGCCGTTCCCCGTCGAGCTCGACTACCGCGTCGAGTCCGAGCTCGCGCAACCAGTAGCGGGCACGCGCGGCGACCTCGGGATCGGACGACCGCAACCGACCGAACACGTACGAGTCGGCGAAGCACGCCGAGACGTTCTCCCGATAGGCGACGATCTCGTTCGGTGTGAGCGCACTGCCGTCGACCTCGAGCGAACCACCGTCAGGGGTGTACAAACCGGCCAGCACACGGCCCAACGTGCTTTTGCCGCTGCCATTTCCGCCCACGAGGAAGGTGATGGTTCCGCGGGCGAACCGCTGTGTCACCGGTCCGATCGCGAAGGCCTCCCCTGGCGAGGCAGCGTTGTACGCGAAAGTCATGCCCTCGACGCCGATCTCGTCGACCACTGCGGGTCGCTCGACGTCGACGACGATTTCGCTGTCCTCGCGCAGTGTCGCGACCTCGCCGATTCGGCGCAGTGCCACGACGGCGCGCGACAGAACCGGTCCGATGTTGAGCACGGTGACGAGCGGGGTGTTGAGGTACAGAACCGCCAGTGCGACACCGACCCGATCCTGCGCCGGAATACCGAGGGCGTCCCCGCCGAAGGCGACGGCACCGACGCACGCCAGGAAGAGCATCTGCCCCCAGTACCCCGTGACGAGGCTGACGGTGGAACCTCTGACGACACTGCGTGCGTAGTCGGCCGATTGCCGACGCAGGTCCTGCTCCACCAGGGATGCCCTCAGCCGGGAGCTGAGCTTGACGTCCTTGAAGCCGTGCGTGATGGCCTGGTAGGTCTCGTGCAGTCCGTCCTGAGCTTCCCGGGCTCGGTACATGTGAGCTCCGGCTCTGCCGTTCGCGAACGCGTACGCACTGCCGCCGACGACGATGACCAGCACCAACACTCCCAGCGCAACGGGCGAGAGTATGCCCACATAGCCCAATGCGCAGATGACGATCACCGAGTTGATGAGCAGCAACGGCAAGGACTGCACGGCCTGCCCCACGGCGGCGAGGTCCTCGGTGAGCACCGCCATCGCGCGGGCAGTGCGGAACGACTCGAATCCGCGCAGCGGCACCGACAGAAGGTCGTCGACGAGCCTCGTGCGCAGTCGGTCGACCGACTTCTGCGTCACCCGCACCAACGCGTTCGACGCCAACGCACCGGACAGCAGTACCGCGACGGCCGCCGCGACGAACGGTGGCAATGCGTCGAGTCCGGTGTCGGAGGTCACCGCGCTGGTGATGGTCGCAACCATGACTATGGTGGCAACGCCGGTGACGATTCCCGCAATCACGGCCAGGGCCGAGATGCCGCGACCGCCTCGAAGTAGAACTGCGAGCAGTGTTTTCATGACGAGGTGTCTCCTTCGGTGGCGTCGCCCGCGGTGGCCGCGTCGGCGAGTGCTGCGCGGTACGCCTGGATGATCCGTCCATGCCGCGGCGGTGACACACGGGCGGTGTCGACGACGAGCATCAACGCGAGCCGATGCTCGGGTGGGTGTATAGAGAACGTCGCCATCAGGGCGAAGTCGGTGTCCTCCTGCGAGAAGTGGGAATCGTCGTCCTTCGAGCCGAACGTGTGCGTCTTCTCGATGTCCGAAAGACGATGGAAACGAACGAAATTGAATCCGTAGTCGAACAACGGCCCCTTGCCGACGGCCGTCGTGATGTCCACGTTCGGCAGGCGTCGATGCGGCATCAAGGCTGCCTCGATGCGAGCGCATTGCTCCGCTGTCACGATCGGATCGGCCAGGGCACGCAGCTGCAGCGGCAGCATGTTCAGAAACATCCCGCGGGCGTCGACACCGCCCTCCCTCTCGAGGCGGCCGTTCGCGGTTGTACCGGTGACCAGTTCACGATCGCCGAAAACGTCGGCAAGCGCGTGAACGTGCACCGCCATCGCGAGGTGACGAACCGAAACACCTGCGGCTGCGGCACGTTCACGCAGCGCATCGGCGTTGATCTCGGTGCGTCGGACGTCTCTGTCAACGATGCTGCGAACATCGGCCACCCGTCGCGGCCGGACGCCGCGTAGGTGCTCGGCCCAGGCCCGCGATGCCGCTGCGGACGATCGCGCACGTCGTTCGGCTGCAACGAAATCGACGAACTTGACGGGTACGGGTGGGTACGCGGTGTCGTACGCCTGATCTCGTCGGAGCAGAGCATTGTGCCTGTCGACGACCTCGGCCAGGGTCGAGGTCCAACTCCACCCGTCCAGCACGAGGTGGCTGTCGCTGATGATCAGCTGGTCCTCCCCCGGTGCGACGCGAACCAGCGTGAGACGAAACAGCGGTGCCCGGTCGAGGTCGAACGGGCGCACTCGTTCCGCGGCGACGATCTCGTCGATCACCGCATCGGCGTCCGAACCGGCAGGCACCGAGACCACCGACAGGGGCGTGGCCACATGCCGATGCACCAATTGCACGGGCTCCGCTGCACTCCACTCGTCGACGGAGGTGCGCAACACCTCGTGTCTGCGCACGGTATCGGCGAGTGCCACTCGAAACGCCAATGGATCGAGCCCGCCGCGAATGCGCACACTGACCGTGTTGTGGTAGACCCCAACGGCCGAATCGGAGCGAATATGGAACAACATGCCCTCCTGCGCTGCCGACAACGGGTACGCATCGGCCACGTCGTAGGGCAGGCCGTCACGAACGTCGGCGTCGATCAGCGAGAACGGCAGCAGCTCTTCGTCTTCGGGCTCGGTCCTGGGCCCACGATCTGCAACGAGTGCGGCAAGCTCTCTCAGACTCGATGCGCCGAGTACATCGCCGATTCCGAGTTCTGTTCCACGCGAGCGGACATCGCTGACGAGACGGACGGCGAGGATCGAATCGCCTCCGTTGGCCAGGAACGAGCGGTCTTCGTCATGCGCCTGAACTCCCAGCGCATCGGTGAGTGCGCGCTCGAACCACTCTCGGGCAGAGTTCGATTCGCCACGCTGCCGCACCTCCGGCTGGAGCGCCACAGCCGTCAGCGATTCCACTCGACGATCGAGCTTGCCGTTGACCGTCACCGGGAACTCACGCACGCGATGGATTCGGTCGGGTACCTCGTAGGCAGCCAGACCAGCGGCAGCACCGGCGTACAGATCGGCGCAGTCGGCGGCGGCGTCGACGAACGCGAGCAGCCGGTTCTCGTGGGCGACGACGCAGGCACGCCGAACACCGGAGAGTTGCTCGAGCACAGCCTCGACCCCGGCCGTTTCGATCCGGTGTCCGCGGACTTTCACCTGTGAGTCGATGCGACCGTCGACGTGCAGTTCGCGTGGCGCGAGCCACCGCCCCTTGTCGCCGGTGAGGTAGAGCCTCGAACCGGGCAGAGCATCGGGAAACGGATCGGGGACGAAGCGCGACGCCGTCAGCCGACCGCGTCCGAGATAGCCGAGAGCCAGACCTGCACCACGAACGGTTATCTGGCCTTCGAGGCCCCTCGGCAGTGCCCGCCCGGCCGCGTCGATCACGACGACGTCGAGATGTGCGAGCGGTTCTCCCACCTGGACGGCGGAGGCCTCGAGATCGGTTCGGGTGACCACCCGCTGAGTGGTGTGCACCGTGGTCTCGGTGGCACCGAGCATGTTGATGACGTCGACTTGCCCCGCCGGGTGTTCGACTGCGTCGAGCCACTGCTGCACGTAGCCGGACGAGACCTGCTCGCCGCCGAGCACCACGCGTCGCAACGACGGCAGGACCGGCCGCGCCGCAATCAGCGATCCGAACGCCGAGTTCGTCAGCGACACAACGCTCACACTGTCCTCGTTCAGCCGTACGGCCAACTCGAAGGGGTCGCGAGCGACGCCCTCCTCGTAGATCACCACGCGCGCCCCGAGGGAGAGCGCCGTCCATATCTCCCACACACTGAAGTCGAAGGTGAACGCGTGCACGGCGGAGACGATGTCGCCCGGCTCGATGATCGAGGCAGTGGCATCGCGGAGCGCCAACAGATTGGCGTGAGTGACCGGGACACCCTTGGGAGTGCCGGTGGTGCCCGAGGTGAAGATCACGTACGCGGGGAGACCTGAAACGACCGTCGGCAGCTCGACCGCATCGACCGCATCGACCTCGGGAACCACCGGTGCGCGGTCGATCGTGTCGAGACCGGGCGGAGCATGGGTGACGTCCGAGAACACACCCGACTTCGCATTCGACTGTGCCGCAATGGAAGCAATGCGGGCTGCTCCGTGCCGAGTGTCCACCGGAACATACGCTGCTCCGAGCGCCATGATCGCAGCCGCCCATGCCACGAACTCGTGATCGCGCTCGACCGACAACAGCACTGCGTCTCCGGGGACCACGCCGTGCTGCGTCAGAACTCCTGCACGCACCCGAATTTCCCGAACCAGCTCCGCGCGCGTGAGGGTCCGATCGGGTGCCACCAGCGCTACTCGGGAATCGTCGGCCGCGGACAGCAGCGGCGCGAGAATCGAGGTGTCGACCGTCGATCGAGACGCCGTCCTACCTGTGAGTCCGACCGAAAGTTCCGCGACGGATACGGACGAATCTGCGGCGAGAACGGTGAGCAGAACGTCTCGAATGCCGTCGTGTGTCACCGCCGACCAACCCGGCAGCGCCGACTCGATCTGCACCTCCGGTGTTTCGGTCGCCGAGATACTCACCGTCAGTGCGGCTTTCATCTCGCCTGTGTGCACTGCGACAGGCCGAGCTGTGGCGCCGCCCAGTGCGATGTCGGATCGATCGGCGCTCTGGACGTTGACGAACACCTCGGTCGGCAGAAAGAACTCGGGGTCATCGCGGCGGAGGTCGGCCACCACGCCTGCCAGATCCACGTCGGCATGCCCGCTCGCATCCTCGACCAGTGCTTCGATGCGGCTACGAACCGTACCGAGACTGTCGGACTCGCACACCTCGACGACCACAGGCACGGTGCTCACGAGTGGGCCGACCACGTCGAATTCCTCGACCTCTCGACGGTTGGCCAGTGGCACCGACATGCACAGAACCTCCGAGCCGAGCAGCCTCGACAGCGTGACGGCCACTGCAGTGAACCAGCTCGCGGCATCCCGGCGACCGGCCGTCACCGGGCCGCGGCTGACGACGGGTTCGCCGGGCTCGGACGGCCGCCAGGCCCGGCGATACGGCACCGTCGACAGGTGGTCCGTCCACCACGACCTCGACGAACGCCGTACGCGGGCAACATCGCGGTACCGGGGACGAGTCCGAATCGAGGACACACCCGGTTCGGCGAGCTCCCGGGCGATGTCGGTGATCAGGAGCGACACCGAATGGCCGTCGATCACGGCATGGTGGAACACCATGGCGATGCGGTCCGAGCGTCCCTCTCGGCGAAACAGGGCGACTCGCACCAACGGTCCGAGCGCCCACCCACGTGCAAGCAGTTCCTCGGTCGCGGTGTCGATGTCGTCCACGACAGCGATCTCGGGAACGATCGGACCGACGGGTTCGAGCGCGAAGCCGGGTCCGTCCGCGTCGACGATGCGCGTGGCGAACACGTCGTGTGATGCCAGGACCTCGAGGATCGCCGCGAGCACGCGTGCGCTGTCTCCGCCGTCCAGATCGAACACACACGGCACCGAATATGCGGTCGACGGTGCAGCGCAGTGCGCTCTCCAGAGCCGTTCCTGATACGGGCTCGGTGCCCGCAGGTCTGTGGCGTCCTTCGCCTCGACGCCCGTGTCTGCGACAGCGAGAAGGAGATCGATGTCGCTCACCGTTTCGCCCCGTTCAACGATGCGGCCATTCGGTCGAGGTGGGCGACATCGACGCGCTCGAGAAGTAGGTCCTCGTGTTCACCCAGGGTGTCGCGTTGCTTGAAATCGTGCAGCGAGACATCCACTTTGAGAATGCGCCGGTACAGCGCGACGATCTTGAGCTGCTTCATCGAATCGCCGCCGAGCGCAACGATGGACGACGACCGAGTCGGCTCGGATCCGAGCACGGACGTCCAGATCGTTTCGAGCACGCGGTGCGGTGCAGCGGACGATGCGGCTGCTGCCGTCGGTTCGAGGCCTTCCGACACCGCCGGCCTGTCCGCGTGCCGGGCGAGGGCCGAGACATCGACCTTGCCCACCTCGGTACGAGGAATCTCGGCCACCCAGCGCACCCGGCTGGTGCGCAATTCGCGTCGCCAGGTGGTGTCGACTCGTTCTCGCACCGATGCGACCACCTCGTCCCGCTCTTGCGGTGAGCATTCGACGACGACCTCGATTCCGCCGTCCGCCACGACCACGGCGGCTCTCGTCACTCCTGGGACGACGGCAACGTCGTTGCGCAGAGCCTCGAGGTCGGTGCGGACTCCGTTGACCTTCACTTCGGCATCGGTACGGCCGAGATAGACCAGCCCGTCGGACGTGGCTCGCACGCGGTCGCCGGTCGCGTACATCCTGGTGCCCGATCCGGTTCCGCCGTCCACTGCCATCGGCAGGAACGAGGCCGCGGTGCGACGCGTGTCGCCGTGGTAACCACGTGCAACGCTGTCGCCCGAGATGTGCAGGATCCCGACCGCGCCTACGGGCACGGCGGTGAGCAGGTCGTCGAGTACGACTGCGACCGAACCACGGATCGCGGTGCCGATGGGGGTGCGATCGCGCCGGCGGGTGACCTCGCGCAACCACGTTGCGTTGGAGGTGCATTCGGATGGTCCGTACAGGTTGACGACACGTACGCCCGGCCACAGGGCCCGGGTGCGGTCGACCAGAACCGGATCGAGGGCCTCACCACCGAGCAGTAGCGTTCCCTGCGTCGTGATCGGATGTTGCGTCGCCACGTCCAGGAATTGATTCCACACGGCCGGCACCGTGTTGATCGACACGTTGTCGATTGCAGTAGCGCGGTCGATCTCCCGTAGTACGTCGCCCGACTCGGGCAGCACCACCGTTCCCCCGGCAGTGAGCTGCCCCCAGATCTGCTTGACGATGGCGTCGAACTCGGGAGCGCTGAGGACCGGCATGGTCACTCCCGGACCGCAGAGGTCCTCGGCCTCGAGAAAGGCACAGTAGGCCGACAACTGAGCCCGTTCGACGACGATCGCCTTCGGCTTCCCCGACGTTCCCGACGTGAACTGCACGTACGCGGCGGCAGAGGCCGACGTTCGATCGAACTCGCCGGAGGCCGATTCCTGACCCGACACGATGGTCGATGCGATACGGGCATAACCGGATTCGTCGTCGGAGGACAACAACAGATAGGCGCGCCCCGAGATCAGGGCTGCGAGCAGTTCCACCACCGAGCCGATCGACCGATCGAATCGCACCGCAACCACCTGACCGGCTCGTGATGCATCGAGTTCGTCGGCCCGCACCTCGGCGGCACGGATCAGGTCCGCGTAGTCGAGCGTCGCGGAAACGGATCGAATTGCGATGCGGCCGGGTGTGATTCGGGCGTGCGCGCGGATGCGCTCGACGACATCGACGTTCTCGAACTTTCCCGCCGCGGGCAAGGACTCGTGACCGGCGATACCCGCATCGAGTCGGCGTGCCGTTTCGGTCGCGATGGAGGACGCGACCAACGAATCGAGCGTCCACCCGTCCACCTGACTGGAGACCTCCACCCGATCGGATGTGGCCGTGATGGTGATGTCACCGGCCTCCACCACCCAACCGGTGCCGGTGCGTGTCGTCTGCAGCGAACCGATAGTGCCTTCCCCCAACAGAAACGGCGTCAGCGCAGCATGGACTGCGGTCTCGACAGCATCGAGGGAGGTGTCGGCCACATGCGCCGTCACCCCGTTCGGTTCGTGGCTCGCGCTGTCGTCGACCGCGACCCAGGCCCCGGCCAAACGAGCGAACAACGTATCGGCGGTCATGCCCAACTCCCCTCTCCGGTCATGCACACCCGCACCTCTCGAGAGCCGGTGTACGGCTGCCGTCCGTGTGCGAAGCGGCGATTGTCGACGATGGTCAGGTCTCCTGCCTCCCAGGGCACAGCGGTGGACGTCGCGTCGACCGCATCGCGCACCGCGCTGATGTCGGATTCGACGAACGGCGTGCCGTCACCGAGCAGCGTGTTCTTGGGAATTCCGTCCTCACCCACGACGTCGAGCAAGTCCTCTCGCACCCCTGACGGCAGCGTGCGCACGTTGAACGCGACCATCTGGTTGAACCACGACTCGACGCCGCCCTCGCAGTCCCGGTATGCAGGCAGGGTCCACGACGACGTGACGACGTCACCGTCGATCCGTACGTTCTCTCCGCGTCGGGCGGCAGCGTCGAGAAGCTCGGCCTCGTCGTTCACGCCGTACGCGCTGCGCCAGTCGGTACCCAGAAGCGGGTGAAAGGCGCGCCGGTACCGGATGCCGAGGAGACGGAGCCGCTCGGCAAGCGCGCTCGGAATTCGCTCGGCGATCTCCACCGTCGATGCAAGCGGAGTGGCCCCGCCGGAACGTGCAGGTTGAGCACAGCAGAATGCGAGATAGAGCGGCCAGGTTCGCGAGTACGCCATCTCAGAGTGCAGATCGATCGCATACTCGGACGGGAAATCCGTGGACGAGTACACGTTTCGATCGATTCGGGTGCGCGGCGTTGCGCCACCGTGGTACTCGAGCGGCGCAGCACCGGTTACGGCTTCGGTGATCGCGTCGAACTCGCGAACAGCCTCTCCGAGACCGCGCAGACGCAGCACGCCCTCGGTCGTGAGAATCTCGCGGAGTTCGATCAGATGGGAATCGATCCACGCGGTCGCGTCGGCCCCGACGTCGATCGCCGTGCTGGTGGTGGTGGTCAACGTGTGCTCCTCGGTGCAGAGTCGGCTGTGGTGCTGATGGGCAGATCGGGAACGCGTTGGTCCGTGGAATCGGAAGGCTCGGTGAGGTCGGCCAGGATCGCGAGAAGATCACTCAGGATGCGGTGTCCGTCCTGCTCCGTCACCTGCTCGAGATCGCAGTTGAGGGTCACCTCGATGCACGACGCGCCGCCGTGGTCGATCACCGACGCGGTCAGCGCAAGGCCCGTGCGTTCACGTGTCGACAGCACATCGACGGGGCGACCGAGAAACTCTGCGGCCGCACCGGTTCCTCGCGCGTCGTCGACGATCACCGCTGTCTCGTACATCGCACCGACACCGGCCATGACGGCTTCGTCCGGATCATGTTCGTGAACATCGGATTCGGGCTCTGTTCGCAGAGCGCTGTGCATCGACTTCAGCAGAACGCCGACATCGGCGGGCAGTCGCACGTCGAGCGTGCGGGTTTCGATGTACATGCCGGGCGAATCGTCGTGGCCTGCCGGACGGTGTTGTCCGACGCTGCCGAACCGCACGTGCCGACCGGACCGGCCGAGCAGCAGTGCCCAGCCGGCGTGGGCCAGTGATGCCAGAGTGACACCGCGTCGGGCGGCAGCCCGCCGTAGCTGCCGAGCAGCCCCCGGTTCGATGGAGCGGGTCAGATCGATGTTCCCGTGGCCCGCCGCGGGTGCGTCCGGATCGAGCGGTGGCAGCAACGTGGCCGGGGAACGGTCGAGAGAGGGGGGTCGTTGCCGATTCGCCGAAACCACCATGTGCAGAAGCATTCGGTGATCGGCCTCCGTCGGCACCGGTCGATCGAAGTAGCGATCGTCGATGTGCTGCAGCAGCATTCGGACAGTCCAGCCATCGGCGACGAGATGGTGGAAGGTCAAGGCCAACGCACCGGTCGAGATGGTGGCTCGAAAGAGCGCCGAACCTTCTGCAAGAGAATCGACTTCGACCCCCGCATCGAGGGCGTCGGACACGAAGACCGGTTCGGCGTGCGCTCGCACCACCAGGATCGGATCGGCGAGCCCCTCCCATACGATGTCGCCGCGCAGAAGGGGCATCACCGCGACCGCGGATCGGACGGCTGCACACAGTCGGTCGACCTCGACGTCGTCCGGCAGTCTCAGAACGATCTGCTCGACGTACGCAGCACCGGGATCGGAACCGCTGCGCAGGTACATCGCCTCCTGTACCTCGGTGAGCGGCGCGAGGGCCTCGACAGGCCCGGAGGCAAGTACGTCGTCGATGGTGTTGCCGCGCAGATCGATCGCGCACAGTCCGGCCTCGACCGCAATCGGCCGGGCCGTCGACGCGGCTGTCACCGCCGCGACGATCGCATCCGCGAGCAGTTCCGCCGACTCACCGTCGACGTGTTCGACCGCCATGACGAATTCCCCGCCTCTGAACCAGGCGTCGATCTGTACGGCCACCGGTCGCGCGGCGTGAGCGGCACGCAGGTGCCCCTCGCCGTACGCACTCGCCGAGCGTGTCCGATCGGCGTCGAGTCGCCCGACGTAGTTCACGCCGACGTGTGGACGCACTCCCGGGCACGGGTCCGACCCGAGGACGTACCGCAAGACCGTGGGCAGCTGGCCAGTGGTGCCGAGACACGTTCGCCGTGCTCGGATCTCCGCGATCTGCTCACCCGGTGTCGCGGGGTGCACCGGAACTGCGGACAGTCCGGTGAACCACCCGACGGTTCGGGTGAGGTCGATACCCTCCGCATCGAGCTCACGTCCGTGCGTCTCGACTTCGATGACGACCGGCGATGCGCCTGCTGTCTCGGCATACGCCGTGACCGCCGCCGACTGCAGGATCTCCTCGACGCTGGCGCCGACGGCTGCCGTCGCCGCATCGATCACCGCGGCGGGAACACTTCGGTGTACCGAGACCGCGTCGCCCTCGGTGCCCGCGTCGATGCGTCCGGCATCAGCGCCCGTCGGCGTCGATCCTCGGTAGGCCGCGCGGCATCGCTCGTACGCGCCGGGCGCGCTCGCGTCGGAGGCCAGCCATTGCACCCACTCGTGAACGCTGGTGCGCTCGGACGGAAGACGAGCGCCGTCCTTGCCGTGCGTGATGGCCTCGATCAGGTCGCCCGCAACGATGTGCAGGGACACGACATCCATGACGAGGTGATGCGCGAGCACGATGATCGTGGCCGCACCCGAGTCCATCGCTCGGACGACGCCGAAACCGATCGGGGTGCCGTTGTCGATGCCGACTCGGCGGGTCAGCAGGTTGAACACCCGCTTGCACGCGTTCGTCACTTCGTGGTCGACCGTGTCGAAGAAGAAGAGGACAGGGCATGCCTCGGCGAGAACGAACTCTCGAACCGAGTCCGTTTCTTCGAGTCGGACGCGAAGCATGGGGTGCACGCGAAGCACCTCGGCCACTGCCGCATCCACGAGGGCACTGTCCGGCAGAAAGTCCAGATCGAGACGAATTGCCATGTTCCACTGTGAGATCGGCTCGCTCGACACGCGATCCCTGAACCAGTGCACTGCCGGCGGTAGGAGTCGACTGCGATTCGGCTGGGTACCGTCGGCCATGGCAGACGGGTCGACGGATGCGGTTGCCACCAGGGCATCGACGGTGCCATCGGCGAGGGCTACCTGTACGTCGAGTACGACACCGCTGCGCCGCACTATCGCCGACAGTTCCAGCGCACGCAGCGAATCGCCACCGGCGGAAACGAACCCGATGGTGCGATCGGTGACGCCGAGAACCTCCCGCACCGCCGAGGTGACGATGCCGTCGATGTCGGCGGCGTCGCCGGGGTCACCCACGGCTGAGGTACCGGCGAGAATCCGAGTCCGCAACGCGACGTCGTCCACTTTCCCGTTTCGGGTCAGCGGCAACTCGGGGACCACGTGCACACGCGCCGGCACCAGATGGGCAGGCAGGGTCGTCCCCATTGCCGCACGAACGGACCGAGCGTCCCTGTCTCGAACCACGACAACACATTCGATGCGTACCGCCACACCGTCGCTGGGTGCGACGAGCAGTGCGCGCGCCGAGACCACGCCGTCCACCGCAACAGCCGCGGTCTCGATCTCGGCCGGATCGACTCGGTATCCTCGAACCTTGGCCTGACGGTCGACCCGGCCGACGAACGTGATCGAACCGTCCGCAGCCCTGAACCCCAGATCTGCAGTGCGGTACATGCGTTCGCCCGCCGATGCTCCGGTGGCCGCGTTCGGCCGGAACGCATCGGCCGTACTTCTGGGGTCTCCCAGATAGCCTGCTGCCAGAATGCCGGTCAGCCAGATCTCGCCGATCACGCCGTCGGCGACCCGCAGCAGGTCGGGGCCGAGGACCGCCGAACCGCGGCCCGGCTGCGACGTGCCGATCGGGAGCGGATCGATCGACCGGCCGTCGACGCGGTGGGCGAGCGCCGTCACCACCGCCTCCGTCGGGCCGTAGGCATTCCAGAGCGCCACACCGTCCGGTACGCGAGTTGCCCACGCCGGCAACGCCTCTCCCCCGACGATGACCGTGCGCACAGTAGGGGGCAGCGCGGCGGAGACGAACTGGGTCCAATAGCCCGTGGGCGGATTGAAGACAGTGACGGCGAACTCGTTCAGGAACTGGGCGAGTTCGATCGGCGCAACGATGTTCTTCGGTCTGCCCACCGCCGTCGCGCCGACATACAGTGCACCCAACAACTGTTCGAGCGACGCATCGAACGCCACCGAGCCGAACACCAACACGACGTCGGTCGGCCGATAGTCGAAACGCGCGCACGTACCGGAAAGATGGCGAGCAAGTGCGCCGTGCTCCACGGCGATCACCTTGGGCTCACCGGTGGTGCCGGACGTGAAGATCAGGTACGCGAGATGGTCGGCCGAGCTCGCCTCGGATCTCGGCAGCGCCACGGTCGACCGCACGGCCTGCTCGCCCGGCACCAACGACCAGTGCGCACCGGATCGGGCGAGCATGGCGTCGACTCGCTGGGCCGGAAGGTCGTCGTCGACAACCATCCAGGTGGCACCCACCGTCGCGATCGCGAGAAGCGTACGGGCCAGCGAAACGGACGCCGGTGCGTGGACGGCCACCACGTGCCCTGGCGCGACACCGACCGCACGCAATCGAGCCGCGTCGTGTCGACGAAGCTCGTCGAGTTCGGCGTAGGTCGAGCGGACGCGACCGTCGACCAGGGCAATCCGAGCGGGATGTATCCGCGCGTTCTCGGCGAATCTCTCGACCATCGAAACCGATTGTTCGACAGCGTGATCGACCTCTCGGTTCGCGGGGGCGGCCAGAATAGCCGCCACCGGGGTGTCACCCGTGGCAGTGGCCAGCCCCGACAGCACGGCTCGAACTCGTCGAGCCACGGCAGCTGCGGCCGCGGGCGAGACCGTCGTGGTGTCGACATGCAGGTGGAGCGCGCTCGTCGGCCATGTCCGGTACTGCAGAACCAGTGCGAACTCGGTCTGTTCGACGAGCTCAACCGATGCCGTCTCGATCCCCGGTCCGAACGAGAGCGCCGACGGATCGAGCGGATAGTTCTCGACGACGACAAGGGTCTCCGGTGCCCATCCGGTGGCAACAGGTCCGTCCATCGCGGCGGCCACCTGATCGGCGACGTGAGCACCGAGGTCGGTGAGTTCGGTGGCGTCGGTCCACGTCGAGGTGATCGGGTCGATCCGCACGAACATGCCCACCGCGCGATCCATCCCCGGTGTGCCGATGTGACGGCCGCTGCCGACCATGCCGTGCTCGACGGTCTGGACTCCGAAGACACTTCCGAGCACCAGCGACCACACCGTGTTGACCAGTGCGGCCTCGGTGATGCCGAGTCGGTCGGCCACGACGTCGAGATCGACTGGTGGAGTGATCGTGTGGGTCCGGGTGGCACCGAGTTCGTGCTCCGTCGGCGAGGACAGCCTCTCCACCAGAGGGCGTGCACTCGATCGATGGGCGGCAACGGACTCGTCCGCCGACGACTCGAATCCGGCCTGTCTCTCGCCGACGTCGCCCGAGTGGTACGCGGCCGCGAGTCCGGCGACGATCACCGGAAGGGACCAACCGTCGGCGATTGCGTGGTGATGAGTCCACAGGACCCGCACACCGTCCGCGCCCGGCGCGATCATCACCCGCGAGAGAGGGTCGACCGGCAGGGTGAAGCCGCGCGCACGATCTTCGGTCAGCACGTCGGTCCAATTCACGACCTCGTGACGGACGTCGATCGGAACGGTGCCTGCTCGTCCGGTGTCGAGGGTGAGGTACGGGGCCGCAGTGGCGTGCGCACCGAGGATCGGGAAGGCGTCGAACACTGCTCGCCACGCGGCGGCGAGACGGACAACGTCGACATCACCCGACAGTTCGAGCACCAATTGCTCGACGTAGACCCCCGGTGACGACGCCTGCGCGGTCTGCAGCAGCATCGCTCGTTGAGCACGGCTGGTGGCGAGAGCATCCGTCCGATCGCCGGTGGGCCGTACGGAGGGAACCACCTCCTGGCCGGCGACGAGCGACAGTTCGCGTAGCGGTACCGGTGCCAGGAGTCGGCGAGGTGACAGCTGCACACCCCGTCGATGCAGAAAACCCACGACCCGCATAGCGGCGATCGAGTCACCGCCATGTTCGACGAACGTTCGGCTCGCGTCGACGTCACGCGACAACGCATGCCGAACCGCATCCAGGAGAAGGCCGTCGGTGTCGGTCGACGGCACATCGGCCGCATCGCGCTCGGTCGTCGGGACCGCGACCTCGGACAACAGTGCCGCAACCGCACGCCTGTCCACCTTGCCGTTCACACTGCGCGGGATGGACTCGACGGCCCTCACAGCGCGCGGCGCGAGATGTGCAGGCACCTCCTCGCGAATACGCGAGAGCATCGATTCGACATCCAGGTCGGCGAACACGGCATCGTCGACGGCGATGACGAGGTCGCGGCGCCCACCAGGCCCCGTCGCGACACCCGCGACGCACTGATGCCCGGTGATCCGACGCACCACCGCTTCGACCTCGCGCGGTTCGATACGAAACCCGGAGATCTTGAACTGCTCGTCGACTCGGCCGTCGAACACCAGCCGACCGTCGGATCCGATCCGCACTCGGTCCCCGGTTGCGTACACCCGCCGTCCGCCGGTCCCCCACGGATCGGGCCGAAACTTGTCGGCCGTTGTGCGCGGGTCGCCGTCGTATCCGTACGCCAGTGTGCCGGTCAGGTGAAGTTCTCCGGACGATCCTGCCAGGACCGGGCGACCGGATTCATCGACCACGCGGGTACCGATACCGGGGACTGCTCGCCCGATCGTGACCGGCTCGCTCGCCGCGACGTGATCGGCGGTCGACCAGATCGCACTTTCGGACGGCCCGTACTCGTTGGTCAGCGTGGCACCGGGAAGTCTCGCATCGTGTCGATCGACCAGAGCCTCGGTGCACTCCTCGCCCGCGACGATCACCTGTCGCAGCGAGAACAGGCTCGCGGACTCGTCGAGCAGTGCCTCGTACAGCGACGGGATGGCGAGTACGTGGGTGACACCACGATGGGCGACGATATCGGCCAGTTCTGCGGTCGAGCGCGGCTGCCCCGTGTCGACGAGCAACAGCTCACCGCCGCGCACCAACGTCCAGAACAGACCGGCGTATGCACTGTCGAACGACAGCGATGACAGGTGCAGAAAGCGTTGCGGCTCTTCGTCGTACACGACATCACGCGCAGCCGTGGAGTACGCCAGAGCTGTGCGACCGACGAGCACCCGTTTCGGCCGTCCGGTCGATCCCGAGGTGTGAACGGCGTACGCAGCACGCGTCGGAGGTGTGCGGTCGGGTATCGGGAGCGCACCGGCCGTGGGACTCCCAACCGCTCCGCCGTGTTCGACGACGGCCCCTGCGAACGTCTCGGGAATCGCGCCCCTGGTACCGGTAGCGACGACGACCACGTCGATACCGGCGAGCATGATGGCGCGCCGCTGCTCGGGATACGTCGGATCCACGACGACGAAAGCGTTGCCGGACAACATCACCCCGAGCATTGCGGCCACGGTGTCGGGCTCCTTGGGCATCGACACGGCCACGAGCTCGCCCCGTCGACCGCTCAGCAGACGGGCCACCCGACTCGCCGAATGCCACAGGTCTGCGTAATTCAGCCTGGCCGAACCGGCCGACACTGCGGACCGGTTGGGGTGCGAACGTGCGATGTCGCCGATTCGTGCGATCACATCGGCAGGTGGCGGGGCAGGCTCGCGATCGGCCGGATGCACCCAACCCGAACCGAATCGACCCGGTTCGACGAAAGCGACGGACGCCGGTCCCGATATGCGCTGGAGATCGTCTCGGATGTGTTCGGCGATCAGCACCGCGGCACGGTGATACCGCGGTCCGAAATGCACTGCACAGACGTATCTTCCGTGCACCAGTCCGACCTGGAATCTCAGATCGAATTGGCCGGTCTGCGAGGGCACCGGATACGGGTTTGCCCGATAACCCGACAGGTCGAACTCCCATCGATCACCGAGAACGAAGGCAGTGCCGAACGCCAGATGCGACGGTTCGTAGAGAAAGGTGGTGCGAGTCAGGTGTGACGGTTCGTCGGCGTACTGTGCGTATTCCGAGAGCGGAAGGCGTCCGTGGCGCCTGGCCCCCGCAATGGCCGCGCCTGCTGCACGAAGGTCGTCGTCGAACGACAGCCCGACACGCGAACGCGCTACTGCGAGTTGGGTGAAGCTGCCCAGCGTCGTCAGATGTCGTTCGTCGCGCTGCAGCACCGGCATTCCGACAGCGACGTCGGCGACGGTGGAGGTCGAGACAGCGGCGAGAGCGCGTTGGAAGGCTGCGAGGAACAGTGCGGCCGGCGACACAGCGGCCGTCTTCGCATGCGCGCGAAGAGCTTCGGCGACGTCGGGCTCGGCCTCGAATCGCACGAACGGTTCGAGAGGGTCGTGAGCGGGGTCGGTCGAGGTCGGCAGATCGGCCAACGGATCGTTCGAGTAGCCCTCTACTGCAGCACGCCAGTACGCTCGGTCTGCTTCCGCGTCGGCGGATCGCAGGTAGGCCTGCTCGGCGTCGACGAACTGCTCGAAGTTCGCTCCGGGATCGATCGTCGTTCCCGGTTCGCCGAATTCGAGCGCTCGCAGGTTCGCGAAGTATTCGTTGAGAATCAGTGGTGCGCTCGCGACGTCGATCAAGATGTGATGAACCACCAGCGACACCACGGCACGGTGTCCGTCACAACGGACTGCCGCGCGGACGAGGGGGCCGGCGAACAGGTCGAACGGTTGCATCGCACGAAGCGCGAGATCCTCTCGCACGCTCCGGTCTCGCACATCGGGCACCTGAGCAACGTCGACCGACATCGACCGGTCGGTCGTCTGGAATCGGAACCCGCTGTCGTGAGCCACAATTCGGCTCGTCAGAACCGGGTGGCGTCGCAGGGCGTCCTCCCACGCCGATCGGTGCGCCGACGCCGATGCCACACTCGCAACGATGACGGACGCCACGACGTTGTTCCCCACATCCGTGGGTTCGGCGATCTGGTCGAACAGCATCGCCGACTGAGCGGCGGTCAATCGATTCATCTCGCAGATCTCCCATGGGCTGGCGTCGAGATCACCGAAGGCGCGACGCGCATCGGCTCCGACGGTGCAATGCGGGGTACAGCTCTGGTCCGGGGCTCTACTCCGCCGGGTCGTTCTTCGCCGGAACCGTGCGGTGATCGGCCGATCGGGATGCCGTCTGGCGTCCGCGTACCAGGACCACCAGTGCAACGACGACCACCACGATGATGATGGCGATGAAGGCCATCCATCCGAGGGCCAACCAGACATAGTCCGTGTTCACGAGCATTCCACCTTCGTAGGCCGATGAGAGTCGGCGACTGTCGTTCTCGTGCGCCGGGTTCCGATTCCGTCGAATGCGGTGTTGCACTTCAAAAGCTAAGTGGCAGAAAGCGGAAAGCCAATGAGGTCGCCGCGAAGGTGCACCCTCCACTACGACCAAGGTCGTAGTGGACTACGACCCTCGGGCCATAGACGTGCGTCACCCGGCCGTAGACGATCGACGCATGGCCACCGGTAGCGGAACAGTCGGTCCCAGCACTGCATCGCCGAGTCACCTCGCCGCCGCCGCTGCGCCGGATCGGCCGCTGCGGTCGTCGATCCGCTCCGCCTGGTCCGAAGCTCGCCCCGCGGTGCAGATCATCTTCCAGCTTCGGATAATCGCGGTCGTCGCCGTGGCTTCGCTCGACGCCGGAGCTGTTCCCCGGTGGACGGCCGTCGCACTGTGCTGTGCGGGGTGGCTGTGCATCACGTGGTCGATCTATCTGCTCAACGGTCTCGCCGACCGAGTCGAGGATCGGGTGAACGGATCCTCGCGACCACTTGCGCAGGGAACACTCGATGCAGGAGTGGCTCGCCAGCTGGTTCCTGCCCTGGCGTGCGCGGGTGTGATTCTGTGCTCGTCGGCCGGCCGATCGGTCCTGGTGCCGGCGCTGATCATGCTCGCCCTGGGCTTTCTGTATTCCGCCGGGCCCGCGCCGTTGAAGAACAGCGTGTGGGGGGTCCAGATCTCGGTGTTCGGAGGCGGGCTCACGACCTATGCCGCCGGAGTCTGTGCGGCCGGCACCGAAGTCTCGCCGGCCGTGATCGTGTTCGCGATTGCGATGTCCGCGTGGATGGGGGTGGGAGGTCTGGCCAAGGACCTGTCCGACGTCGAGGGTGACAGGGCCGCCGGCCGGTCGACGCTGGCGATGTGGAGCGAACGCGGTACCTGTCTGGTCATCGCGTCGCTGGCCGGAATCATCTGCGTCGCATTCGTCGTCTCGGCGTGGACAGTCGAGGAACGTCTCATCGTCCCCGCACTCGTCTTGGGCTGCGGAGTAGCGGCGACAGCCGCATGCGCCGTAGCCGAACGATCGCGTCGATGGCATGCGCGCACCCCCTACAACGCCTTCATGTACTCGCAATACGGTGCGCACACGGGCGCGCTGTGCATGCTGCTGTGATCGACACCCGGTAGCACCGGATTCGATGTCCGACCCGACTACGCAGCGAACCACCGGTGACCGACAGGTGAACCGCTTCGGGCGAAGTCCCGAACGGAAGCGTCTCGACGTGCGGGTATGCGCGCACTCGGTACCAATTGCGCTGTTTGTCCCGCTAATATGACGCGATCGGGATCGGCGTCGCGAATCAGGCTTTTCAGGGCCTGATCCGTCCGGTTCTCCAGGGCGGGGGCGAACGAAGTGAGTGTCGAGCCACATCGACTCGTCGAGCGCGCGGTCGCGGCGTACACAACCCTTCTCGACGGTTCGGGAAGCCCGGTCCTGACCGATCGATCGTTGCAATTGCAGCTGACGCGTCAGGCCGAAGCCGTGGTGCGCGTCGTCGCTACAGCGTTCGACGCTTTCGGCACACCGACATCGACGCTGCTCTCGCCCGATCCGAGCGAAGCGATCGGTGAGCAGCGCGCCAGATCAGGCATTCACCCGACCCAATCGCTGGCAGCGGCCACGTTGATGTTCGAAGCCCTGTTTCCCGTACTCGTCGAGGCGGTCGACCCACCGACCGCGACCGATACCGTCGTCGCCCTGGGAACCGCTCTGCAACGTGAGATCCAGGAACGGTTGGCGGTCGGATCGATCCCGTACGTCAACTATCTCCTGACCAAGCTCCTGTCCTCGCAGCAGGACGAGCGTAGTCGGATCGCCCGCGACCTACACGACCGTATTGCGCACGGAATGGGTGCCGCCCTCCAACAACTCGACCTCTACGACCATTACCGCACGCGCGATCCAGTTCGAGCCGAAGCCCACCTCTCCACCGCACGCGAGTCGATCAAGTCGAGCTTCGACAGCACTCGGCAGGTGTCGGCGGATCTGTGGGTTCGCTTGGGCGACGAATCACTGAGCCAGTCGTTGGCGTCCTACTTGGAATCGACCGTCCCCGAAGGAACGGTCTCCGAAGTGACGGTGGACGGGCAGGAACCGGGCCTGGCGGACGAAGTTGCTCAGGAGCTCTACCTCCTACTCCGAGAGGCGATCCGTAACGCCATCATCCATGGGAAGCCGGACGCGATCACCGTCGAACTCGCCACCCAGCAGGACAGACTGCGCGCCGTCGTCCGCGACAACGGGTGCGGCTTCGACGTCGGAGCCGTCACCGCGATCAAGATCGTGGGCGGACTGGCGTCGATTCGCGAACGCGCCGAGTTGCTCGGTGGGCGCGCCGTCATCACAGCCGATCCGGGGTGCGGGACCACGGTCGAGGTTCAGCTGCCGTTGCTCGACCGCACCGCCGAGTCGCTCGGGAGGAACCGGTGGTGACCGGGCACGCCATCCGGGTGATCCTCGCCGACGACCACACACTCTTCCGCGACGGTCTCGCAGCGTTGATCGAGACCGACCCCGCGTTCACGGTGGTCGCGCAGTGCCCGGACGGAACGAGCGCCATCGAGGTGATCACTCGAGACGTTCCGGACATCGCCGTGGTCGACATCGAAATGCCGGGCCCAGGAGCGCACGCGGTGGTGACGGCGATTCGCGCCGCAGCACCGACCGTCTCCATCGTCGTCCTGTCGATGCATCAGGATGCCGAACTGTTGCGCAGCCTGCTCGATGCTGGGGCATCGGCATTTCTTTCCAAAACCGTCGCGCGAGATCAGCTGATCGCCGGGTTGCACTCGGTCCAGCGAAGTCCGGACAACGTACTGCTCTCCACGTCTCGCGATTCGATCAGCCACGCGCTCGACTCCGAGACGCCCGGACCGCCGAACCTGTTGTCGCCCAGAGAACTCGAAGTTCTACACCTCTTGGCCGAGGCACGTTCCAACTGGCAGATCGGGCGAGAACTCGGAATCACGGAATCCACCGTGAAACGCCACCTGACCAACATCTACGCAAAGCTCGGTGCTGTGTCACGCGTGGATTGCGTCCGTAAGGCCACGGCGTTCGGCATTCCGGGCGTCTAGAGCCGCAGGCCCGCCGAACCGGTTCCGGACTGCGCCTCGCATACTGTCCCGATGATCGTCGAACACGCCCTGCTGCATGTCATTCCCCACCGAACCGAGGAATTCGAGGTCGCCTTCGCCGACGCGAAATCGATCATCTCCTCGATGCCGGGGTTCGTGAACCTGACACTCTCACGGGGCATCGAGCAGCCGAATACGTATCTGCTGCTGGTGGAGTGGGAACGCCTCGAAGACCACACCGAGGGCTTCAGGCAGTCAGCCGAGTACCAGGAGTGGAAGACGCTGCTGCATCACTTCTACGAACCCTTCCCCGTCGTCGAGCATTTCGACCCGATAGAGAACGCCTAGGAGATAAGTTCGAGTCTCGTCCCCGTCGCCCGCTCCGAGGAGATTTTCGTGGCCAACGCTTCGTCGTTCGTATCCAAGCAGGACGACATCGAGATCAGCACCTACACCTGGACCACCTCGGCCGATCCTGCCCGCGGCGTCGTGCAGATCGCGCACGGACTCGCCGAGCACGGCAGCCGCTATGCCCGATTCGCCGCTGCACTGAACGACGCCGGATTTCACGTCGTCGCGTCCGATCATCGCGGCCACGGAGAGTCGATCGTCGACACCCCTGGCGATTTCGGTGCCGCCGCGTTCGCGGGGTTGTGGGCCGACATCGAGCAGTTGGGCGAGTCGTTGCTGACCGAGTACCCGGACCTGCCACTGTTCTTGTTCGCCCATTCGATGGGTTCGTTTGCCGCGCAGCATGTTCTTATCGAACGATCTGATCTGTACGAGGGTGTGGTGCTCTCGGGTTCGACGACGTTGAACATCCTCGCGGCCGGAATGGCCGACTCCCCCGCGGGCGACCTGAGCGTGTTCAACGCCGCCTTCGAGCATCGCACCGGATACGAGTGGCTCACCCGCGACGAGGCAGAAGTGGACGCGTACGTCGCCGATCCTCTGTGCGGTTTCGACCTCCCGGAGTCGACGGTCCCCGCGTTGTTCGGTGAGGCCGACAAGCTGGCCGACCCGCACAACCTCGAGCAGATCCGCTCCGACCTACCGCTACTCATCACCTCGGGAACCGACGACCCGCTCGCCGGCGGCGGACAGTTGATCGAGACCCTCGCCGCCCGGTACCGCGAGGCCGGGATGAGCGACGTGACCGTCACCCTCTACCCCGGCGCTCGCCACGAAATCCTCAACGAGACCAACCGAGACGAGATCACCGCGAACATCATCGGCTGGCTCACCGACCGCACCGGATAGACCTACCGCTTTCGTAGCTGCACGGGCTGCCCGTCCTCCGGGAAGGGCAGCGACGTGAAGTTCAGCGGCGCAACGTAATCGGGGTCGACCGACCAGTCGAACCGCAGCAGCAGATGATGCATGATCGTCTTGATCTCCGCACCCGCGAAGAACATGCCGATGCACTTGTGCACGCCTCCGCCGAACGGCTCCCACGCGTAGCGGTGCACCTTGTCCTCACGGCGGTCGTCGGCGAACCGGCCGGGGTCGAACTTCTCGGGGTCGGGCCAGTACTGCTCCATGTGGTGCGTGAAGTGCGGCGCGACCGACGCGTACGTCCCCGCGGGTACGAACTTTCCCTGCACCTCGGTGTCTTTGACAGCGCGTCGCGCCACCACCGGCGTGGGCGAGACCAACCGCAGACATTCCTTCATGACCAGATCTACGCTCGCGAGTTCGTCGAGTTGCGCGAGTGTCGGAGCATCGGTGCCGAGCGCCTCGGACTCGGCACGGCACTTGTCCTGCCACTCCGGATGCTGGCCGAGGTACTGCATCATCGTCGACAGCGTGATCGTCGACGTGTCGTGCGCGGCCATCAGCAGGAAGATCATGTGGTCGATCACGTCGTCGTCGGAGAAACGCTCGCCGTCGTTCCCCTCGATGTGGCACAGAACCGAGAACAGGTCGTCGGTCTCGGTGGCTCGCCGCGCTGGTAGGTAGCGCCGGAAGAACTGCTCGAGCATGACCCGGCCATCGAGGCCACGCTTCCATCGGGTTCCCGGCACTCGATAGCGCACGATCGACGTCGCGGCCTGAACGCACGCCACGAAACTCGAGTTGAGCTCGGCTATCTCGGCTTCGGTGCTGCCCTCGGCGCCGCCCATGAAGATGCTCGTTGCCACCTCCAGGGTCAACGCCTTGAGCGCCGGGTAGACCTGGACGTCGCGCCCGCCCTGCCACGCGTCCAAACCCGTTGCGGTGACAGGATTCAATGCCTCGACGGACTTGGTGAGTCGGTCCCTCGTGAAGGCCTGCTGCATGATTCGTCGATGCTTCAGATGCTCGTCCGAGTCGAGCAACATCAATCCGCCGTGAAAGAACGGGCCGATCAGCAGAGACCAGCCGTCACCGTTCGCGAAAGCCTTGTCGGCGTTCTGCAACACCTCTTGGCATGCGTCCGGACCGAGAACGGTGATCCACTTCTGCCCGGCCATAGTCAGCCACGACACCTCGCCGTATTTCTCCCACCGACTCCCGAGCAGTTTCAAGGGGTCACGGATGTACTCCAGGGTGTGGCCCACGACGGGCATGCCGCCGTCGCCGTATACCGGTTGGAGCGTTGAATCAGCAGGTGGAGCAGCCAGAGCACGTGCCATCGTCTACCTCCGTCAATCTGACAGAGCGTCCTGTCAGATGAGATGTAGTCTGCGTCACAGTTGCTTCCTCTGTCAAGATCTACCCATGGCTTCCACGACGCGCCGCTACAACGGCATGAGCGCCGACGATCGCACCGCCGACCGTCGCGCGCGGTTGCTCGAAGCCGGACTCGAAGTGTTCTCGAGGGCCGGTGCCCAGAACACGACGATGACCGCGATCTGCGCGGAGGCGAAGCTGACCGAGCGCTACTTCTACCAAAACTTCTCCAGCAAGGAGGACTTGCTCGAGAAGGTGGTGGAGTCGGTATCCGACGAGATCCGGGCCGCTGCTCTGGAGGCGCTGCACTCCCCGGCCCCCACCGTCGAGGAACAGGTGCGCAACGCCGTCGCCGCGTTCGTCGGCGTGCTCACCGACGACCGCCGCAAGGGCCGCGTCGCGATGATCGAGTCACTGGCCGTCGACTCACTGCGGGACTATCGACGAAAGTCCATGCGCGCGTTCGCACATCTGGTAGCCGAGCAGTCACGCGAGCTGTTCGGCGAACAGGCCTGGCCGCAACCAGAATCCGAAATCAACGGCCTGCTGTTCATCGGCGGACTCGCCGAACTGGTCATCGCATGGTTGAACGACGAGATCGACGTCGCCCCAGCAGACATCGTCGACGCCGCCACCCGCCACTTCGTCGCGACAGCACACCGCTGAAGTGCGCTACCCGCAGTGGCGTGATCAGGTGCCCGCTGAGGCACTTGAACGCACCACTGCGCCGAAGGCGCACTCCTACCGGTCGAAGTGTGCCTTGGAGATCTGACCGTGCACGCCGACCGTCTTGTCGACCACCTGCGACACGGTGAAGTTCGCGGCCGCGGAGAGGTACGCATAGGCCGTCGCCCGGTCCATGCCGAGGTCGGTCTCGAGGAAGTCGAGCGCGTTGACCACGGCGCGACGCATGGCGGCGTTCAGGTCCGAACTCTGGCCGCCGACGGCACCGTCCGGGTCGGACAGGCCGATCGGAATCCACGAGTCCTCGTTCTCGGCAAAGGGATACGAGTACGCGACGGACGGTGCATCCCCGCTGCCCGCCTTGCAGACCGTGAGGCGGAAGGTGCCGCGCAGAGAACCTTCCATCGCGGTGAGCGCCACCTCCCCGTCGCCCATCGCCATGTGCGGATCGCCGACGTAGAACAACGCTCCCTCCGCGAACACCGGGAGGTAGAACGTCGATCCGACGCCGAGCAGGCCGACGTCGATGTTGCCGCCCCCGAGCGTCGGAGGAATCGAATTCGCATTGGGTGAGGTCAGACCCGGGTCGCTGGCGAACGCAACGCCCATCATGCCCATGAACGGACGCAACGGAAAGCGCACGGCCGCATCGCCGTAGCGCATCACACCCTGCCCGTCCTCGACGGCGGTGAACGTGGAGACGTTGCCGTACTGCGTCGGATCACCCGACGGCCTGCCGTCGCTGCCGATCGGCGGCATGACCTCGTCCAGGCTGATACCTGAAGGTGCCTCACCGGACGCGGTGACCGCCAGGGAACCCTTGCCGTGCCGACTCGAGACCACGCCGTACGGCACGCGGGGAATCGCCTCGAGCGTCTCGATCTTGAGCACGTCGCCGCGCTGCGCGCCTTCGACGAACACCGGGCCCGTCACCACATGCGGACCGTCGACGTCGAAGTTGCGGACCGTCCGGTCGTAGCCGCCGGCGATGTCGATGGCGTCCTGCAGCACATCGGATTCCGATACGCCTTTGCCGCCGAAGAATTCGACGGGATCGCGGCCCTGGTCTTCGAGAATTCCCTCATGGCTGAGTGCATCGATGGTCACCGTCTCACCGGACTTCATCTGCAGCACCGATTCGGACTCGACCGTCGGGACGTACCCCCACAGGACCTTGTCGACTTCGGAACTCAGGTAGTGATCGCCGGAGATGTCGCCTGCACCGGGCTGAAGAATGCCGACCGGTGCCGGCGCCGACGAACTCGATGGGGCGGTACTCGAGGACGACGTCGAACACGCTGCCGTACCGGCAATTCCGACGCCTGCTCCCAGCGCGGCCACGGCTTGGATGAAACCGCGACGACCGATCCCTTTGGTGATCGTCTCCGCTGCCTGCTCTGCCATCGACCGCGCCATGATGCCTCCTGAATTGTCCGAATCTCGAACGTAGACCGGAGGTGTTTCTCGGCAGTTACGAACACGCGTCGCCGCAATTGCTCAGCAGCTCAACTGGGATCGCTCCCGCCTATCGCGGACCACCAGAGCGCAGTGACCGCGGCCGGGCCGTCGAGCATGATCCGCCCCCGCATCGACGCTTCGGGGCAGACGGCGGATGCACAGAGTAGGTGCTTCCCACTCACATCGGTAGATTCACAGCCATGCCGACAGCGTCCACACCCGACGGATTCGCCCTCGAACGATTCGACGTCACCGACGCCGGATCCATCGCCACGGTCTTCGCGGCCAAGGAACACCGAGCCGGTCTCTACGTCCTGCACTTCACCGACGGCTCGGCCTACGTGGGCTACGCAGATTCGGTCGCCGCGCAGTTCGCCGCGGACCTCGACGCGTGGACCGACATCGAGGCACTCGACTTCACCGCCGGAACAGGAGACCAACTCGAGCAGTTGCAGAATCTCGTGTCACGCCTGACCCGCCTCCGCGAACGCCCCTCGGAGCCAACTGCGATCGACGACGCGCCGAGCGCGAAATCCGCACTGCCGAAGGAAAGAGCCAAGCGGGCGACATTGCTCGACACGGCTGTCGGCAAGGCGCGCAAGCAGTTCTGGGAACTGTCCGACCACATCGCGTACCCCGCCATCCGCAGCATCGTGGCCGACTACATCAACTCCTCGATCCCCGACCCGGCGAACACTGCGAAGTACCTGTGGCAGATCGCTGCCCTGTCCGACGAGTCCTCCGACACCGGGCCTCGACACTTGGTGACGCTGACGTGCGGCGGCTTCGAGACGCTCCGCATCGACGAGATCGTGCACGACGACGACACGATCGAACTGGATCTTCGAATCAACACCAACGTTCCGCGTGACCGTACCGACGAGCAACTCGAGGTCTCCAACGAGACCGTCAGCGCCGGGCGCGGACCCTACCGGGACGAACGTGTGTGGTCGTGGTCGATCGACCTCGGTGCACTGCTGGAAGAAGACGTGGACGTCGACCTCGGCATCGACGACGACACGTTCGACGACCTCGCCTACGGCCTCAACGCCAGGCTGATGCGATCCGGAAACTCAACGGGCGCAGCGTCACACAACCACGACCTCGCGGCCGACCTGCTCGCCGAGGCATACCGGCAGCTGTTCGAGACCGAGTGACCGGTCAGCTCCGACAGCTCTCGACGCTACTGCGCCGATCACGCCCCGAACATCACTTCAACGCATCGAGGTTCGTCTTCAGTAGCAGCACGTTGTAGTCCGACCACCGAGAAGCAGTGAAGTACAAGTCTTTTCCGCTCGACATCGGGTGAATGAACGGCGCATAGATTCCACCGGCCGTCTGATTGGCGTCCAGGATCGTCTTCGGAGCACTCCACGGACCCTCGGGATTGTCTGCAGTGCGAGCGACCAAGGTTCGGGAGTTCTCGTCCCCATACATCATCACGTAGCGGCCGAGGTAGTCGTTCCACGCAACCGACATCTCGCTGACCGGGCCCTTGACGATGGCAACCGTGTCGCCGATGTTCTTCGACCACTGCTTCGTCGGATCCGGATCCTGCGTCGAGTACTCGTACGCGTCGAGATTCTCGATGTCGCTCGGTGCCACTCGTGAGACGAAGGCGTCGCCGAATCGTCCGTTGGGAGTACCGAACTGGAATAGGTACTCGCCATCGCGACCCAGCACGTAGGCACTCTGCTGGAACTTGCCCTGGCTTTCGTGGACGTTGGTGAAGCCCGGGATGGTGACACCCTTGTTGACACGGATCGCCTTGGGATCCGTCGACCAATTCTGGCCGTTGTCAGTAGATTTCGCCGTCGCAGAGTAGTTCGTGATCCAGCGCCCGGGTGTGCCCCAGCTCTGCACCGACATGTAGTTGATGTACTGGGTGTTGCCGATCGCGATGGCCGCCGTGGGGATCGTCGTGTCCTCGACGCTTGGCAGCTTTGCGCTCGAGATGATCTCGGCCGCATAGTTCGGACTGCCGGCCCGCACGACGGCACCGGAGGTGTTGTCCGCAGGGTTTGCTGGACCGATCTTGATGCCCTGCGCCAAGTTCGTCGACGCCTTGTCCGACCGGAAGAGCGCGTTGCTGCGCCACTGCGCGTTACCGGAGGAGCAGTCTCCGAACGTGTCACCGAACGCCATCAGAATCTGGCCTGCACCGTTGTCCCAGCTGATCCCGAGGTCGGTGCCGGACATCGCGAGGTCGTTGTAGGTGTTGTTCACGCTCTGCGGACCGGTGACCCAGGCGATGCTCTGTGTGTTCCCGGTGATCCGAGGAAGCGGCCCTTGAGGGCCTTGCGGGTTCTTGCCCGACATCCCGGCGCTGCCCGACGACCCGAACAGCGGAGACGAGCCCGGCCCACCGAGCCCACCGCACGGTTCGGCCGACGCGGTGGGCGCGGTCAGAGCGCTGAGTCCGCTCACTGCCAGTGCCAGGACAGCCCCGACAGCAATCTGCCGACTACGTACACGCATGGACGAACCCACCGTTTCCCGTGTGACCCACGATACTGATGTGACTGATGGGACGAGTGTTACGCAAATCTACTGATCGCGCAACAAATCAGGCGTGTCGGTACTTGACAAAACGCCAACGGCGGAATCACACTCGTGTGATTAGCCGGCAATCATGCGGGCGTGAGTCGTGTCCAGCGCGAGAAGAGCGGCGCCCTGCACAACGACGGCAGCGCCGTGGCCCAGCGCCTGGTCAGCAGTGATCCGGCCGCCGAACCGAGGCTTCCTGACGGCAATGTGCGCACCGGTCGCGATGTAGAGGACGTCGAGACCGGAATTGATCCACAGCAGCCGGCTCAAACTCGCGGCCGTCGGGGGCTTCGAGCTCAGCGCGCCTGCACCCGCGATCGCCAGATCGGTCGCACCCCACCCCGCCGTCTGCAACCCGAACGCCCGCCGGGCAGGCGAGGACCCGCGCAACGCCAACATTGTTCCGGCGAGCACACTTCCACCGCCCCACACCGCGAGGCGACGGCCGAGCCGCTGGGCAACGATGGGCGCTTCGAGTGCTGTCATGGACTCCAGTGTGCCGCGTTCGAGGGAGGAGCCGGTTCGTAACGCGCGGTCGGTTGCGGCCGATTCCATGAGCACTGAGCATTTGTGCTCGAAACGAACGGAGCCACCATGCTGAAGAAGGTCCTCGCCGGAGTCGCGCTGGCGATCGGCGGAGCAGTGCTCGTCGCGCCGACAGCGTCCGCAGCACCCGACGACAACCCGTTCGGGCCCAAGGATTCGACCGCGAACTTCGTGAGCGCCTTCGACCCTGCGGCATACGGCACCGACGGCACCAAGTCGTTGATCGTCAGCCCGTTCGGCACGAGCCAGCAGATCGACTGCTCGTCGTTCCACGGTCAGAGCTGGTGCACCCAGAACGGGCGAGTCCTGAATCAGATTCGAATCCCGGCCGGATCGTCGGAGTGGGACTACCGGACGCTCTACGTCTACAACCCGTTCTGATGATCATCGGGCGCGCGCTCTGCGGACTGGCTCTTGTCGCTCTTACCGGTTGCGCCACAGCGGAACCCGAGCCGAGAATCGACGCGGCGGTGAACGTTGCACCGTCGTCGTTCCCGCCCCCTCCTCCCTCCGTCGCGCCTACCGCCATCCCGACCCCCGACGAAGCGACAGCCATCTTCCGTACCGTTTTCGACTGGACCGCCGAGCGGTCCGACCGTGCCGACGCACTCGAAGGTACGGCCGAGGAGAACACACCTCTGTTCGACAGCGGCGGGATCATGTCGGAGGCTTCGTTCGACCGTATCGACGTCGTCGAACCCGGCCGGGTCGAGGCAAGCGGCACTTCCGTCGGGCGAGTGTCCTCGATCGGCTTCGTTGTCTCCGAAGGCCGTTGGAAGCTGGAACGCGCGGCGGCATGCGCACTCACCGGGGTGTGTTGATCGCCGGTTCAGGTCACCATCCGAACGGGTCCGAGTCGGACCCGGGCAGCCAACTGTCGCCGGGTCCGACCCATCCTCGGGCCTTGACCATCTTCTTCGCAGCGCGCTGATTGCGGCCGATCAGACGGTCGAGGTACAGGTGACCGGCCAGATGGTCGGACTCGTGCTGCAGACACCGAGCCAGGTAACCGTGCCCCTCGACCGACACGGGAGTGTTCTCAACATCGACACCGGTCACGCGGGCCCAGTCCGCGCGGTCGGTCGGGTACCGCTCCCCCGGGACCGACAGACACCCTTCACCGTCTTCGGGGTCAGGCATGGTCTCCGGGATCGCCGACGTCTCGAGCACTGGATTGACCACGTGCCCGCGATGGCGGACTCCGCCGTCCCTCAGGTCGTAGACGAACACTGCACGCGGGTCGCCGACCTGATTGGCGGCAAGACCGGCACCATGCGCCGCAGTGTTGGTCTCGAACAGGTCCTCCGCGAACGCTGCCAACTCCGCGTCGAACACGGTGACGGGTTCGGCGACCGTCGTCAGCCGCGGGTCACCGGCAATGAGAATGGGTCGAATCGCCATGCGGTGAGGTTACTGTCGAAGCATGGCTCATTCCCGTCGCTCCCCCACGGCTCACCCCGCGGAGAAGGTCTGCGCATCGTGCGGGCGGCGAATCGAATGGCGCAAGAAGTGGGAGAAGAACTGGGATGACATCAAATATTGCAGCGACGCATGCCGGCGTCACAAGGTGAGCACCACCGACAAGGAACTCGAAGACAAGATCCGTTCCCTGCTCGACGCCCGATCCCGCGACTCCACGATCTGCCCTTCCGACGTCGCCCGTGCCCTGTCCGACGACGGTTGGCGGGAGTTGATGGAACCGGTTCGCCGCGCCGCTCGCCGGATGGTCGATGCGGGAGAAGTCGAGATCACCCAGAAAGGATCCGTCGTCGATCCGTCGACCGCGAAGGGGCCCATCCGCATCCGATGGAAGCGCTGACCTGCGACAAAAGAAGCTGTCGGTGGGTGGGTATAGCTTTCGTGGGGTGAAGACATGGGGGGATGTGTTCGGGCTCGGGGACCAGGACTTGGTCTCCGCGCTCGCTGAGGTGTCCTCCCACGAAAGTACCGTCGCCGCAGCCAAATACACGATGCTGGCGGAGATCGAACGACGTGGTCTGGCCATGAAACTCGGGCATTCGACGGTCACCCGCTGGTACGCACGGTCGGTACGCATCACCGACGGGTCCGCTGCCCGTCAGATGGAGCTGGGGCAGTGGCTCACCGACCGGCCCACTGTGCTCGACGCCCTCGCCGGTGGTGAAATTCACGCGGCACACGCGTCGGCGATCTCCGACGGCTACGCCGTCGTGGTGGTCGCCGACCCCACCCTCGACGAACAGCGCCGCGACGCTGTTGTTGCGGAACTGCTCGAGACCGCGATGCGCAGCACCGCCGGGCAGGTCGCCTCCCGTGGGCAGGCTCTCGCGCATTCTGCGGCGGACGACGCCAGAGCCCGACACGAGCAGGCCGAAAAAGAACGACAGGAACGGGAGTGGGCGGGCCGAGCCGATGCCGGGAACTCGAGTGATGCAGGTGGCTCGAGTGATGCAGGTGGCTCGGGTGACTCAGGGAACTCGAGTGATGCAGGCGGCTCAGGCGAGCCCGAACCTGCTGGGCCGGAACCCGTTCCATCGGGGCCGCCGCCGGTACCGGTGTCGGAGAACCCGGACCTGAACCGCTTCGATGTCCATCCGCTGTCCAGCGGCCGCGTCCAGATCGGTGGCAACGTCGACCGGTTGCTGGCCGAGAAGTTGCTCACCGCGTTGTCGGGGTTGACCGCTCCGCGCCCGGGTCCCGGTGGTGAGCGTGATCCTCGTTGTCCGTCGAAGCGCCGTGCCGAATGCACTCGATCAGATTCTCGACCGGCACCTGCGCGGCAGCAGCCGCGGACCGGCGGTTGGGTCGCGGGCGTCGGTGCATCTGGTCGTCCCGCTGCGGGACTTGCTCACCGACGGTGGCAGAGACCGATCCGCACGCACACCAACGGGTTCGACGGCACACGGTGCCGGTGCTGACGGCGCTGCCCGAACCGGTGATACCGACGCCGGTCCCGATCGTGGCACCGGTCACCGCGCCAGCGAGAGCAGCGCTGGTGCCGACGGCAGTGCCCGAACCGGCGACGCCAGCGCGGGTCCCGATACTGATGCTGACGGCGGTCATCGTGGCAGCGGGGGCAGTGCTGGTGCCGGCGACAGTGCACGAAGCGGCGATTCTCGCGGCGATCGTGTCGGTCGCAGCACTGCCGGTGGTGACGCTGTCGTTAGTGACGCTGACTGTGGTGGTGCCGGTGAGAAGTCCGCTCCCGAGCCGGGCGATGCCGAGTGGCCGTTCCACTTCGACTGGACCGGGCCGATCAGTCGTTCCCTCGCCGAACTTCTCACCTGCGACGCCGACCTCACCCCGGTCATCGTCGACCACCACGGCGTCCCCCTCGCGCTCGGCCGCACCACCAGACTCGCCAGCGACGACCAACGCATCGCCCTCACCATCCGCGACAGATGCTGCGTGATGTGCGGCCGCCCCGCACAGTGGTGCCAAGCCCACCACGTGAAATTCTGGGAACACGGCGGCCCCACCGACCTGAACAACCTCGCGCTGGTCTGCCGAGAATGCCACCGCCTCGTCCACCACGGCGACTGGCAACTGATCATGGGCGACGACGGACACCCCTACGCCATCCCACCCGAATCCATCGACCCCTCGAGACAACCCATCCCCAGCTACCACCGACGAAAACGGCGTGCAGCCTGACAACGAGAAAACCACCCAGCGCACACACGAAGACCCATGCCCACGTGTGGCGACTCGTCGTCGAGTGTTGCTCAACGGGGTGCCCCCACTCGAGCGCCCCCTCAGCCGGTAATGCGGATGACGGCAGTGTCCATCATCCGAAGTCGACACAGTTGCTGGGTACCTCCGTCTTCAGCACGAACTGTCACGCTCAGCCCCCTGGTGGCGTTTCCGTACACCGTACGGTAAGCTGCGTCGGCACTGCACGAACCACCGTCGGTGCATGCCCGTCAGGGCACGGCGAAAGGCGACCGAAGCGCACATGACCCAGGCCCAGTCGACAACACCGGCCGAGAAACTATCGACGATCCTCGTTCGCGGAGCCCGCGAGAACAATCTCCGCAACGTGAACCTCGACCTGCCCAAGCGTTCGCTCGTCGTGTTCGCGGGCGTCTCCGGGTCGGGGAAGTCATCACTCGTCTTCGACACCATCGCTGCCGAAGCTCAACGGCAGATCAACTCCACGTTCACCGCGTTCGCGCAGACATTTCTTCCGTCCTACGGTCGCCCCGACGCCGATCTGATCGCCAACCTGTCGGCCGTCGTGATCGTCGACCAGAAGCGCCTGTTCGGTGGCCCGCGGTCGACGGTCGGCACCATCACCGACATCGGTGACTGGCTGCGCATGCTCTGGTCCCGCGGCGTCACCCCGACGATCGGGTTCGCGAACGCGTTCTCGTTCAACGACCCGGCCGGCATGTGCCCCGAGTGCGAGGGACTCGGCGAGGCGAAGGTCGCGGACCTCGGCGAACTGGTGGACGAGTCGAAGTCCTTGCGCGAGGGGCCGTTCAAGCATCCCGATTTCGAGGTCGGCAAATGGCCGTATCGGGTGTTCGCCGACTCGGGCCTCTTCGATCTCGACGTCCCGATCGAGCAGTACTCCGCCCGCGAGCGCCACATCTTCTTCGACGCCAAACCCGGCGAGGTCGACGTCTTGAACCCCGACGCCGTCATGAAGAGCTACGAGGGAATCGTGTCCCGGTTCCGGCGCAGCTACTTGGCGAAGGACGCCGATGCCCTCAAGGGCAAGGCCAAGCTCGCGTTCGAGCGCATCGTCACGCGCGGCGTCTGCGAGTCCTGCGGCGGCTCCCGCTACAACGAGACCATCCGCGGAGCCACCCTCGAGGGCTTGTCTCTGCCCGACGCGTTCGCGATGCAGGTGTCCGAACTCGCCGACCGTATCGACGGGTGGCAGGTCAACGGCCTGGGCAGCGTCACCGCCGAAATCGTCACGCAACTGCGAAGACTCGTCGATCTCGGCCTCGGCTACCTCAGCCTGGACCGGGCAACGTCGTCGCTGTCGGGCGGTGAATCCCAGCGCATCAAGATGGTCCGCCACCTCGGAGCCACCCTCAACGACATGCTCTACGTCTTCGACGAACCGACCACCGGCCTCCACCCCCGCGACGTCCACCGTCTCGACGACATGTTGCTCGCGCTGCGCGACAAGGGCAACACCGTCCTCGTCGTCGAGCACGACCCCGAGGTCATGGCCATCGCCGACCGCATCGTCGAGATCGGCCCCGGAGCGGGAAAGGCCGGCGGCACAGTCGTGTTCGAGGGCACCTACGACGAACTCCGCCGCGCCGACACCAGGACCGGTGCCGAGCTGCGGCGCGAGGGCGTCGAATTGCGCACTCCCCGCGGCCCTTCGGGCTGGCTGAGCATCACCGGAGCCAACACCCACAATCTGCGCGACGTCAGCGTCGACGTTCCGCTCGGAGTTCTGACCGCCGTCACCGGCGTCGCCGGTTCCGGCAAGTCGAGCCTCATCCACGGCCACCTCCGTGAGGCCGCGCCGGACGCCGTCATCATCGACCAGGCACCCATCCGCGGATCGCGCCGCTCCTCCCCCGCGACCTACACCGGTCTGCTCGATCCGATCCGCGCCTACTTCGCCAAGAAGACCGGGCAACCGCCGTCGCTGTTCTCACCCAACTCCGACGGCGCATGCCCCGACTGCCAGGGCAGTGGCGTCATCTTCACCGATCTCGGGTTCACCGACCCGGTGACGAGCACCTGTGAGACGTGCCAGGGCAGGCGGTTTCGGTCGGGCGCGATCCGGCATACCGTCGACGGCATCAGCATCGCCGACATCTTCGAGATGTCCGTCGAGGACGCTCAGGACTTCTTCGAAGTCAAGAAGATCCGCGACATCCTCCGCCGGTGCCGGGACGTCGGGCTCGGCTACCTCTCGCTCGGCCAGAACCTGTCGTCGCTCTCCGGCGGCGAGCGTCAACGGCTCAAGCTCGCCACCGAACTGGTCGGGTCGTCGCCGGTGCTGGTCCTCGACGAGCCGACGACCGGTCTGCACCCGTCGGACGTGTCGAACCTGATCGCGTTGCTGTCCGGGATGGTCGACGAGGGCAGGTCGGTGATCGTCATCGAGCACAACCTCGACGTCATCGCCGCCGCCGATTGGGTCATCGACCTCGGCCCCGACGGCGGGCACAACGGCGGTCTGATCACGTTCACCGGAACCGTGGACGAGTTGGTGGTCTCCGACACCCACACCGGCACGTACCTGGCACGGAGCCTGGGGCGCTGACCGCGACCCGATAGTGTTGGCGCTCGAAGAGGCATCGGAAACACAGGAGTAGCAGTGCAGCGTCGATCAGCACGAATGATCTCAGCCGGGTTCGCGGTCATCGCGCTGGTCGCGACCGGATGCGGCAGCACGACGACGGACTCCCCGCCGACCACCACCTCGGCCACGGCGTCGAGCGGGGAGTTTCCGAGGACGATCGCGTCGGGCTCGGACGGCGGGACCGTCACCATCGACGCGATGCCTCGTTCGATCGTCTCGCTGAGCCCGACGGCGACGGAGACCCTGTATGCCGTCGGGGCGGGTGAGCAGGTGGCGGCCGTCGACGATCAGTCGGACTATCCCGCCGATGCTCCTAAGACCGGGCTGTCGGCGTTCACGCCGAGCCTCGAGGCGATCGTCGCGTACGACCCCGATCTGGTGATCACCTCCACCGACCTCGGCCTCGTGACGTCCACTCTGGCCGAGGCCGGCATTCCGACGCTGCTGGTCCCGGCCGCGACGAGCCTCGACGACGCGTACTCCCAGATCGAGCGCGTCGCGGATGCGACCGGGCACGACGCCGACGGCGACGCAGTGGTCGCGCAGATGCGGTCCCGGATCGACGCTGCCGTGGCGAGCGTTCCGGATCGTGATCAGCCGCTGACGTACTTCCACGAACTCGACGACACGCTGTACACGGTGTCGAGCGCGAGCTTCGTCGGCCAGATCTACGGCCTGTTCGGCCTCACGAGTATCGCCGACGGCTCCGGCGCAGGCGACTACCCACAACTGTCCGCCGAATCGGTGATCACCGCGGATCCCGATATCGTGTTCCTCGCCGACGCCCAATGCTGTGGCGTCACAGCAGAATCGGTCGCGGCTCGGCCGGGGTGGGGTTCGATGACCGCCGTCCGAGACGGCAGGATCTTCCCGATGGACGAGGACCTGTCGAGTCGGTGGGGGCCACGCATCGCGGACCAGGTGGAAGCCGTCGCCGCCGTGGTGCAGCAGATTCCCGAGTAGATCACCCCTGCCCGATACGCACGTCGTCGATGAATTCGTTTGCACTGCAGGATAGTTTCTGCCGTAGCGAATCCGGCACGGTGACCGTCACCTGAACCAGATAGTGATCGACGATGTGGTGGACGACGACGTACCGGGTCCTGGCGAAGAGCAACCGACCGTCGCAGTCGTAGCGACCTGCGATCGAGACTGCAGGCAGACCACGGAACGAGTCTCGGTCGTGACCGATCTCGACCCAGCCGGGCAGCGCCCGGGAGTCACCGAAGCCGCAGTCCAGCAACGATTCCGGATGGACCGATCGACTGAGCTTGCCGACCAGAACCACCGCGTTCGGTACGAATCCCTCGACTGCGTTCACCGGTGAATGCAGCACCGCGGTGGCGTGTGGGAAGAGGTGCTCGGGAACGACCTCCCAGTCCGGGAGCGTCGGCAGCTCGAGCCCGAACCTGTCGCATTCACCGCGGTGCACCGACGCCAGTTCGAGACCCTCTTGCTGGAGATAGGTTTCTATCGTCCTCTCTCGAACCGTCACCGGACAGCATTCCTTTCAACGGCAGTCGATGCGGCGCGGTCGGCCCGGATGCGCTCGAGCAGACTGGGCGGACGCAGCAATTCACGCGCATTGTCGTGGCCCAGTTGTGCTCGAGCCCAGGGATTGTCGCGACACCAGTGCAACACAGCGAACAACGCGTTCGGTTCGACCTTTTTCTCGCACGCCATCAGTACCAGCACCTGATCCGGCTCGACGCCTTCGCCGCGGTACACGACTCGGACAGTGGGGTACCAGTGCGGATGCGACATGGCCGGATTCGAGTGGCCGTGCGGTTGCAGATCGATGATCTTGTTCCACGGGACGACGGTGATGTCGCGGAACACCTTCCAGGCGCGGCGGCGATAGATCTCTTGCACGATGCCGTCGGGGTGCAGTGAAATCCTGGTCCGGTTGACGATGAGCACACTCAGGGCGAAGAACAGCAAGAATATCGGAGCGCCGACGTGCGACATGACCAGAATTCTGAGCTGGTGACGCGCTGGACCTACAGGTTCGTCGCCTCTCCACTGGAAGTAAGACACGCCGGCCAACAACGCAAGTGCGAGAGTTCCGCTCCGGTACAACACGCTCCCCCGCCCCGGCACTGCAACACCTTGCCCGACTCCCGCGACATTCACCGGTCGTACGAAACTCGACAGCCGTGCAGATCCGATGCCGGACAACACCACAGCTGCTGTGAGTGGGATCAGCACCACCAGCACAAGCCACGACATGAAGAGAAAGGTTTCCGCGGTACGCGTCCCGAACAGCAGAACCGGAGTCACGATTGTCGCGGCAAGTGCAGCCGTCAGGGCGACGAACACCACGAGCCATCCGAGATGGACGCTGCGCCACGTGCGCACCCACTCGGGCCGTTTCAGCTGAAGATCAGCGACGCAATACGAGTGTGATTCACGCTCGGTCATCGCCACACCCTCTCGATCACCTTGTCGGCCGTATAGCTGACGAGACCTCCCACAGCGATCCCGACGGCGGCACCGGCCACTGTTCCCGGACCTGGAACGACCGAACCCGCCGCGCCTCCGATGACACCGAACACCCATGTCGCGGCGGCCCCGGCAGCGATGGGTGCTGCCTCGACGATGACAGCCTTGGTCGGGTCCATCCCGTCGTCGATACTGTCGGCGATTCCGGGGGCCGCTCCGGCCACGGCACCGAACGCTCCCAATCCGCGCCCGATGTTCTTGGCTACGTCGTCGACGGAATCGACACCGGGCAATTCGAGTGCCCGCTTCGTCACGTCGGTCATGGTCTTGATCACGCCCGACGCGATGGTCGGCGGCCAGTCCGGCATCCACGAGAACGATCCGTCCGGGTTCTCGACGAACTTCCCGGTCGGGCTTGTCAATGCGAGTTCGGTCAGTAGCCGCGTCGGCTCCGCCAACTGCTGTGCAGCGTCGACCGCAGCGCGCTCGGCCTGTAACAACGCCCTCTGGATATCCAGCGTCAGTTGGGCTGCAGTGGAGCGCAGTTCGTCGGCCCGGCGCGTCTTCTCCTCGCCGAGGCTGTCCGGGATGAGTGCGATCATCGCGTCCGGATTCACCGTCCCGTCGGCGGCAACGGCGAACCCACTCACCGTTGCCGCCGACACCTGCGCCTGCAGGTGTGCCTTCACGGCGTCGACCATTCCTGCTGCGGTCTCGAATGCCTTACCGAGTGAATCGATCTCACCGCACACCGAGCTCATCCGGGAGCATTCGGTCACCACGCGTTCGGCTGCGGCGTCGGCTGCTTCGCCGGTCCACGTCTCGGCCAATGTGTCTTGCTCCTCCAGCACTCCGGTGCGCTGGCCGTTGACGCGCTCGACGATCTCCGACAGTTCGATCATCGTCTTGCGCATCGACTCCGGCTCCCAGCCCGCGACGTGCGGCACGGTGGGTGTCACTTCGGCTGGTCCATCGCAGCGAGGCGGCGGGCGAGTTCGTCGTCGGCGATCTCGTAGTTCTGCGCGACGCCGCGGGCGATGTCTGCGACGCATTCGGCCCGCCCCGCCAGAGCTGCAACTGCTCCGGCCGCTGCAGCTGCCGCCGCCGCACATGCTGCACGGAAGTCACTACCCTGCAACGCATTCTCCGATTCACGGAACGGAGCAAGAGCATCCATCTCACGGATCACCCCGCCAGTCGCCGACAACACATTCGAGAACTGCCGCAGGATCGCTGGATCCACATTCACTGTCATGACGCTCCCCCGAGTCGCACCGTATCGACGCCCGGTGAATCGGCGTCATCGGGTTGGACGCCTGTGGGCTCGGATCGGTTCCGTCCGGTCCGATTCCGGAGTCGCGAATGCGGCGGGTACCGTTGGCCCGGCTAACGACATAGGGGGTGTTCGCCATGAACGGCCGTCGACTGTCGTTCGCTGCCGCGGCCGGACTCGCGGCGGCGATGGGCGTCGGGCGATTCGTGTTCACGCCGCTCCTGCCGATCATGGTCGATGCGGCCGAGGTGACGCCGAGCAGCGGTGCCGTCATCGCGACCGCGAACTACGCCGGCTATCTCGTCGGCGCGATCGTGTTGTCCGTACGCCCGTCGATCAACACGACGACATCTTTCCGATGGTGGACAGTGGTCCTCGTCGCCAGCGAGTTGGCCATGGCCGCTGTCCATTCCACCGCTGCGTTCTCTGCCCTGAGATTCCTGGCGGGCCTGGCGAGCGCAGCGGTCTTCATCGCGTGCGCGAGCACCGTGACGAAGCATCGCGCCGACGGCGCCTCCCCCGGTATCGCGTTCGGCGGCGTCGGCGCAGGCATCGCGGCGTCGGGGATTCTGACGCTGCTCGTCGGACCGCACCTGTCCTGGCAGGCGCTGTGGGTGTGCTCGGCGCTACTGACAGCGGTCCTCATCGCCCCGGCGTGGACGCTACGGGTACATCCCGAGCCCACAACGCGGGCGGTGCCCGGCGACATCGACCGCAGAACCCGGACCGTATGGCGGACATTGTTGTTCGCGTACTTCCTCGAGGGTCTCGGCTACATCATCGTCGGTACGTTTCTCGTGGCGGCGGTCGGTGGCCACGGCAGCACATCGGTTGGTCCGGCGGTGTGGATCGTCGTCGGATTTGCGGCGGTACCGGCGACGGTGCTGTGGCAGGCAGTCGCCCGTCGAACCAGCATGCGCAACGCCCTGGTGGCAGCGTTCGCATTGCAGTCGATCGCAGCGCTACTCCCCGCCCTGACCGGGAACACCGTCGCCGCTGTGTTCTCGGCTCTGCTGTTCGGCGGAACGTTCATGGGCATCACGATGCTGACGATGAGCACCGCCCAGTCACTGCCCATCGGACGTACCGCAGCAACACTGACTGCGTTCTACGGCGTCGGGCAGGTACTCGGCCCACTGATCGTCGCACCTGCCATCGGCGACTCCTATTCGATCGCCTTCGCTGTCGCGACAGGGGTGCTCGTGCTCGGGACTGCCGGGGCCGTACAGATGTCCAGACTGACCGCGTCGCGCTGAGTACGGCTCGCTCGGCTCAGTGCTGTGGGTCGTAACCCGGAACTTGCGCCAGAGTCTCGAACGTTCGTGCTCGGCCCCATTCCACATGTGCGAACGCAACAGCGGCAGCCAATTCCGGGTCCCCCTTGGCGATGGCGTCGACGAGGGAAACATGCTCCCCGTGTCGCAGCGACGGATCCCGTTCGAGATTGGCCATGTTGAGTCGATTGCTGCGCTCCCGCAACGGTTCCATGATGACCGGGAACAGCCGGTTGGCGGACAGTGCCTCGATCCCCGAGTGCACTCCGGAGCTCGCGTGATGGAATTCGAGTAGATCGCCCCGGTCGAGCGCTGCACCTGCACGGGACACGGCGTCGACCAACGATGACGAGTCCGCGCCCGCCGCCACAGCGGACGCTGCCCGTCGAGCCACGAGTGGCTCGAGCGCGGACCTGATGTCGTACAACTCGTCGACAGAACTTCTGGTCACTCCCGTCACCACCGCAGGGCGTCTCGGCGACAGCGTCACCAACCCGGCTGCTTCGAGCAATGGAAGTGCCTCCCGAATGGGCACCCTCGACACTTGGAGCTCGGTTCCCAGATTGCGCTCGCTCAGCGTTTCACCAGGCCGGAGGCGGCCGTCGAGGATGCGAGTTCTGATCGCGTCGAACACCGAACGCGACAGCGACTCGCGACCTTCCGTGGATGCCATGATGCTTGTATACCAGCGAACCGAAGGTATACCGCGCATCCGCAGGGATCGTCGGCGGATCTTGCTCAACGAAGACCTAGGCAAGAAGGGGCAGGTGAGAGGACCTGGAAACACAAGTGTTACCGCCGAGAAACCTTCCGCGACGCGTGACTCCGTAAATTCTCCGTTGTTGGTATACCACTTAGCGAGAGGCACTGGGATGAGCGTCCCGACCAGGAACGAGAAGCCGTCACCGATCGACCCACCGCCCGAGGCCGGCAGCCTCAGCGAACAGATCGAGGCGTCGTACTCGAAGATCGGCCTCACCACGGCGCACTTCGGCATCGTCGCCATGGTCCTGTTCGGTGTGTTCTTCGACGCCGTCGAACAGAATGCCGTCGGCATCACCGGGCCGCTCCTGCGTGAATCCTGGGGCCTCGGCGGAACCGAGATCGGATTGCTGAACACCGCGACGTTCACCGCCGTCGCACTCGGGCGCATCCTGGCCGGAGCGGTGATGGACCGTTTCGGCCGTCGAACCCTCCTCGGTGCAAACCTTCTCGTCTTCGCGTTCGGCTCGCTACTGTGCGCATTCGCACCCAACTACGAGGTGCTGGTGGGCGCTCGATTCTTGGTCGGGCTCGGACTGGGCGGTGAAATCGCCGTAGCGGTGATCATGCTCTCCGAGTTCTTCTCCGCCAAGCATCGCGGTACCGCGGTCGGCATGATCAACGTCGCAGCTGCAGGTCTGGGCAACATGCTCGCCCCACTGTTCGGGGTCATCGTCTTCGCCATCTTCACCGGTGACGACCGCTGGCGTTGGCTGTTCGGTCTGCTCGTACTGCCCGCACTCGCGGTCGTGTTCTATCGCCGCTCGCTTCCGGAAACACCTCGCTTCCTCGCGGCGACAGGCCGTGTGGCCGAGGCCAATACCGTCATCAACCGCCTGGCGCAGGGCAAGCTTCGCGGCGCGCTCGACTCCGAGGTTCAGTACTTGAACGTCGACACCACGGTCGACGATCACGCCGCACCGCGCGCACGGTGGACGGAAATGTTCGGGCAGCGTTACCGCAGAAGCACTCTCGCCCTCGGCATTGCCGTCTGCATGTCCTACGCAGCACAGATCTCGATGCTCACGCTGATCCCCGTCATCCTGACCGAGCGAGGAATGTCGATCTCGAGTGCGCTCTGGTACACCCTCGTGATGCAGTCCGGATCGCTGATCGGCGCGCTGACCGCTGCGCTCATCGCTCGCAAACTCCCGCGCAAGGTGACACTGACCGGTGGCGCTGTACTCGGTATTGTCGCCGGGCTCGGATTCGGCTTCTTCGCAACGTCCGTCGGCCTCGTACTGTTCTTCGGTGCCCTGTTCAATTTCTCGGTCATCATCCTCAACACGACGATCTGGCTGTTCGCACCCGAGCAGTACCCCACCCGAATCCGTGGCCTCGCGACGTCGGTGATCCTGGCGCTGGGCTCCCTCTCCGGCGGACTGTTCCCGCTCATTGCCGGAGCCGTACTGGACTCGTCCGGCGTTGGTGCCATGTTCGCGATGCTGGCCGGCCTGTTCATCGTGTGCGGAATTGCCGTGCAGTTCCCGAAAGAGACCTTCGGACAACCCATGCCGGAAGATGGCTGAGCCGTGAGGATTCTCTTGATCAACCCCAACTCGAACGCTGCAACGACGCAGCTGCTCGTCGACATTGCTCGGCGTCGGCTCTACGACACAGAATTCACTGTCATCGGGGTCACCGCGGGTACCGGACCGGCGATGATCACCGGCACCGAACAGTTGCGTGCTGCCGGACCGGATGTCGTAGCAGCGGCCCTCGATGCGATCGAGCACCATGGCCCGGCCGCTGTGATCGTCGGCGCGTTCGGTGATCCCGGTGCGGCCGAACTCCGAACCCTCGTCGACACTCCGGTGGTCGGGATCGGCGAGGCAGGAATCCTGCACGCCGCACGAGGCGGTCGCCGCTTCGCGATCGCAACCACCACAGCTGATCTCGCCGCCCCACTCGATGCACTGACTCGTGCCACCGTGCCCGACGGCGATTTCGCGGGTGTGTTCCTCACCGCGTCATCGCCGTTGGTCCTGGCCGAGGACCTCGCATCGAGCGTTGTCGAACTGGGAACGGCGGTCGATGCAGCAGTGGCCGCCGGAGCGAGCGCCGTCGTCATCGGCGGCGGACCGTTGAGCGATTCGGCCCGGCGGCTGGCGCTGCGCACCGACGTGGACGTCATCGAGCCGGTTCCGAGTGCCGTTGCAATGGTCGTCGACAGAATCTCGAACGCGGTACGCAGCTAGCTCTCTACCGTCGCCCGAAGGCCCTGGACACCAGCCAGCCCTCGACCATTCCGGCGAGGAAGATGCCCGCGATCGGTGCGTACTTACGCACCGGTTCGGGCATCAGGCTCATCGCGTTCAATTCGCCGCCGATCGGGCTTGCAACAGCAGTCCTCACGGCTGCAGGCGTGGTTGGATCGGCCGTGGCCGAACCACTGAGCAGCGCACCGAGATTGACGGCGAACTGTTGCAGCACCTTGTTCGACACCGCGACGATCGCACCCTTTCCGAACGAGACGATCTTGCCGCTGATCACCAGATCGGTGTTCAGGGTCAACCGCGAACGGTCACCGATCGACTCGACCGCCAGTTTCACCTGGGCCTCGGCATCGCCGTTGCCGTGCGAGTCAGCTCCTTTGGCTTCGAGTGAGAGCGTGCGGGTCTCGGCATCGACCTCGAGGAACCGAATCGTGCCGGCGTACGACGCGCTGATCGGGCCTACTTTGACCTTGACACCACCGAGGTAGGTCTCGCCGTCCTTACCGGTGATGGCGGCCCCCGGTACGCAGGTCGCGACTTTCTCGACATCGTTGATCAGCCTGAAAACGTCCTCGGCCGAGGCGTCGATGTCGAGTGTATTGGTCAGTATCACTTACGAACTCCGTTCACACAGCCGGCGCAGCGTCGCTGCTCGGCGCACGAGTCGATGGCCTCGACGATGGTCTGGTACCCGGTACAGCGGCAGTAGTTCGACGCCACCACCTCGCGGATCTGTTCCTTGGTGGCATCGGGGTTGTCGGCGAGGTAGCCCTCGGCCAACATCAGGAATCCCGGTGTGCAGAAACCGCATTGCAGGCCGTGGTGGTCTGCGAAGGCCTGCTGCAGATCGTTCAATTCACCGTCGACGCCCAGTGATTCGACGGTCTCGATGTCCGAGTTCTCCACCTGCGCTGCGAACGTCAGGCACGCGCGGGCCGGCTTGCCGTCGATCAGCACGGTACAGGCCCCGCACACGCCGTGCTCGCAGCCGACATGTGTTCCGGTGAGCTGCAGATCGTGCCGCAGTACGTCTACCAGAGTTCGGCGTGGTTCGGTGATCACCTCATGGACGGTGCCGTTGACGTTCAGTTCGATCAGTTGCTTGTTGCTCATGGCCTTCCCTTCGCCAGTGCCGCCTGTACTGCCACGGGGGTGATCGGTGTGTCGTTCAGTTCGACTCCGGTGGAACGCAATCCGTCGTTGACGGCGTTCAGCACGGCGGCGGGTGCACCGATCGTGCCGCCCTCACCGGCTCCCTTGGCTCCGGATTCGGTGAACAGGCAGGGCGTTTCGAGGTGATGGATCTCGATGTCCGGGATTTCGCAGGCAGTGGGCACCTTGTAGTCGATGAAGCTGGCGCACAGTGGATTTCCGTGGTCGTCGTACGACACCTGCTCGAACAACGCACCGGCGATGCCCTGGGCTATCCCGCCCCGGCACTGCCCTTCGACGATCTTGGGGTTGATGGCGACGCCGCAGTCCTCGACGCACACGTACTTCAGGATCTCCACTCGGCCGGTGCCCTCGTGCAACTCCACGACGACGCCGTGAGTGGCGTTGGAGAACGTGCCGTCGTTGAACACGTCGAAGCTGGCCGTCGCGGACAATCCGGGTTCGACGCCCTTCGGTAGCAGTTGTGCCTTCAGATACGCGACGTCGGCGATGTCCCGGTAGGTGACGTACTTCGAGTGGTCGTCGCGCTGACGGACGCGCCCCGATGCCAGCTCGACGTTGTCGTCACGGGTCTCCATCAGGTGCGCCGCGATCTCACACAGTTTGTCTCCCAGCTTGTTCGACGCCAACGCCACCGCGCTGCCGCCGATGGTGATCGAGCGGGAGGCGAACGACCCGAAGCCGTAGGTGATGCGGTCGGTGTCGCCCTGCACGATCTTGACCTGTTCGACGCCGATGCCGAGCCGATCGGCGACGATCTGCGCCATGGTGGTCTCGTGGCTCTGCCCATGGCTCATGGTTCCGGTCGTCACGACCACCGTGCCGGAAGTGTCCATCCTGACCTCCGAGATGTCGAACCCGGGCACCACGTTCATTTTGCGCGCCGCAAATGCGCTGCTGCCGTATCCGGTTCGCTCGCTGAAGCACGAGAATCCGATGCCGATGTGTCGGCCGTCTGCGGTCGCCCGCTCCTGGAAGTCGTACCAACCCCCGTCGAGGAGGGTCTGCTCGCACAGGTTCAGCGCCTCGAGGTACGAGCCCGGATCGTAGGTGATGTTGTTGACGCCGGTGTACGGGAAGGCGGTGATGACGTTGCGCCGTCGGATCTCCACCGCATCGAGCTGCAGTTCACGAGCCGCTCGCTCGAACAGTCGTTCCATCACCATGACGTACTGCGGCCGGGACACCCCTCGGTACGGCGCGGTCGGTGCCTTGTTGCTGAAGATCGAGCGGCCCCTCACCCGATATGCCGGAACCTGGTACACCCCAGGCATTTCGGCCGAGGCCATGAGCGGCTCGATCCCCGCGGTGAATGGGTAGCACGAGTACGCACCCATATCGCACACGACATCTGCATCGAGGCCGAGAATGTGCCCTTCGGAATCGAACGCTGCCCGCACGTCGTACTGCTGTTCGCGCGCCAGGAACGACGCCGTCAGTGCGTCCTTGCGATCCTCGATCCATTTGACCGGACGGCGAAGCTTCAACGCTGCCGCGGCGACCGCGATCTCCTCGCGACCGACGACGCACTTCTGCCCGAAGCCGCCGCCCATGTCGGGTACCACGACGCGCACCTGGCGCTCGTCGAGCCCGAGGCATAGCGCGGTGACGGTCCGAACCTGGTGCGGCACCTGCGTACAGATATGGACGATCAGCTGCTCGTCGCGGTCGTCCCAGTACGCGATGCATCCGCGGGTCTCGAGTGGAAGCGCGTTCTGACGCCCGGTGCGCGATTGCACGGACACGACGGTGTGCGCGTCGTCGAATATCTCGTCGATGCCGTCGGTGGCGAACATCTGCACGTCCACGACGGTGTTGTTCGGAACCGAATCGTGGACCAGGGGCACGCCCTCGGACATGGCCTGATCGGCGGAGGTGACGGCGGTGACGGTCCGGTACGACACTCGCACCGCTTCGATCCCGTCCTCGACGCTGTAGGCATCGGCGGCGAGAACGATGGCCAGCGGCTCACCGACGTACCGCACGACGTCGTGCGCGAGCACGGGCATGTCGGTGGGCACGAATTCGCTCAGCGGACGGGACAATTCGGCGCGGATCGGCCGCAGGTCCAAGTCCGCCGCGGTGAAGACGCCGCGCACTCCCTCGACTCCGGCGACATCACCGACGTCCAGTCCGGTGATCGATCCTGCCGCAACGGTGCTGCGTACGAACTGAGCGTGCAACATTCCCGGCATCGCGATGTCGTCGACGAATCTGCCACGGCCGGTGAGCAACCGCGGGTCTTCCCGGCGTGCGACCGAGGTGCCGACGAATTTCGGCGTGAGAACCTGATCGACGCTCACGTGGGCACCCCCTGCGATACCAGTGCGTCGCTGCAGGCCTCGGCCACCAACGTGCGCACCAGGGTGCGGCGGTACTCGGCGGTGAACATGCCCTCGTCCTCCAATTCCAGTGCTTCGGCTGCGGCGTCCGCGCAGTCGGCGAACGTTCCACCGGCGGCGAGCGCGGCCTCGCCTGCCGGAGATCGCGTCGGGGTCGCGCTGACCCCCGCGAGAGCAACGCGTCCGCCGACGACGGCCACGCCGTCGAGATCGAGGGACACTGCTGCGCCGACGATCGCGAAATCTCCTTGCCGTTCTGCGTATTCGGTCACCGCAGCGTGCGGTGCCGGGTTCGGAAACACGATCTCGACGATCATCTCGTCGAACGCGAGATCGGTGGAGTAGTAACCGAAGAAGAACGAGTCCGCCTCGACGGTTCGCCGCCCACGCACACTCTCGACGACGATGCGGGCGTCGAGCAGGATGGCGAGCAAGCACCATTCCGCGGTGGCGTCCGCATGGGCGATGCTGCCCCCGACGGTGCCGCGGGTACGGATCGGGTAGTGCCCCACCCACCGCATGGCATCGCGAAGGACAGCGAAGTCCATTCCCACGTGGCCGGATTCGACGTCGTGGTGCGTGGTGAGCGCGCCGATGTGCAGGCCGTCGGATTCTCGCCGGATGTATCGCAGAGTGTTCAACCCACCCACGTCGACCAGATGCCCAGGGCGGGCGAGGCGGAAGTTCATCATGGCGACCAAGGACTGGCCTCCGGCGATGATCTTCGCGTCCTCGCCCAGCTCGGCCAGCAGCCGCACTGCACCCGAGACGTCGCGCGCCCGGTGGTAATCGAACTGTGCGGGCTTCATCAGACCCGAGCCTCGCCTGCGACTACCTCGGTGGGTTCGTCGACGAGGGTGTCGAGTTCGCGCCCCTTGGTCTCCGGTGCGAAGTACGCCATCCAGATCACCGCGAACAACACGAACGCGGTGACGATGCCGAAGGTCAACGGAAGACCCAGGATCGGCCACATCACGGAGCCGAAGAGCAGTGGCGCGAAGCCCGTGGCGACCCGGCTCACCGAGGATGCGTACCCGAATCCCGAGGCGCGAATGTTGGTGGGATACAGCTCGGAGACGTAGCAGTAGAGCACCGGAATGGTCAGCTGAATGACGAATCCGAAGATGCCGAGCCAGATCAGCGCAGCGGATTGAATGTCGAGCATGACGGCGAACATGACCAGCGCACTACCCGCGATCGGGCCGGACAGCCCGATGACCCACTTGCGGCCGAAGATCTCGACGATGAACGCGGAGGTGAGCACACCGATGATGCCGACACCGGTCATCAGCGTCGTACCGGCGAAGGCTGCGAACTCCCCGTAGCCCTCGGCGCGGAGGATGGACGGCATCCAGCTCAGCGCTGCGTAGTACAGCAGCATTATCGACACGAACAGCATCCAGGCTGCGGCGGTGATGCGTGGGCTGTAGCGCCAGACCGCTTTGAGCTGTGTCAGAGCAGCTTTCATACCACCCGGACCCTTCGGTGCGGTATCGGCGACGATGACGTACTCGACGGCCTCGGATCCGGTGCGCGTCACCATGTCGTCGATGACCGCGCGGGCCTCGGCTTCTCGGCCGACCTTGGCGAGGTAGATGGGTGACTCCGGGATGCCGCGTCGGACCCAGAACAGCAGCAGCGCAGGCAGAACCATGAACAGCAGCATGTAGCGCCAGCGAACATCACCGTCGATCGGGACCAGAAGTGTTGCCACGACGCCGCAGATGGTGGCACCGATCGGCCACCAGACGTCCATCGCAGACAGAATCTTGCCGCGAATGCGACGTGGTGAGAATTCGCTGACCAACGCGTAGTCCACCGGGATGCAGCCGCCGAGTCCGAACCCTGCGAGGAACCGCAGGATGATGAAGATCTCGAAGCTCGGCGCGAAAGCACCGAGGACCGAGAACAGCGCAAAGATCAACAGCGTCAACGAGAATGCACGCTTCCGCCCGACTCGGTCTGCGATGGTTCCCCACACGACGGCTCCGACGGCCATGCCGATCAGGTTGCCGGTGGCGACGAGCCCGCGCTCGGCCTGGGACAGATCCCAGTAACTTCCGAGCAGCGGCGTCAAGAAACCGTTCAGCGCCACATCCCAGGCGTCGAACATGTAACCCAGCCCGCCGATGATGAAGATCTTGCCCTGCACACCCCATTTCCAGGGGAGTTCCTGTACTACCTGATCACCAGTCTTCATCGCAGCCTCCGGCGCGGTGTTGTGGTCCGAGGTCGTCATCGGACGAACGAGTAATGGAATTTCTCGTCGTCACTGTCGTCGAGCGGGGTACCGCTCCACAGCCAGTCGTACGAGATGTCGGACTCCCCATCGAACGACGCCAGTGTCGCGTCCCGCTTCTGCTGCTCGGGTCCATCGGGTATGTGGTAGAACGTCTTGTTCTTCAGGCTTGCGTCCTGCACCATCCGCGCGTGCCGTGCCCGGCGAAAGACGTAGCGCGCCAATGCTTCGTCGATGCCTGCTGCGGTCACGGTGGCGAGTTCCTCGGCCAGCACGGCGGCGTCTTCCATCGCCTGCGAGGCACCTTGCGCCTGGTACGGCAGCATGGCGTGGCAGGCATCGCCCAGCAGCGCGACGCGGCCGTCGGTCCAACGCGGGTCGGGCCTGCGGTAGTAGAGCGCCTGGCACAGTACGTTCTCGTCCGCCTTGGACAGCATCGCGTGGGCGCGGTCGTCCCAGTCGGGGAACGTCGCCATCAGTTCCTCGGGCCCGACGAGCCGTGGTCCGCCGTCGCGGACCTCGTCGGTACACGGTGCCAGCGCAACAACATTGAGGTATTCACCGTTGCGGATCATGTAGTGCACCAGGTGTCGGTCGGGTCCGTACCAGATGGTGCTCTGGTATCGGTCCACGAGCCAGCGGGTGGCCGGATCCTTGACGATGCGATCGCCCGGAATGAGTGCGCGGTATGCCATTTCGCCGGAGAACACAAGCGTGTCGGGCAGACCGATGAGATCGCGTACGGTCGAGCGGATTCCGTCGGCTCCGATGAGCAGATCCGATTCGTACCGACGTCCCGCTCCGGTCACCGCGACGGGCCGCATCGGGTTGGTGCGGTCGACCTCGACGACCTTCGCATCGGTCTCGAACACCACCATCGGGCCGGGGCCGTCGGGATCGAGGCACTGTGCATGAATTGCCGAATGCAGGTCCGCGCGGTGGTAGTGCCAATACGGAGCGTTGAACCTCTTCTTGCAGTACTCGCCGAGGGCGGTGAGCGCGATGACCTTGCCGTTCTCCCAGCGCCTGCGCACCTGATCCATCGGCTCGGTCTTGATCGCTTCGAGCTTCTCGCGCATACCGAGGGCGATGAGGATGCGGCTTGCGTTCGGTGCGGTCTGGATGCCGGCTCCGACCTCGCCGAGCTCGGCAGCGGCTTCGAGTACCGTCACCTGGATTCCTCTGTGCCGCAGCGAAAGCGCCGCGGTCAGTCCGCCCAGGCCGCCGCCTGCGACGACCACTTCGATCGGTGCCATGTCAGTTCTCCACCAATCGGCCTTCGGTGACGACATCGATGCCGTCGATGGATACGGTGCAGGCGCGCATTCCGATGTCGAGGTGTGCGTAGGAGTCTCGGCCGAGTACGGGGTGCGGGCCGGTGGACCACAGGAAGCTGCCGGCGAAGGCGCGGGCGTCCATGCCCATGATGTCGTCCTTGCCGTACATCGCGGCCGCGAACCAGTCACCGGTCTTCATCAATCCCCAGCCCATGTGGGACAGGTAGCGCGCCCACTTGTCGTTGGAGTCGGTGAAGAACATGTTGAGCAGAGCTGCCTCTGCGCCGCCGGTGACCTCGTCGATGTGTCCGTTGGTGACGGCCAGTGTCGTCCGGTCGCGGACGTACTCCTTGAACGGAAGCAGAATGTCGCCCTCGGACAACACGATCTGCCCGTTGGAGATCTCCGGCCAACACAGCACCATGGTGGACGGCCAGTGATCCCAACGTCCCTTGTCGTCGGCGAAGCCGACCTGGAACTCGGGCTGCGAATTGCTCAGTTGCACGGTGAGATCGGTGCCTGCCTCGTTGGTGATGCGCATGGTCGAACCGTTGCGGATCAGATCGACGCCGGCCTGTACCCGTTCCTTGTCACCGTCCTGCGGCATGTTCCTGATGAGCACGTCCGGGGCGTCGCACACGAAGATGATGCGCGTTCCGGCAGCCAGGATCTCCTGCTGGATGGGCGCGTGGATGAAGCCCTCGCTGGTCAGATCGACCACGAGATCGGCTCCCTTGAGCATGTCCTGAGCGACCGAACTGTTCATGACCGACACCAGACCGGGGCCCGCACCGGTGTGGGTGCTCGGCATCGGTGCCGGACTGCCGCCGGGAACGGTGGCCGAAAGTACCTGTGCGCCCAAACTCTGAGCCGCCCCGAAGGCAGCCGAGACGTAATCCCCGCGGCTCGACGGCTCTGCGAGAATCACCACCTGCTCTCCGGGCCGGACTTTGCACAGCTCGAGCTGTCGGGTGAACGCGCGCAGGAGATCAGCTGATCGCAGATCGAACATCTCGGTTCCTCTCGTGAGGGTTCTCGGTTGAGTCGTTCTCGGTGATTCCGCCCAGGCGGGCAAGGTCTTTCAGATAAGGCACTTCGTCGCGTGCGTCGAGCAACTCGCGGCGAGTCACTGTTGCCGACACCGATCCGACGCCCTCGTCCATCTCGACGATGGTGCGCCCCTGCGGTCCGACGATGACGCTGTGGCCCGCGAACCGTGGGCCGTCGCCGGCCTGCCCGGTGAGTCCGGCGGCCGCGACGACGACGCCGTTCTCGAGTGCCCGGGAGCGGGTGAGCAGCTTCCACACGTGCAAACGGACGTGTCCGAAGGCCGACGGTACGGCGATCACATCGGCTCCTCGCCGAACGAGGTCTCGGACCGTCTCCGGGAACCCTGCCTCGTAGCAGATCACGACGCCGATGGTGCCGAACGGTGTGCTCACCAGCAGACCGCTCTCCGTGCCGGGAGTGAACACCGACTTCTCTCGGTCCCACAGAAAACGCTTGTGTCCCAATGCGATCAGGCCGTCCGGACCCACGACGAGCGAGCTGTCGAAGAAGACACCGTCGGCATCACGAAACGCGATAGCCGTCACCAGAACGGTGTCGGTTTCGACGGCGAGTGCTCCGAGCGCGGTCGACGTTCGACCGGGTACCGACTCGGCCATCGTTTCGATGCTGTCGAGATCGTAACCGCTGGCGAACAATTCGGGCAGAACGATCACCTTCGATCCGGCCGCGGCGAGAGCCTGCACCTCCGAGCGCACCGCGTCGATGTTCTGCTGCCAGGCTCCGACCCGCGAACCGGTCTGCACCACAGCGATATCGAATGTGTCGACCACCGGCTGAGCATCGACGCCGCGCAGGCGGGCCGACGTGGTCATTGCGCCACCCGATTCATGTCGGTGGTGTAGAACGGGCCCGCCAGCCTGCCGAGGAAGCGGTGTTCGAGAGTATCGACGTGCAGATCGGCGGTGAGAAGGCCAGGCCTGCTGGTCACTGCCGTCACGGTCCCCAGCACCAGAGTGTCCGTACCGAGTGCAATTTCCTGCATCGTGCGGCATTCGAGAGACACCAGGGATTCGAGCACCGACGGGGCCGCGACCGACACCGACGGCACCGCGGTCATGTGCGAGAGCTCGAATTCGTCGACGCCCGCGTCGACGGTCGCGAAACTCGCGGTCACCGCATCCACGGTGTCGGCGGACGGAATGTTGACGACGAACTCGCCGGTGTCGCGAATGTTGACCAGTGTGTCCTTGAGCTCTCCGGGAAACCCGATGCGTTCACCGATGGAGATCATCAGCGTCGCCGGATTGCGCGAGGCGACGTTGAAGAAGCTGAACGGCGCCAGGTTGCGGACGCCGTCGCTGGAGACGGTGGAGATCCATGCGATCGGACGAGGCTGCACCGCGCAGGACAGCAGTTTGTACACATCCCCCGACGACATCGAATCGATGTCGTGGCGGGTGCGATCCGTGAGCTCCAGAGAGTCGCCTACCTGGGAAGTCATCGAAACGAGCCTTCTTTCGCTTGCTGTGCAACCGGTCGTGCAACCGCTTGCGTAGCTCTGACGATAGAGGGCCCGGTCGCTCGATGTCGAGCATTGAGCAACAAAGTCGGAACCAATTAATGGCACCGTTACACGGGCACCGGCCGCGTAACCTCCGCCTTACTCGCCGCGCAGACCTGCCCGCGCCGAATCGAATGCGTTGCCGGGCCGACGCGGGGGTCCATATCCCTCCGAAGTCCCGTCGACGATGCGGACGTCGTCCTCCCACGGCACTCGATAGGTTCCGTCGGCCAAATCGCGGACGTAGGTGTACGGGCAGTCACGCGCCCCACCGTCGAGCGCGGTGTACCCACGATGACCCAGTTGATAGATGTTGTTCTCCACTCCCCACTCGCGACGTGCCGCATCGGACCTGGCCGGCTCGATCGACACGGTCACCACCCGATCGGGTGTGGAATCGCCGCGCTCGATGATCGTTCCTTCGTAGTCGCACACCATTGCCTCGCCCATCGACGGGATGCCGTTGCCGTCCTCCCCCGCCAGACACACCGACGCCGTATATGCCAGATTGTGAAAGGCATTGGCCTCGTTGGTGATACGCCAGGACTGTCGGAGCGGGAACTTGTACCCGGCCGTGCGCAGCAACACGTTGGCACCGCGGTAGCTCGCCTCCCGCGCCATCTCGGGGAACATTCCGTCGTGGCAGATCAACAGCGACAGCACCGAGCCCTTGGGCCCCTCGCAGACCGGTAGACCGATGTCGCCCGGCTCCCAGGGCTCCTTGGGCGTCCAGGGATGCAGTTTGCGGACGTACAGGGCTATTTCACCTCTGTCGTCGACGATGATTCCGGAGTTGAACGGAGCTCCGCCGGGGTTGCGTTCCATGATGCTGAAGCACCCCCACACGTTCGACTCGCGGCATGCCGTGCGCAACCGCTCCACCTGCGGACCGTTCATGTCGCACATCACCTCGTCGGTCGCCCACGACGACTTGCGCAGGCCGTGCAACGAATACTCCGGGAACACAACGAGATCCAGGGCCGAGAATCCAGCCTTCGCCTCACGCAGCTGACGGCACACCCGGTCCGTCGTCGCATCGACGTCGGCCATGCTCGCGATGAGCGGAATCTGCTGTTGGACCAAACCGAGTGTGAGCGACGTCGTCGATGGATTGAGACCACCAAAACCTGTCATCGAATGTCCGTTCCTCGAGGGGGCAACATGTTGCGCAAGCGATTGCGCTCGGTGCTAGCTTAGGGGTCTACAGGGGCTTCCGTAGGAGCGAGGGGAACTACACGTGGAGAGCACTACTTCGGGGAGCGTCACGCTCAGAACTGTCGCAGCTGCTGCGGGGGTTCATGTCTCGACCGTATCCAGGGCTTTACGACGCGTCGCCGTGGACCCGGCCGGTGCCAGTGCGGGAGATCTGCGACTGTTCGAGCTGGCCCGCGAGATGGACTACGTACCCAACCCCAACGCGGCGAGCTTGACCACCAAGAAGTCCACCGCGTTCGGAGTACTCGTCCCACGATTGACCGACGTGGTGCTCTCGGCGATGTACGACGCCATCGAGGAAACAGCGAACCGTGCCGGGTACGAGACCTTCGTCGCCAACACCCACGACGATCCGATTCAGCAGCGTCGACGCATCGATCTGTTGCTCGGCCGCAACGTCGACGGCCTCATCTTCGGTGATGCTCGCCTGGACAGCGAGAACCTCGACGACCTCCACCGCCGTGGGATCAAGTTCGTGCTCATCAGCCGTCGATACCCAGGGATGACCTCGGTGACGTGCGACGACCATCGGGGCGGCTACCTCGCCGGTGAACACTTGGCCAAACTCGGCCATACTCGCGTAGGCATCGTGTCGGGTCCGGCGTGGGCCAGCACCGGAATCGACCGACTGGAGGGCTGCCGAGCTGCCCTCCGCGATGCAGGCATCGACGTTCCGGACGAGTACGTACGGGAAGAGGGCTTCGATCCCGAGGCCGGACGACGCGGAGCCACCGCACTTCTGGCATTGCCGACACCTCCGACGGCGATCTTCGCGACCAACGATTTCAGCGCCATCGGAGTCCTCGGAGTCCTGCGCGAGGCGGAATTGCAGCCGGGACGCGACATCGCCGTCGTCGGCTACAACGACATCTCGATCTGCAGCGAACTGACGGTGCCCTTGACGACAATTCACAGCCCGCACCGCGAAATCGGCACACGCGCAGCCGAAATGCTGTTGGCCGTCACCCACGGACTGCCGGTGTCCTCGGTGGCACTCACACCGACACTTGTCGTCCGCGACTCCACGGTTCCGGGGCGAACTGCACCCTCACTCTCCGACCAACGCGTCGGTACGTGATCGAAGCGGTGCCGTCGCCGGTCCACGCTCGGTGACGGCAAGCGCTGCGGCGGCATTCGCCCGCAACGCCGCCGCGTACAGGTCGAGTCCTCGCGAAAGTCCCGCCAACAACACACCGGCGTGCGCGTCGCCCGCACCATTGGAGTCAACCGCCTGCACTGCAAACCCGGGCACCGACCGGGGCGGCCGTCCGACGCTCACGATCTGGCACCCCTCCGGTCCGGTACGCAGCACCACCGATGCCCCGGAATGCACCCGCTCGGCCAATCCGATTGCGATGGAATCGATGTCGTCCGCACCCGTCATGAGCGCACCCTCGCGCAAATTGACACTCACGATGTCGGCCCGAGCGAGTACGGCGTCCACGACGCGTCGGTCCAGAGTCGCGATCAGCGGCGACGGATCGAACAGGACCACAACTTCGTCCGGGAGCGACGGGAGCCATTCGGTCAGTGCCGCGGCGTTGCTCTCGTGTGCCAGTCCGTAGCCGGTGACGTAGACCAGATCACCGCGTCGAACTCCGGTTGCCTCCAGGTCTGCGACGCTCAATTCGGCCTCGGCTCCCGGGTACGTCACGAATGTTCGCTCGGCATTCGCGTCGACGAGGGCGATGCAGAATCCCGAGTCCTTCGGCAGTGGTTCGGAATTGACCACGAACGCCGCACTGGCGGCGAGCGCGTCTCGGACGATCGAGCCGTAGTGACCCGAACCGTACCTTCCGGCGAAGACGACGGGCAGGTCATCACGAATCGCGGCCACCATGACATTGAGGCCTCCTCCCGCGGTCTCGTTCAGTGACGTCGCCACGACGTCTCCGCCCGGAGTCGGGACCTCGGGTACGGCCATCACAACGTCGACGATGACCTGACCGGTGTGGATCAGCCGCGGAGTCACCGCGCTACGGTCTCGGTCCGGCGGGCTCCCCCGGTGGCGAGATACAGACCTGCGGCGACCACGAACGACGCGACCCAGCCGAGGCCGTTGTCACCGATCCAGCTGCCCGACAACGGCCCGGTGTAGATGACGTCGCCGTCCACAGCGATGGCAGTGAACAGGAACCCCACGACGATGCCTGCTGCCCAGCTCACGAACGCGTACCAGTTGACTCCGCCGGAATACCAGTAGCGGCTGGTGTTCCCGATGTTCATGATCGATGCCGCGTCGTAGGTCTCGCGCTTGATCATGTCGGACATGAACACTCCGAGCCATGCTGTGAGCGGAACCGCGAGAACCGAGATGAATGTGATGAACGGGCCGTAGAAGCCGTCGGAGATCAGCATGAAGTAGATGGCACCGACGAACGTGACGAACACGTCTACTCCGACCGCGTACACCCGCTTGATTCGGAAGCCGAGTGTCAAGGTGGTCAGACTGGCCGAGTAGACCGAAAGATGATTGGACAGCAGCAATCCGCCGAATGCGGTGATCAGGTACGGAACAGCCATCCAGGCCGGAAGAATCTCCCGTATCGCCGCGACCGGATCCGACGCGGACGCGAGGCTGTTGTCGCCGGCCGAGAGCAGTGCGCCGAGGCCGATCAGGAGTACGAGCGGAATACCGGCACCTGCCGCGCTGGACAGCACCAACGAACCGGCTCCGACGCTCTTGCGCTGGTAGCGCGACATGTCGGCCCCGGCGTTGGCCCAGCCGATACCTGTTCCGGCAGCGATGGTTCCGACACCGATAACCATCGCACTGATCGATCCCGCTGGGGTACTGGTTACGGCAGTCCAGTCGACGGTGGCGATCAAGAAGACTGCCACGAAGATGTTCAAGGCACCGAAGATCCACGTCGACCAGCGCTGGATGACGAGAATCGCCGAGTGTCCGAGCCCGCTGACGACGAGAGTGAGCACGATGAAGATGACGATGGACACGATTGTCACGACGGGATGATCCTTCGCGGCACCGGATCCACCGAAGATCAGCGTGAAGATGGACAGCAGCACGAACGCTGCGGTGGTGGTGTTGACAGTTTCCCAACCGAGCCGCGACATCAACGACACCAACGTGGGTCCGATGTTGCCGCGGACCCCGAAGGTGGCACGCGACAGTGTGAGACTGGGGGCGCCACCGCGTTTACCTGCGATCGAGACGATGCCGACGATGGCGAAGGATCCGGCGGCACCGACCACGGCCACGATCAGCGCCTGCCAGATGTTCAGGCCGGTGAAGACCACGAGGGTGGCACCGAGCGGCAGCCCCAGGATAGAGATGTTCGCGGCGAACCACACCCAGAACAACTGTAGGGGATTACCGTTGCGCTCGTTGTCCGGGACGGGCTCGATCCCGCGAGTCTCCAGTGAGAGAGCGTCGGCCGCGGTGTCCGAGACGGAGGCGGAGGCGGAAGAGGTCATGGTTGTGCTCCAAAGTGAGTCGAACTGTGTCAGTTCGTATTACGGAGAGCGAGCAGTCGATCGACGAGGGGCTCGAGATCGAGCGAGTTCACGTCGATGACCGTTCGAATCGCTTCGCCGGGCCACGCTGCCAGGCCACCGACGGCACCGCGGACAGCACCTGCTATCGCTGCGATGGTGTCGGTGTCGCCGCCGATGGTGGCGGCTGTCAGTACGACGTCCCACGGGTCGTCGTACGCAACGGCCAGAGCAAAGGCCGCTACCACTGATTCCTGTGACGCAACGGACGTACCGATGATCTCGGCGACCGTGTCCGTGATGTGTTCGTCGGTGGTGGTACCGACCAACTGGACCGCCCACTCGATTCGGGTCGCGATGTCTCCACCGGCAACCCAGTATCCGCGGGTGGCACCCTCGGCCGCAGCAGCAACGCCGATGTCGACTGCTTCGGGTAGGTCCGCGCCCGCGATCCCGGCACTGATCGCGCCGGCAACCGCTGCGGCAGAGGCTATTCCGAGGGAAGTATTGTGGGTGACGAAGCTGCATCGGTAGATCGCGTCGACGAACGAGCTCATGCCGCCGTCCAGCGAGGCTGCAATTGCCGCAGGGGTGATACGCATGGCCGCGCCGTTGGTGCTGCCGAACCTACCGGCTTCGGTCGGATCCGATCCGTCGAGAATGCGTTCGACGGCTCGCTTGGTCGACGGACCGAGGAGGTCGAGCGATCCGCGTGCCTTCATTCGAGCTTCCCAGGCAATCAGGGCGTGCGCGAACGCCGGCGGGTCGACGACACCGCTGCCGTCGATGATCAACTGCGCGAGCATGATCGCTTGCTCGGTATCGTCGGTGATCGATCCGGCAGGCATTCTGTGTGCGATGAACTGACGTGGGCCGGCGTCGACGAATCCGCGCAACTGACCGTAGTCCTCGACAATATGCTTGCGACACATCGATTGTGTCGGCATTCCCAGTGCATCACCCAGCGCCAGGCCATAGAAGGCCCCGAGGGCGCGATCGCGTGAAGCAGACATCGAAACGGTCCTTGCCGAAAGTGGGGTGATAGATCAGGAATTGAAAGAGAGGTGGAGCCTGAAGCGGTCGGGCGCGAGCAGGCTGACGACCTTCTCGACGAACCGACCCGACGCGTCTCGACTGACACGAATGCTGTGCAGGTACGGGGCGCCCACCGGCACTTCGAGAACGGCTGCATCGGCCGCGTCGACCGGAACCACCGAAACCCATTGCTCGCCACTGGCAGCCACGAGCCCCGCGGACCTCAAGGTTGCCGTCAGTGAGTCCCCCACCAATCCGTTCTCGGGCAGGTCCGCGAGCGGTCCGAGTGCCGGAATACGGCTGCGCTCCAACGACACCGGACGCCCGTCGACCACGTGTCGCACTCGGTCGACGGCAACGAAGTTCAGTGTGGAAGTACCGGCCTCGGCTGCCAACTCGGGATCGACGATGCGCTCGACACGGAGAGTACGGGTATGCATCTCGACGCCCGCAGACGACAGTGCCCGTGCCCACCCGTCGGCAGTCTCGATCTGATAGCCGTCGAAAGTGACGAGTGATCCTATCCCGCTGCGCTTTTCGATGAGCTTCTGATCTTCCAACTCACTGAGTGCAGAACGAATGGTTCCACGACTGACCGAGAACTCGCGGGCGAGTTCGTTCTCTCCTGGCAGGAACGAGCCGGAGGGGATGTCACCGGACTCGATGGTGCTCTTGAGCGACGCGAGCACCTGATGACGCTTGTGCCGCGCACGCTCCGATGTGCGCTGAGTCATAGTGGGCTCGGTCATGCCAGTACCGTACATCGCAAAAGTGAACCTGTACAGAGCCTGTCTATTTTGTTGCACAACATGGTCAGCCAGCACGTCGGGACAGCCCCAGTCTTCGATGGGTGCTACCGGGAATATCGCGACGTGACGCAGATCGCTACAGTGCTCTACCAGCACTTTCCCCTTGACGGCCCGCGCTTGCGTATCAAGGATGTTTGACAGGCCCTCTACGCAGGGAAGCCGTCGACGAGACGCAACCGAAGCACATCGGTGAACAGCGCGTCCCAAGTTTGAGGAGAATCAATGCCCACCACAGTGGCCGATCAGCTCGTTCGAGGACTCGTCGACGCCGGCGTACAACGCATCTACGGCATCGTCGGCGACAGTCTCAATCCTGTGGTCGACGCAGTGCGTCGCACCGGCGGATCGGCCAAGGGCGGCATCGACTGGATTCACGTACGACACGAGGAAGCCGCGGCATTCGCTGCGTCCGCCGATGCGCAGACCACCGGCGCACTCGCCGTCTGCGCGGGTTCGTGTGGACCCGGAAACCTGCATCTGATCAACGGCCTGTACGACGCACATCGTTCCGGCGCACCGGTTCTGGCGATCGCATCGCATATTCCCAGCAGCGAGATCGGCTCGGGCTACTTCCAGGAGACGCACCCCGACCGCCTCTTCGGTGAATGCTCGCTCTACAACGAATTCGTCTCCACTGCCGAGCAGGCTCCCCGGGTGTTTCGATCAGCGATCAACGCAGCCGTCACCGGTGGTGGTGTGTCTGTGTTGACGCTCCCCGGCGACATCGCCGAGCTGTCGGCTGCCGGCACGATGGATCCGATCGCCATTCCGTCCACACCGATCGTCACACCGCCTGCGGCGGACATCCAGAAACTGGCCGACGCCATCAACAACGCCGAGAAGGTCGCCATCTTCGCCGGCTACGGAGTCAAGGGTGCCCACGACGAGGTGGTCGCGTTCGCCGACACCATCGGCGCTCCCATCGGACATTCGCTGCGCGGCAAGGAATTCATCCAGTACGACAACCCGTACGACGTCGGAATGACAGGGTTACTGGGATACGGCGCGGCCCATGCAGGAATCCACGACGCTGATCTACTCATCCTGCTCGGCACCGACTTTCCGTATCAGCAGTTCCTTCCCGAGGACGTCACGACCGCGCAGATCGACATCGATCCCACGAAGCTGGGGCGTCGAACCTCGGTGCAGTACCCGATCCACGGCGACGTTCGGGCAACCCTGAATGCGTTGCAGCCATTGGTCACTCGGAAGACCGACCGCCGCTACGTGGAGAAGTGGGTGGACAAGCACAACGACTTGATGGGGAAGACCGTCGGCGCGTACACCCGCAACGCCGAGAAGCTGGTCCCCATCCATCCCGAGTACGCCGCGTCGGTGCTCGACGACCTCGCCGCCGACGACGCCGTGTTCACCACCGACACCGGCATGTGCAATGTGTGGACCGCGCGCTACATCAACCCCACCGGCAGAAGGGCGTTCGTCGCGTCGATGCTGCACGGTTCGATGGCCAATGCCCTGCCGCACGCCATCGGAGCGCAGTTCGCCAATCCGGGTCGCCAGGTCGTCTCGATCTCCGGCGACGGTGGATTCTCGATGCTGCTCTCCGAACTGCTCACAGTCGCGATGTACAAGCTGCCCGTCAAGATCGTGCTGTTCGACAACTCGACGCTGGGCATGGTCAAAGCCGAGATGCTCGTCGACGGTCTGCCAGACTTCGGAGTCGACGTACCGCAGGTCGACTACACCGGGATTGCCGCAGCTGCGGGTATCCACGCACAACGCGTCGATCGGCCCGAGGACATCCGCGGCGCACTCGAGACCGCGTTCGCCGTCGACGGTCCGGCACTGGTGCAGCTGATCACCGATCCGCTCGCACTGTCCGTCCCGCCGACCATCACCGGCGAGCAGATCAAGGGATTCGCGCTCGCAATGAGCAAGGTCGTGCTGAACGGCGGTGTCGGCGAAGCGGTTCGGATGGCCAAGTCGAACCTGCGCAACGTGCCTCGGCCGTAGATCGCCGTCGCGAATAAAGACGAGGTCGGTGCGCGCACCGGGCCCGTTGTAGGTGCGGTTATTCTCGACGGACCGCCCAAACCGGACACCTCGATCCGGTAACCGACTGTTCCGGAAGGCTCCACCATGGCCATCGACTACACCCGCAAGCCCTCGACGGCGCAGAACCCAGCGCAGCAACCCGGAGCACCCGTCAGCCTCAGCAAGGTGACGCTGTCCAAGGCGTCACCGACGATCAGCCTCACCAAGTCCGGCGAGAAGCAGGGTTCGATGCGGGTCAACCTGAACTGGTCGACCGGCGCACCCGCGGCGCAGCCGAAGAAGAAGGGCTTCCTGGCCAAGTTGGCTGCGGCGTCGTACGGCTCCGGCGGTGTCGATCTCGACCTCGGGTGCCTCTATGAATTGCGCGACGGTTCCAAGGGTGTCATCCAGGCGCTCGGCAACAGCTTCGGTTCACTGCAGGATGCCCCGTTCATTGCGCTCGACGGTGACGATCGTTCCGGTTCGGTCAGCGGCGGTGAGAACATGCACATCAACCTCGCCAATCCGGAGAAGTTCGCTCGAATCCTGATCTTCGCGATGATCTACGACGGCGCACCGAACTGGGCCGCAGTGGACGGGGTGGTGACACTGTTCCCCACCAGCGGACCGCAGGTCGAGGTACGCCTCGACTCGGCCGAGAACTCCGCGCGAATCTGCTCGATCGCATTGTTGGAGAACACCTCGGCGGGGATCACCGTCACCCGCGAGGTCGAGTACATCCAGGGCAGCCAGGCCGACCTCGACAAGAAGTACGGTTGGGGACTGCGCTGGGCGGCGGGCCGCAAGTAGTCAGAGTGGTTGCGGCGGAGTCATTTCCAGCCGGACGCCGATCAATCGAACCTCTCTCGTATGGTCGAGGCGGTCGACGAGGGCCACCGCAGCCGAGGTCAGAATCTCCGGATCGAAGGTCGGCGCACCGACGATCGGTGCACTGACGGTATGCGTCTCGAACGGCGCGTAGCGGATCTTCAGTGCCGCCCGAACGGCCGGCCGGTTCTCGGCTTCGATGTCGGCCAACACTGTCGACGTCAAAGCGGCGACCTCGTGTCGGATGACCGCCCAATCGGCGACGTTGGTCTGGAACGTGACCTCACGGCTGTGCGACCGCGCGACCCACGGCTCGGAGGTCACCGGTGCTAGGTCGATGCCTCGCCCTTTCGTACCGAGCCACGGGCCGATCTTCGGTCCGAACGCGGCGGCGAGGTCCGCGTCCTCGGCATCGGCCAGTTCTCGGACTGTCGAGATGCCGAGGGCGCCCAGCCTCTTCGAGATCTTCTTGCCGATCCCCCACAGCGCATCGGTACCGCGATCGCCCATCACCTCGAACCAGTTGTCCTGCGTCAGCCGGTAGACGCCCTGCGGCTTGTCGAAGTCGGTCGCGATCTTGGCTCGTAACTTGTTGTCCCCGATGCCCACCGAGCAATGCAGCCCCGTCGCGTCGAAGACCGCGTCGTGCACGGTCTTCGCTACACCCTCGGGGTCATCGGTCTCCACACCGAGAAACGCCTCGTCCCAACCGATCACCTCGACCACGAATCCCAACGTCCGCAGAGTGTCCATCACGAGCGCCGACGCCTCGTCGTACGCCGGCTTGTCCACGGGGAGGAAGATGGCGTCGGGAATCTTCTTCGCGGCGACGCGCAGTGGCATTCCGGATCCGACGCCCTTCGCACGCGCCTCGTACGAGGCCGTCGACACCACCCCACGCTCGGTCGGGTCTCCCCTACCACCGACCACCACCGCTTTGCCCGCCAGATCCGGATTGCGGAGCACTTCCACGGCGGCGATGAACTGATCGAGGTCGACGTGCAGTACCCATCGGTGCCGCGCTGGGCCGCTCGGTGTACTCCCGGTCATAGTGCTCAGTGTGCCCGTGGTGTCTCATGACGCCATGACGAAATCGATATCTCGCACCATCGGACGGGTCGTGCTGGGGGCGTTCCTCGTCTTCGCCGGCCTCAGCCACCTCTTCTGGGCGCGCGAGACGTTCGCAGCGCAGGTTCCCGAGTGGGTGCCGCTCAGCACCGACTTCGTCGTGCTGGCATCGGGCGTCGTGGAGATCGTGCTCGGCCTGGCGTTGCTGTTCTGGACTGCTCGCGCGCCGCTCGTGGGTTGGGTGGTCGCGGCGTTCTTCGTCGCGGTCTTCCCCGGCAACATCTCGCAGTTCGTCACCCACACCGATGCGTTCGGCCTGGACTCCGATACGGCACGAGGAATCCGATTGCTGTTCCAGCCACTGCTGATCGTGTGGGCGCTGTGGTGCACCGGGGCATGGGCGCAGTATCGCGCATCACGTCAGGGCCGCAGGCGGAATCAGTAGGCAGACTGCCGACCGGCCGGAACGATGCCGTGGTGCAACTGCGCCACGTCGGGGTGAGCTCGCGTTCGGGACTTCCACGCGTTCTCGCCGTAGGTGCTGTAGATGGGGTTGTCGGGATCGTTCTCGACTCCTCGTGACTGCTGCGCCAATTCGGCCGGCAGTTCGATGACCGGGACGACGGCATCGAGGGCCGGGCTCAGAAAATGTGGCACCGATATCCGGTCGGTGTCGGGCCCTGGCGCGACCACCCGATGCCGCGTCGCCCGGAGATAGCCGCCGGTTGCCACTTCCAACAGCTCGCCGATGTTGACGATGAATGCCCCGTCCAGCGGCGGCACGTCGACCCATGTGTCGGCAGTCGTCTCCACCTGCAACCCGGCCGATTCGGGTTCGACGAGCAGCAGAGTCAACACCCCGGAGTCCTTGTGCGCACCGACGCCCTGCGAGTGATCGGAAGTGCCCGGGTAACGCACGACCTTCATCAGCGTCGCGGGCGCGGTAGCGAAAGCACCGTCGAACACATTCGGGGACGCTCCGAGGGACTGCGCCCAATGGCGCAGGAGGCGAAGTCCGAGATCCGACACCGTGCGTTCCCACTGCTCGAAAGTCTCCCTGAATCCTGCGGGCTGCGACGGCCACAAATTGGGGCCTTGAAGGTTCCAGTACCCCACCGCTCCCTCGATCGCCGGGCGTTCGGGACCGATGTCGATCTGCTCCCGCCAATCCACCCGGCCGTTGGTCAGCTCGCCGCCCACCCGCGAGTAGCCGCGGAAGTGCGGGCTCTTCAGCTGACTGATCTCGTCCTTGACATGGTCCGGCACGGCGAAGAACTCACGCGCGAGGCGCATCACCTCGTGCATTCGTTCGGTCTCGATCCCGTGTCCGACGAGATAGAAGAAGCCGGACCCGTGAGCTGCTTCGCGCAGCGACAGCTGGAATGCGCGGGGGTCGTGGTCGGCCAGACCGAGATCGAGAACGGGAAGCATGTTCGCGATTGTCCTCCTCACTCGACGCGTCGGCCAGCAGTGTCGATGTTCTGTGAAACCGCCGGACCCGGATGCAACACTGAACGTCATGAGCCCCGAAGCACTCGACATCACCGTCGTCGGTCACGGCGCAGCGACCTACCCACCCGAACAGTGCACGCTTTCGCTGACCGTTCGCACCGACGGTCGCACTGCAGAGTCTGCCTCCGAGCCTGCTCAGCAACTCGTCCGGGAGCTCACGAGACTGGTCGAGCCGCTCTACAACAGCGATGGCGGACCGATCGATCGGTGGTCGGTGGACCAGGTGCGCCACTCGCGCCACCGACCGTTCAACCACGACGGAGAACAACTGCCGTACGTCTACCAAGCCGAGGCGTCAGTGGAGGTGCAGTTCAGCCAACTCGATCTGGTGGACGCGTTCGTCTACGCAGCCTCCGCACTCGAGGGAGTGTCGATCGACCACTTCGATTGGGACCTCACCGAAATCAGCAGAACTGCTCACACCCTCGCGGTCCGAGAACTCGCTGTGCGCGACGCCGTCTCCAAGGCCGAGGCCTACGCGTCGAGCCTGGGAAGGTCGGGCGTCCACGCGGTGGCGGTGGCCGATCCGGGCTTGCTGCCGGGCATCGCCGAGCACGGTGGTGCCGACTCTTCGGCGCGTATGTTCGCCGCGAAATCAGCGCCGGCAGGATTTGCACTCAAGCCGGAGAACATCACGATCTCCGCGAGCGTGCACGCCCGATTCACTGCCTCTTGACGCGTCGCGCCTACGCTCGAATCATGAAACGCGACGATGCCCGACGCCTCTGGCCGCGGCCACCGCTGCTGCCTCGTCCGATCGTGATGGATCAGCGATGGGAACGGCTGGTCTTTCTGCATTGGCGGGTTCCGAGTTCGGCTGTCGCCCCGCTGTTGCCCCGCGGGTGCGTACCCGACGAATTCGACGGCTCGTCGTGGGTCGGGCTGATCGGCTTCCACATGGTCGGTGCCGGCCTCGGCTACCGTCACCCGTTCCGTACTTCGGCACGTTCGGTGAGATCAACGTGCGCCTGTACTCGGTCGACGCGGAGGGGCGACGGGGCGTCGTGTTCCGATCGCTGGAAGCATCCAGACTCGCAGTCGTGTTGGGCACCAACGCCGCTCGCATTCCGTACCGATGGTCATCGATCGACATAGACGACGACAGTAAAACCATCGGCTACCGCAGCCGACGACTCGCACCGCCGCACCGCGGCGCAACGACGGACTTCGGCGTCGTCAGAGGGTCATGCGACATGTCAGAGGATCCGCTCGCTGTGTTCCTCACCGCGCGTTGGGGATTGCACACCTCACTGGCCGGACGCCTGCTGTACGTTCCGAACGTGCACCGGCACTGGCAACTGGTCGACGCGGAACTCACCCACTGCTCCGACGAGCTCGTGGCAGCGGCAGGCCTACCCGATGTCAGTACACGGCCACCGGACTCGGTGCTGTACTCCCCCGGTGTCGAAACCCAGTTCGGTAGGCCCTACGCAGTGCGCGGTCGGTAGAAGATCACGTGCCCCGAGGATAGTTCGACGACCCAATCTCCCTGTGTTGCAGCAGCACCGTCGGAGTCGGAGCTCGACGTCACACTTTCCCGCAATACGAGGTACCCGGCGTCGAGGGGGAGGTCGAACAACAGCTTCGTGCCGTCCGAGAATTCGACGGCAGGGTCGTCGCCAGTCGAGAGCCGGACCACGGTGGCACCGATGGAAGGAAGCCTCTCGACAGTCGGGGCTTCAGCCTCCGGGCGCTCGGGTGCTGGCCACGATTCGACGGCCCCTCCCGGTCCACACAACACAGTCGAGCCGTCCGCGGCGCTGTACTCCCAGGATTCGACTTCGTCTCGCGGACTGGCCACCACTCTCTGCCGGCCCTCGAACGTCAGACGGAGAACACCGGATTCGTCGTAGTCTGCGTCGTCGCATACGAGACCGTGCAGTGTCGCGAAGGCTCGTAGGCCCTCGAACTGATTGTCCTCGTCGACAGTGAGTCCATCGACCATCACCTCACTGAAGGCAATGCTGTCCCCGTTGTCGAATTCGATGCTCAGATCGAAATCGAGCAGAATTCTGCTGACACGGTGCTGATCGACGGCGAGTTTCATCGACATCGACTGTGCCACAGAATCTCGTGGGAGCCCACAAGGCCTCGCGGGGAATGTGCGGGGTGGTCTATCGCAGGTGGTTGTCGGGGTGGTTTCGAAATGCAGAATGCCCCCGACCGTGGTGGTCGGGGGCATTCTGGGATGTTGTGTTCGGCGGTGTCCTACTCTCC
>NZ_JAWLSB010000009.1:0-277711 GCF_033142445.1 Rhodococcus sp. IEGM 1330
GTAGTGCGGGAACTGGTGCTCTCATGAACGAAATTCTAATGCACGAATCATCGATTATTTTGGAGACACACCACTAGAAGTTGCTATTCTGATCGATGGCGTAATGCGGATTCTGATAGCAAAAGAACAAGGTAGGCCCAGCATTGGTTGATCTGCGGACAGCTCGCTAGGTGCAAGGAATAGCTCTCGCAAGGTTGTGACAGTGACTTCGTCTGCCGATTTTCACGACAGTCCGCGCTACGGGTTCGTGTACGTGCGGCGGGTGAATTGCTGGACTTGATGTCTGTGCCGTGTTTTGATCGGTCAGATTGAGCCCTCCGGCCCGGGACTCCTTAGACGCCGTCGAACTGTTTCGATGCCGCAGTTGTGATGGTCAGCGATACGCGCGTACGTCCATCCCGCTGCCCGCAAGCTCCGTGCGGCTTCGACCTCTGTCGCCGACAATCCTGACTGGCGAAGGCGAACACCGGCCTCCCGCAGCGAGTCGCTGACTACCGTGTGGTGGACATCGAACTCGACTGCGAGTTGTTTCACCGTTTGTCCGCTCGCGTACTCAGCGGTGGCGCGCCTCACTTCATCCTCTGTGAGGGCTTTTCGGCGACGCATCGGCCTCGGGTCTGCACGTGGAACGGGAGGGTGACTAGGGCCGGAGAGAGCCAGTGCCGTCAGTTGACTTGCAGTTTCGGGGTTCGAGAGTTCTCCACTCAGGACCACCAGGGAAGCGACGTTCCAACCCTTGACCATCGAGGGCATCCGCAACTTCAGGTGATCCTCTCCTCGAACGACCGTGCGGTTTTCATCCGCCGACGATGGTCTCAATGCGTCGATACAGTCCGTTGCATCCGCCTCGGTGTGCGCAACCTCGAATTCATCGACGCTGGTTGATCGTCCTGCGCCCGGTTTCGTATATGTGCACAATTCGAGCTGAGCTGTGACTATTCCTTAGGAAACCGTAAGATCGGTTTCCGAGTGGGGGAGGCACCGGATGGATTTACGAGGACTGGAAGCATTTGTTGCAGTGGCTGAGTTGTCATCGGTCACGGACGCTGCACGAAAGCTGGGCTACGCGCAATCTACGGTGACGACGCAGATCAAGAACCTCGAGAAGGACCTGCGGGTGACGTTGCTCAACCGTGGGTCGACGGGAATGAAGCTCTCATCTGAAGGCTTACTCTTCCTGCCGCATGCAAGGGCGGTCCTCGCGGCCATCTCCGAAGCACGTCAATCGGTACGAGGCGACGAGCTACGTGGGCCGATGGTGTTGGGGGCGATGGAGTCGATCACGTCATCGAGAATCCTTCCCATGTTCGAGTATCTGTCGAACCTGCATCCGGGCCTGACTGTTCAGCTGCGGCCGAGCCTCTGCGCGGAGGCAATCGAGGCCGTCGGACGGGGTGACCTCGATGCAGCATTCGTGGTCGACGACAGAACCGCCCTGCCTGGCGTCAGAACCGAGATTCTCTGTGAAGAACCGCTCGCTCTCGTGTGTGGACCGCGACATGCTTTCGTGCATCAAGAGGTCGTCACTCTGGATGAGATCCGTGCAACTCGGGTCGTGGGTACAGAACCGGGATGTGCGTACCGGGATCGATTTGAACTGCTACTCAGCCGACCGGACGGCGAGCCCTTCCCGATCGTGGAACTCGGTGGGGTGGAGGCGATTAGACGAGCACTGCTGACAATCGACGCGGTCGCCCTGCTGCCCCGCGTGACCGTGCAGGATGCTCTGGACGCGAAGGAACTCGTCGAGGTGGCATGGGAGGTGCCATTCACGGTGCGGACGCTGTTGCTTCATCCAGAAAGCCGGCGGGTCACTCGTAAGGTTGCTGAACTTCTGGTGGCTGCACGCAAGGTGGCCGGAGAGCAGACTGCGTCCGCACCGTAATCGAAACGCGCCCGAGACCCGATGAGTGAGCGCTCAGTCCATTCCGGACCGATTACAGAAGGCGACGATCCTGTTCAGCACGGTAGCGAGAATTCCAGAATGACCGCCGCACATAGGTTCTCTGCAACCACCGATCGGAGCCGTCGTGCCGAGCGATGAAGCTACTGCGGGCATGCAGGCCTTTGCGGTTGTTGATGATCAGTGCCTGGCCGGGACGCAAGGCGACCTCATGGGCAACCTCCCGGCATGCGATCTGAAAGGCGGCGAGCGCCAGCTCGCCGGCGCGGGTCAGGGCGACGATTCCGTTCGCCGACGTCGCCACTTCCGGGAATTCATGGGGGCCTGTGATGATTGGAGTCACATCTGACAGGACCTGAACCTGCCCCACCGCGCGGCAATAACTGCCGGGCGCATTCAACTGAAACTGCGCCTGTCGGAGTTGCTCGGTGTGGTTGGGGCTGAGTCGGGAAACCACATCGCGCGCATCCGCATAGTAAGTCAGGGCTTTCCCTTCTGGGTCTGATCTGACGCACAGAAGAATCAAAAAGTCGGGGTTTGCGAGCGTGTAATGGCCGATCGGGTCGTGAATGATGTCGTTGTGAAAATTCAGAAACACGGTCGAACCCATATTGGTCTGTGTGTTGGCTCCACTTTGCACAGGGATGACGTCGTGGACGAGCTGCCCGTCCTTCTCCGAATGGACGCCGTAGGGCTCGCCAACCAACGCTGATAGGCCGAGAACTGTGCCCTCCGAGACGTACGTGGCTTTGTCTGCCGCTGGGCCACCGTCAGGCGGTGTAGCCGGCAGATTCGGATCGGTAGGGAGTCCAGTGAGGAGGGTGACGCCCGGCGTATCAGGGTGTCTGCCCGCATCGAGAATCTGTTGTAGATCTTCTGTGTCGAGAACCGATGCGAAAGCTTGCAGTAGTCGAGTTGTCGACAGATCCGGATTGTCGGAAGGATTCTCCATCTCGATCAGTTTGTCTCGAAGCCCTGACGTTACCGATTCGGGTAAGTCGATCCGGCCGAGTGTCTTACGTGCTGCAATCACGGTGGTCATTCGGGATCTCTTTCAGTCTAGGGTGTTGGACAAATCAGGTGGTGGTGAACGAGTCCGATTGGCGATGCAGTTCACGCCCGAGGTCAATTGCAGCGTTGGTGTTCTCCACGATGTAGTCGGACGCATGGCGACATCGGACCACCGAAACCAGGCGTGCCCCCGTAATTTCGGCCGGCGCCTCGCGCCGAGCAATCAGAGCCTCGATGTCGGTGTAGCCACCCGTCACGACCACAACATTCTTGTAGTCACCGTCCTCGACTCGGATACACGACAGGCCGCGGTCGAGTAAGTACTCGAGGGTCAGATCAGCGTCCTCGGGTGTGGCCGCGCCAAGGACAACGGACTTTGTATCGATGATGACGGCAGTTCGCATGTGACTGGCTTCGTCCGTCACCGTGGTGCCAATGTGGTAGTCGCCATGATTCACGCGGCATTTGATGGCAATCCCATGAGCCCGCGCAACATCAAGGGCTCGACGGTCCAGAACTTTCGCACCGCGCGAGGCCATGGTCCGCGCCACGTCGTAACTCAGTTCGGATAAAAGGTGGACGTCGGACACCAAACGGGGATCAGCTGTGTAGACGCCGTCGACATCAGAATAGATTTCGACAGTGTCTGCGCCGACGGCGCTAGCAATGATCAAGGCAGACAGATCGCCACTGTTTTTCCCCATCCATGTGAATCGACCAGACGAATCAGCGCCATGGCCGCTTGCTATACATAGAATGTCAGCCCCTTCAAGGGCCTGCCAGAGTAACTCGGTGTCAACAGACTGAATTCGCGACCACAGGGGCGTGCGGTCGGTGACAATTCCGTTCTGATGACTGTTCAGTGCATCAGCTCTCGTCCCACTGGCTTCCACTGCGGCCGCGAGTAGTACCGCCGACTCCGTGTCCGGCAAACTAAACAAGGTTGCCGCATATTTCGCACCCGCGTTCGGGTTTACCTGGTGTATCCGGCCACGGGCGGCTTCCGTTGCTCCGGGCGGTGCTGATACGACAGCAATAATTGGTCTTGAATATTCGCGATGCACTCCGATCAAGTACTCGGCGATTCGCTTGTAGTCACTATGGCCGTTCAGAAAGGTCGATCCGCCGAACTTGACCACAAGGGGTGTCGAGCGGCTCATGCAACCGCTCCTATCTTGACACGTTCCGCAATTTGAATCGCGTTGAGGGCTGCGCCGATCCGAACATTGTCTGCAACGAGCCAGAGCCACAACGCACGCGGGTTGCCAGGGACCGCCCGGATTCGACCCACGTGAACACGGTCATGGTCGCTAATCGTTGCGGGACTTGGAAACTCCGTGGCGTTCGGATAGACAGTCACTTCGTCCGCAGTCGAAAGCGCCTGCACCACTTCGCTTACGTCGACTTTATCTTCGAATTCGATGTAGACCGATTCTGAGTGGCAGTTGAAGACAGGGACGCGCACACACGTCGCGGTGACAGCGATGTCCGGGTCGTCCAGAATTTTTGTCGATTCCTGGGTCATTTTCTGCTCTTCGAGCGAGAACCCAGAGTCCAACGGGACGTCGATCATCGGAAGTACGTCGAAAGCCAGCATTCGCCCAAACCGGTCGGATTCTCGACGGTCGACAGTGTCCTCGGCTATGACGGCGCGCGACGAATTGCGTAGTTCGTCCAGACCGCGGAGTCCCTGGCCGGATGCTGCCTGAAAGGTCGTGACTATGACTGTCCTGGGCGTCCATGAACGTAACGAGTGCAGAACTCGCACGAGCGGGATCGTTGAGCAGTTCGGATTGCCGATAATTCCTGACGTCGGCCGCACCTCGGCAAGACTGCCGTTTACCTGGGGAACGACGAGGGGGCTGTCAGGATCCATTCGGAACGCATTTGTGTTGTCGATGACAAGTGCGCCGGCCGACGCAGCCTCACGCGCCCACTTCCGACTGACTGAAGTGCCGGCAGAGAAGAACGCGATGTCCGTCTGGGAAAAGTCGAAACTGTTGAGCGACTGCACTTCCAGCTCACCGCCCGCAAACGGCACCGAGCTCCCGGCCGAGCGTTCCGATGCAACCGCGTCGATGCGGCTGTACTCGAATCCACGATCGTGGATGAGTTCGAGCAGTGTCGTTCCTACCGCGCCTGTCGCACCGACGACCGCGATTCTTGGTGAATTGACGTTCATCGTGTCGCTGCCGGCGCTTCGAGGGCGGCCGAGGCTTCGGTGTCCGACTCAGCAGCTGCCTTGCGACGTCCACCCACGTTGAAGCTCACGGCGAGACTCGCCCCAACGATCAGGATCATGCCCAGTACCTGGAGAAGGGTGATTCGAGTACCGAACAATGTCGTGTCGACGATGACCGCAACAACGGGGTAGACGAAGCCGAGCACGGCAATCATCGGCGTGGGGAGCTTCTGGTACGACGAGTACATCAAGATGTACATCACGCAGGTGTGGATCACTCCGAGCCCGATCAACCACAACCATCCTGCACCGAGATCGCCGAGCTCGGAGTAGGTGATGAACGGTGCGAGGAGCGGAATTCCAACGACGCACTGAACAAGGGCGATGATGTGTGGGCGTACTCCCGAAAGCCGCTTGGCGATAATGGTGGCGATTGCGTACAGAACTGCAGCCCCGAGGGCGTAGCCGATGCCGATCATGTACTGGGTATCACCGAACAGGTGCCCGCTGGTCAGCCCAGAGACAAGAATGACTCCGACGAACGCGACCACCATCCAGGCCCACTTGTTCAGGGTGATTCGCTCACGAAGGATCAGGGCTCCCAGTATGAGCACGTAGAACGGCTGAGTGTGGTAAACCACCGTCGCTACGGAGATCGAGGTGCTTCCGTATGCGGCGAACAGAAGAGTCCAGTTGTAAACGATGAAAACACCCCCCAGGGCCGCAAGCCCCAGCTTGGCAGCGTTGATCCCACTGCCACTGAAGAAGCCGCGCACGGCACAGTAGATCGCGAGCGCCACTGCTCCGAACACGCAACGGAAGAACACGACGGTTCCAGGGCTAGCGCCGGATTCGAGAACGAAGGCACCGATCGTTCCTGACAGAACCATTGCCGCGATGAGTTCGATCACGCCGACCTTGCTCGAAGGTTGCGGTTTGACGTCGATCATAATTAACGGTCTCCTACGGTTGAATGACATCTTCATGATGAGTTTGCATACCCCGGCGGGGAACCACTTGATTCTGCAAGCTGCCTGCACAAATGTGAACGGGGCGGCATTCAAGCTTTCGATGGGTCTATCGAATTCTCGCGCAGGCACCACCGACCGATCGGTCTGTTCGATAGGGTTATCGAAGTTTCGGATGGCACCCGAATTCCAGATCCGCACTACCTGTGGAACATTCTTTGACGGCCCAGCCTCATGCTTCCCGACAAATTCGGAAGGAAATCCAGTCCCGATGCTCGAAACCAGAAGAAGTTCGACGCTGGAGCGACCCGCAAAGAAGTCTGTGATCCTCGCGACAATACAATCCGACTCCCACATGTGGAATCTAGTATTTCTCGATCTGCTTTTAACCGAGGCGGGACACACCGTCGTCAACCTGGGGCCGTGCACACCGGTCGAGCTCATCGCGGAAACCGCTGCAAGGGTTGGCGCGTCCGCAGTTGTCATCAGCAGCGTCAATGGCCACGGGCATCTGGACGCTCCGGCCGTGGCGAGGAGCATTCGCCAAGATAACCGCTGCTCCGACGTCATCCTGGTGGTCGGAGGAAAACTAGGCGTTACAGGAGATGCCAACATCGAACACGCAAGCGGGCTGATCGAGGCCGGATTCAATGCTGTGTTCGAGGCCACGGCGTCGCCATCTCTTCAGCAGAACGCGTTACTGGAGATGCTCGGCACCAACCAAGGCCAGCGCGCCATCATGGGGTCAGAATTGCAAATAGAAGAGGGGGTATAGCACGATGTCGAATCCGTTTCATGAACGCGTTATGAATGCAAAGGCGTCAGGCAAACTTGCTGTCCAGCCTCGGATGGGTTTCTCAGATCAAACAAAAATGAGAGACGGACTGATCGCAACTCGAAACGCCGATGCCGCAACGCTTGGGACAATCACGATTGACAGCTTCACCCGAGTCGGCGACCACGACTCCGCCGCATCGGCGATAACAACTGGGGAGGCACTGAACGGCTACCCGCTGGTTGCGCACGGAGCAGAATCGACAGCCCTGATGTGCGCTGACGTTCACGACAGTCAGTTCCCGATACAGATACGCCACGGATCAGCTCAGCCTCAGGACATTGTGCGAACTCTCATCGACGCGGGCTTCCCAGCAACCGAAGGAGGACCGGTCAGTTACTGCCTGCCATACAGTCGCCTCCCGATCAGTGCTGCCGTCGACGCATGGGCCGAAACCGCGGAGGTAGCGGCCGACCACGATCTCCACCTCGAAACTTTCGGTGGTTGCATGCTCGGCCAGCTCTGCCCACCCAGCTTGCTGGTAGCGCTGAGCGTGCTCGAAGGACTGTTCTTTGCTCAGTACGGTGTCCAAAGCATCTCGTTGAGCTACGCGCAGCAGACCAATCTCGACCAAGATGTCGCGGCCGTAACTGCACTTCGCAATCTCGCTGACCGGTACATCGGAGACCGGGCCGAACGCCACACCGTCATCTACACCTACATGGGCGTTTACCCACTCACGTCAGTCGGATCGAACAGGTTGCTCGAACGAAGCGTCATGCTCGCGCACGCATCCGGCGCGGAGCGACTGATCGTCAAGACCCCAGCTGAAGCGCACCGAATCCCGACAATCGAGGAAAACGTCGCGGCACTCGAACTGGCCGGTCGCATGCGCCCGACAGGTCGACTCGGCCAAGCATCAGAGGAAGAGGTCCTATCGATCATGTCCGAAGCCGACCGTTTGATCGCTGCGACGCTGGAGCAATCAGACAACATCGGTCACGCGTTGAACCTCGCCTTCAGCCGTGGCCTGTTGGACGTCCCATTCTGTCTGCACACCGACAACGCGAATCTCGCACGCGCCACGGTTCGAGCAGACGGGCGATTGGAATGGAGTGATACCGGACGGATGCCGATTTCGGCGGTCTCCGGCGCAGCACCGTTACGCTCTGACCAACTCTTGGTTGTGCTGAACTACAACCAAACCCGATTCGACCGGGAACAACTGTCTGGCGGCGTAGATCGGGTTCTGACGTGACTAGTCGAAGCTTGGCCGAGGTAAAGCGGACCGGCCTTCGTGTCTCGGTTTCTCTCGGGATACCGGGGCTATCGCTTGTCGGCGACGATGGCACTGCCACAGGACTTGACGTCGACGTCGCTCGCGCAGTCTCGATTGCATTGACGGGAGACGATTCGTCCATCGAGTGGTTGCCGACCGCACCTGAAGACCGCATCCAAACCGTCTCGGCTGGGCTTGCCGACCTCGGCGCGTCGAACACTTCATGGACTACCACTCGTGACGCCGACGTGCTGTTCGTTGGGGTCCTTTGCCACGATGGGGAAGGCTTCTTGACGTCGAGTTCAGTCACTGAGCTCGCGGAGTTGCACGGTAGCTCGGTTTCCGTGCAGGCAGGAACGACGACCACTGTGAATCTGGACCGCCTACATCGGGAACACGGGATAACTCTCGAGGCTATCGAGGCTCCAACTCCTGACGCCGCGCTTCAGACCTACCTGAGCGGTGAAACGACCGCATACGTGTTGGACCGCTCCGCACTAGCCGGCATCCGCGCACACTTCCAGGATCCGGACGCTCATCAGATACTCTCGGACACCATCTCCTACGAACCGATGTCACCTTTCGTTTCGTCCGAGAATGTTGATCTTTTTCGTATCTGCCGACATGTGCTGTTCACGTTACTGAACGCGGAGGTTGCTGCTGTCGACTCAGCCGACGCCCTTGCACTACTGGTAGGTGAGACGGAAGGTATTGCTCCCCGGTGGGGATTGTCGGATGGCTGGCTCAGAATTGTCTTGGACCGAATCGGGCACTACGGCGATATTTATGCTGCAAACCTCGGAGAACGGTCGAATTTGAACCTAGCGCGATCAGCGTCGAATCAGTCCATACGAAGTGCGGGAGGCCAATTCTCCCCACCTTGATCGGTTGAATGACCCGGGTGCGTCTTTCCCTCGCTCAGGGTTCGGAACGTGCACTGGATTGTCGTCGTCCGACAGTGTCGGTTCCGCATCCAAAATGAGCAGCGATGAGGGGGTATGACCATCCTCGGACTCGCAGCCGCCGGGCGGCATCGATGTCTGTAGGAAGCAGGCCCGTCTCGCGAAGCCGAACACCAGCCTCCCGCAGAGAGTCGCTGACTACGGTGTGGTGGACATCGAACTCTAATGCGAGTTGTTTCACCGTTCGTCCGGTCGCGTACTCAGCGGTGGCGCGCCTCACTTCATCGTCCGTGAGGGCCTTTCGGCGACGCATCGGCTTCGGGTCTGCACGGGGTACGGGAGGGTGGCAGGGCCGGAGAGCGCCAGTGCGGTCAGTTGACGCGCAGTTTCGGGGTTCGAGAGTTCTCCACTCATGACCACGATCACACGGTGTCTCGGCTCGCCCGAACCTCCCGCACGATCTGCTGCGCCCGGTGTTCCTCGGGCAGTCGATCACCTTTGCCGAAGAGCTTGTGACGCAATGTGCCCGGCGTGTACTCGGTGCGATAGACGCCGCGGCGTTGCAATTCGGGGACGATGTACCGCACTACGTCCTCGAATGTTCCCGGAGTGATGGCGTACGCGAGATTGAAGCCGTCTACGTCGGTCTCGTCCACCCACTCCTGCAACTGATCCGCGACCTCGCCGGGGGAGCCGACGATGCGTGGGCCGGCACCGCCGATACCGCCCCACTCGGCTATATCGCGCACCGTCCATTCCTTGCCGTCGGCCCCGATCGACTGGAACGACGCGACGAACGACTGAATCGCGTTGCTCTCGACGTTGCCGAGCGGCTCGTCCAGTGCATACCGCGACAGGTCGACGCCCATCCAACCCGACATGAACACCAACGCACCCTCTGCACTGGCATACGACCGATACTCGTCGTGCTTGGCATGGGCGAGTTCGGAGGTCTCATCGGTGACGATGGTGAGCAGCTGATAGATACGCGCGGAATACGGATCACGGCCGGCATCGCGCAACGCTCGACGAATATTCGAAACCGTCTGCGCCAGAATCTCTTTGGTGGGTGCGCCGACGAAGATCGCTTCGGCATTCTGCGCCGCGAACCGAACACCACGCGGCGACGCACCGGCCTGAAAGATCACCGGCGTCCGCTGCGGGGACGGCTCGGCGAGATGGATACCCGGCACCGTGAAGTGTTTGCCGCGGTGGTTGATTCGATGCACCTTGGTGGGATCGGTGAACACACCGGACTCGCGATCGCGGACCACCGCATCGTCGTCCCACGACGCCTCCCACAGCTTGTAGAGCACCTCGAGGTATTCGTCTGCGTGGTCGTAGCGGTCGTCGTGCTTCAACTGGTCGTCGTGGCCCATGTTCTGCGCCGCCGACGGCAGATACCCGGTCACCACGTTCCACCCGATCCGTCCGTTGGTCAGGTGGTCGAGCGTCGAGAGCCGTCGTGCGAACGGATACGGGTGCTCGAAGCCGGTTCCTGCGGTGATGCCGAACCCCAGATGCTCGGTGACCGCGGCCTGCGCACTGACGAGCAGCAGTGGATCCGAGACCGGTATCTGTGCACCGTGCCGGATGGCAGCATCGTGATTGCCGCCGTACACGTCGTAGGTGCCGAGAACGTCGGCGACGAACAGGCCGTCGAACAGGCCCCGTTCCAGCAGCTGTGCCAGATCGGTCCAGTAGCCGAGTTCCTTGTACCGCCACGACTGATCGAGCGGATGCCGCCAGAGACCGGGGGACTGATGCGCGACGCAATTCATGTCGAAGGCATTGAAACGAATCTCGCGTGACACGGGGAACTCCTTCGGCGGGACGACCTGTCCGAATATCGACAGCGGTGCGACGCTACCGACGACCGAGGCAGGTGGGAACAGTTCGGATCGTGATGAGTCGATAGCTGGTCATGGAACCGCCGATACCCCAGTGTTGCGCCGTCACATCACTGAAAAGAGCGTCGGAGCATGATCGAAATAGCGCAGTTGACCAAGACCTACGGGACCGGCGAGAGCACAACCGTCGTGCTCGACCGGCTGGATTTCTCGGTTCAGGCCGGCGAGATTCTCGCCGTCGTCGGCCCCAGTGGTGCAGGCAAGAGCACGCTGGCCCAATGCATCAACCTCCTGACGCGACCTACCTCGGGCTCGGTGATCGTCAACGGCGACGACCTGACGTCGTTGAATGCCAAGCAACTTCGCGTCGCTCGGCGTCGAATCGGTACCGTCTTTCAGTCGTCGAGCCTGCTGTCGCGTCGAACCGTGGCGGAGAACGTCGCCCTGCCACTGGACTTCCTCGGGGTGACGAAAGCAGAGACGGCCAGGCGCGTATCCGAACTGCTCGATCGAGTAGGCCTGTCCGACAAAGCCGCTCGATATCCGTTTCAACTGTCGGGCGGTCAGCGTCAGAGAGTGGGAATCGCGCGAGCGTTGGCGCTTCGGCCGTCGGTGCTGTTGTCCGACGAGGCCACGTCCGGCTTGGATCCACAGACCACCGAATCGGTGGTCGAGCTGCTGCGCGAACTGCGCCGCGACCTCGACCTCGCCATTGTGTTCATCACCCACGAAATGGATACCGTTCTGCGAGCTGCAGATTCGGTGGCTCGACTCGATCACGGTCGAATCGTGGAATCGGGCAGGCTCGTCGACCTGCTCACCGACCATCGCTCGGGCCTTGGCCGCGAATTACGCCCACGCCGCGACGACGCAGAGGTAACGCCCGGCGATCTGCTGTGGCACGTCACCTATGATTCGCCCGACGTTCCGCCGGACTGGATCGGGCGGCTGGGTCAGGATCTCGGCGCGCCTGTCGCGCTACTCGGAGCGTCCGTGCAGATTGTCGCCGGAGTAGCTGTCGGCAGCGCGTCCCTCGGGATCGGTGCCCACCTCGGCCCCCGAGTGCCCGAAGCTTTGGCGGCACTCGGGCTGTCCGGTTCCGCAACCGCTGAGCAGCCGGTATTCGAGGTCGCGTCATGAGCGCGGTGCTCGCTGCAGGCAACAAGGTGCCGGTCGATGAACTGCCTGCGTTGCTTTTGCCTGCCCTCGGCGACACCCTCACGATGGTCGGGATCGTGATGTTCATCGTGGTGATCGTGGGGGTGCCGCTCGGCTCATTGTTGTTCAACCTGGGGCCCGGCGGATTGTTCGAGAACCCGGTGCTGCACACGCCGGTCAGCTGGATCGTCAGCATCGGACGGTCGTTGCCGATCCTGATTCTGATGGCCGCGCTGGTTCCGGTGACCCGATGGATCACCGGAACCAACATCGGTATCGCAGCCGCTGTGGTGCCGATGTCGTTGGCGGGCATTGCATTCTTCACCCGCATCGTCGAGAACTCTCTGCGCTCCGTTCCGACGTCGGTGGTCGACGTGGCCCGCGCGTCGGGTGGCTCCACAGTGCAGGTCACCACCACACAGTTGTCCGAGGCGGTGCCGTCGATCATCGGTGGATTGACCATCAACGTCATTGCCATGATCGAATATTCAGCCATCGCGGGCACCATCGGTGCTGGCGGAATCGGCTATGTCGCAGTCACATACGGATACCAACGATTCGATCACACCGTCATGATCGCAACGATCGTCATCCTGATTCTCACCGTCGCCGCCGTCCAGCTTGTCGGCGATGCACTTGTTCGCTTCACCACACCCCACCAGCGCGCCTTGCGCACAGCCTGATTCACACTCGAAAGGTCCACCCACCATGACAACGTCCACCGAGGCGCACGGCTTCGAGCTGAAGAACCGTCGGAAAGCTCCCTGGATCATCGCCGCCGTTGTGCTGCTGATCGCTCTCGCCGCAGTGATTCGAATAGCGTTCTTCGGCAACACTGCATCGGCCAACGAGACCGAGGGCGCAACTCTTGTTGTCGCCACTGCCGAAGGCAATGCATCCGAGCAGGCCCTCGTGGAATTCGTTGCCGATCAGGTCGCTCCCAGGTACGGCATCACAGTCGAGTTCCGTGGACTCGCGGACAGCAACACCATCAACCGCGCTGTCAGCGACGGTGAAGTAGCGGCGACTGTCTACCAACACAAGCTGTGGCTCGGGCAGGTACTCGAATCCAATCCGGACTTCCAGGAAGAAGCCGCAACCCCGGTGTTTCGTTGGGGCTTCGGACTGTGGTCCGACAAGTACTCCGACCCAGCGCAACTGCCGGACGGCGCAACGGTATCGCTCTACTCCGACCCGGCCAACGAAGCCCAGGGCCTGTGGGTACTCGAGCGAGCGGGGCTGATCACGCTCGACCCGGCTGTCGACAAGTCGACGGCTACGCAGAAGGACATCGTCGGTAACCCGAAGAACCTGAAATTCACCCTGCTGGATTTCGCCGCACAGTCGCGGGCACTGCCGGATCTCGACGCAGCTGTGGGCTACACCGAGTACTACCTCGCCGCAGGCATCCCCGTCGAGAAGCAGATCTTCGCGCCGCCGGCCCCGGACGAGTTCGCCGGGCAGCTGACGATCGGTAGCCGATGGGCAGATACGGACAACATCAAGAATCTCGTCGCAGCGTTCAAGGACCCTGCGGTGCAGGAATTCCTGGCCACCGACCCGCGAGTGAAAGACATTCTGCTGCCCCTGCAGTAGCGGCACCGTGCGCCCGACGGTCCAGCAGCTGACCGTCGGGCGCAGCCGTGGTGTTACGTTCGATCCGCACCCGACGACACCGACACGAGGCGGACGATGTGACCCGGTACGAAGCGCTGACAGAATTGCTCGATGAGAGGTACTCGTGCCGGCAGTTCCTGCCGAAGCAGGTCTCGCGCGAGGTACTCGATCAGCTACTGTCAGCCGCCCGGCGCACACCTTCTTGGTCCAATACCCAGTCGTGGCAGATCATCGTGACCGAAGGCGATGCCACCCGTAAGTTCTCCGGAGCATTGGTGGAGCACGTGGCGTCCGGTGTGCCGCAACCGGACTTTCCGTTTCCGGCGAACTACAACGCTCTGCACCGTGCCCGGCGACGTGAATGCGGCGGCGCACTGTACGAGAGCATCGGTGTGGTGAAGTCCGACACGGAGGCGACGACGCGTCAGTTCATTCGCAATTACGAGCTGTTCGACGCCCCGCACGCGGCCATCATCACCACCGATGCCGATCTGGGTGTGTACGGGGCGGTCGATTGCGGGTTGTATTTACAGACTTTCCTCCTCGCGGCGCAGAGCCTCGGTCTCGGGGCGATCGCGCAAGCAGCCCTGGCCGCGTACTCGCCCTTTCTGCACGAATGGTTCGACATCCCGGACAGCCGAAAAGTGGTGGCCGGCATCTCCTTCGGCTATCCCGACGAGACACACCCGATCAACGGATTCCGTACCAGCCGAGCGCCTCTCGATGAGACGGTGAGATTCGTCCGCTGAGCCTGGTTCAACGGCCGAGTTCTCGGACCAGCTCCCGGCCTACATCAGTGCCCGAACGCCAAGCGCTCTCCACCCGGGGTACTCCGGATTCGCACCACTGATCGCCGGCCAATCCGACGAAGCGTCCGTCCTGCTGGTGAAGCGCGAAATTGGAATCGTGCTGCGCCGCAGGCTTTGCGAACGTCCACCGATGAGCGTGGGTCCACGTGGGTGTCGCCGTGACGACGGACAATTCGCGGAGGGCGTCGAGAACCGGGGCGATCGCGCCGTCGGGATCGTCGAGATGCTGCTGCGCTCGCTCCGACGTGGTGTGCACCACCAGAACCGGAGCACCGTCGCCGCGGCGTGCACCGTCGTCGACGACGAAATCGATATCGGGATGATCGTTGACGAACGCTGCGTCCCGGAAGGGGATGTCGAGCCCGTCGAACCCGCACGCCACCGCGATGACGGGTACGTAGTCGACGGCATCGGGAACTGCGGTCAGTCGCTTCGCCTGAGGGTCGGGCATGGCGACCACGACGTGGCCGTCGGGCAGCTCGGTCAACTCGGTGGAATGGTGGATGTCGAAGCCGTCGAGCATGTTTCGCACCAAGGATCGAAGCCCGTTCGGGGTCGCCCAGCGAACCGGTCCGGTCGTAGTGCACGGAACCGTTTCGGGCTTGAGGATGCCGAACGTGTTGGCCCACTGGCGCGCCAATCCACCCGACTCCCACTCGGCGACCACGGTCGAAAATTCTTGATCTCGGACGGTGAAGTAGCCGGCACCCAGGTCGACGCGACGTCCGTGCAACTCCGGTGAGGACATCCGTCCACCCGGCGCGCGGCCTCGGTCGACGATGCGGAACGGCACGCCTGCGTCGCGGAGAACCCGCGCGCAGGCCGCGCCGGCTATGCCCGCACCGACGATGGTGACCGGATCGGTGATGGTGCCCGCTTCGGAGTTCATCGGTCCAGTATGCCGGGATCAGTCCACAGCGTTGTCGGTGAGCCGAAGGAATGCGGTTCCGCGGGGTGAGAGTCGGTAGCCGGTCTCGAGGCTGATCGTCAGCCCCAGATTCTTGAGCCGGCGTACGCGGGCTTTGAACGCCTTCGTATCCAGTCCTACCTGCTCGGCAAGGTCCGCTGCGCGGCGTCCAGGTTCGGCAGCGATGGCCGTCAATACTGCTCGTGTCCAGGCAGATTCGGACCGAGAGTCCATCCGGGAGAGCGTTGTCCTGAGAGCATTCAGTGCAGTTTCGTCCAGTTCGGCATCGTCGGCCAAGACATCACGAGGATCGGTGCCGAGGTAGGAGACCTCGATCAGATAGGTGGGAAGCGAGCTGGGCCCGAAGAACGATTTCTCGAGATGACTGCGCGATTCTTCCCCTGCGGCCCGGGCATCCGCGTCGGTCAGCCCTGCCGGATCCACCTCGTGGACGGAGTCGATGCGAATCATGCCCGAGGATGAGCGCTGCACCGACCCGGCGGTCACCCTCGCACTCGACCACCGCCGATAGACCCGCCGGACCGTACCGTCGGCGATCGCTCGCGCAACAGCGACGGTGAAGATCATGAGCCTACTTCCACGGGACCAGACGATATCAACTGTGATGCGCTGCGCGTGGAAAGTTCTGTATCACTGGTCGTCTGGACATTTCGGGCACCGACTGCAACAACGCTTACTCTGTGTTCGACTACAGGGATGTCAATTACGGACAAGCCGGAAACCGGTGAGCAAGGACTCGGCACCAGCCTCAAGCCTCGGCACGTGACGATGATTTCGATTGCTGGAGTCATCGGCGCGGGATTGTTCGTGGGTTCGGCCAACGCCATCGCGACGGCGGGCCCAGCGGTGTTGCTGGCGTATCTGTTCGCGGGAACACTCGTGATCCTGGTGATGCGCATGCTGGGGGAGATGGCGACGGCCAATCCCGACACCGGCTCGTTCTCCACGTATGCCACACGCGCACTGGGACATTGGGCCGGATTCTCCGTCGGATGGCTCTACTGGTGGTTCTGGGTGTTGGTGATCCCGGTCGAAGCCACCGCGGCCGCATCAATTCTCACCAACTGGCTCGGCGGAGCCCAATGGATGTGGGCACTGATCATCGTCGTTGCCCTCACCGCGACCAATCTGATCAGCGTCGGCAACTACGGTGAATTCGAGTTCTGGTTCGCGCTGGTGAAGGTGGTGGCCATCATCGCCTTCATCGGCCTCGGTATCGCAGCCATCCTGGGATGGCTGCCGAACTCCGAAGTCAGTGGAGTCGATCAACTCTGGGCTTCGGGCGGCTTCATGCCGCTCGGCTTCGGCGCGGTGATAGCCGCCATGCTCACCACGATGTTCTCGTTCATGGGCTCGGAAATCGTCACCATCGCCGCCGCCGAATCCAAGGACCCGGCGAAGGGAATCACCCGCGCGACGAACTCGGTGATCTGGCGTATCTCGATCTTCTACTTCGGGTCGATCTTCATCATCGTCGCGTTGGTGCCCTGGAACGAACTGGATCCAGCAACGGGCTCGTACCAGTTCGTACTGTCCAAGATGGGAATTCCCCATGCAGAGACCATCATGGACATCGTCATCCTGACCGCCGTCGCGTCGTGCCTGAATTCGGCGCTCTACACCGCGTCGCGCATGCTGTATTCGCTCGGCGATCGAGGCGACGCACCCAGGGCGGTCAAGAAGATCACCACGAACGGGGTGCCGTGGGTTGCGGTGATCGCCTCGATGGTGCTCGGGTTCCTCGCCGTCGTCGGAAACTACATCCTGCCCGAGAAGCTCTTCACCTACCTGCTGGCCACCACCGGTGCTGTCGCGCTCTTCGTCTACCTCGCCATCGCCAGCAGTCAGCTGGTGCTGCGACGTCAACTCGACCGCGACGGCGAACGCCCAGCTGTTCGGATGTGGCTGTACCCGTGGTTGACCTATTTGGCCATCGGGTTCATCGTGTTCGTCCTGGTGATGATGGTGGTGCGGCCGGAGCAGCGGTCGTCGATCCTGCTCTCGGCCGTCCTTGCCGCAGTTACCGTGATCGGCGGAATCTTGGTTCAACGCCGAAATGCGCGGCGCGACAGTGTCGTCGCCCGCGCATCGGAGTGATGTCGACTAGATACCCGCGTAGACCTGCCGATACAGGTCGACGATCTGCTCGGCGGTAGGCACCACAGGATTGTTGCCCGGGCTACCCGAGGCGAGAGCCTGTTCGGCCATCAGTGGCAACAGGTCGTTCCACTTCGCCTTGTCGATACCGAAGGTCTCCGGCGTCGGAACCTCCACCTCGCGGCACAGTGTGACGATCGCATCCTGCAGCTTGCCACCGGCAACCTGATCCGAATCGCTTTCCGACGCCGCGCCCAGTGCGCGTGCACAGTCGGCGTAACGCGCCTGCGCCCCGTCGATCGAGAATGCCGTGACGGCAGGCAACAGCATCGCGTTGGAAAGCCCGTGTGCAACATGGAAATGCGCGCCGATCGGCCGACTCATACCGTGCACCAGAGCGACGCTCGCATTCGAAAATGCCATTCCCGCCTGCGTCGAGGCATGCATCATCGCCTCGCGCGCCTGCCGGTCGTCGCCGTCCCGATACGCCCGCAGCAACGACGTCCCGATCGTGCGAATCGCACTGAGCGCCAAACCGTCGGAAATGGGGTTGGCCTTCTTGCTCACGTACGCCTCGATAGCGTGGGTGAGTGCATCGACACCGGTATCGGCCGTCAAGCGTGCCGGCATCGACATCGTCAACTCGAAGTCGATGATCGAGGCGATCGGCAGGAACGACAGCCCGGGGCACAACATCTTCTCGTCCGAGGCGACGTCGGTGATGATGGTGAACTGAGTTGCCTCCGAACCACTTCCGGCCGTGGTGGGGATGGCGATGATCGGTAGGGCAGGGCCGGTCGACAGTACGGGAGCCTTGAAGTCCCGCATCGTGCCGCCCTGCACCGCGAGAATGGCCAGTGCCTTGGCCGTGTCCATCGGACTGCCGCCGCCGAACCCGATGATCGAATCGGCCGAATGCTGCTGCACCGCGTCGAGACCGGCGACCAACGAATCGGTCGTCGGATCCGGAACGGTGCCCGAGAACAATGCCGGCGTCTTCCCGGCCTCGGTCATGATCTTCATCAATCGATCTGCCGAGCCGTTGCCGGCCATGAACGCATCGGTGACGAGCAGCGGCCGTGACACGTCGAGGTCGGTCAGTACTCTCCCCAGCTCTTCGACGGCACCGCCGCCCAGCTTGAGGAACCGAGGAAACGAAATATTGGCAACCATGGTGTGCTCCTTCGCGGTCAGGCGTTTTCAGGGAAGCCGAGGTTGATGCCGCCGTGGCTCGGGTCGAGCCAGCGACTGGTGACGGCTTTGCCGCGGGTGAAGAAGTGGACGCCCTCGGTGCCGTGGGCGTGGCTGTCGCCGAAGAGGGAGTTCTTCCAGCCACCGAAGCTGTAGTACGCCATGGGAACCGGGATGGGGACGTTGATGCCGACCATGCCGACCTCGACCTCGTTCTGGAAGCGCCGTGCCGCCCCACCGTCGTTGGTGAAGATGGCGGTGCCGTTGCCGTACGGGTTCTCGTTGATCAGCGCAAGCGCGTCGTCGTAGGTGTCGACGCGGACGACGGAGAGTACGGGTCCGAAGATCTCGTCGGTGTAGATGCTCATGTCGGGAGTCACGTTGTCGATGAGGGTGGGGCCGAGCCAGAATCCGTCGGTGCCACCGTCGGGCTGGACGGTGCGGCCGTCGACGACCAGGGTGGCCCCGGCCGCTTCGCCTGCATCGACGTACGAGGCGACCTTGTCGCGGTGGGCCTTGGTGACGAGCGGTCCCATGTCTGCCCCGCGGGTGCCGTCGCCGGTGACCAACGGTGTTGTCCGTTCGGCGATCTTGGCGACGAGTTCGTCGGCGATGTTCCCGACGGCGACGAGTGCGGAGATGGCCATGCATCGTTCGCCTGCGGAGCCGAAGCCGGCGTTGACCATGGCGTCGGCGGCGAGATCGAGATCTGCATCGGGGAGTACGACGGCGTGGTTCTTCGCGCCGCCGAGGGCTTGGACGCGCTTACCGTGGGCGGTGCCGGTGGAGTAGACGTACTGGGCGATGGGGGTGGAGCCGACGAAGGAGACGGACTTGATCTTCTTGTTCTCGAGAAGTTCGTCCACGGCCACCTTGTCGCCTTGAAGGACGTTGAACACGCCGTCGGGCAGGCCTGCCTCGGCCCAGAGCCGGGCGAGCCAGATACTCGCGCTCGGGTCCTTCTCCGAGGGCTTGAGTACCACGGTGTTGCCGGCCGCGATGGCGATGGGGAAGAACCACATCGGGACCATGGCAGGAAAGTTGAAGGGGGAGATGATCGCGACGGGGCCCAGGGGCTGCCGGATGGAGTAGACATCGACGCCGGTCGACGCGTTCTCGGTGTACCCACCCTTGAGCAAATGTGCTATACCGCAGGCGAATTCGACTACTTCCTGGCCGCGGGAGATCTCGCCGAGTGCATCGGAGAGTACTTTTCCGTGCTCGGCGGTGATGATCTCGGCGAGCTCGTTCTTCCGCGCGTTCAACAGCTCTCGGAACGAGAACAGGATAGAGGTCCGCTTGGCGAGGGAGGTATCGCGCCACGCCGGGAATGCGGCTGCAGCTGCGTCGATGACCGCGCGGGCGTCGCCGCGATCGGCAAGGCTGAGCGTGCCGGTGACCTCGCCGGTAGCGGGGTTCGTGACGGGGGCGGTCCGGTTGGAAGTGCCGGAATGAGTCTTTCCATCGAGCCAGTGCGCAATGACGTCGGTCAACGTTCGATCCTTCCATTGGTGTGTCTCGAGTCTCACTTGTACGGATGCACATGTCAAAGGCCAAATGCGCAGATCGCTGTGCAGAAATGCACGCCGGCGATAGTCTCGGTGGGTGTTCAACGCAGACCATCTCCGCTACTTCCTCGAAGTGTCGAGGACCGGTCGTCTGACCGACGCCTCGCACACTCTCGGTGTGGACCACACCACCGTCGGTCGGCGCATCACGGCGCTCGAGAAATCGGCCGGGCAGCGCCTGTTCGACAGAACACCGTCGGGCTGGCGACTCACCGAGGCGGGTCGACGACTCGTCGGATACGCAGAGACCGTCGAATCGACACTCATTGCCGCGTTCGAGGATCAGACCTCCGATACCGGCTCACTGCGAGGGACGGTGCGCATCGCAGCCCCCGGACGGGTTCGGTGCATTCGTCCTGACACCGAAACTCGGCGTACTCAGAGACAAGCACCCCGATCTCGACATCGAGCTGGTCACCGCCACCGAGCACAATTCGTTGGCCACCAGGGAGTTCGACATCGCAATCACGTTGGAGCGGCCGTCGCCGAGATTCGTCGTGACTCGCAGGCTGGCGACCTATTCCCTCGGGCTTTACGCTGCCGCACCGTATCTCGCTGCGATGCCCCCTGTCGACACCGTCGAGGATCTGCGAGAACACACTCTCATTTCGTATGTCGACGCTCTGCTCGATGTCGCACCGCTGCGAATACTGGACGCCATTCTTCCCGAAGGGCGTGCACGGATACAGACCAACAACATCACCGGCCAATGGATCGCCGCGAGGTCAGGTGTGGGAATCGCGCCCTTGCCCAGTTATATCGGCGAACCGGACGCCGCCCTGACATCGGTGTTACCCGGAGTCGTATCGGTGGAGCGAACCTACTGGACTGTGGTGCCGCGAGAGCTGACCGGTCTGGCGAGGGTGAAGATTGTCGACGAATTTCTCAGATCGGTCGTGACCGACGAGCAGCATCTCTTTGCTGTGCAACAGAAACCACAGTAGATCCGCACAGTCCGAGAGTGTCGGTGGCCGTTGACATTTGGACGTTCCGATGAGACGGCCGTCTCGTGATGACGGACACACGTGACGCCGACCTCAAAGAAGTGGGAAACAGCGAACATAGGGGTAACAATCTGTTACAGACAAGTCCGCAATGGCGGATCCACCCGAAATTCTGGGGGAATCATGACACTGTTCGTAATGGCAACGGTCGGCTTCGTGGGAATGGCAATTGCACTGCTCAACGACGGAAGCGACATCGATTTCCGGGGTCGCCAGTTGGCGGGCGTGTACCGCCAGCGCTGAGTCCGCCATACCGAATTCCTGCCTCGGGTGCGCAGTTGGCAAGATTCGTGGGATGTTGACACACCCCCGAGCGGTCGGCTTACTGGTCGGCTACGGACTCGATCGAGTGTTCGCAGACCCGCAACGCTGGCACCCGGTTGCAGGATTCGGCACCATGGCCCTGCGCGTCGAACACGTCCTCTATCGCGACAGCCGGGCATTGGGCGTCGTCCATGCAGTCGCGCTGATCGGCTCGGTGACCGCACTCGGCGTCGGGTCGAGTCGCGTGGCCGGTCGTGTGGGTGCACCTGCCGAGGTTGCTCTGGTCGCGGCCGCTACATGGGCCGCGCTCGGAGGCACGTCCCTGTCGAAGGTGGGCCGGCAGATGGCGGACCACCTCGACAACGACGACCTCGAGAGCGCACGCGCACTGCTGCCGTCACTGTGCGGTCGAGATCCCGAACAACTCGACTCCGACGGCCTCGCACGCGCCGCACTCGAGTCCATCGCGGAGAACACCTCCGACGCGACGGTCGGAGTGCTGGTGTGGGGAGCACTGGCCGGGGTGCCGGGAATTCTGGCCTACCGAGCGAGCAACACGCTCGACGCGATGGTCGGCTACCGGTCTCCGAAGTATCTGCGCTTCGGTTGGGCCGCAGCACGAATCGACGACGTTCTGAACCTGCTACCGGCTCGCGTCACCGGCGTGGCGACGGTTGTCGCAGCTCCCTCGGTGCAGGGTTCGCCTGCCGGAGCCCTGAAGATGTGGCGACGCGACGCTGCGCAGCACCCCAGCCCCAACGCGGGTGTTGCGGAAGCCTCGGCTGCCGGGGCCCTAAGGTTGCAGCTCGGCGGCAGAACGCAGTACCGACACGGAGTCGAGATCAGGCCGACACTCGGTGACGGACACTCGCCGACCGCACGCGATCTTCGTCGATCGGTCGCACTGTCGAGCCGAGTGCAGGAACTGTCGGCGCTCGCGTCAGCGATTCTTGCCGTAGCGATCGGCCAAGCGAGGATCCGACGGCGTCGTCGGTCGTAACGCCGCGCGCGCCCTTGCTCGCTTCTCGCGGCGTGTGGGCAGCGTGAATTCTTCTTCCTCGTCGGGACCGGCCTCGTCCTCGGGCTCGGTGTCGGGCTCGCCGGACATCGCGTTCGCGAGTTCGGCACGCGAGTTGCGACGTTCCCGTATCTCCGCCCGGGCGAAATAGGCCAGACCCAGCGGTGCCATGATGCCGAATGCCAGCCACTGCAGACCGTAGGACAGATATGGGCCTGCGTCGGTCTGTGGCAATTCGATCAGGCCGAGACCGCCCGGCTGAGCGTCGTCGAGCTGTAGGTATCCGTCGATGGCATCGACTCCGACCGCTGCGCCGATCTGTTCCGGGTTGATGTTGTAGACCTGCAGCCGACCGTCGTCCTCGATGGGCTCGCGCGAGGTGCCCTCGGCTTGGCGTACCCGTGCGTTCAGGGTCACTTCACCGGCGGGTGCCGCCTCGAACTCGGGCGCTCTGGTTCCCTCCACCGGCAACACGAACCCGCGATTGACGAGCACGGTTGGCCCGCCGTCGATCACGAACGGGGTGATGACCTCGTATGCGGGCTGATCACGGATGCTACGCAGCCGCACGAGGACATCGGAATCTGCGACATAGGACCCGGGTGCGATGACCCGACGCCACTCGTCCTCGGCCGGGAACCCGTCGGCGGTGAGAACGTCCGAGATCGGCACCGGGTCCGCGTCGACGGATCGGGTGATCAGATCGTTGCGCTCGGACGTCGAGGTGTTCTTCCCCAACTGCCACGGAGCGAGCACGCTGAAGCACAGGAACGCGAACGCCAGCACCACCGCAGCCAGCACCAACCATTTGGGTCGCAGCAAGAACGCTAACTTTCGCACTCCACCACGGTAGCCGGGTCAGCGAGAGAGTCGCGACCGTGCCCAGTCCAGCATGCCGGGAACGGCACTTTCGATCTGCTCGCGCACCTCGGTGAACGCCGAATCGGACGAGTAGTACGGATCGGCCACCGACGAGTCGTCGGCATCGGGATCGAACGAGCGCAGCAAGGCGACACGATCTGCCGGAGCACCGAGCTGCAGCAGGGCGCGAGCATGGCCGGTATCGAGCGCGACGATCAGATCTGCCGCCAGATGATCCGGCCCGACCTGCGCCGCCTCGTGCTCGCTGTCGTATCCGTGGGCATCGAGCTCGGCGACGGTTCGTGGATCTGCGCCGTCGCCCACATGCCAACCTCCGGTCCCGGCGCTCGACACTCGCACTGCATCGCCCAGACCGGCGTCGCGCAGATGCCCCGCGAAGACCTTCTCGGCCATCGGTGATCGGCAGATGTTGCCGGTGCACACGAACGTCACGTGCAGTGGCTCGCTCACTGCACGGCCGCCGTGTTCTGCTCCAGCACGGTGGCCAGTTCATCCATGCTCGACGCGGTGAACGCGGCGTCGTCGCTCTCGCCGTCGACGCCGTAGCCCCATTCCACGTACACCGTGGGAATGCCGAATCGAGCGGCACCGTGCACATCGTGGTCACGATCACCGATCATGATCACCCCGGCGGTGCCGCCGTCCGCGGACTCCACCGGGTCGATGCCGAGGTTGGTCAACGAATGCGCGATCACATCGGACTTCGCCCGACGGGTGCCGTCGTTGCTGGCACCGCCGATGAACTCGAAGTACCGCGACAGGCCGAAGTGGTCCAGAATCCGAACGGCGAATCGCTCCGACTTCGACGTCGCCACACCGAGGCGAACGCCGCGATCCTGCAATCGCGTCAACACCGACTCGATACCGTCGAACGCGGTGTTCTCGGCCCAGCCCCGCTCGTCGTAGCGCTCGAAGTACGCCGCCAGTGCACGCTGCGCCGCATCCTCGTCCAGGCCGAGACCGCGCAACGTGTCGATCAGGGGCGGTCCGACGACCATCGACAGCTGTTCCTCGGTCGGTTCGGGGGCGTCCACCGACGCCAATGCATGACGAAAACCGGCATGAATTCCCGGTGCGGAATCGGTCAACGTCCCATCGAGATCGAACAGGACAACGGACGCGGGAACATCGACAGACATGGTCGAAGCCTATCGGTGCGGGCTGTTTGGTGACGGCGCGGCTACGCTCGTCGCGATGTCCGACACAGCTGCAGATCCCGATGCGCTACTCCGTCACCACGGAGACGTCGAGGTCGATTCCGGATTCGTCGACTTCGCCGTCAACGTGCGGGGCGACGGACCGCCGGCATGGCTTCGCGATCGGCTGGCCGCGGCACTGAGTTCGTTGGGTTCGTACCCGAGCACGGCCGCCGACAAGGCCGCACGAGAACAGGTGGCCGAACATCACGGCCGCTCACCGGACGAGGTGCTGCTGCTCAGCGGTGGGGCCGAGGGTTTCTCGATGCTGCCGCGGCTCGAGCCCCGGCTGGTGGCGACGATCCACCCGTCGTTCACCGAGCCCGACTGGGTGCTGGAGCAGGCGGGCATTCCGGTGCACCGAGTGCTCCTGCCGCCACCCTTCGAGCTCGATCCGACGCTCGTGCCCGACGCCGCCGACCTGGTGATCCTCGGCAACCCGACCAACCCCACATCGGTTCTGCATCCCCGTGAGGCGGTACTGAGTCTGCGTGGATCCGGACGCATGCTGGTGATCGACGAGGCCTTCGCCGACGCAGTGCTCGGGTCTGGGGAATCGGTCGCGTCGCAGAGCCTGGACGACGTGCTGGTACTGCGCAGCCTGACGAAGACGTGGGCGCTGGCGGGATTGCGATGCGGATATGCACTGGGCCACCCCGACGTCCTCGCGAGGCTGCAGTACGGCCGCGCGCACTGGCCCCTGGGGAGTCTGCAGCTCGAAGCGATCCGCGCCTGCACCGAACCGTTCGCCGTCGATCAGGCACGCGCCGAGTCCGAGCGCATCCACCGCGAACGAACCGCGATGACCCCGCGACTCGAGGCTCTCGGCCTCGACATCACCGGCCCGGCCCGCGCGCCCTTCCTGCTGCTGCGCGTCGACGGTGCCGATCTCGTTCGAGAACGCTTGCGCACGATGGGTATCGCGGTGCGGCGCGCAGACACGTTCCCGGGGCTCGACCGTCACTACCTGCGCGTCGCGGTACGGGACTCGCAGCAGGTCGACATACTGGTGGACGCGTTGAACACCGTTCTGTGAGGAGAGCAGCGAACATGGCAGTGACACTGGCGGACGTCATCGAGGTACTCGACGACGCGTACCCACCCCGTCTGGCGGAGAGCTGGGACTCGGTGGGCCTGGTGTGCGGAGATCCCGGAGCTGTTGTGCAGCAGGTTGTTTACACCGTCGACGTTACCGAGGCAGTGGTCGACGACGCCATCGCCTGGGGTGCCGATCTGATCGTCGCCCACCATCCCTTGCTGCTCAAAGGCGTCGACACCGTCGCGGCCGACACCGCGAAGGGCTCGGTGATCCATCGCCTGATCAAGGCCGACTGTGCGCTGTTCACCGCCCACACCAACGCCGACTCCGCCGATCCCGGCGTGTCCGACGCACTCGCGTCCGCGCTCGGGGTGATCGACACCAGGCCACTCGACCCCATTCCTTGTCCCGCACAAGACAAGTGGCTGGTCTTCGTGCCGACGTCCGACTCGGCCGCGGTGCGACAGGCCTTGTTCGACGCCGGAGCCGGACAGATCGGCGATTACAGCGAAGCGAGCTGGCAGAGTCCGGGTCTCGGTCAATTCCGTCCGGGCCCGAACGCACACCCGACGCTCGGTGTTCTGGGAGAGGTGCACACCGAGGCGGAGGATCGCATCGAAGTTGTTGCCCCCAAAGGCATACGTGCTCAGGTGCTTTCGGCGATGCGTCGGGCACACCCCTACGAGGAGCCCGCGTTCGACGTCTTCGAATCCGCGGCTCTACCGTCGTGCACCGGCCTGGGCCGCATCGGAAAGCTGCCGAGTCCGATGACACTGGCCGAATTCACCGAGGTCGTCCGCGAGGCGTTGCCCACTACGACGTGGGGAGTACGCGCTGCAGGAAACCCTGAGGCCACGGTCTCGGTGGTTGCAATGTGCGGGGGAGCGGGTGACTCGTTCCTTTCCACGGTGGCGCGCACCGACGCCGATGTGTACGTCACCTCGGATCTGCGCCACCACCCTGTCGACGAGCATTTGCGCGCGGGTGGCCCCGCCGTGATCGACACCGCGCACTGGGCCTCGGAGTTCCCGTGGTGCGAACAGGCGCGCAGCATCGTCGACGCCGCATTCGGTGACACGGACGGGTGGAGCAGCCGGGTCACCGAGGTCCGTACCGACCCGTGGACGCTGTGACCATCGAACCCCGCGACCGGCGCTCGGAGCCGATCGGACATTCTCGCCTTCGAGCAGCCGGTAGGGTGATCGGAACCAACTTCCATAGTCGCAGGAGTCATCAAGCGTGAACGTCGATCCCAAAGTCCAGGCCTCGCTGCTCGAATTGGCCGGTGTGGATACCGAACTCTCGCAGATCGCCCACCGCCGTAAGAGCCTCCCCGAGCAGCAGGAGGTGGACAAGCTCGAGACCGAGCGCACCACCCGCAAGGACGCAGCGGTGACGGTGCAGATCTCGATGGACGACCTCGATCGGGACATCCGCAAACTCGAAGGCGAGGTCGACGCAGTTCGGAAGCGCGAGGCCCGCGACAAGAAGATGCTCGAGAGCGGCACGATCGCCCCGAAGCAGATGACCGAACTGCAGCACGAGCTCGGTAGCCTCGAACGTCGCCAGGGCATCCTCGAAGAGGAACTGCTCGAGGTCATGGAACAGCGCGAGGCCAGTGAGCGAGACCACGAGCACGCCGGCGCGCAGCTCACGCAGATCGAAGACGAATTGGTCGACGCCGGCCGCCGTCGCGACGACGCCGTCGCAGATCTCGATGTCGCCGAGAAGCGCAGCGCCGAGCGCCGCGAATCGTTCGCCTCGGGATTGCCCGCGGATCTGCTTGCGCTCTACGAGAAGCAGCGAGCGCTCACCGGCCGCGGTGCGGCACTGCTGCAGGCTCGCCGATGTGGAGCGTGTCGCATCGAACTCGATCGCAACGAGATCGCGGGCATCGCCAACAAGCCCGCGGATGCTCTCATTCGTTGCTCCGAGTGCAATGCAATCCTGGTGCGCACCAAGGAATCCGGAATTTGAGTCAGGTATCGAGGGTCGTTGCCGAGGCCGACGGTGGATCGCGTGGGAACCCCGGGCCCGCTGGCTACGGCGCAGTGGTGTTCAGCGCCGATCGCTCGCAGGTTCTGGCCGAGCGTCGGGCGTCGCTTGGCGTGGCCACGAACAACGTCGCCGAGTACAACGGCCTGATCGCAGCGTTGAGCGCCGCACGCGACGTCGGGGCTCGTGAGGTCGCGGTCCGCATGGACTCCAAGCTCGTAGTCGAACAGATGGCCGGGCGCTGGAAAGTGAAGCACCCGGACATGATTCCGCTTCAGCGAAAAGCGGCCGAACTGGCCCGCGGCTTCGATTCCGTCACCTACGAGTGGATTCCGCGCGCGCAGAACTCGCACGCCGACGCGCTGGCGAACGAGGCGATGGACGCAGCGGCCGAGGGCGTGGACCTAACGGAATTGCCCGATGCCGAGCCGGTTGCGAAGAAGGCCGAGTCACCCGGGTGGACCGGTGCGATGGGGGAGCCGACCCGCCTGCTGCTGTTGCGTCACGGCCAGACCGCCATGTCGGTCGACCGGCGATACTCCGGCCGCGGCAATCCCGATCTGACCGACCTGGGACAACGCCAAGCCGATTCTGCCGCAACGGTTCTGGGCTCGCGAACCGATATCGACGCCATCGTGGCCTCGCCGCTCGCGCGCGCCCAACAGACTGCCGCGGCGACAGCCGCCCGTCTCGGATTGCCTGTCACCACCGTCGACGGCCTCATCGAAACCGACTTCGGCGACTGGGAGGGACTGACGTTCACCGAGGCCATGGAACGTCACCCCGAGGGCCACAAGGCCTGGCGCGGCGACACCTCCGTCGCACCGCCGAACGGGGAAAGCTTCGACGCGGTGCGCGTGCGTATAGAAGCGACCCGCGACCGGTTGCTCGCCGAGTACGCCGGAAAAACCCTTCTGGTGGTCACCCACGTGACTCCGATCAAGATGCTGCTGCAACTCGCACTCGACGTCGGACCGTCGCTGCTGTATCGACTGCACCTCGACCTCGCTTCACTGAGCATCGCCGAGTTCTACCCCGACGGCGGGGCATCGGTTCGATTGGTCAACGACACGTCGCACCTGGCTTAATCGAACAGACCCGTCCGCAAGTCGACCAAACAGTGGCGATGCGAAGTTTGCTGCAATGGCGTGCCGGTTGTTTAGGAATTCCTCGATACGTCCAGTCGAGTCTTCCCGCATCCGATGAAGTCCCGACTCTCTCCTCAAGGGCAAACATGGCCACGAACGCCGTTTGACCTGCTAGCCGATAGCTAGTGACGGTCCGTGAGCATCGATCTTGGACGCGTCGAAGGGCCTGGAGTCAGGAGATCGAGCACATCTTGACCGAAATCAATGATCAAGGAATAGGCTAGTTGATGTATTGCGCCGCATCCGCTATTCCTTCCGAGTAAGACCCTCTTTTGCAAGCTCTTCTTCACCGTATTTGGTTACCTTATCGATGAGCGCTTCAATGCTGTCGCTTGATTTGTGCTCACTCACGGCACGCTGCAGGCCACGTGCGCCGGCGTCCCGCCTACGTTGCGCCCTGGCGACCTCGGCGGCTTGATCGTGAAGCGGGAGTTGATCTCGCAGCAGTTTTACGACCTTCGATCTGAGCTTGAACAGAGCTTGGCGGTGATCTTCGAGATTGGCTGCCCAGCTTTGCACCTCAGTCCCCGACGCTGTAATCCTCGGCGTGTTGAACGTCTCGTGAGCCAGCTTTCTAAACAGCTTTTCGGTCGTTTCCACATGATCTAGTACCGGGCCCACGTCGGTAAGGACCCGGGCGTACATGATTCCCGCATCGGCCTTCGACGATGCGTTCGCCGCATCCGCCTTTGCACGGCCCAACTCGTCCAGCTTCGACGGTGGCGACGCAATCCCCGAGGTCGTAATCGTGGCTACGCGTGTTGCCCGAAAAATTTCCATGGTGGTATCGAATTCGTCGAGAGCTGCCCACATGTCGGCAATCGCCTTAACATTTCCACGGCGGTGGGTATAGACCCGGTCCGACACAGTTTTGGTTTGAGAGTCCTCAAGCGCTCTTTCTGACAAAATATACGACCGTCGTGATTCTTCGAGGGCGCTTGATGAGATGGACGCGGAGCGGCGATTCGATGTAAGGGCAACAATAACCGCGATTGCAGTGAGCAGCGCGGCAACCCAACCCGAAAGAACACCCAGCTCGACCTGCCATCCCCACCATCTGTTCACAATCCCGGATATGACCGCAGCCCCGAAACCAGTAGTTAACGCCAGAACGCCGAGAATCTGGACGGTGCGCGAACCGGGATGGGAGGGACGGCCTGAGATTCTGTTCAGGGCTTCCTCGATGGACCTCCGTTGCCTGTGCATGTCAGCTAACCGGTCTTCACCGTTTTCGGCCTTTGAAGGTTCTGGGCCATCGTTAACGGACATGCCAGGACGCTATCCGATTAGTTCATTGTGTGGGTAGTGTCCGAAGCTCTAGCGCCTGCTACGACATCTCTCGTCAATTTTGGTCGCCTCTCCGGGCTACCTGACCGAAGTTGTAGTCGAGGCGCTCGCTCTTCGGTCATCGCACAAAAACGGGACCGCTTGGACTTTCATGCATTCTTTGTCCGTATGGATACACGCTGCAGCCGCTGGCTGGACTCGCAGGCTAGACCTGCAGGGCGAGCCACAGGCCCGCCACGGCACCGACGATCGTCAGCGGCGTCGTGATGACGCCCAACACGGTGAAGGTGCGCAGGTCTGCCGGTTCGTCATTGGCCGATGCGACGCGTCGCCACAGCATGATGGCCAGCGACCCGACGTAGGTGAGATTGGGGCCGAGGTTGACCCCGATCACCATGGCCAACAGCAGTGCCGGGGGAGCATCGGCACCGAACGCTGCGAGCAGCAGCAGCGTCGCGGGCAAATTGTTGACGATGTTCGACGACACCGCCGCGATGGCTGCGGCGGCCAGCAGCGAGGCGAAGGTGGTGTCGGACGGCAGGATTCGCGTCAGCCAGTCTCCGATCGGGCCTGTCGTGACGCCGAGAACGACGATGCCGAGCAAGAAGACGAAGCCACAGAACGGCAGATCGGCACCGCGCAGAATGGCACGTGGCGTGGTGCGCTGAGCTCGAAGTGCCGGGATCGCGAGTGCAATCGACCCCACCGCCGCCACCCAGAACGGTTCGATATCGAACAGGCCTGCCACTGCGAAGCCGATGAGTGTCGCGGCGAGGATGGCGAGAGTGGACCGCGGTGCGGGAACGTCGTCGGCGCTCTGCTGGGTCGAGTTCTCCTGCGGTGCGGTGGTGCGGGTCAGATCCTTGCGGAAGAAGATCAGGAACACCGCCAACTCGATGGCCACCGCGAATATCCAGGGCAGTGCCATCAGAGCGGTGAAGTGCAGGAAGGTGAGTCCGGTCGCCGCGAAGGCGAGGAGGTTGGTCAAATTCGACACCGGCAGCAGCGTCGACGCCGAATTGGACAGGTGCGCAGTGGCGTAACTGTGCGGGCGCGGCGACATGCCCAGTATCCGAGCTGCACCGATGATGGCCGGCGTCAGCAGAACCACGGTGGCGTCGAGACTGAGGACTGCCGTGGTCGACGCCGCCGCAGCGAACACGAGTGTCAACAGTCTGCGGGGGCTGCCCTTCGCGCCTCGTCGTAGCTTCGCCGCTATCCAACTGAACACCCCGAGCGCATCGGAGAGATGCGCCAGAATCAGGATGAATGCCAGAAACACCACGGTCGGAGCGAGTTCGAGTACTTGCTCTCGTGCGGCGTCGAGGCTGACGAGACCGACGAGAAGAACGATCGCCGCAGCCGGAAGTGCAGCGACGATCTCGGGGAGACCACGAGGTCGCACGATCGCGAAGACGAGAACAGCAGCGACCAATACCGCGGCGAGAACTGTCACGCGAGAATCTTCACGAGCGTGCGAACGTTTCGAGTGGTGGTCGTAGCCTTGTACTTGGCTTTTGCCGTGGCTTTCCCGAACTTGCTGTCGGTGGTGCTGCCCTTGCGCACCTCCCAGTAGAGCACGCTGTTCCCCTCGGCGATCCTTTCGAGGTCGGGGTTGAGTTCGTCTGCAAGAGCGGACAATTCGGTCAAATGGCTATCATCGCTACCGAACACCACATAAGGATGCCAGCCTTCTCGTTCGGCGTCGAACGGGTAGGACTCCACGATCACCCGAAGTGTCGCCACGTCCAGTACGACAACCCAGGCCTGGTAACCGAACGCCTGGGCCAGCGTGTTCTCCACCTGTGCCTTCACCGCGGAGGCAGGCGATGGGGAGTCCAGCAGGACATTGCCGGTCGCCAGAACGGTACGCACATCGGTGAAGCCGGCCGAGGCCAAAGCTTCACGGAGATCGGCCATCTTGATGTTGATGCCACCGACGTTGATGCCGCGCAGCAGCACGACCCATTCGCTCATGGGAGGAACTGTAGTGAAGTGCTCGCCGATCACCCTTGAGTAAGTAGTTAGTAACCAGTAACTTTACGACCATGACGCAGCGCGAACGCATGACCGGACCTGACCGTCGCGAGCAGATCCTGCGGATCGCAGCGGACGAATTCGCCACGGCCGGACTCCACGGCGGTTCGACCGAGGCGATCGCCCGCACAGCCGGGATCACCCAGGCGTACATCTTTCGAATATTCGGAACCAAGAAGGCGCTGTTCTCCGAACTGGTCGTCGCGTCCTTCGATCGGTTGGCAGACGGAATGCGCGAAGCGGCGGGTACGGACAACGGGCAACAGGCGTTGGCGTCGATGGGGGAGCGCTACTACACCATGCTCGAGGATCGAACCTCACTGTTGCTGCAACTACAAGGGATCGCTGCATGTGGCGATCCCGAGGTCCGGGACGCGGTGCGGGCAGGCTTCGGTCGGATGTGGAACACCGTCGCGGAGGTCACCGGGCTCGACGCGGTGACCGTCAAAGCATTTCTCGCGTTCGGCATGCTGCTCAACACGGGTGCGGCCCTGCAGATCGACGACATCGACGCACCATGGGCGAACGGAGTGGGCACTCGCATCCACGCCGGATTGTTCGACCACATCACGAGCGATACGAACCGATGACCGCCGACGCCGAGTGCAGCGACTCGCGACTGCTCGTGCCTGCGTTGGTGTTCATCGGAGTGGTCGTGGCCGCCGTCGGCAGCCTCGGTGCTCCGTTGATCACCAGTGTTGCAACCACATTCGATGTCTCGCTGTCGAGTGCGCAGTGGACGTTGACGCTGGCCTTGTTGACAGGTGCCGTGACGACGCCGCTGCTCGGCCGGCTGGGATCCGGTCCGCATCGGCGGGCGGCGATCCTCGGGACACTCGGCATCGTGTCGATCGGAGGAGTGCTCACCGCACTCCCGCTGTCCTTCGCCTGGTTGCTCCTCGGCCGAGCGGCACAGGGAGTGGGGCTGGCTCTTACCTCGATGCTGATGGGGGTTGCGCGAGATCATCTGTACGACAAAAGGTCTGCGTCGACCATCGCGCTGTTGTCGATCGCATCGACGGCAGGTGTCGGCGTCGGGTACCCGTTGTCCGGGCTGCTCACCGAGCACGGTGGAATTCGCGCCGCCTACGGATTCGGTGCTGCGATCACCGTCCTTGCACTGCTTGTGGCCCTGAGAGTCATTCCTGCTGCTGCGCAAAAACATTCGATGCGGATCGACGTCCCCGGTGCAGTGCTGCTTGCGCTCGTTCTGTCGATGGTCCTGATTCTCGTGAGCGAGACGGCGCTGTGGACGAGCTATCCCTGGTGGGCGGGAGCGATGGCCACAACTGCTGCCATCGCAGCATATATCTGGGTGCGGATCGAGATCGGAAGCTCGGCACCCCTGGTCGACCTTCGCTTGCTTCGCCACCGGTCCGTGGTCGGTGCGAACAGCGTTATGTTCCTCGGCGGTATCGGAATGTACCTGCTGCTCACCATCGTCACGCGATACGCACAGACGCCGTCCGGTGCCGGATACGGCTTCGGGCTGGGTGTGTTCGCCGCCGGACTCGTTCTGGTTCCTTTCTCGGTATGCGGCTTCCTGGCCGGCAAACTTGTGCCGTCTGCGTTGCGTCGGGTGAGTCCCGCCGGCACGCTCACCATCAGTGCCTTCATCGTCCTCGCCGCGCTGGCTTTGTTCGCCACCACCCGCACCGGTCTGATGGAACTCTGCATCGCGATGTCGATCCTGGGCTTCGGTGTCGGGAGTTTTTCGGCGGCGATGCCGACCGTCGTTCTCTCGGTGGTTCCGTCGGGGGAGACCTCCAGTGCCATGAGCGTCAACCAGGTGGTGCGCAGTGTCGGGTTTGCGTTCGGTAGTGCGATCGGTGGTCTGGTTCTGGCCGGCGGAACGAATGCCGGTTCTGCCTTTCCCACGGAAGGGTCCTACACGTCGGCCGCCTGGGTCGGCATGGCCGTCACCGCTGCCGCGGCCGTCGCGAGCGCAACCATTTTTCGCAGGCGGGGAGTCGCCGGTCCCTCGATGCGAGCCGAGTAGAGTACGCAACTGCGAACGAGTTGGCCGGACGGCTGCGGCTCGGAGGACCGGCGAACGAGTGTCGTCGCGCTTCGAGCCGAGGAAAGTCCGGACTCCACAGAGCAGGGCGGTTGTTAACGGCAACCCGAGGTGACTCGCGGGACAGTGCCACAGAAAACAGACCGCCTGCGGATCGGTTCTTCGGAATCGAACTGCAGGTCAGGGTGAAACGGTGCGGTAAGAGCGCACCAGCATCCCAGGTGACTGGGATGGCTAGGTAAACCCCGCCCGGAGCAAGGTCGAAGGCTGCATCGCGCAAGCGGTGCAGCTGCGCAGGTGCTCGAGGGCTGCTCGCCCGAGCCTGCGGGTGGACTGCTCGAGGTACCCGGCAACGGTGTGCCCAGATGGATGGTCGTCCAGTCGAACCTGCGAAAGCAGGAACGGCAGACAGGATCCGGCTTACAGGCCGACTCGTTCGCACCCACTATTTCTCCCGCAGTTCTCCTGCGGCGTCGCTCCATGGGGCACACTGGAAGTCATGACCGACGACGACACCTCCTGGTACTACGACATCGCCGCCAAGCAGGTCGTACAGGGCAAGCAGACCAACGCCCTCGACCGCATGGGCCCCTATCCGGACAAGGCCACCGCGGAGCAGGCGCTGAAGATCGCCGCGGCTCGCAACAAGGCCGCCGATTCCGACGACGACTGGAACAACTGACGGTGCTGCTCACCCGGCTGAGGGCTCCGGGCTTCGACTTCGAGGCCATCAGATCCGAGTTCGCGCTCACCGAAGCTTTCGACGAAGACGTGATGCGCGAGGCGGTCGAAGCCCGAGACCTGCACGCCGACAGCAGAATCGACCGCACCGACATCCCGTTCGTCACCATCGACCCACCCGGCTCGAAGGACCTCGACCAAGCCGTACACATCGAGAAGACGTCCAACGGATTGGTGGTGCACTACGCGATCGCCGACGTGGGCGCACTGGTGATGCCAGGGGGAGCGCTCGACGCCGAAACCCGTCGACGCGGCCAGACGTTCTACCTCCCGGACGGATCGGTGCCGTTGCATCCACGAGAGCTGTCGGAGGGTTCGGGCAGCCTGCTGGAGGGGCAGACCCGCTGCGCGGCGCTGTGGACCATCGAACTCGACGACGTCGGCGAGGCGGCCGCATGGACGGTGACCCGCGCGCTCGTTCGATCGACCGCCCGGCTCGACTACGCCGCAGTGCAAGCCGATGTGGACGCGGGGACACCGCACCCGTCCATCGCAGCGCTGGCCGAATTCGGGGCCCAGCGCGCAGCTGCAGCCAGACGGCGCGGAGCCGTCGACATCACCCTGCCCGAGCAGGAAGTGGTGCCCGACGGGCAGGGCTGGCGCATCGTCCTGCAACCACGCACCGCGGTGGACGGTTGGAACGCGGAGGTATCGCTGCTGACGGGAATGTGCGCCGCCAGAATCATGCTCGACGCCGGAATCGGCATCGTGCGCACCCTGCCGCCTGCCTCGTCCGAATCCGTGGACACACTGAAGAAGACGGCAAAAGCACTCGGAATCGACTGGCCTGCAGGCGCATCCGCCGGATCTGTGCTGGCCGGCCTGCCCGCCGACGAGCCGTCGACGCTGGCGATGATGACCCAGGCGACCGGTTTGCTGCGCGGTGCGGACTACCTCGCGTTCGACCGAACAACGAACCCTGTGGACAGTGACGCATCGGTCGAGCATTCGGGAATCGGTGCGCCGTACGCCCACGTGACGGCACCGCTGCGTCGGCTGTCCGATCGTTTCGCCACCGAGGTGTGCCTCGCCGTCGTGGCCGGAGCGCCGGTACCTGACTGGGCGGCGCAGGCATTGCCGGAGTTGCCCGCCACCATGCGCGGATCGGATTCTGCGGCGTCGAAAGTGGACCGCGCCTGCATCGACCTCGCCGAAGCGCACGTACTGAAAGATCAAGTGGGCGGGGAGTTCTCGGCGGTCGTGCTGCGCGGTGCCGAGGGGAAGCGTGACGCCGAGGTGTTGGTGTCACAGCCGATCGTTCTCGGAAAGTGCGACGGAGAACCGCCCGCGGGGGAGTCGGTGAAGGTACGGTTGACCCGGGCCGACACCGACTCTCGCACAGTCCGGTTCGACTACCCGGCCGTCACTGCCTGAAGCGATCCGTCGCCTCGACGAGGTGATGCACGATGCCGGGCTCGGCGGCCGAGTGCCCGGCGTCGTCGACGATCACCAGATCGGCACTGGGCCAGGCCTTGTGCAGCGCCCACGCGCTCGTTGCCGGGCACACGACGTCGTAGCGGCCCTGCACGATGACACCCGGAATGCCGTCGAGCAGGTGGGCGTCACGTAGCAGTTGATTCTCTTCGAGAAAGCAGTTGTTGCGGAAGTAGTGGTTCTCGATACCGGCGAACGCCAGGGCGAACCGCGCATCCGAGTTGTCCTGCACTGCATCCGGTTTGGGCAGCAGGTAACTCGTTGCCGCCTCCCACGTAGACCACGCCACCGCGGCTCGCGTCGCGGCCTCGTGATCGTCGGACATCAGCTGCCGGTGGTATGCCTCGACGAGATCGCCGTCGCGCTCGTCCTCCGGAATGGGTTCGAGAAACTTCTCCCACAGATCGGGGAAGATGTGGCCTGCCCCGCCGCCGTAGTACCAGTCGATCTCCGACGGCCGCACCAGGAATATCCCCCGCAGTACCAGCCCCCGCACGCGATCGCGATGCGATTGCGCGTACGCCAGCGACAGGGTCGAGCCCCAGGATCCGCCGAAGACCAACCACGTGTCGATACCCAGGTGCTCCCGGAGCTTCTCCATGTCCGAGATCAGGCGGTGGGTGGTGTTGACCGACAGATCGGCTCCGTCGGCTATGTGCGGGGTCGATTGCCCGCAGCCCCGCTGATCGAACAACACGATTCGATAGGCCTGTGGGTCGAAGTACCGGCGCTGCAACGGATTGGTGGCACCGCCCGGACCGCCGTGCACGAACACCACCGGCGCACCGTCGGGGTTGCCCGAGACCTCCCAGTAGATCTTTTGGCCGTCACCGACCTCGAGGTGTCCGGTCTCGACGGGCGCGATCTCGGGGTAGAGGGTCCGCATCCTAGAAGCCCACCAGACCGGCCGCGAGGTCCGGAATGTCGAGGGACCGGATGGCCTCGTCCCGCACGTCCGAGCATGTCTCGGTCGTGATGTCGTCGACGATCGCTCGGTTCTGCACCACCTGCAGATTGATGACGCCGCTCTGCGCCGCCCAGGTCTGCACCAGAATGTTCAGCCCACCTCGGCCCAGGGTGGGCCCCTGAACGCGCCAATTGGACAGCTGCGCCTCGAGGTCGGTGCACAACTGCTGCTTCTGCGCATCGGTGATCACTGCGTCCGCAGGCGGTGCGGTGACCGTGGTGGTCGGTGCGACCGTCGTGGTGGATGACGAACCGGTGTTGGTGGTGTCGGTGCTGCATGCGCCCACCAGCGTGAGCAGCGCAGCCGCGCTGACTACCGCGACTGCGCTTCTCCGTGCATCGAAGGTCGAACCCCGTCTGAGTTTCATGGTCCGAGTGTGCCATCCGCACTCGGTATGAAGGGTAACGATCAGTAACTGTGTTCGGGCCCGGGGAAGACTCCCGATCGCACCTCGGACAGGTACGTGGTTGCCGCTGTCCGCAGTGAATCGCCGACGTCGGCGAACTTCTTCACGAACTTCGCGGTCTTGCCGTTGGTGTATCCGGCCATGTCCTGCCACACCAGAACCTGCGCGTCGCATTCGTTGCCCGCACCGATACCGACGGTCGGAATGGTCAGCTTGCGGGTGACCTGGCCGGCGATGTCGGCGGGAACCATCTCCATGACGACGGCGAATGCACCCGCCTCCTGGACTGCGATGGCGTCGGCCACAAGCTGCTCGGACGCGTCTCCGCGACCCTGGACGCGGAAGCCGCCCAACGTGTTGACGCTCTGCGGGGTGAAGCCGACGTGGGCCATCACCGGGATGCCCGCGGCAGTGATCGCGGCGATCTGAGCGGCCACGCGCTCGCCGCCCTCGAGCTTGACTGCGCCCGCGAGCCCTTCCTTCATGAACCGGACAGCGGTTTCGAGGGCCTGCTGCGGCGATGCCTCGTACGTGCCGAAGGGCATATCTGCGACGACGAGGGCGTGCGGTGCGCCGCGGACCACTCCGCGGACCAGCGGAAGGAGCTCGTCGACGGTGATCGGCACGGTGGTGTCGTAGCCGTAGACGACGTTTGCCGCCGAATCGCCGACGAGGAGAACAGGAACGCCGGCTTCCTCGAAGATGCGGGCGCTGGAGTAGTCGTAGGCGGTGAGCATTCCCCAGCGCTCACCGTCGGCCTTCATCTGCAGAAGGTGGTGGGTGCGGGTCTTGCGGGTCAATGCGGTGGAGGGTGCTTCCTGAGCAGATCCGCCGTACACAGCAGTTTCGGACATCTTTGTCCCTTTCTGGTCCTCGAGGCCCGCTCGGCGGGTCCCCGGGATGGGGTGTGATGACGTGCGTAAGTCTGCCACTGCATGCGACCTACCGGAGCGCTACCAGCAGTGCAATTCGTCACACCTCGCCGAGCGCCGAGTAGTCCCGCCAGCCATTGGTGATCGGTATGCGGCGGTCGCGCCCGAACGCACGAGAGGTGACCTTGGTGCCGATCGGATATTGACGCCGCTTGTACTCCGACGCGTCGACCTTGCGCAGAATGTCCGCCACCACCGCCGCGTCGAACCCGGCCGCCACGATGTCCGCGAAGCCTTGATCGTGGTCGACGTAGCGAAACACGATGGCGTCCAGTTCGTCGTAGTCGGGCAAGGAGTCGGTATCGAGCTGGCCCGGCCGGAGCTCGGCGGACGGCGGCTTGTCGATGCTCGACTCGGGGATCGGAGGGATGTCCCCACGGTCGGCAGCGGACTTGTTTCGCCACCGCGCCAGATCCCACACGAGCGACTTCGGCACGTCCTTGATCGGCGCGAAGCCGCCGACGGCATCCCCGTAGATCGTCGAATAACCAACGGCCAGTTCGGATTTGTTGCCGGTGGCCAGCACCAGATGGCCGAAGCTGTTCGACAGCGCCATCAACACCATGCCCCGGCAGCGGGCCTGAATGTTCTCCTCGGCCAAGCCGGTCAGATGCAGCTGGTCGACGTAGCAGGCGACCATGTCGGCAATCGGCTCGACGCGGAAATGAATACCGGTGCGCGACGCGAAATCCTCTGCGTCGGTGCGGGAGTGATCCGACGAGTACGTCGAGGGCATAGACACTCCGTGTACCGCATCATGGCCCAGTGCGTCGACGGCGATGGCGGCGACCACCGCCGAATCTATACCGCCGGACAATCCGAGGGCCACCGATCGAAAACCGTTCTTGTGCACATAGTCTCGTAGTCCGGTCACCAGTGCGCCCCACACCTGTTCCTCGGTGCTCGCGATCTCTGCGAGGTACGGCTCGGCTCGCTGCCAGCCGGTGACGGCCACGTCGGGGAGCGTCACCCGATCGATGGTCCAGCCGGGCACCTCGGCAGCATCCGGATGTGGTGCCGTCGGGGCATCGACGTCGACGATCAGGAGATGCTCGAGGAATTGCGGGGAGCGGCCCCAGGTGGAACCGTCCGGCCCGACGACGAAACTCGCTCCGTCGAACACCAGCTCGTCCTGGCCACCGACGACGTTGACGTAGGCGACCGGAGCGTCGATCTCGGTGGCCCGTCGCAGGGCGATGGAGCGCCGCACCTCGTCCTTGCCCTGCTCGAAGGGGCTGGCATTGAGGCAGAGCAACATGTCAACCCCGGCCGCGGCATAGGCGGGAACGGATCCGCCAGGTTGCCAGATGTCCTCGCAGACAACGACACCGAGCCGCAGGCCGTTCACCGTTGTGATGCTCAGGCCGGATCCCGGAGCGAAGTAGCGGGCCTCGTCGAACACTCGGTAGGTGGGGAGCGAGTGCTTGTCGTATCGAGTTGTCACCCGTCCGTCGACGATCACTGCCGCGCTGTTTCGCGAACCCTCGGCGTCGCGATCGAGGTAGCCGACCACCACGATGCGATCGCCGCACCCGGCATTGTCCAAGGCGGTCGCCAACTCGGTGAGGGCGCGAGCCGATGCGGCGGCGAACGACGGCCGCAGAGCCAGATCCTCGACGGGGTATCCCGTCAGCGCCATCTCGGGAAACACCACCACGTTGGCACCATCGTGGGCTGCGCGGACCGTCCACTCGACGATCGCTGCGGAATTCGCCGCGAGATCGCCGACGACGGAGTTGATCTGGGCGAGGGCGAGTCGAAGTGCCTGCACTGCGCCCACGCTAGTGCTCGGACGACGTCCCCGCCGGGCAGCGGGAGCGAAGCGCTCGAAAGACCTGGCACGATCGTGCCCATGAGAACGCGCACCAGGAGCACGGCCGCGGCACTGTCCACGGTCGCCGTGTTGGCCGTCGGCTGCTCCACCTCCGAGCCGACAGCCACTCCCGAGAACTCCGCTGCGCCCGACAGTTCCTCATCGGCATCCGCCGTCGGCCCGATCCCCTCGGGGCTCGAGACGTTCTACACCCAGACGCTGGAGTGGGAATCCTGCGACCGGTACAACACCGACGGCAGCGAACTGGGAAGTGCCGTCGAATGCGCGATGGTGACCGTGCCGTTGGACTACGCCGATCCCACCGGCACGACGATCGAGGTCGCCATCTCCCGGACGCAGGCAACGGGCGAGAAGATCGGATCGATACTGATGAACCCCGGTGGTCCCGGCTCCTCGGGGCTGTACCTGGCCACGCAGGCCGACGGCACCGACATCGCCGATCGCTTCGATCGCATCGGATTCGATCCGCGCGGGATCGGAGCATCCGAACCTGAGGTGCGGTGCCTGACGGCCGAGGAGGTCGACCAGGAGCGTCGCGAACCCGACGTCGACGTCAGCCCCGACGGCATCGCGGCGACCGAGTCCGACCATCGGGACTACGCCGCGCAGTGTGTCGAGCGCACCGGGGCGGACGTGCTCGAGCATGTGGGTACCCGGGAAGTGGTGCGCGACATGGACGTCATCCGCGCGGTTCTCGGCGACGAGAAGATGACCTACATCGGCTACTCCTACGGCACCCGGATCGGGACCGCGTACGCCGAAGAGTTCCCGTCCAACGTTCGCGCGATGGTGCTCGACGGTGCGCTCGATCCCGACCAGTCACCTGTCGACGAGGCCGTCGCCCAGGGCGCGGCGTTCCAGACCGCGTTCGATCAGTTTGCGGCGGACTGCGCACAGACCGACACCTGCCCGCTCGGAACCGATCCGGCGCAGGCCGTCGAGCAGTTCCGATCGCTGGTGGAACCGCTGATCGACCGGCCAGCCGAGACGACCGATCCCCGCGGTCTCAGCTACGACGACGCGATCACCGGTGCCCAGCAGGCGCTGTACTCGCAGCAACTGTGGCGTCTGCTGCGGGCCGGATTGAACGAACTGCGCGACGGTCGGGGCGACACACTGCTCCGGCTCGCCGATACCTACTCCGGACGGCTGGAGGACGGCAGCTACACCAACATCGACGACGCGTTCAATGCCGTTCGTTGCGTCGACGGCCCGCCGACCACCGATCGCGCGGCGGCCGACGAGGCAGACGCCAGGTTCCGTGCCGCCGCGCCGTATCTGGACGACGGCCGGGCGACGGGCAATGCGCCGCTCGACCTGTGTGCCTTCTGGCCGGTGCCGAACACGAGCGATCCGCACATCGTCGACGTCGAGGGACTGCCGACGCTGGTGGTGGTCTCGACGACCAACGATCCGGCCACGCCCTATCAGGCAGGTGTGGAGTTGGCGGCTCAGCTGCGCGGTGATCTGGTGACGTACGAGGGCACCCAGCACACGGTCGCCTTCTCGGGCGTCGAGTGCATCGACGATCCGTTGGTGAACTACCTCGTCGATCTGGCTCCGCCGCAGGACGGATTGCGGTGCTGACGTGCTACCTCACGACCTGGGAAGCGTGCTGAGAGTTTCACGAAGTGAGACCGAATTCACGATGTAACACAGATTTAACTCCGTTTGCTTACTCTCGCGTTCATGGATCGTCAAAAGGAATTCGTGCTCCGGACCCTCGAAGAGCGCGACATTCGTTTCGTCCGCCTCTGGTTCACCGACGTCCTCGGGTACCTCAAGTCGGTGGCCATTGCCCCCGCCGAGCTCGAAGGGGCATTCGACGAGGGAATCGGCTTCGACGGTAGCGCCATCGAAGGATTCGCCCGCGTGTCCGAGGCCGACACCGTGGCAAAGCCCGATCCGTCGACGTTCCAGATTCTGCCGTGGTCCACCAGCAAGGGTCACCAGCACTCGGCGCGGATGTTCTGCGACATCGCCATGCCCGACGGCTCGCCCTCTTGGGCCGACTCACGCCACGTGCTGCGTCGCCAGTTGAGCAAGGCCGCGGACCTCGGATTCAGCTGCTACGTGCACCCCGAGATCGAATTCTTCCTGCTCAAGGACGCCCCGCAGGACGGTTCACCGCCGACCCCGGCCGACAACGGCGGCTACTTCGACCAGGCCGTGCACGACTCGGCCCCGAACTTCCGCAGGCACGCCATCGACGCGCTCGAGTCGATGGGAATCTCGGTCGAGTTCAGCCACCACGAGGCCGCGCCCGGTCAGCAGGAGATCGACCTTCGCTACGCCGACGCACTGTCGATGGCCGACAACATCATGACCTTCCGCTACGTGGTCAAGGAAGTCGCCATCGAGGAGGGTGTGCGCGCGACGTTCATGCCCAAGCCGTTCAGCGATCAGGCCGGCTCGGCGATGCACACGCACATGAGCCTGTTCGAGGGCGACGCCAACGCCTTCCACAACCCGGACGACCCGATGCAGCTCTCGGAGACCGGCAAGTCGTTCATCGCCGGCATCCTCGAACACGCCAACGAGATCAGCGCCGTGACCAACCAGTGGGTCAACTCCTACAAGCGACTCGTGCGCGGCGGTGAAGCACCGACCGCTGCGTCGTGGGGACCGGCGAACCGCTCGGCACTGATCCGCGTGCCGATGTACACCCCGAACAAGGCCTCCTCGCGTCGCGTCGAGATCCGCAGCCCAGACTCCGCCTGCAACCCGTACCTGGCATTCGCGGTGCTGCTCGCGGCCGGTCTCCGCGGAATCGAGAAGGGCTACACCCTGCCGCCCGAGGCCGAGGAAGACGTGTGGGCACTGACCTCCGCGGAGCGTCGCGCCATGGGCTACAAGGAACTGCCGGGCAACCTCGATCAGGCACTGAACGCGATGGAAGGCTCCGAACTGGTCGCCGAAGCACTGGGCGAGCACGTCTTCGACTTCTTCCTCCGCAACAAGCGTCGCGAGTGGGAGGAATACCGCAGTCACGTCACGCCGTACGAGCTGAAGGCCTACCTGGGTCTTTAACAGCGCGGCGTCGTCATGGGCTACGTTCTAGTCGATCGAGAATGTAGTTCCGATGCCGGCGTGGGCACCCTCGCGTCGCATTACCGACGACGGGGTAAAACTGTGGCACGCCGAGGTGGATTCTGATGGTGCGTCCTCCGACTTCCAGATCCGTCGTTCCCGGACCGGGCCGTCTCGGCTTGGTCGAAGAAACTGCGCCGTCCGATCTGCGCACTCTCGGTTGGACTGATGAGGACAGCCTGGAGCTGCTCTGGTCGCTCTCCCGTGCGCCCAACGCGGACCTCGCCCTGCGCACCCTGGTGCGGATGTACGAACTGCTCGGTGCCGGGTGGGCGGAGTTCGACTCCGCACTGCGCACCGACAAGGGATTCCGCGGTCGCATCCTCGGTCTCGTCGGTGCCTCCAGTGCGCTCGCCGATCACCTGGTTGCCGACGACAGCACCTGGCGTCTGCTGCTGACCAAGGAAGGTCAGAGCAGCGGAGTCTCGGCCAAGATCGAGCTACCCACCAAGGCCACCCTGGTCGCGGAACTGCTCGAGGCCGTCGGCGCCGAGCCCGAGACCGGACCCAACGCCGCACCGGACCTGTACCGCGCGTCCGTCATCGGGCCGCCCGCCGTGATCGCGCTGCGCAAGAAGTACCGCGACCAGATCATGGTGCTGGCGGCATACGACCTCGCCGCGACCGTCGAGAACGAACCCGTCCTGCCGTACACGGTGGTCGGTTCCCAACTGTCCGACATGGCCGACGCAGCACTCACCGCGGCGCTGGCCGTGGCCGTGGCCACCGTGTGCCCGGACGCCCCGTGTCCGACGCGTCTGGCCGTCGTTGCGATGGGCAAATGCGGTGCGCGCGAACTCAACTACGTCTCCGACGTCGATGTCGTGTTCGTCGCCGAGCCCGCCGACTCGCAAGCGAGCCGCATCGCCGGTGAGATGATGCGCATCGGATCCTCGGCATTCTTCGAGGTGGACGCGGCACTGCGTCCCGAGGGCAAGCGCGGCGAGCTGGTCCGCACCTTGGATTCGCATGTCGCCTACTACAAGCGCTGGGCCAAGACCTGGGAGTTCCAGGCGTTGCTCAAAGCTCGCCCCATGACCGGCGACATCGCGCTCGGCAACGATTACGTCGACGCGGTCAACCCTATGGTGTGGTTGGCCAGCCAGCGCGAGGATTTCGTGCCCGAGGTGCGCGCCATGCGGCGTCGGGTCGAGGAGATGGTGCCGCCGGAGCTCCGCGAGCGCGAGATCAAACTCGGACGCGGCAGCCTGCGGGACGTCGAATTCGCCGTCCAGCTCCTGCAATTGGTGCACGGTCGAACCGACGAGTCGCTGCGCGTACTCGGCACGACCGACGCACTGACCGCACTCACCGAGGGCGGCTACGTAGGCCGCGACGACGCTGCAAACCTGACGGCCTCCTACGAGTTTCTTCGGCTGATCGAGCACCGCCTGCAGATGCAGCGAATGCGTCGCACACACACCCTGCCTCCTCAGGACGACGAGGAAGCCCTGCGGTGGTTGGCCCGTTCGGCGCACATGCGACCCGACGGCAACCGCGACGCCCTCGGCGTGCTCAACGCCGAGATCAAACGTAACGCGCAGCGCATCAGGCGGTTGCACGCGAAGCTCTTCTACCGGCCGTTGCTCGACTCGGTGGTCAAGTTCGACTCCGAGACAGTGCGTCTGACGCCCGACGCTGCGACGCGTCAGCTCGCCGCGCTCGGCTACAAGACTCCGCAGAACGCGTTGGGTCATCTGCGAGCGCTCGTCGGCTCGGGCACTCGGCGCGGCCAGATTCAGGCCGTACTGCTGCCGACCTTGCTCGAGTGGCTCGCCGACACCCCCGACCCGGATGCCGGCCTGCTGAACTACCGCAGGCTGTCGGAATCAGCGGGGGAGCAGACGTGGTTCCTGCGCGTGCTGCGCGACGAAGGCGCTGTGGCACAGCGACTGATGATCGTGCTCGGCTCCTCGGCCTACGTTCCGGATCTGCTGATCAAAGCCCCCGAGGTCATTCGGTTGTTCGCCGACGGACCCACAGGCCCGCGGCTGCTGGACGTCGAACCGGAGGAGACGTACCGGGCGATCCTGTCGTCCTCGGCGCGGTACGAGGATCCGGTACGGGCGATCAATGCGGCCAGGGCACTACGACGCCACGAACTGGCGCGGGTGGCCTCGGCGGACATCCTCGGCATGCTGGACGTGCCTCAGGTGTGCCGGGCGCTGTCCTCGGTCTGGGCCGCGGTCATCAACGCCGCTCTGGCAGCGGCTGTTCGGGCCAGCGAGATCGAGCGCGGCGAATCGGCACCGGCAACCCTGGCCGTCATCGGCATGGGACGCCTCGGCGGCGGTGAACTCGGATACGGCAGTGACGCAGACGTACTGTTCGTCTGCGATCCGGTGGACGGAGTCGACGAGACCGTTGCGGTCAAGTGGGCCAACACCATTGCCGATCGCATCCGCAAACTACTCGGCGCGCCCAGCACCGACCCGCCCCTCGAAGTCGATACCGGTCTGCGGCCGGAAGGCCGAAGTGGACCGGTGGTGCGCACTCTCTCTTCGTACGCCGCGTACTACTCGCAGTGGGCTCAGGCATGGGAAGTGCAGGCGCTGCTGCGCGCACACCAGGTGGCCGGCGACCAGGATCTCGGAATCCGATTCCTGCTGATGGCCGACAAGGTGCGCTACCCCGAGGGCGGCGTGTCCGCCGATGCGGTCCGCGAAATTCGACGCATCAAGGCGCGCATCGACTCCGAGCGTCTGCCCAAGGGTGCCGACCCCTCCACCCACACCAAGCTCGGACGTGGGGGACTGGCAGACATCGAATGGACTGTTCAGCTGATCCAGCTCAGGTACGCGCACAAGGTCCTGACGCTGCACAACACCTCGACCCTGCAGTCACTCGACGCCATCGGTGCGGCCGAGCTCATGAGCGAAACCGACGTCGAATTGCTCAGGGAGGCATGGATCCTGGCGACGAAGGCGCGCAACGCACTGGTACTGGTCCGCGGAAAGCCGACCGATCAACTGCCTGCACCGGGAGCTGTGCTCTCTGCAGTCGCGCAGGTGGCGGGCTGGGAGAACGGCGACGCCGGAGCGTTCCTCGACAACTACCTGCGTGTGACGCGTCGGGCAAAGGCAGTGGTGGAGCGGACCTTCGGCGGGAACTAGTCCCAGCCCCCTCTAATCACTGCCGACGGTGACGAACCCCTGCTGAACCATCCAGTCCCGTGCGACGTCCGCAGGCTCGCGCCCGTCGATGTCGACCTGCTTGTTCAGCTCGGAGATGGCCTCGTTGGTCAACGCGGCCGAGATCGGCGCGGTCACCTCGGCGATCTCGGGGTACTGATCGGCGACTTCCTGGCGGATGATGACCGTGGCGTTGTAGCGCGGGAAGAACGACTTGTCGTCTTCGACGACCGTCAGATCGAGGCCCTTGATACGTCCGTCGGTGGTGAACACCTCACCGAACCGGCACTGCGCGCCCTCGGCCGTGGCCTGGTAGATGACACCCGTCTGCAGAATCTGCACCGGCAACGTGCTCGCGTCAAACCCGTAGGTGGCCGCAAGCCCGGGCAATCCGTCCTGGCGACTGTTGAACTCGGTCTCCACACACAGCGCGCCGGCGGCGGGGTCGCGGTTCACCAGAGCGGCGTAGTCGGACAGGGTGCGAACCCCGGTCTCCTGTGCAACCTGCTCGTTCATGGCCAATGCATAAGTGTTGTCCATCGGCGCAGGGTTGACCCAGTCGATGCCGTTGGCCTTGTCCGCATCGCGCACGGCCTCGAACTGCTCGGTGGCGTCGGGAATGGGAGTTTCGTTGCCCAGGAAGTTGATCCAGCCGGTGCCGGTGTACTCGTAGGCGACATCCACCTGACCGCTCTGCATGGCCAGCCGCACGCTTTGCGAGCCGGCGATGTTGGTCAGGTCGCGAACGTCGGCGCCGGCCGCGCTCAGTGCGAATTCGAGGATGTAGCCGAGGATGATCTGCTCGGTGAAGTCCTTGGATCCCACGGTGAACTGGGCACCTTCGAGGCCGGGGAGCGGGGTGATGCTTCCCGGTTCGACGGACAACGGCATGGCGCCGCCGGATTGCAACCCGCATCCCGAGATCGCCAAGGTTGCCGCGGCGCACAAGGCCGCAAGTCGTCGAGTGGTGCGCCGCATCAGCGGAGTCCTTTCGGTCCGAGGAACGCCTCGGCGAGAGCGCCCAGCCAGTCGACCAGAAGTGCGAGAGCAACAGCAAGAACTGCTCCCACCACCAGAATGATCGGCTGGTTGAGCTTGTAGCCGGTATCGATCAACACGCCCAAACCGCCCGCTCCGACGAGGAAGCTCAGCGTTGCCGTTCCCACGGCCAGCACCAGCGAGGTCCGCAGACCCGCGAGAATGAATGGAACCGCCAGCGGAAACTCGATGCGCCGCAGGATGCCCATGTTCGACATTCCCTGCCCGCGCGCGGCGTCGATGTAGTTCGGGTCCACCGTCTGGAAACCCAGCATGGTGTTGCGCAGAACCGGGAGCAGTGAGTAGAACGCGATGGGTAGAACACCCGCGGTGAACCCCGTCCACCCGGTGGCGAGGAACAGCAGAACCAACAGACCGACCGCAGGGGCGGCCTGGCCGATGTTGGCGATACCGATGAAGAGCGGAGCCAGCTTCCGATACCCGGGGCGCGTCAGCAGAATCCCGAGCGGTACCGCGATGGCGAGTACGAGTGCCGTCACGACGAACGTGATCGCCACGTGCTCGCGAACCGCCGTGAAGATGCTGCCGGCGTTGAGGGTGCCCGACTGGGTGGCGGTGAGGTCCCGGCTGAACGTGTAGACCAGCAGCGCCGCCACGATGACGAGAACGACCACCGGCTGGATGAGAAGCCGTATTCGCTCGGCCCGCTTGGCGGCTCGCGCGGTGTCTTTCGTGTCGTCGCCGGTATCCGCGAGTGTGGTCACGAGGGCGTCCCGACGTCGCTGCGCGCCTCGTCGTGATCGTTCGCGTGCTGAGACCGCAGAGATTTGATGGTGTCGATCAGTACGTCGATCGTCACGGTGCCGACGTACTCGCCGCGGTTTCCGGTGACGGTGGCCGTCGCGTTGCCCTCGGACAGAAGAGCTTCGAGCGCGTCCTGGAGGGTGGATTGCGTCGAGACCATTTCGCCCATCGGCACACCGACGTCGCGCAGGCTACCGACTCCGACGAGGTGGCGTCGATCGGTCCACCGAAGCGGGCGCTTGCGCGAGTCGAGGATGATTCCCCACGCCTCGGGATCGGAGCCGAGAGCGGTGTTCATCGTCTCCACCGAATCGTCCTCACCGAAAACAGGGACGTCGGACAGTTCGATGTCGCGTACCCGCATCAAGGTCAACTGCTTCAATGCCGCTCCGGCACCGACGAAACCGGCCACGGTGTCGTCTGCGGGGTTGGCGAGAACGGCCTCCGGAGTGTCGTACTGGAGGATGGTCGATTGGTTGCCCAGAACGGCGATCCGGTCGCCGAGCTTGACGGCCTCGTCGAAGTCGTGGGTGACGAACACGATGGTCTTGCCGAGTTCCGCCTGCAGCCGCATCAACTCGTCCTGCAACAGTCCTCGGGTGATCGGATCGACCGCGCCGAAGGGCTCGTCCATCAACAGCACTGGGGGATCGGCGGCGAGAGCGCGGGCTACGCCGACACGCTGCTGCTGGCCACCCGAGAGCTGACGCGGATAGCGCTCGCGGTAGACCGCCGGATCGAGCCCGACGAGATCGAGCATCTCGTCGGTACGGTCGTCGATGCGCTTCTTGTTCCACCCGATGAGCCCGGGCACCATGCCGACGTTCTGCGCGATCGTCATGTGCGGGAAAAGGCCCGCCTGCTGGATGGAGTAGCCGATGGTGCGACGCAACTCGTTGGGGTCGATCGAGAGCGCGTCCTTGCCGCCGATGGTGATGCGGCCCGACGTCGGCTCGATCAGCCGGTTGATCATACGCATCGTCGTCGTCTTACCGCAGCCCGAGGGCCCGACCAGAACGACGACCTCGCCGGCGGGAATCGTCATGGACACGTTGTCTACGGCCGCGAGCTTCTGCCCCGGGTAGCTCTTGGTGACGTTCTCGAGCACGATTTCCGCGCCGGAGACGTTCGATGTACGGGTCGAGTCACTCACGGATACCCCTCGAGGTGGTCAGTTTGCCGATCAACACGTAGATCCCGTCCAGGATCAACGCCAGCAGGACGATCAGGACAGTGCCGGTGAGGGCCTGCGGTAGGGCCGTGGGGCTGCCTACGCGTGCGAGCCCGGAGAACAACAGGTTGCCCAGGCCAGGGCCTTTCGCGTACGCAGCAATGGCCAGGATGCCCATGGCCATCTGCGTGCTGATCCTCATTCCGGTGAGAATCGACGGCCAGGCGAGAGGGATTTCGATGCGGCGAAGCACCAGTGTGCGACTCATGCCGATTCCGCGGGCGGCGTCGGCGACGGCCGGATCGACTGCAGCGAGGCCCACCACGGTGTTGCGGATGATCGGCAGCAGGGAATAGAGGACCAACGCGGTCACCGTGGGCCGAACGCCCAATCCCATGATGGGGATGAGGACACCCAGCAGCGCGAACGAGGGGATCGTCAGGATCGTGCTGGCGAGAGCCGTCGCGATCGCCGAGCCAGCGGGGCTGCGGTAGACGAGAACTCCGATCGCGACCCCGATGACGGTGGCGATGACGACGCATTGCACGACGGCCGAGACGTGCAGATAGGAGTCGATCGCCAGTTGCCTTCGCCGTCCTACGACGAAATCCCACAGTGCATCCATGCAGTTGTCGTCCTCTGTTCGCCGTTAGCGGATAAATACCTTTACCCCACGTACCGACTATCAAACGCCGACCGGTCCGAATACTTGGCCGATTGCCGCAAACGTCGACGATCGGGTACGACCCGAGAACGCAAGAACGCCCGGCCGAAAAGATTCGGCCGGGCGTTCTCAGCGTGAAATCGCGTCGATCACACGTCGTAGTACAGCGAGAACTATCACCTGGGCGTTTGTTGTCGTTGACGCCGTTGGTTACTTGGGTTCCTGCTGGTCAAACGTGTTGAGTCTGTTGGTTGCATAGGGACAGTTCATGCTGCGCTGCGGACGCACTGCGGACGATCGGCCGAAACCGGCCTCCCCAGTCGTCACGGTTGACCGTAAAAAGGGGTACTCACTTGCGTGTACCCCTGATTTTGAGCGTGACTCAATGTCACCCACTCGCGTCATACCTGCTCAGGTTCGCTACGTTGCTAGATCAGTTCGAGTCGGTGCATCTGGTTGCCGCCGATCACCGGTAGCTTGCGCTCGCGGTCGGTCAGGTCACCGCTGTAGGCGTGCTCGTACACAACCCAGACGTCGGCGCGTCGACCGGCGCGGAGCATGTCGGCGAACTCGTCCATCGACATGCCCGACGCGTCGTAGAGGTCGATCACCTTGACCACACCGGCGCTGTTCTCGAGGCCTCGTGCGATCTGAGCGAGGTCGGCCACCGACTGGGCACGTTTCGGTGTGGCCGAGGGTGGGGTGACGCTCGGAGGGATTGCGACGGTGCGGCCCGTCGAGCCACGGCCGCCCATCACAGACCGCCGAGGGTTGCATGTGAGATGCGACCCTTCGAGTCATCGACTCGGCGTCGTCGGTCCCAGTGGGTCGGGTATTCGATGACCTCGGGTAGATCTACCCCATCGCAGTGTCGCAGCTTGCCGTAGGCGAGCAGTGTCGACGGCTGCAGCCGCTCGATAACCTGCTCGAGTCCGTCACGGAATGCACGAATGCTGTCGGTGTCGCCCGATCGCACTCCGACGCTGGACACGGCGACGGTCGCGCCGGCTTCCAGCCCTGCGAATGCGTAGTCGTAGCTCGCTCGGTCGGACCAGGACACGGTAGGGATGACGTCGACGCCGAGGGCCTGCCAGTACGCGGCCACCCACCGGGAGCGGTAGACGTTCCAGATCGACGCGGCCCGCGGCATTCCTCGCCACAGCGAGAAGTCGGGCGAGAGTGCGCGGCCGACAGCGACGGCGCGACGAGCAGACCGCTCGGGTGAGGACCAGACCGTCTCGAATCGGTAGTCGTCGAGGAAGCAGTGCACAGCGCCACCGGTGTCGGCGGCGTGCTGGCGCTGGCGCTCGACGTGCCACGCTGCGAGGTTGGCCGGCACCGTGAGCGATGGCGCGAGATCCGGGATTCCGTGCTCGTTGCTCGACGGAAACAGCGTCCGGAGGTTGAGCGCGTCGAGGCGGCCCGGGTTGGTCTGCCACCGAGTGCTCGATCGCGTGCCGTGAATGCCGGTGATCGTCGTCATGGCTGGTGACCTTTCGGAAAACAGGGTGCCGGTGTCGGCATCGTGGCTGGTGGGGCTACTTGCCGGGACGTTTTGACGGGATGTGTAAAAAAGGATGGGGACTGGGCAGTCCCCATGGGGATGGGGTGGGGTCTGTAAAAGTCGACGGGGGTCATACGAGGTCCGGCCAGTCGAAGAACGTCGTCCCCAGGTCCATGTAGGACTCGTCAGACGCAGGCTCGGCTGCGGTTGCTGGCGGGGCCGTTCCAGCCCACTCCCAGGGCGTCACACCGGTCACTGCGGGGCGCTCGTCGTCGCGTGAGCCGTCCTGGCGCTGCGAGTTGCAACGTCCGTGCAGAAGTCGGTCGGCCTTACCGCCGTCTCGTGCGCGTCGTTCGGAGTGATCGGCAGCGAGCGGGGAGCCGTCCCAGTTGGCGGTGGGGGCCTTGTGCATCGGCAGCCCGCACCAGTAGCACGGTGTCCCGTCGACGTGGACGTGCAGAAGACCGGCCCGCGTCTTCACGTGGTCGTATCCATACCCACGTTCGTGCCTGGACTGGCTCAATCCGGCCATGTCGGCGCTCCTGTCGAGGTGTGAGTGATGAACGAAGCCCCTGACCAACTGTGCGAGGTCAGGGGCTTCGAGTTCGGCGCTGGCGGGCTTAGATGACGGGTAGACACCCCGGGGGGTGCCATCGAGTACCCGCGTGCCGCCATGCATTCCGCTGCCCTCGGAAGGCCTCGAAAGGTCGGGTGCGGTGAGTTTGACGCCGAAGATCGGAGGGTCAGCGGAACCAGGCAGCCTCTTGCACGACCTCTTCGTGCTCCTGACCGTGTCCGGCCTCGCTGAGCGGCACTGCGAGCTCGTTGGGGATCGAGGCGAGCGTGTCGGCCATCGTCGGGTCGGCTGTGATCGCTGTGACCCAGTGCTGGACGCGTGAGGGGGCGATCGCGCCGCGTGCCACGGCATCCTCGACCTTCGCGCGCACCTGACGGGTCTGCTCGGCGGCCGCAATGACCTTGCCCTGCTCGGCGTCGTGTCGGAGCTGTGCGAGCGCGGTCGGGTCGAGTCCTGCGGCCGCTGCGACTTGCTCGGGGGTCGGTTCCGGTGCGGTGACCAGTTCCTCGACGGCGGCGAGCACGGTATCGACCGCGGCGTCGGCGGGCAGGGCCAATGCCTCGAGCAGTGCGGTCCATGTGGCTTCGGGAACGGTGGTGTCAGCCATTCGTGTTCTCCTTCGGGGTGTCGAGTTGCGTTATGGCAGCGATGATTTCGTCTTTGTCGAGCGCGTCGGCATCGATGCCTCGCTTCTGCGCGTAGGCCGCCCAGACGGCTTTCGTGGCCGACGCCTTCGGTCGATCGGAGGTCGGGGGCGTCGCGGTGACGTTCGGGATGGACGTGCCCTCGGTGGTGCCGGGTTCGCCTGCCGAGAGCGGTTCGTCTTGAACCTCTGTTGCCGTGTCAGGGTGAGTTGCTTCGGGTAACGCTCTTTCGGGCTCGAACACGCCGAGGTGCTCGAATTCGGCGACGATGCTGTCGTCGATGTCGACTGTCTGGCCGTGTGTCGCCAGGCGCGCGGTGCCGTCCTCGGTCCACGAGAACAGCGCGTGTGCGATGGTCACCAGGGCCATGGCTCAGCCCGCCAATCCGACGAGCTTCTTCACCGCGTAGGGCCTTTCGAGCGCGAACGCGGGGACTGCGAAGCCCTGGACCCACTTCGAGCGGATCGAGCGGTCGTCCCAGGTGTCGACGGTCAGGGGGAACTCGAATCCGACCGTTCCGGCCTGTCCCTTCTGCAGGGCGTACCCGGTGCCCGGCGTCAGGCGCGGTGTCGAGAAGATGCCCGCGGTCAGTCCGGCCGACTTGAGCACGTCGTCGAGGTTCTCGCCGTAGGCGACCTTGAGCGCGCGCTCCTGATTCGGATGCAGCACCAGCAGGTCGTTCTGCACGCCGAGTTCCTGGAGGTCGTTCGCGAGCTGTGCGTCGGCGAAGTCGGCGGCCGGTCGTGCTGCGTTCGGCGTCAGGTTCGCCTCGGGTCCGGTGGTGATCACGGTGTTCCAGTTGTGACCGGCGATGGTGTTCTCGGCACCGATACCCGCGTCGACGACGGCCAGAGCCGAGTCGTTGAGCTTGCGGACGATGGTGTTCGTGAGCTGCGTGGTCTGCTGATCGAGGTAGCTCGCGTCGTTGCGCTTGACCCGCTCGTCGGAGATCGAGAACTTACCGCCCCAGTCCTCGGGCTTTGCCAGCTTCGACTCGGGGTCGACGCCCTCGACGATGGCGTATTCGGTCTCGGGAACGCGCTGCTCGATCGGCTTCGAGGTGTAGAAGTCCGACGCCTTGATGACCGAGTAGAGCAGGCCGCCACCTTCGACGGGAGCACCGAGAGAGGTGAAGAACTTGTCGAGCACGAGCTGCGGATCGGCCAGCGCGGCAATGCGATTGCGGATGACGCTCTGCTGCTTGAGTGCGACGTCGACGGTGAGCCGACGCCCGTTCAGTTCGGGAATGAGGGAGTTTGCCATGTGTGAATTCCTTTCAGTACAAGCTGATTTCGGCGTCAGCGCCGGATGCGGCACCGGTTACTGCGAAGCCGATCGCGATGCCGGAGGTCTTGGTGACGACCTGTCCGGCATCGCCGACCTCGACCTCGGCGTTGGCGGCGATCGTGCCGGCGGCGCGGATGAGCACCACCCGTGATGCGCCTCGGCTGACGGCGACGAGTTCACCGAATCCGGCGTCCTCCTTGGCCACGCCGAATGCGCGGGCTGCGGCCGGCGCGGGAGCTACGGCGATGTTGCCGCCCCTACGGTTGCCGCTGACGGCGACGAGTCGCTTCGCCAGGAAGGCTGCGGTGGCGAACACAGTGACGTCCGCACCGGGCTGGTACACAGAGACATTGACCATGGGTCATCGGTCCTTTCGAGTGTCGTGCAGCGTGAGTGCTGCGATGGCAGTGCGGTGGCGGCGGCGAGTGGCCGCAACCTTGAGTTGAGCGCGCTGGCGGGCGGTGAGAGCGTCCGCTCGACGCGGTGCGGGTGACGATGCTCGAGTGAGCGTGACCGGTGTTCCGGCCGACGCTGCGACGCCGAACAACTCCCCGATGTCGGCCAGCGTGCTGATGCCGGGTCGGGTGACACCGAGCAGCGCGACGGCGGTCAGCACCAGTGGGTATTTCGTGCCGTCGGGCATCTCGACGTCGTGAACGGCCTCGACGCTGCGCCGTGGATAGGCGCTGGCCGCAACGTCACTGAGCCAGGCCGGGACGCCGACGAGATCGCCCACCAACGTTCGACCGCCATCAGCAAGACGAATATTCGCGACCTGTCCGAGAGCAGGCTCACCGTCGAACCGATCGTCGACGTGACCGAGCTTGACGATCGGGCGCGGTACTGCGGCCGACGCGTGGGCGTCACGAGCGGCACGGAGCAGTCGCGGGGTGACGTTCCATGTGCCGGTGGAGATTTCCCAACGGCCGACCTTGACCAGCTCGACGCCGGGGATAGTCTTGGTCTCAACCACGGTGATCACCCACGTGGTTGACGCGCCGCCCGCTCGTGCACGGCCGCTGCGCTGAGAAACCAGCGGCCACCAATACGGCGGCCACGGATGCTGCCACGGCGTGCGAGGTCGCGGACGGCAGCCGGGGTGCTGCCGAGAATGGCTGCGGCGGTAGCGGTATCGAGGTCACGCCCCGATGATGCACCCCGCGTACCGATTTCCCTCGAAAGTCTTACGTCTGCGTCAGATTCTCTGACGTCTGCGGCAGATTCGAGCTGTGAGCGCAGTAGTTCGAGCTTCGGTGTCGGCCGAGAACCGTTGCGTCGGAGCAGGTTGACGAACAGGCTCATCGCCTCCGCGAGTGTGCGCGCATCCTCCGTCGTGAGCACGACGCCGACGACGCGGCGGATCTCACTCACCGCGCTCGTCTCGACGTCGCCAGTCCTCCAGCCACTGCACGAGACTCGCGTCCGGCTTCCCCGGTTCGGAGTCGGGGGCGTTCACGTCGGCTTCGAGGTTCGCATACCGATTTGCTGTGACCGCGAACAGCTCCGAGCGTGCCGAGGTGTGGAGCTGCGGGACGATGTCGCGGGCGACGTGGAGGATTGCGTAGAGCAGTCGATCGAGGCGGCCCTCTTCGGTGGCCGAGTCGACCAGCTCTGTGAGCACCTCGACGCTCCGGTCCGGCATGTGTTCGGAGGTCAGGAACACCTGCCAGGCCGTAGCCGCGCGACGGCGGTCGGCGTAATAGGCGGCCATACGTTGGCGGTTCTTCTCTTCCATTTACGTTGTCTCCCTTGACTGTTCGATCGTATCGATGATGCGGTCAGCGAGCCTGGCCGCTTCGGTGAATGTGTGGGGTCGGCCGCCGATGGCGACGATGCCGGGTGATCCGAGCGCGACGGGGATCTGCTCGCGATGGTCGCCGCACCGCTTGGAGCGCGAGCGTGTCCGCGTCTCGCAGCCCGCCGCTTCGCACTGGACCGCGTTCTGTCGGGCTGTCACGCGACGTCATTGCTGCGAGGTCGGCCCGGTGGCCGGCGGAATTCGGGAAGTCGTCCGGCGAGCACACCGTCCGATGCGGGCTCGCCGATCGACCAATCCCGACACGGCCCGATTGCTGGACACTCCCAGCACAGCCGCACGGCCGTCCTGTGGCGCTCGTCGACGTCCTCGCGGGACTCACCCTCACTCATCGGGTCGAACAGCTCGCCACGACCGACACAGGCCGCGTCGGGCAATTGCACGGTGTCCCGAAGCATGTCGGTCAGGATCAGCTCGAGTGGCGAACGTGGATCGGCAGCGCCGGTGATATTCCGACTGCGGCGGGTCACAGGTTCTTCCCTGAGTCGTTGATGGTCGCGGTCTGCGCGAGGTGCGGGCGGCATCGGAGGCACGGGATCGGTCGTGCCTCGTCGTCGTAGCCGATCCAGCCGTCGCGGCAGTGGTGCGTCTGGACCACTGCCAAGTGCCGATCATCGACGTCCTCGCCGGTGCGGTCTTTCATCACGTCTCCTAGGCGCTCTTGGGGTTGCGCCGTCGTCGGTCTCGACGGTCGGCCACGAGTTGGTAGTACGTCTTACTGACGGACCAGCCGCCCGCGAGCATCTGTTCGGCGGCGGCACGCTCGCCGGTCATGAAGCCCTGCTGGATCTTCCAGTCCAACCATGCGAGGGGGTTCTCATCCGATTTAGGCTCGTCCACAGATTCGCTCGCGCGTGCGTTACTTAGGTGAGAAGAAGAACTGACCTGATCTATGACCTGATCTATGACCTGATGGGGGTCCACTGAGTGACCCCCTTGTTGCACACTCAGTGACCCCCTTCCGGTCACTGAGTGACCCCCTTCATGGGCCTCCAAGGGGTCCACTGAGTGACCCCCTTTGTCGGATGAAGGGGGCCACTCAGTGGGGGGCTTGGGGATAACCCGATGGACGTTTGCACGTCCCTTCCCGTACTGGTTTCCGCCGAGAGATTCGAGCGAGATGTACCCCTTCGCACGGAGCGTTTTCAACGCGCTCTTGAGGGCGGTACGGCTCACCGCGGCGTCCCGCTGGAGACGCTCGTTGCTCGGATATGCGTTGCGGAGATCGGCGTCGGCAAACGTGCTCAGGATGACGAGAACCCGGAACTCGGCATGAGTCAGCTCCTCCACACCACGGAGGGACTTCAGCCAGTCCAGCTTCGACACCCTGGGCATGTCCGCTTCGGTCATAGGTCAGAGGCCCCGCAATCTCTGGAACGTGTCGATCGCGGCCTCGACAGTGCGCATGTAGTCCAGCAGCGCGGTCGGATCTTCGGTGTCGTCGAGCCCGACGAGGTTGATCGACAGCCCAGCGCGGGTGACTTCACCCTCTGAGTTCACAAGGTCTTCGACGCACAAGACGTGGCCACCGTCGAGCTCGAGGTTCCACTGCCGCGTCAACAGCCCGTCGTGGAGCATCCACTCGGATGGAAGAACGGCATCGAACCCGTGCGGCGGGTCCGGCAACTCCGATGAGCCCAAGTCGGCCAGGTCGTTCTCGGTGGCGTCACCGAAAAGTTCGGTGCCGCCTGCGGGGGTGTGCGTCTGCGACACACCCTTTTCAGGGGCATCACTGAGAAGTGCCAGCACCGTGACTGTGGCGTCGACCAGGTCGACGGCTTCGCCGATGTCGAGGCTCATCGACACACTGCGGCCGTACGCGATGTGGATCCGGTTGCCGGATACGACCTCAGCCGTCACCGGCTCGTCTGTCATCTCGTCGAGTTGGGCGAACATCAGGCCACCGCCGACTCGTCAGATGCGCCGGTGGCGAGATCTACCAACAGCAGTAGGGCGCGAGCCAGGTTGGCCGCCTCATCGATGCTCAGGCTGTAGTGAGCCTCGCCGGACACGCGGACGGCCTTACCGTCCACCTGCTTGAAGCCGTGACGCTCGAACCCGATGCGAGGCGATGCGTCCGCTACCCCCTGTCGTACGTCTGCCATGATTCGAGCCGTCTCAAATGTCCCGTTGTCGTGCCATCGACCGAAGTAAGTCGCGAACAACGGAACTGAAACCGCCTCGGATCGCCACGACATCGATGTCCTGTCAGCCACCCTGTCGCCTGAGTCGAATACACGTTGGTCGCCATCTTTGGATGCCCAGTACGGACGATCAGGGCCCTCGAGACAGTCGACGGGCGCATTGGCCGCGATGAAGAGCTGCGGAGTCATGTCCTTCTTGAAGGCCGCGATGTTCCGTTGCGCAGACGTGGGCGGCTTGACCTCGCCCAGCAGCTCACAAGCGGCAGTGTGGATGGCATCGGTCTGGGTAGACAAATCGATGTGCGCATCGTTGGCCACCTTGTAGAGCTGCTTGAGGGCCGACCCGTTCGGCACGAACCCGAGCAACGTGAAGAGCAGGTCGCGCAGATCGTCGTACGTGAAGCGACGTGCTTTAGCTCGCGATGCCACGTCAGCGTTCCTACGGTCTATAGTGGTCATGTTCGATCAGTTCCTTCTGGGATGTCGGAGTTGATTGCCTCGCCCTCGATCGCGGTTGCCGCCGCGTCGGGGGCGTTTTCTTCTGATAGTTCGTACGGATCGCGGGTCAGGGGCATCAGGCCGCCTCGGGCCCGGTAGCCGCTTCCTGCTCCTGAATCCACGCCAAAATCGTGCTGCGACGCCAAACCCTGCGGCGGCCGAGCTTGAAAGACGCAGGGCCTTTGCCGACCGACGCCCAGTAGCGCCAAGTACCGGCGGGTGTGCCCGTCAGCTCTTCACACTGCGGCGCTTGCAGAAAGTCATCTCGTTCCATGTCCGGCCTCCCGGTGTGATTCAAATTTGATGTGTGCTGCATTACTGCACTGTCAATATTGGCTGTTGAGGATGATGCTTGTCAAGCACTATGCTGCAAATATGAATCAGGAATTCGGGGAACTGCTGAAAGATCGTCGAGTCGCGCGGGGGCTGAGCCAGCGTGCGCTAGCGGAAAAGCTTGCAGAGCTTGGGTTTCCGATCGATCCTTCGGCGATCACTCGAATGGAGACCGGGCAGCGTGAGCCCAAACTGTCGGAGGCAATGACACTCTGCGATTACTTGGACATCGATCTGGCCGTGCTGGACTACGGACGGAATAGCCTGGCCTACCACGGGGCGGTCGAGGCGGCGTCTCACTCCTACCTGGAGGCGCGAAAAGCGTTGCGACGGTTCATTAATGACGCCGAGTACGTCTACATGGTTCATCGGCCAGATCTCAACTCGCAGGTCAATCCGCCCAACACTCACGAAGAGGTTCTCGAGTACATCATCGCCGTCTTGCAGAAGCAGCGATCGACCGAGAATGAACGGCTGGTTGCACCGACGGAGGGGCACATCGATGCTGCATTCCGCCAGGCTCTGCTCTCGGAGGTTTTGGAGGATCTAGAGGAGGCGGGCGATGGCGAATCGTAATCGGCGATCGGGCGTCGAGGATCGTTGGCTGAAAGCGAACAAGGACAAGTCCGCCCAGTTTGGGGTCGGAAAGCGTTGGCGCGCAAGATATGTGGACGACTTAGGCAAGGAGCACGCGCGGTCGTTTGATCGCAAGGCAGACGCGCAGGGCTGGCTCGACGGCACCGTGTCCACCCTGGTTCAGGGCACTCACGTTGCACCCCGCGACGCGAAGCTGACAGTGCAGCAGTGGTGCGATCAGTGGATCGTCGGCTACGGCGTGAATCGGGACAGCACGGTGCGGCAGGCGCGGACTCACATCGCACAGATCACGGCCGAGTTCGGGACGCTGCCGCTCGCGGGGATTCGACCGTCGATGGTGAAGGCGTGGACCGCGAAGCTGGCCAAGGCGGGGATGGCCGACTCGTACGTGCATGCCCTCCATCAGCGGCTCTCGCAGATCCTTAGTGATGCGGTCCATGACAACCTGCTCGGCCGCAACCCTTGCTCGAGGCGGACATCGCCGCCGATGGGTAAGGCGAAGATCTACCTCATCACGACCGCGCAGCTGTGGGCGCTGTACGAGGCGATGGCGGACCACCTGAAGCCCGCGATCCTCCTCGGCGCGTTCGCGGGTCTCCGCGTTGCTGAAGCGTCGGCGCTACGGGTCGACGACGTCGACTTCATCAGGGGGGTGGTCCACCCGAAGTTGCAGTGGCCGGCCAAGCCGCTGAAGACGGAGGGGAGTGAGGCACCGATCCCGATCCCGCACGAGATGACGCTGCTGCTTTCGTCGTTCGTGAAGCTGTGGCCACACGAGAACATGGTCACGAACGGCCGCGGGGGAGCGGCGGGGCCTTGGGTGATCGATCGGGAGATTCGGCGTGTCCGGCCGGACATCGAGGGGTTGCCCGAGGAGTTCACGTTCCACGATTTGCGGCATTACCTCGCGTCTCTGCTGATCCATTCCGGCGCTGATATCAAGACCGTCCAGGCGCGGGTGAGGCACGCGAGCGCGAAGACCACGCTCGACATCTACGGGCACCTGTGGCCGGACGCAGACGAGTCCACCCGTGCCGCTGTTGGTGCTGTGATTGCGGCTCGAATGGACTCGTTGAAAGCTGCTGCGGACTGACTGCGGACGGTGGAGCTGTGGGCTCACGCCGTCCGCAGGTCAGGGCCTACAGGTGGATCACACGTCGTAGTACAGCGAGAACTCGTACGGGTGCGGACGCAGGTTCACCGGAGCGATTTCCTGCTCGCGCTTGAGCGAGATCCAGGTCTCGATCAGGTCGGTGGTGAACACGCCACCCTCGGTGAGGTAGTCGTGATCGGCCTCGAGCCTGTCGATCACGGCATTCAGCGAGGTAGGTGCCTGAGGGATGTTCTTGGCTTCCTCGGGCGGCAACTCGTAGAGATCCTTGTCGACCGGTGCCATCGGCTCGATCTTGTTCTTGATTCCGTCCAGACCCGCCATCATCTGAGCGGCGAAGTTCAGGTACGGGTTACCCGAGGAGTCCGGCGCACGGAACTCGAGGCGCTTGGCCTTCGGGTTGTTGCCGGTGATCGGGATACGAACCGCAGCGGAGCGGTTGCGCTGGCTGTAGACCAAGTTGATGGGGGCCTCGTAGCCCGGCACCAGACGGTGGTACGAGTTGATCGTCGGGTTGGTGAACGCCAACAGCGACGGTGCGTGGTGCAGGATGCCGCCGATGTAGTGGCGAGCGAGATCCGACAGTCCGGCGTATCCGGCCTCGTCGTGGAAGAGAGGCTTGCCGTCCTTCCACAGCGACTGGTGCACGTGCATGCCCGAGCCGTTGTCGCCGAACAGCGGCTTCGGCATGAACGTCGCCGACTTGCCGTTCTTCCATGCGGTGTTCTTGACGATGTACTTGAACAGCTGCAGATCGTCGGCCGCACGGAGCAGCGTGTTGAACTTGTAGTTGATCTCCTGCTGACCGCCGGTGCCGACCTCGTGGTGCGCACGCTCGAGCTCGAAGCCCGCATTCTGCAGGTTGGTCGAGATCTCGTCGCGAAGGTCGACGTAGTGGTCGTACGGAGCGACGGGGAAGTAGCCACCCTTGTAGCGGACCTTGTAGCCGAGGTTCGGGCTGCCGTCGGCCTCGGTCTCGGCTCCGGTGTTCCACCAACCCGAGGACGAATCGAGTTCGTAGAACGCGGAGTTCGCCTGCGAATCGAAGCGCACGGAGTCGAAGATGTAGAACTCGGCCTCGGCACCGAAGTACGCGGTGTCGGCGATGCCGGTGCTGGCCAAGTACTCCTCGGCCTTGCGTGCGACGTTGCGCGGATCGCGGCTGTAGGCCTCACGCGTGAACGGGTCGTGGACGAAGAAGTCGATGTTCAGCGTCTTCGCGTTGCGGAACGGGTCGATCTGAGCGGTGGCGTAGTCCGGAAGCAGAATCATGTCGGACTCGTGGATCGACTGGAAGCCGCGAACGGACGAGCCGTCGAACGCGAGGCCGTCCTCCAGCGTGTCTGCCGTGAACGCCTTGGCGGCGATCGAGAAGTGCTGCTGTGCACCCGGCAGATCCGTGAACCGGATGTCGACGTATTCGATTCCTTCATCTGCGATGAACTTGATGACCTCTTGGGCCGTGGAAAACGCCACGCTTTTGCTCCTTTGTTGAGTCCGTCAACCTGACGGTATGGACTTGGTGTTGCCCGCCCGTCAAGCCCGTGTTTCGCCCGTGTTACGCGTCCTGGCTCACGACTGGCACGAACAACAGTACGTCCAGGTGTTTTCCCGTGTGCTCGACCGCGCCTATCCTGGAAATCATGGCACGAATGACAGGGTCCTGGTTGTCCGGACCGGGCTCCGCGAACCCACGTGAACCTCAGAACTTCCGCGGGGAGGAGTTGGGCCTACCGCAGCAGGGCGTCGGCGCGCTGGCAGGTACCGGACGCAGAGTCCTCGCGTTACTGCTCGACTGGACGATGGCCACCGGCGTGGCGTCGCTCATTCTCGGTGGGTACACCACGAGCGGACTGATCTCGACGATCGTGCTGGCCGTGTGGTTCGGCGTCGGACTGGTGAGCGTCTCGCTGTTCTCGTTCACCCCGGGGCAGTTCGTCGTAGGTATTCAGGTGGCACGCATCGATGCCCAGGCGCGGGTCGGCTTCGTCCGCGCGCTGGTTCGTCTGTTGATTCTGCTGTTCGTCGTCCCGGCTGTCGTCACCGACATGGACGGCCGAGGAATGCACGACCGCGCAACGGGAACAGCCCTGCTGCGGACCCGCTGAGGGGTCGGCGCACCAGGGCTGTCCGAGTGGTCGTGAGTGGCTAGCGGCGCTTCATGGTCCGCTGAACGCCCTTCATCTTGGCCCCGCCGGGAATGGGGCCCTTCGGCATCGCCGGGCCCCCCTTGGTGCCCAGAGCAGAGAGCCGCGACTCGATGGTGTCCATGCGCTTGCCGTCGATGTTCTTCGGCAACTTCGACAGGTACTTCTGCAGACCCGAGAGCGGAATCTGGTTCTCTTCGTTTCCGACGATGATGTCGTAGATCGGAGTGTCGCCCACCAAACGGGCGGTCTTCTTCTTCTCCTGAGCCAACAGTGACTTCACGCGATGTGGTGCACCCTCGGCCACCAGAATGACACCGGGCTTGCCGATGACACGATGCACGGCGTCGAGATGGGTGGTTCCGGCGATCGCATTGGTCACCCGCCACGACCCCTGCAGATTGTCCAGGGCCCACGCGGCCGCGCCGGCCTGACCGTCGGCCTTCTTGTACACCGACTTCTGCACACGGCGACCGAAGATGATGAACGCAACCAGGACGCCCAGGAGCAGTCCGATGGGGAGCAGGAACCACTGGAAATCGAAGGCCAGGCCGATGAGGAACCCGAGGAGCCCCAGGCCGACCACCGACCCGATCATCAGCGGAAGGAGAACCTTGTCGTCCTTGCGCTGCATCTGAAACGCCTGCCAGAGCTGCTTGCGCCGTTCCCTCGATGCCTGCTTGCGCGCTGCCTTGGCAGCCGCTTTTACTTCCTTGCTGGGCTTTGCTGCTTTGCCAGCCTTACTGCCGTTCGCCATACCTCACAGGATACGTCCTGTGCCGGCGCTCACGTGCACCGCGGCGGGTTGGCAAAAGGATCAGCGAGCCGCCAGACGCGCCATCAGCGAACTCGCCTCCTGAGAGGCTTCGCCACCATCGGTCAGGTGACTCATGCTCTCGGGCAATTCACGGCCGTGATGAGCCATGGCCTGTGCGTAGAGGCGTCCGGCGCGGTAAGAGGAGCGGACCAACGGCCCGGCCAGCACACCCGCGAACCCGATTTCGGTTGCGTAATCGGAGTGCTCGACGAACTCCTCCGGCTTGACCCAACGCTCGACCGGATGGTGGCGCGGCGACGGGCGCAGGTACTGGGTGATGGTCAGGATGTCGCAACCGGCCTCGTGCAGGTCGCGAATGGCCTCCTGCACCTCTTCCGGGGTCTCGCCCATGCCGAGGATCAGATTGGACTTGGTGACCAGACCGTCGTCGCGGGCTGCGGTGATGACGTCCATCGACCGCTGGTACCGGAAGGCGGGACGAATGCGCTTGAAGATGCGCGGCACCGTCTCGACGTTGTGCGCCAGCACCTCGGGGCGTGACGAGAAAACCTCGGCCAGCTGATCGGGCTTGGCGTTGAAATCGGGGATGAGCAGTTCGACGCCGGTGTTCGGATTGAGCTTCTTGATGTAACGAACCGTCTCGGCATACAGCCACGCGCCGCCGTCCTCGAGATCGTCACGAGCGACGCCGGTGATCGTGGAGTAGCGCAGACCCATGGCCTGCACGCTCTCGGCCACCCGGCGCGGCTCGTCTCGATCGAGATCCTCCGGCTTGCCGGTGTCGATCTGACAGAAATCGCAACGGCGGGTGCATTGCTCACCGCCGATGAGGAAGGTCGCTTCGCGATCTTCCCAGCATTCGTAGATATTGGGGCAGCCGGCTTCCTCGCACACCGTGTGCAGACCTTCGCGCTTCACAAGACCCTTGAGCTCGGTGTATTCCGGGCCCATCTTCGCTTTGGTCTTGATCCAGCTCGGTTTGCGTTCGATGGGGGTCTCCGCGTTTCGGATCTCGAGGCGGAGCAGCTTGCGTCCTTCTGGGGCCACAGTCACAGGATCGATGCTACGCGCCGAAGCGAACCGTCGTGAACTGCGGGTTGGTCGACGCCTCCGTGACCGGCGGATGCTCGATCTCGTGATCCTGCACGGGCATCGATCCGTCCAGGGCGGCCAGAATCGCCTCGGTGACAGCAGCGGTGACGTCATCGATCGTGACGTCTCGGCCCAGCTCGAGCGACAGCGATGTCACCCCGGCATCGGCGATTCCACACGGCACGATCGCATCGAATCCGGTCATGGCCGCATTGCAGTTCAGTGAGAAGCCGTGCAGCGTCACTCCACGCTGAACACGGACCCCGATCGCCGCGATCTTGCGCTCGGGCAGCCACGCGCCGTCCCGCATCTGCGCCGCGAGCCACACCCCGGATCTACCGTCGACGCGCCCGCAGGTGATGCCGTAGGCGGACACCACGGAGATCAGAGCTTCTTCGATACGGCGCACGTACCGGACGACGTCGATGGGCTGTGCGAGCTTGACGATGGGATACCCCACCAATTGACCGGGGCCGTGCCAGGTGATCTTGCCGCCACGATCGACCTCGACAACGGGAGTACCGTCCCGCGGCATGTCTTCCTCGGATGTACGCCGCCCCGCCGTGTAGACGGACGGATGCTCGAGCAACAGCAGCGTGTCGGAGCCGACGCCGTCCGCCCGGGCACCGGCGAGCTCGCGCTGCAGTGCCCAGGCCTCGGTGTATTCGACGGTGCCCAACTCACGCACCACGACCGGCTCGGAGCTCGCGCGTGCCGACACTGCGGCCGACGAAGAGTTCGCATCACTCATGAATCGGAACGGTACGCCGCGTCACGAGCCGACGGCCACCCGCAGTGCTTCCCCGATGGTGTTGTGCTCGAAGGTGTAGCCCGCGTCCTCGAGAGCCTTCGGAATTGCCCGTGGCCCGGTCAGAATCGCCTCCTCGGCGAACTCACCGATCACGGCCTTCAACGCGAAGCCGGGCACCGCCCATGGGGCCGGTCGATGCACCGCTCGCGACATCGCACTGTTGAACTGGGCGTTGGTCACCGGAGTGGGGCCCACCATGTTGACCGGTCCCCGCAGTGCGTCGTTCTCGATGCCGTGCACGATGGCCCCGATCTCGTCCTCCAACGAAATCCACGGGAAGTATTGACGGCCACTGCCCAACCGCCCGCCGAGCGCGAACAGGTACAGCGGCCGAAGTTTGCCCAGCATGCCGCCGCGCTGCGACAGCACCACACCGCTGCGCAGAAGGATCGTTCGGACACCGGCTTCCGACGCCTTCGACGTTGCGTTCTCCCAGTCGCGACAGACTTCGGCCAGAAAGCCGTCACCGACCGGGGCACTCTCGTCCACCACCCGATCTCCGGTGTCGCCGTAGAAATTGACGCCACTGGCATTGATCAAGGTGGGGACCCCGGCGTCGGCTGCAGCTGCAGCGAGTACCTCGGTCGGGGCAATGCGACTGTCTCGTACCAACTGCTTGTAGGCCCCGGACCATCTCTTGTCGCCGATACCGACGCCGCAGAGGTTGACGATTGCGTCGGCACCGTCGAGCGTTGCCGCGTCGATGCTCCCGTGCGACGGATCCCACTGGGACTCGTCCGGTCCCGCCGGCGTGCGCCGAACGAGCCGGGTGACGTCGTGGCTCCGGCCTCTCAATGCTGCGACCAGAGCTGTGCCGATCAAACCTGATGAACCTGCAATGACTACGCGCATGTGAACGAAAGCCTCCTTGACGCAAACGGGGCATCATTCGCGAACGAATGATGCCCCGGATGCACGGTTCGTGCCCCTCTTGTCGAGACTCCGATGCGAATGTTTCGCGCTCTCACCAGAATACGTGAGAGACGCGATTCGCCGGTTGCCTACAGGCCGAGATCGGCCTCGAACGACGCCACTTCGAGACGCTGCTTGATCGTCGTGAGGAAGCGTCCCGCATCGGCCCCGTCCACCAGACGGTGGTCGTAGGTGAGCGGCAGGTAGCACATCGAGCGAACACCGATCGACTCGTTGCCCGAGTCGTCCTTGACGACGACCGGACGCTTGACGATCGCACCCGTGCCCAGCATGGCCGCCTGCGGCGGAACCAGGATCGGGGTGTCGAACAGCGCACCCTGGCTGCCGATGTTGGTGATGGTGAACGTGCCACCGGACAGCTCGTCGGGCTTGAGTCCACCCGAGCGTGCACGGGTGGCGATGTCGTTGATCGCCCGAGCCAGTCCGGCGAGCGACAGGTCGCCCGCATTGTGGATGACGGGGGAGAGCAGACCCTGCTCGGTGTCGACGGCGATACCGAGGTGGACATCGGCGTGGTACGTGATCTCCTTGGCGTCCTCGTTGATGCTCGCGTTGACGTTGGGGTGCGCCTTGAGAGCCTCCACGACGGCCTTCGCGAAGAACGGCAGGTACGTCAGGTTGACGCCCTCGTTCTCGGCGAACTTCGCCTTCGCCTTGGTGCGCAGACCGGCGATCTTCGTCACGTCGACCTCGAAGGTCTGCGTCAGCTGTGCAGAAGTCTGCAGCGACTCACGCGTCTTCTTCGCGGTGATCTGACGAATTCGGTTGATCTTCTGCGTGGTTCCGCGAAGATGCGCGAGCTCCGGGCGAACACCAGCGGTGGCCGGGGCAGCGGGCTTCGCTGCGGCGGCAGGCGCAGCAGCGGCAGCCGGAGCGGCCGGAGCCTTCTTGGCCTCGGCTGCGGCGAGCACATCCTGCTTGCGGATGCGTCCACCGACACCGGTGCCCTTCACGGTCGACAGATCGACATCGTTGTCCGACGCCAGCTTGCGTACCAGGGGAGTGACGTACGGGCTGGAATCACCCGACGGTGCCGACTCCTTGGCGGGAGCGGCCTTGGGAGCCTCCTGCTTGGGCTCGGGCTTGGGCTCGGCCTTCGGGGCTTCCTGCTTGGGGGCTTCCTGCTTGGGAGCCTCCTTCTTCGGCTCCTCGGCCTTCGGCTCCTCGGCCTTCGGCTCCTCGGACTTCGGGGCCTCGGTCTCGGGGGCCTTCTCGGCCGGCGATCCCGATCCGATGACGGCCAGCTGGCCACCGACGGCGACCGTGTCGTCTTCCTCGGCGGAGATCTCGAGCAGAGTTCCGGCGACCGGAGACGGGATCTCGGTGTCGACCTTGTCGGTGGACACCTCGAGCAGCGGCTCGTCGACAGCAACCTCGTCACCGACGGCCTTGAGCCATCGAGTCACGGTGCCTTCGGTGACGGACTCACCCAACTCGGGCATCGTCACCGGCGTGCCGGATCCCGACGAGTCGGACGATGCACTCGCTGCGGGTGCCTCCTCCTCGGCCTGTGGCTCGGGCTCGGCTGCGGGAGTGGGCTCCTCGGCAGCTTCCTCGGGTGCCGACTCCTCGGCGGGCGCGGCGTCCTCGGCCGGTGCATCGGACGAGGGTGCCTCGCCTGCGTCACCGATCTGGGCGAGCTCGCCACCGATCTCGACGGTGTCGTCTTCCTGAGCGACGATCTTGGTCAGAACACCGGCTGCAGGCGACGGGATCTCGGTATCGACCTTGTCCGTGGAGACTTCGAGCAATGGCTCGTCGACTTCGACGGTGTCGCCTTCTTGTTTGAGCCACCTCGTGACAGTTCCCTCGGTGACGCTCTCACCAAGAGCTGGCATCTGGACGGAGAAGGCCATGTCTGTTGACTCCTCGACAGTTGTATGCGGGTGATGTGGTTCGACGACTTGTGGTCGCAGACCATTGTGCTGGCGGAACAGGGTTCATGGACGAGAGTTGCGTGATTCGGTTCGACGGAGGCGTCGGTGCACACGGCACCGATCGAGCGTGTGCGGCTCGACTCAGCGCCCACGTAGACACTCCCTCTCGGCAATTCACTCACTCACTTCACGAGCCTTGGTTCACTATCAAGAGAGCTGAACCCTCTAATGTCATCCTTCCATTGATATCGCCTCGCCGTTCCCCTAGGGCGTGCAACACGCCTGGCAAACTGGCGGGTAACAACATTCCGGCACCAGAACCGATGATCCATCGGCCGTACGAAAAGGATGCTCTCGTGGGATTGTTCGATCGACTCAAGCGAAGCGGCGGGGGCGCGAAACGGGCCCCGGAGGGGTCGGTTGCCCAGTACCTGGCCGATTGGACCGACGCGCGAATCGGTGTCGAGGCCTACGTCGAGCCGAAGACGACGGTCACCCCGCTGACCGTCGTGCTGATCGCGAACGACGGCGAATGGACCCGTCGACCACTCGATGAAAAATATGTACGAAAGATCGGATCCGACCTGAAGATCCCGGTGTACGACGTACGCAAGACCGGCTACCCCCAGCGCATGCGCGATCACGATGCCCGCCAGAAGGTCATCAGGAAGCGTGAACAGCAGCAGCGCGATCTCTGACCTCGCCCGTGCGTGCGGACGCCGATCCGCACGCACGGACTGTCGCGATCAGCCGTTCTCGGCGATGTCCTCCAGGACCGCGAACATCGTCCGTACGGGAACGCCGGTGCCGCCCTTGCCGGTGTAACCGAAGGGTCCACCGGTGTTGTACGCAGGGCCCGCGACGTCGATGTGAGCCCATTCGACGCCGTCGGCGACGAATTCCTTCAAGAACAGAGCGGCAGCGAGCATTCCACCGGCCCGGCCGTTGGTGACGTTGGCCAGATCGGCCACCTTGGAATCGAGTTCGCGTCGGATCTCCTTCGGCAACGGCATCGCCCATGCGTTTTCGCCGATGGCCTGAGAGATCTCGGCGACGCGGTCGCGGAAGTTCTCGGTGCCCATGACTCCTGGCGTTCGATTGCCGAGCGCGACCACCTGAGCCCCGGTCAATGTCGCGGTGTCGATGAGGTAATCCGGATCGTCCTCGCAGGCACGCACGATCGCGTCGGCCAACACCAAGCGGCCTTCGGCGTCGGTGTTGATGACCTCGACGGTGATGCCGCCGTACTGGGTCAATACATCGCCCGGACGCTGCGCTGTACCCGACGGCATGTTTTCGGCCATCGGCACCGTCGCGATGACATCGAGTGGCAGACCGACCTTCGCGGCCAGGATCACCGTCGCGATGACCGCAGCCGCACCGCCCATGTCCGAGGTCATGTTCTCCATGCCCGCAGCGGGTTTGATGGAGATGCCGCCGGTGTCGAACGTGATTCCCTTGCCCACCAGGGCGACCTTCTTCGCACCCCGCTTACCGCCCGAGTGCGTCAGGCGAACCAGTCGGGGCAGGCGTGAAGAACCTTTGCCGACGCCGTGAATGCCGCCGTAGCCGTCCTTCTCCAGTGTCTTGTCGTCCATGATCTCGACCTTCAGGCCCGCAGCCGTACCGAGGGCCTTGGCTTGCGCAGCGAACTCCTCCGGGTAGAGGTGGCTCGGCGGGGTGTTGACGAAATCGCGTGCCACAGCGACGGATTCGGCAATGGCGAGCGATCGTGCCAGCTCGTTCTTGGCTTCCTTGGAGCGGATGTCGGGAACGAGCAACTCGACGCGGGTGAGCGGAAGCGCGTCGGACTTCGGTGCCGACAAGGCCGACTTGAACTCGGTGAACTGGTACGCGCCCAGAAAGAAGCCTTCCGCGGCCGCGCCGAGATCGAGCGCCGACAACGTGGTCGCGGCAGATTCGACGCCCTTGAGCGCGCGAGCTGCGGTACCGGCCGAGTGGCGGATGCGCTCGCTGTCGATGTCGGCGGCGCTACCGAGGCCGACCGCCAGCACGCTGTCCACGGACAGGCCGGACGGTGCCGGAATGCGCACCAGCTCGTCGGCCTTGCCGGTGGCACCGACGGACTCGAAGGAGTCGAGTAGCGCTGCAGCGATGGCGTCGTCGGAAATGTCGTCGGTGATGGCGAGTTCGAGACCGTCGTCACTGGTACTCAGCGCGACGACGAGAACGTCGACTTTCTTGCCGAGCTTGCCCGCGAGGACCAGGTCGGGTCCGAGAGTGCGGGAAGGCGTCGAGGATGAAGGCACGTGGCTGCTCCTGTAGGGGTTGACGTGTACGTACCTCGATCCTAATGACGACTCGTCGAGGGACGCAGTCGGTCTGCCGGGCCCGCGACGGCCGCGATGTGAGCTAGCGTGACCGCCATGACCGACACCGAGCTGATCGAGGGACCACTTCATGCCGTGCACACCGAATTGGGCGCGACATTCGCACCTTTCGGCGGCTGGACCATGCCGGTGTCGTACGCCGGAGTGGTCGTCGAGCACACGGCAGTGCGAGAGGCCGTCGGCCTCTTCGATGTCGGGCATCTCGGTAAGGCGTCGGTGACCGGACCCGGAGCCGCTGCCTTCGTCAATTCCGTGCTCACCAACGATCTGAACCGAATCGAACCGGGCAAGGCGCAGTACACCCTGTGCTGCACCGAATCCGGCGGTGTCGTCGACGACCTGATCGCGTACTACGTCTCGGACGAGAACGTCTTTCTGGTGCCGAACGCAGCCAACACGGCGGCCGTCGTCGCGGCGATGGCCGAGCAGGCACCCGAAGGGGTTTCGGTGGTGAACCAGCACCGCGAGTTCGGAGTGCTGGCCGTGCAGGGACCGAAGTCGACCGAGGTTCTGCAGGAACTCGGCCTGCCGACCGACATGGACTACATGGCATTCGAGGACGCCACCTGGAATTCGGTGGCGGTCCGCGTCTGCCGGACCGGATACACCGGCGAACACGGCTACGAGCTCGTTCCCCCCGCGGGAGATGTGGAACCGCTCTTCCGGGCACTCATGGCTGCCGTGCGCTCGCGCGGAGGGCAGGCGTGCGGGCTCGGTGCACGCGACACGTTGCGTACCGAGATGGGATACCCGTTGCACGGACATGAACTGGCACTGGACATCTCGCCACTCGAGGCGCGCTGCGGCTGGGCGATCGGGTGGAAGAAGGACGCGTTCTGGGGCAAGGAAGCCCTGTCCACCGAGAAGGCGTGCGGACCGGCGCGAGTGCTGCGCGGACTGAAGGCCCTCGACCGCGGTGTCCTGCGCCCCGGCCTCGCCGTCAGGGCGTCGGGACAGCAGATCGGAACGACGACGTCCGGCACGTTCTCGCCGTCGCTCAAGATCGGAATCGCCCTGGCCCTGCTCGACGCAGAAGCCGCTCCGGAGGTGGGCACGGAGGTCGAGGTCGACGTTCGTGGGCGAGCGTTGCGCTGCGAAGTGGTCGCGCCACCGTTCGTCGCAGCGAAGACCAGGTGACCGCGCGAGAACTCGGTGGCGTTGACGATAGGATCTCCGGCATGACAGGTGTTTCCGAGTTCACGTACGTGCAGCATTCCTCGCCCGCGACTGCCGCGGAGCGCGACGCGGTGCTCGCTGCACCCGGTTTCGGAAAACACTTCACCGACCACATGGTGTACATCGACTACACCCGTGACGGCGGTTGGCACGATGCGACGATCGCGCCGTACGGTCCGATCGAGCTCGACCCCGCCGCGATGGTCCTGCACTACGGCCAGGCCATCTTCGAGGGACTCAAGATCTATCGTCAGCCGAACGGCGACCTCTCGACCTTCCGGGTGCACTCCAATGCCGAGCGCTTCCGCTCCTCGGCTCGCCGTCTGGCGATGCCGGAATTGCCCGACGAGCTGTTCATCGGATCGATCGAGAAGCTCCTCGAACTCGACCACGACTGGGTTCCCGCGGCCGGTGGCGAAGACGCGCTGTACGTCCGGCCGTACATGTTCTCCACCGAAGCCGGGCTGGGTGTGCGCCCCGCCGACTCGTACCGCTACATGTTGATCGCCTCGCCCGCGGGTGCGTACTTCCCCCGGGGAGTCAAGCCGGTGAGCGTCTGGCTCTCCACCGAGTACGTCCGGGCGGCACCGGGCGGGACCGGTGCGGCGAAGTTCGCCGGGAACTACGCCGCATCACTCCTCGCGCAGGCGCAGGCCAGCGACGAGGGATGTGACCAGGTGGTCTGGCTCGACGCCACCGAGCGCCGCTTCGTCGAGGAAATGGGCGGCATGAACCTGTTCTTCGTCTTCGGCTCGGGTTCCGATGCACGCCTGGTGACGCCGTCGCTGTCCGGATCGCTTCTCCCCGGCATCACCCGCGACTCGCTGCTTGCCCTGGCGACCGACGCAGGCATCCCCGTCGAAGAGCGGCGGATCTCCACCGAGGAGTGGCGCAAGGGTGCCGACTCCGGCGAGATCACCGAGGTGTTCGCCTGCGGTACAGCAGCCGTCATCACGCCGGTGGGCAGCGTCAAGTCCACCGAGGGAACGTTCGAGATCGCAGGCGGCGAGCCGGGCGAGATCACGCTCGCACTGCGTGACACGCTCACCGGCATTCAGCGCGGAACGTTCGCCGATACGCACGGCTGGATGACCACGCTCCGCTAGCTCCCCAGAAGCAGGCCGACCGCGGCCAGCGCGGTGGTGGTCTCGATTCCGGCTCCGAGCACGTCGCCGGAGAGCCCGCCGAAGCGTCGGACACAGTGGCGAGCGACAACCACCGCGAGGGCGAGCACGGTGACGACCACCAACGGTCCCTGCCACGGTCGGTCGGGCAGCGCGTAGACGGACATCGCCGTTGCCGCGCCTACCCACAACGCCACCGCTGCGCTCGACTGTGTGCCTGCCACGAGTGCGCCGAAACCGCTCGGTGCTGCCGCGTCGATGCCTCTACGACAGGCGAGCACCGCCGACACACGGCCGATCACCGAGACGAACACGATGGCCCACCACATGTGCAATTGAGCGAGCTGGCCGACGCTCGCGGCCTGTATCCCCAGGATCAGAACAAGTGCTGCCACACCGAACGGGCCTGCGCTACCGGACTTCATGACCTCCCGAGCGCGCTCGGGAGGGCCGTAACAGCCGAGCCCGTCGGCAGTGTCGGCCAATCCGTCGAGGTGCATGCCCCTGGTGAGCAGTGCGGCGGCCGCAACGCAGATCAGCCCGCCGAGAACAGGTGACAACCCCGCCGCGGTCGTCACCCACAGGATTGCCGAGGCGACACCGCCGAGGGCGAGGCCGACGAGTGGAGCCCATGCGATGGCTCGCCCGGCCGAGTCTCGATCGACGTCGGCGGGGCCGCGTACCGGTAGCACTGTCAGCCAGGAGAACGCGAGCACCAGCCCTTCGGCTCGCCACCGCACGGTCAGCGGGCTTCGGTGTCGCCGGTGCTGACCCCGGCATCGGCGAAGGTCGCCATCGAGTTCAGGGTGTCGATGCCTGCGCGAACCAGCGGCAATGCTGCGAGCGCGCCCGAGCCTTCACCGAGGCGCATGGACAATTCGACCAACGGTTCGATCCGTAAGTGCCGCAGCGCAAGTGAGTGTGACGGCTCGGACGAGCGGTGCCCGGCAACCCACCACGCTCTGGCACCGGCTGCGGCATCCTCGGCCACGAGCGCTGCTGCCGTCACCACGAGGCCGTCGAGTATCACCGGCGTCCGTCGATGGGCGGCCTGCGCAAGGAAACCGGCGAGTGCCGCGATGTCGGCACCGCCCGCGACCCGCAGTAGGTCGGTGGGGTTCTTCGCGACCGGTCGTGCTCTACGCATCGCGTCCCGGATCGCTGCGGTCTTACTGATCCACCCCGCATCGTCGATTCCAGTGCCGCGACCGACAGCGGCTACCGGTTCGGTGTCGGTCAGGGTGGCGATCAATGCCGTTGCAGGAGTGGTGTTTCCGATTCCCATATCGCCTGCGATGAGAAGATCTGCGCCGCCGTCCACTTCTTCGTCGGCAATGGCGGCTCCGGCGGCAATCGCGGCCCGAACCTCGTCCTCGCTCAACGCATCCTCGCGGTCGATCGATCCGCTTGACCGTCGAATCTTGAACGCGGACACCGAAGAATCTGTATCGGCGTCGACCGCGATGTCGACAACCCGAACGGTGGCACCGGCGATATCGGCGAGCACGTTGACCGCGGCACCTCCGGCGCGGATGTTCTCGACCATCTGGGCCGTCACTTCAGGAGGATAAGCAGAGACCCCGTGCGCAGCGACGCCGTGATCTCCGGCGAAAACGACGACACGCACTCGCTCGAGAGATCGTGGCGGGCAGGCGTCCTGGCAGGCGGCGATCCACTCACCGAGCGCCTCGAGGCGACCGAGGCTTCCGGCAGGCTTGGTCAATTCCCGTTGCCGGTCCACGGCAGCCGATCGAGCCGAGTCCGATGGAGCGGTCACCGGACGAAACGGTGACGACGACGCCGAATCCTCTTCCGAAAGAATTGTCACACTGTGCCTTTCGCGGTGATGAAGTCCGCCGGAGGTTCCTTGAGGGTCAGCGCGAGTCCTGCGACGACCAGCAGAACCTTGTCACACACTGCGGCGAGCCGAGAATTGAGCAAGCCCAGCTCGTCTCGGAAGAGGCGACCGGAACGGGATTCGGGCACGACGGACAGGCCGACCTCGGGGCTGACGAGCACGAGGGGGTACGCGCAGTTCGCGACTGCCCCGACCAGGTTGTCGACAGCCGGTGCGATCGTGCCGCGGGGACGCTCCCAGGCCTGCGCGTCGTCGAGCATTCCCGTCAGCCACGTCCCGAGATCGTCGACGACGGTGGTGCCGTCCCACGGCTGCGAGACGACACCGGCCAGGGATGTGACGGTTTCGACGGTGGACCAATGCTTCGGTCTCGACGCGCGATGCCGCTCGATACGGCGCTGCCAGTCCTCGTCGGTTGCGTCCCGCCTACCGGTGGCGAGGTAGCGAACCGGCTCGAGAACGGCAAGCGATTCGGCGTGCCCGGACTTGCCGGATCTGGCTCCACCGAGCACGAGGGTTCGAGTCGGTACGCCCACCGACGTCAGACGGCCTCGCCGGCGCTGACCCGCGGCTTGGGAGCGCGCATCTTGCGGATCTGGGATGCGCGGACGAAGGCGTACCACCCGATCTTGAAACCGCCGTCGGTGGTCTCGGGGAACCGCACCCGAATCTTGTTGTTGATCATCTTGCCGAGGTAGACGCCCTCGCCGACCATGAAGAGCATCATCACGAACATGCCGAGGGTGACGTATTGCTGCACCTGAGGCTGCAGGAACAACGCGAAGATCAGGATCAACGCGAGCGGCATGAACAGACCGACGAGGTTGCGCCGCGCGTCGACGATGTCGCGCACGTATGCGCGCACCGGACCCTTGTCGCGGGGGAGCAGGTACTTGTCGTCGCCCGCGAGCATGCGTGCTCGTCGTTCGGCTGCGGCGGCGCGTCGCTCGTTGGAGGCGGCCTTGCGATCTTCCTTGGTGCCCTTGTTCGCCTTGCGACGCTCGCGTGCCTCTTTGCTCGTCAGGGGAGCAGGGGCGACCGGTCCGCGACGCCGAGCCTCGGCATCACGACGCTTGGGGGTCGGCCGGCCCTTGCCGAGAGACACCGAAGAGGTCGCGTCGCTCCCGGCCGTCGTCGACTCGGATTCGTTCGAGTCGTTTCCGTCCGAATTGTCAGAGTTTCCACGGCGTAGCAGCTTCACGCACTCAGAGTATGGGATGGCTCGTCGGTATCGAACACCGGCCAGGTCAGCGGTGAAACAGCGGATGCCGTTCCGGCGCTGCAGCCCTAGACTTCCGACGATGCGAGTGATGATTGCGCCGGATTCGTTCGGAGACACCCTGACTGCCGCCGCTGCGGCCGACGCCATCGCCAGGGGATGGGCCTCGGTTCGCGAGACCGACGAACTCGAACTCGCGCCCCAATCCGACGGCGGCCCCGGCTTCGTCGAGGTCTTGGCCTCGCGCATCGGCATCGTGCAGTTCGCGGACGTGGACGGGCCCCTCGGCAACCCGGTGCGAGCCCACTGGCTGCTCGACGGTATGGCGGCGTACATCGAATCGGCTCAGGCCTGCGGACTGCATCTGCTCGACGGCCCGCCCACTCCACTCTCCGCACTGAAGGCAAGCAGCTACGGCGTCGGTCAGCTGCTCGACGCCGCCCTCGACGCCGGGGCTCGAACGGTATTCGTCGGACTCGGCGGAAGTAGCTGCAGCGACGGCGGGCGGGCGATGATTCGTGCGCTGGGTGGACTCGGATCAGCAGTCGCGCGCTTGTCGGACGTCGACCTCGTCGCCGCGTCGGACGTGGAGAACCCGCTGCTGGGCGACGCCGGTGCAGCCCGAGTGTTCGGCCCACAGAAGGGTGCCGACGCAGACACCGTGGCTCGGCTCGAGGAGTCGAACACCGATTGGGCCGCAGTGCTCTCGGCCGCCGGCTACGACGTGGCAGACCGACCCGGTGCCGGAGCCGCGGGCGGTCTGGGCGCGGCCCTGTTCGCCCTCGGCGGCAGGCAGCAACCCGGTGCCGTCGTGGTTGCGGAGAGAACCGGGCAACGTGAACTGCTCGAGACCGTCGACCTGGTGCTGACCGGTGAGGGGAAGTTCGACTCACAATCGCTGCGAGGAAAGCTGGTGACCAGAATCGCTGCCGCGGGCGGTGCGACCGGTATCGACACGATCGTGCTCGCGGGACAGGTCACGCTGTCCGAAGACGAACTGGAATCGGCGGGTATCTCGGCTGCGCACTCGATCAGTGAGTTCGCTGGATCGGTCGAGCTGGCGATGTCCGACGCGGCGAACCAGCTCGAACAGCTGGCCGCGCGCGTCGCGGCCAAGGTGGCCGACACCGCTGTGCAACCGAGGCGGCGAGCGTGAGGAATAGAGCCACCGGGAGTACGGTTGAGTAGTTCACGGGTTTTGTACGACTGATAGGGAGAGCCCATGACCGTTTCGAATGAGACCACAACGACCGAAACCGCAGCGCACAAGGTCACCATGACGGAGACCGCGTCGACCAAGGCCAAGGCGTTGCTGGACCAAGAAGGCCGCGACGACCTCGCGCTGCGCATCGCCGTGCAGCCAGGTGGTTGCGCAGGACTGCGCTACCAGCTCTTCTTCGACGACCGAAGCCTCGACGGCGACCTCGCGGTCGACTTCAACGGCGTCACCCTCGCAGTGGACCGGATGAGCGCCCCGTACGTGGAGGGTGCATCCATCGACTTCGTGGACACGATCGAGAAGCAGGGCTTCACGATCGACAACCCGAACGCCACGGGATCGTGCGCGTGCGGCGACTCGTTCAACTGAGCTGACTCGTACTCGACTGTGACCGGTACACGCATGCGTGTACCGGTCACAGTGGTGTCTGCCCATCAGCTCCCCAGCATTTATGAACCGAAAGGCCCTTCTTCGTGACTCTCGCGGTATCCGGCTCGATAGCGACCGACCATCTGATGCGATTCTCCGGACGGTTCGCCGAGCAGATTGTCGCCGATCAGCTCTCGAACATCTCGTTGAGCTTTCTGGTGGACGATCTGGTCATCCGCAAGGGAGGCGTCGGCGGAAACATCGCGTACGCACTCGGAGTTCTCGGCGGTGCGCCTCTGCTCGTCGGAGCTGTGGGACCGGACTTCGCCGAATATCGGACCTGGCTCGAAGAGCACGGAGTCGACTGCAGTGGTGTGAGCGTGTCCGCTACCGCACACACTGCCCGCTTCGTCTGCACCACGGACGAGGACATGGCGCAGATCGCGTCGTTCTACCCCGGAGCGATGAGCGAGGCCCGTGACATTTCCATCGAGGCACTCGCGGCGCAGCACGAGATGGACCTGGTTCTGATCGGTGCAAACGACCCCGACGCCATGACGGCGCACACGGCGCAGTGCCGCGCTGCCGGCATCCCGTTCGCGGCCGACCCGTCGCAGCAGCTCGCCCGGCTCGACGCCGCGCAGGCAACCGACTTGATCGACGGCGCCGCGTACCTGTTCACCAACGAGTACGAATGGGCACTCCTCAAGCAGAAGACCGGCATGTCCGACGAAGACATCGCCGCGAAGGTGGATCTGCGTGTCACCACCCTGGGTAAGCGCGGCGTCGACATCGTTGCCAAGGGCGGCGAACACACTCACATCGGTGTCGTACCCGAGACGAGCAAGGTCGACCCGACCGGTGTCGGCGACGGCTTCCGGGCAGGTTTTCTCACCGCGCACATGGCCGGAGCCAGCATCGAACGTGCAGCGCAACTCGGTTCGCTCGTGGCCGTGCTGGTACTCGAGACCACCGGCACTCAGGAGTGGGATCTCAACCGCGACGACGCGATCAAGCGTCTGACCGAGGCCTATGGTGCCGAAGCGGGCGAGGAGATCGGGGCACTGCTCCCCGTCTGAGGCCGATCTCGCCGCCCCCGAGATATCAGGGGCGGCGAGGTGACCCGATCAGATGTTGACCGGGTACTCCGGTTCGGCGATCTGCGGCACGATGCGCTTCTCGACGAAGATTCCGTGCCACACCATGAAGATCAGCAGCGTCCACAGTCGACGGCTGTGATCGGACTTGCCGGCGCGATGGTCGTCGAGCATTGCGACGACGGCGGCCTTGTTCAGCAGGTGATCGGTCTGCGAATCGGCGATCTGCTGGTGCGCCCAGTCGAAGAGTTCCGGGCCGCGCAGCCAATGGCGCAGTGGCACAGGGAATCCCAGCTTGGCGCGGTGCAGTACATGACCGGGAACGATTCCCTCGAGCGCCTGACGCAGAGCGTACTTGGTGGTGCTCTTGGTGATCTTCTGCTCGAGCGGGAGTTTCTCGGCGACCTTGTAGACCTCGGAGTCCAGGAACGGGACTCGCAGCTCGAGTGAGTTCGCCATGGTGATCTTGTCGGCCTTGACCAGAATGTCGCCGCGCAACCAGGTGAACAGATCCAGATGCTGCATGCGAGCCACCGGATCCCATCCCTGCGACTGCGCGTAGATCGGCGCGGTGACGTCCTGATGGGTCCACTCGGATCGGAACTCGCGCAACACCGAGCGCAACTGCGCGTCGTTGAAGCTGCGAGCGTTGCCGTAGTACCGCTCTTCGAGAGTCATCGATCCACGGTTGAGCAGGCTCTTGCCGCGAGTGCCCTCCGGGATTCGCTCGCTCAACGAGCCGGCCGCACGTCGAAGGAAGGCGGGAAGCGACTCGAACGGCTTCAACGACAGCGGTTCGCGGTAGATGGTGTAGCCGCCGAACAACTCGTCCGCACCTTCACCGGAAAGCACCACCTTCACGTGCTTGCGTGCTTCCTTGGCGACGAAGTACAGCGGCACCAACGCGGGGTCGGCCACGGGATCGTCCAGATACCAGACGATCTCGGGGATGGACGTCGCGAACTCTTCGGGCCCGACGACCTTCACGATGTGCCGGGCACCGATTGCGGCCGCCGACTCCGCTGCCACGTCGACCTCGGAGTAGCCCTCACGCTCGAATCCGGTGGTGAACGTGATCAGGTCGGGATTGTGACGAATCGCCAGGGCCGCGATGGCCGTCGAATCGATGCCGCCGGAGAGGAACGAGCCGACAGTGACGTCGGCGCGCATGTGTTTTGCAACCGAGTCTTCGAGTGCCTCGGCGATTTCCTGGTACCGCGCCTTCTCGCTGCCGGGTGCGAAGGGCTGCACCGGAAACTTCGGTGTGAAGTAGCGGGTGACCTTCGGCGGCGTACCGGGAGACAGAGTGGCGTAGCAACCGGATTCGAGCCGGCGAACGCCTGCGTGCAGGGTTTCGGGCTCGGGGACGTACTGCAGCACGGTGTAGTGCTCGATAGCGCGCGGGTCGAGATCGGTGCCGACGCCGAGCAAATCCATCAGCTCGAGCACGCTCTTCTTCTCACTACCGAACGCGGTGCCACCCGGACCGGTGGCCAGGAACAGCGGCTTGATGCCGAAGGGATCGCGGGCGATGAACATCTCGCGGGTCTCGGTATCCCAGACGGCGAACGCGAACATGCCTCGCAGTCGTTGTACTGCAGCAGGGCCCCAGTAGTGGAACGCAGCGACGATGGACTCGCTGTCACCCTCGGTGGTGAACTCGGCACCGTGATCGCGTGCCAGTTCTGCGCGCAGTTCCAGGTAGTTGTAGATCTCGCCGTTGAAGACGAGCGCGTACCGGTTCGGTGACTCCGGTGGACCCCAACGCATCGGCTGATGGGAGTGTTCGATGTCGATGAAGGACAACCGATTGAAGCCGTAGACGACGTCGTCGTCGTGCCAGGTGCCACCGGGCTCGTCCGGGCCGCGGTGACGCATGCAATGGGTCGCCGCAGCGACGAGTTCGACTCCGGCGGCGGTCGTTCCGTGAGACGTGAGTACTCCGAGCAGTCCACACACGGCGTCTGCTACCTCTTCTCGCAGTTGGGGACAGTGCAGGGGTCCTGGTCTCCGCGAGTGTCGTCAGCGGGACTGTAGATCAGGATCCGAGTATGCCGCAGACACGCTCGGTCGTAGGTAACGACCCAAGGGTGGTTCTTCGCCGGCTTTGGTCTACGCTGCGTAGTACTAGGGCATCCCATGTGGAAGCCCTCATTCTTCAGTGGTGGGCGATCAGGAAGGCGTGAACGTGGCGCAGAGTCGGATCCTTCGGCGAGCGGGGCTGACAGCATTTCTCGGTGTAGCCGCGTTGATGCTGTCGGGCTGTTCCATCAGCAGCGACAACGTACTCAATTTCGGCTTCGCCTCGGGCGTCACCCCTCAGGGGCGACGCATCGGCGACCTGTGGACGTGGTCGGTCATTGCTGCCCTGGTCATGGGCATCATCGTGTGGGTGCTGATCTTCTGGGTGGTGCTGTTCCACCGTAAGAAGAAGAGCTCACCGGAGTTCCCCCGCCAGACGGCGTACAACGTTCCGCTCGAGCTGTTCTACACGGCGGTTCCGTTCGTGATCATCGCCGTACTGTTCTACTTCACCGTCGTGGTGCAGAACTACGTCGACGAGAAGCAGGCCGATCCCGACGTCCAGGTGGATGTCACGGCGTACCAGTGGAACTGGAAGTTCGGATACCGGACCATCGACCTCAAGGACGGTGCCGCCAAGTACGAGGGCACCGACGAGGAAGAGCAGGCTGCCGCCGAGGCCGCCGCCACCCCGGGCGAAGGTGCCGAGGGCAGCGAGGACGGCGAGTTCGTTCCAGGACCGATCAACGGAGCATCCACCCAGGATCTGTCGTACCTGCACTACAACAAGATCGAAACGGTCGGCTCCTCCGATGAGATCCCGGTGCTGGTTCTGCCGACAGGCAAGCGCATCGAATTCGTGCTCGCGTCCTCGGACGTCATCCACGGATTCTGGGTGCCGGAGTTCCTCTTCAAGCGCGACGTGATGCCGAACCCTGAGGAAAACAACTCCGACAACGTCTTCCAGATCAGCGAAATCGAACGCGAAGGCTCCTTCGTCGGGCGGTGCACCGAGATGTGTGGCACCTTCCACTCGATGATGAACTTCGAGGTGCGCGCCGTATCGCCGGAGCGGTTCGAGCAGTACATCGAACTCAGGAAGCCGCTGTCCGAGGGTGGAGAAGCGCTCACCAACGCGCAGGCCCTCGAAGGTATCGGCGAGAGTCCCCTCGCAACGAGCACCTCGCCGTTCGAGACCGATCGCACTGTCCGCACCGCCACCGTCGCCGAAGGCAACTGACCAAGGAAGCATGCTGATATGAAAATCGAAGCGAAGATCTTCGAAATCCTCACTGTCTTCTTCCTGCTGGTCGGCATCGTGTACGCACTGTTCACAGGTCTGAGCCGCACCGGAGTGGAGTGGGCCGGAGTCACCGCGATCTTCTTGTCGGTAGGCCTGACGTTGATCGTCGGCACCTACTTCCGGTTCGTTGCGCGCCGTCTCGACACCCGACCCGAGGACTTCGACGACGCCGAGGTCAGCGACGGAGCAGGCGACCTGGGCTTCTTCAGCCCCGGCAGCTTCTGGCCGATCGTGCTCGCAGGAGCCGCATCCATCACCGCCCTCGGGTTCGCCTTCTTCCAGCCATGGTTGATCGCACTGGGAGTCGTGTGCGTAATTGTCTCGGCCGCAGGATTGGTCTTCGAGTACCACGTCGGTGCCGAGCGCCACTGATTCAGGCATAGCCGATAAGGGCCCCAGCTGTTCTCACGAACGGCTGGGGCCTTTTTCGCTGTCAACAGGCAAGGGCGATGCAACCGACAGGCTCACAGAGGCCATGGAGCGAGGGGCCGGTGCGGCGGATACCGGTCGACGAAAGCGTGGAAGAGGATAGTTCGACGATGGTCCTCAGGATGCGTCGGCCTCGGAGTGTGTAGGGGCGGTATTCGAGGTCGAGTCGGCCAAGGCGTCCAGTGAGATGTTCAGCGCCTCGCACAGTGCCGCGACGGTGAAGAATGCAGGAGTCGGTATCCGTCCGGTCTCGATCTTCCTGAGCGTCTCGACGGAGATGCGGGCCGCGTCGGCGACATCGGTCATGGTGCGGGTGCCTCGCGATCGACGCAGGGCCGTGCCGAGCCGGGCACCGCGGGCGAGTTCGCCGGGGGTGAGGGGAATGCGGACCATCTACCGATAGTAATACCGGTAGGGAGAAACACCGCGGGCTCGTCGTCCTGCCGCACGAGATCGTTCATCAGGAGTCCTGCTCCTGGCGTGCGGGCGCAGTCGAGGCCGGGGGAGGGGAGTGGCTGTCGTGCCTCCGGCGTACCGGAGGCGGGGCGACTACGTCCGCAAACGACTACAGACGCGAAGAAGGGCGGCACCGTAGCCGGTGCCGCCCTTCTTCGGTGTTCACATGTCAGCGATCGCCGTTGTTGTCCTGTCGACCCGATGTGATTGCAGCGTCTTCGTGACCGTTGCCGTTGGAATGACCGTTCCCATTGCCATTGGCATGGCCATTCGAGTGGCCGTTGCCGTTCGAGTGGCCGTTGCCGTTCGAGTGGCCGTTGCCATTGGCATGGCCGTTGCCGTTGCCGTTCGAGTGACCGTTCGAGCCGCTACCGAGAATTCCCGCCTGGTAGTTGCGGAGCATCGCGAGCTGCTCGTGTTCACCCTTGTGCAGCGCGTCCTCGAGAGCCTTGCTCTGTGCCACCGGGTCCGGGGTGAACAGCGATCCCGAGCCGGGCTTTCCGGCCGAGCCGAGCTTGTTCATCTTCTTGGGTACCGGTGCGCCCTGGTAGTCGAGGGGAATCGGATGTCCGTGATCATCGACAGGTCCGAGCGGCTGGTGGATTTCCACGTACTGGCCGTGCGGAAGCCGCTTGATGATTCCGGTTTCGATTCCGTGCTCGAGCACTGCCCGGTCGCTGCGCTGCAAGCCGATGCAGAACCGGTAGGCAACGAAGTAGGCAATCGGAGGCAGGATCAAGACGCCGATTCGACCGATCCAGGTCATGGCGTTGAGCGAGATGTCGAACTTGTACGCGATCAGGTCGTTGACGCAGGAGAGCGTCAGAACGACGTAGAACGCGATGGACATCGCACCGATTGCCGTACGGACGGGCACGTCGCGGGGACGCTGCAGCAGGTTGTGGTGCGCAGTGTCTCCGGTGAGACGCTTCTCGATCCATGGGTAGGCGATCATGACGGTGAACACCAGACCCATGATCACGGCGACCCAGAACACGGCCGGAATGGTGTAGCGACCGGCGATGTAGATGTCCCATGCCGGCCAGAGTCGAGCCAGACCGTCGGTCCACATCATGTAGAAGTCGGGCTGCGAGCCGGCCGAGACCTGCGCAGGGTTGTACGGACCCAGGTTCCAGATCGGGTTGACCTGAAGCAGACCACCCATTGCGGCGAGAACACCGAAAGTCACGGCGAAGAATGCACCGGACTTGACCGCGAACACCGGGAGAATACGAACGCCGACGACGTTCGTCTCGGTACGGCCCGGTCCGGGGAACTGCGTGTGCTTCTGGTACCAGACCAACGCGAGGTGAGCTGCGATCAACGCCAGGATGATCGCGGGTAGCAGCAGCACGTGGGCCACGTACAGGCGCGGAATGATGATGGTGCCGGGGAAGTCGCCGTCGAAGATCAGCCAGTGCATCCAGGTGCCGACGATCGGGATGCTCATCGTGATGCCGGAGAAGGCTGCACGAAGACCGGTGCCCGAGAGCAGGTCGTCAGGGAGGGAGTAACCGAAGAAGCCCTCGAACATGGCCAGGATCAGCAGCAGGCAGCCGATGACCCAGTTGGCCTCGCGGGGGCGACGGAATGCACCCGTGAAGAAGATGCGCGCCATGTGCACGATGATCGAGGCGGCGAACATCAACGCTGCCCAGTGGTGGATCTGTCGCATGAACAGACCGCCGCGGACCTCGAACGAGATGTCGAGGGCAGTGGCGTACGCACGCGACATGGTGACACCGTTGAGCGGGGTGTATGCGCCCTGGTAGACGACCTCGCTGAGCGATGGATCGAAGAACAGGGTGAGGAACACGCCGGAGATCAGCAGGATCACGAAGCTGTACAGCGCGATCTCACCGAGCAGGAACGACCAGTGGGTGGGGAACACCTTGTTGATCTGACGGCGCAGTCCCGGTGCCAGGTGGTAACGACTGTCTACGTCGTCGGCCTGCTTGGCTGCGAGGGTTTGCAGTGAAGGACTCATGAATCACGCTCCGGTCGACGTTCCCAGAAGGCGGGGCCCAGTGCTTCGTTGAAATCTGCAGATGCCACTAGGTATCCCTCCTCGTTGACTGTGATGGGAAGCTGGGGCAGCGCGCGCGCGGCCGGTCCGAAGATCGGCTTGGCGTACTCGAGCGCGTTGAACTGCGACTGATGGCAAGGGCAGAGAATGCGGTTGGTCTGCTGCTCGAACAACGATGTCGGGCAACCCAAGTGCGTGCAGATCTTGGAGTAGGCGAAGTAGTCGCCGTAGTTGTAGCTCTCCTGGCCCTTGCGCTTGACGACCGTAGTGGCGTCGTCGGTACGCAGGCGGATGAGCATGACGGCGTTGCGAATGCCGCGCAACGACACGAGCAGTTCGTGCTCGCTCTCGCGGTCCGCTTCGCGGAACGGGAAGACGGTCTCCATGGCACCAGCGTCCAAGTCCTCGGGCCGAACGAGAACTACATCTTCCGGTCGCCCGGTGTCTCGTCGGAGGTAGATGGTCTCTCCATCGTACCGAGGAGTCCAGCCGGATACCCACAACGGAGAATCTTCGCCCTTGGCCCACGGATTCTTGATCAGTCCGCCCAGGGGGAGCAGTGCCATGACACCGAGTGCGCCGCCGCCGAAGAACAGTGAGCGCTTGATCACCTTGCGTCGACCGATGGTCGAGGTGTCGAGGGAGTCGCCGAGCTCGGCAACCAACGTCTTGCGGTCCGTCTCCGACGAACTTCCGTCGTGGCGGTCCTGGATGGAGACCTCTTCGGGGATGAACTTCTTGGTGAACTGCACGGCACCGACGCCGACGGCGAGAATTGCCAGACCCATCGTGCCGCCGATCAACGGCGTGTACAGCGAGTAGAGGTTGTAGTTCTCGTCGCCGATACCGGCGTACTGCCATGGCCAGAACAGGTAGATACCGATGAACGCGACGGCGGAGATGCCTGCGATGGCGAACCAGATCGCCACACTGCGCTCGGCCCGCTTCTCGGCGCGGGTGCCCTCTACTGCCCAGCGGTTTCGACGGAATGCCACGTCGACGCCGTCGAGGTTGGTGCCGAGCTCGACCAGTTCGTCGCGGCTCATCGCGGCGAGTTCCTCGTCGGTGTACTTCTTGTCCGCGTTCACGCCCTCGGCACCGGGTGCATCCTTGCGCCCGGATTCGTCATCGTTGTTCGCGTCCTTACGGCCGGAATCGCCGTCGCTCATGATCTAGCTCCGATCCACAGTGTTGCGCCGACGACTGCGGCGATGCCGACAACCCACAGGGCGATGGCTTCGGTGCCCGGTCCGAAGCCGGCCAGACCCCAACCGCCCGCGGCCTTCGTGTCCTGAGCCGACTTGACGTACGCGATGATGTCGGACTTCTCCTCGATCGTCAGCTGACGATCGGAGAACTTCGGCATGTTCTGCGGTCCGGTGACCATCGCCGTGTAGATCTCCTGCTCGTTGGCAGGGCCGAGATCCGGCGCGAACTTGCCGGAGGACAGGGCACCGCCCTGACCGATGAAGTTGTGGCAGGACGCGCAGTTCAACCGGAAGAGCTCACTGCCGCGCGCGATGTCTTCGCCGCGCAGCGATTCCTGAGCGATCTCGCCGTTCTCGTCGCGGATGACCGTGGGTCCGCCGCCGTTGGCGTTGATGTAAGCACCCAGGGCGTCGACCTGCTTGTCGTTGAACTTCGGCGGCTTCCGCAGCGCCTGTGCCTCGTTACGCACGGCCGGCATACGGCCACTCGAGACCTGGAAGTAGACAGCGGCTTCGCCGACGCCGATCAAGCTCGGGCCGCGATCCTGGACGCCCTGCAGGTTGGCACCGTGGCACGTCACGCAGGACGTGTCGTAGAGCTGCTTACCTTCGCGGATCAGCGCAGCCGAGTCCGTATCGGCGGTTGCGACCTGCGGGGTCGGGGTGAGGGCCGAAGCGAGGAATCCCGCGCTCAGAAGGCCCATCATCAGAACGAGAGCACCGGTGATGCGTCGACGCGTCTTACGCTGCCGTCTCGTCTTGGGGGCGGCTTTGTCGACGGATGCTGCTGGGGGAGATGTACTCATCTTCTATCCCTTGTCGTGTCGGGACGGGCCGAACGTCGGGGGCTGAATCCGTTCGTTCGTTATCTTTGGCGTGCTTGCTGTCACTAGCGGATGAAGTAGATCGTCGCGAAGAGGGCAATCCAGACGATGTCGACGAAGTGCCAGTAGTACGAGACGACGATGGCGGCGGTGGCCTGCGCGGGCGTGAACTTACTGACCAGGGTTCTGGTGATCAGGAAGACGAACGCGATGAGTCCGCCGATGACGTGCAGTCCGTGGAAGCCGGTCGTGATGTAGAAGACCGAGCCGTACACGCTGCTCGACAGCGTCGTGCCCTCGTGCACCAGGTGGTAGTACTCGTACGCCTGGCCGGACACGAAGAACGTGCCCATGGCCAGCGTGATGATGTACCAACGCCGAAGGCCGAAGACGTCGCCACGCTCAGCGGCGAACACGCCCAACTGGCACGTGAACGACGATGCGATCAGCACGGCCGTCACCGGAACGGCCAGAGTGAGGTTCAACTCGGTCGGTTCCGGCGGCCAATTTCCGTTCGCCTGGGCTCGTGCGACGAAGTACATCGCAAACAGCCCGGCGAAGAACATGAGTTCACTCGACAGCCACACGATCGTGCCGACGCTGACCATATTGGGACGGTTCAGCGAGTGCACGCGTTGGGTGATTGCCGATCCTTGAGTCCCTACAGCGCTCGTCACAGAAAGAAGTATGACCCGTCGTAGTACGGAAGGCATATCCGGGTCCGCTCTTGGCGCGTCGCGACGCAACGAATTCGTAAGCCTTGTAGTTCCCGGGCTGGTCAGGGGCCCCGTACGGGCCGGTAGGGTCCAGTCGTGCAAGGCTGGCCTCATGGCAAAGAGCACCGAAGGTGGGTGGTTTCGGCGGCTGTTCTCGCGGTCGACCGCAGAACGTCTGGACCCCACGCGCGAGGATCTGGTGATAGTGGCGAGTTGCTTCGACGACGCACAGGCATGCTCGGCTGTGCTCGACGATGCCGCGAGAACGCAGCCGGTGTGGACGGAGGCGTCGGACGTGCTGCTTCGGCATCATCTGTTGCTGCCCGCACACGAAGTGGAGGACGCCGCGTCCGTCGCGGCGCAGGACGGTTACGAAGTCGGACCGAACGTCGAACTCGCGGACAGTGAGGGCTACCGCCCGAAGGTCGACGGTGGCGTCCCACTGGTACTGCAACGTGTGCAGGTGCTCGACGCGCTGCACTGCTCGCAGGAGCGTTCGCGGATGGCCGGCCTCGCCCAGCGCCGAGCGGGTGCGGTGTTGGGGTGGGATGCATTGCAGCCTGCGCCGCCCGACGCAGCGTCTGGCTAAGCTTCCACGGCACCGAGTGCATCGACGGCAGAAGGGCACGGCAGAACCACCATGACCGCAGCGATCAGCGACGAACAGCCGCGAACCTGGCGTCGAATCCTCGGCGCGTTGACGAACCACACCGACCTGTCCAGCGCCGACACCGGCTGGGTCATGGACGAGATCATGGCCGACAACGCGACAGCCGCGCAGATCGCAGCCTTCGGCGTAGCGCTCAAGATGAAAGGTCCGACGCCGGCGGAGGTGAACGGGCTCGCCGAATCGATGCTGGCGCACGCAGTGCTGGTGCACACCGACACCGACGCCGTCGACGTCGTGGGGACCGGAGGGGACGGAGCAGACACCGTCAACATCTCCACGATGGCCGCCGTCGTCGTGGCTGCCAGCGGGATCCGAGTCGTCAAGCACGGCAACCGCGCAGCGTCGTCGAAGAGCGGCACGACCGACGTGCTCGAGGCGTTGGGTGTCCGCGTGACACTCGGGGCCGACGCAGTCGCGGCGAGCGTCGAGCAGATCGGCATCGGCTTCTGCTTCGCGCCGATTCACCACCCCGCACTGCGCTTCGCTGCCGCACCGCGCAAGGAAATCGGAATCCCCACGGTCTTCAACGTGCTGGGGCCACTGACGAACCCGGGCCGCCCGCGCGCAGGCCTGATCGGCTGCGCGTTCGAGAACCTCGTCCCCGTGGTCGCCGACGTGTTCGCCGCCCGGGGCAGCTCGGTGCTCGTCGTACGTGGCGACGACGGACTGGACGAGATCACTCTGTCCACCACCACCACCGTGCATGTGGTGTCCGGTGGTTCGGTGACCGTCGAGAGGATCGACCCGCTCGACTACGGCATCGCCCGAGCGCCCATCGAAGCTCTCAGAGGCGGAGACGCCGACTTCAACGCGGCCGTGGCGCACCGCGTGTTCGCCGGTGAACACGGCCCCGTCCGCGACGCAGTACTGCTCAATGCCGCCGCAGCAATGGCAGCGCACCACGGCGTGTCCGACGACCTCCACACCCGGATCGAAGCCGGATTGGCCACTGCCGCAAAGACAGTCGATTCAGGCGCGGCAGCACGGCTACTCGCCGACTGGGGTCGATGCACCACCGAACTCGCCGGCTGACGTCGAGCGCACCTACTCGCCTATCGAGAACCCCGCATCGACATCGGCACTCGAATAGGACTGAAACGCAATGTGAGTGGTGGTGCTGCGCACACCCCGCACACGATTGATGTGCTTGGTGATGACCTCTGCGATCGACGCATGATCACGAACCTTGACGATGGCGATCAAATCGACGTCCCCAGCACACGAATAGACCTCCGACACCCCGTCGACGTCGGCAACAGCCTGCGCCGCCTCCGGAATCAAGTCGGCCTCGGCGTCGATCAAGACGATGGCATTGATCATCTGTGCTCCTCAAGCATCTCGAGCTCGGTGTCCGACGCGAGCTACCCCCAGACCCTAGTTGCTGCCGTACTCCAGGAGTCGTCCCGCAGGCTCCACTCCTGCCCTTACTAGTCGTTCCGCAGGCTCCACTCCTGCCCTCATTGGTCGTTCCGCAGGCTCCACTCCTGCCCTCGCTGCTTCTCTCGCCGTCCGACACCACGACTCCCACGAACCCGCCGACCGTGCCGGGCTGCAGTACCCACTGCTCGTGCGCACGATCCGGACTCCGTCTGTGCGCAACCAGGCCGCGATCAGTCCGACTTCCTCCGGCGGCGCGCCGCGAAGCGGGGTCGTATCGGGCAGCACCGTTTCGGCCGACGCGGTGATGGCATCGACAACGGGCATCGGATGCACTCCGCGCGGCGCGACGGCAGCGCCGGCCAGACGGCCGAAGCGCACCACGATCAATTCCCACCCGCCGTCGGCCGTCCGCTTCGCCGCAACGAGTTCGGCAATGGATGCCACTGCTGCCGATCGGTGCATCCTGCGTAGTGCATCGACGGTGATCGCGATTCGGTCGCGCAGACGAGCGGCCGTCTCGTACAGCTCCTTGTCCGCGAGCTCGCCGACGCGGCGGCGCATGGAGTACAAAACGGTGTCGTCCTGACCGCACACGAGCGCGAGAAACTGCGTCGGGGCGTCCGAGTACTCGTCGGCCGTCAACGGGCCGGACAGTGCCGCAGGGCAGCCTCCGACGTCGGTTGCCGGGCAGTGGTCACCGTGGCGAACCGAGCGAGCCAGACGTCGCGTGCACGTTCGTAGGCGGCAGAACTCCGCGACGAGCGCAGCGGCTTCCGCGGCGTCACCGCGAACCGAGAACGGTCCGAGACTGTTCGGTGTCGGTGTGCGAACGATCGACAGGCGAGGAAACGCCTCGTCGGTCAGGGTGATCCACCACCCCTTCCTGGGGAACTTCGAGCGGCGGTTGTACGGCGGGATGTGCGCCGAGAGCAGACGTAACTCGCGGACCCCGGCCTCGAGCGCGTGCGCACACTCGACGTGGTCGACGCGAGTGGCCAGTGCCACCATCTCCTTCATCCGGCCTCTCGTCTCCGAGCCGGTGAAGTAGTTGCGCACACGTCGCTTGAGGTTGTTGGACGTACCGACGTACAGCACCTCGTCGGACGGGCCGCGGAACAGATAGACACCGGGCGTACCGGGAAGATGAGCGGCCAGGCCGCGTTTGGCGCGCTGGCCGGCTGATACCGCGGGTAGGTAGTCGACCAACTCGGCGTAGCTGTGGACCCCCTGATTGCCGACGCGTTCGATGAGGCCGTGCAGAACGTCGACGGTCGCCCTGGCGTCGTCGAGCGCGCGGTGGGTAGGCCTGGTGCCGGATCGGAACAACGTCGACAGCGCGGACAGCTTCACCGACGGAGCCTCGTCGCGCGTCAGAACTCGACGAGCCAGCTTGACCGTGCACAGCACCTGAAACCGTGGCCACGCGATGTCGAGACGACTGGCGGCGGCTTTGAGGAATCCCGTGTCGAAGCCGGCGTTGTGCGCCACCAGCACCGAACCTCGTGCGAATTCGAGGAAACCGGGAAGAACCCGTTCGATGCGCGGCGCGCCGATGAGCATCGCCGATGTGATTCCGGTCAGCTCCACGATGTACGGCGGGATGGACCTGCCCGGGTCGATCAGTGTGGCGAACTCGCCGAGAATTTCGCCGCCTCGAACCTTGACTGCCCCGATTTCGGTGATGGCCTCGGTGTCCGCGCTTCCGCCGGTGGTCTCGAGGTCGACGACGACGAACGTGGTCTCGTGCAGCGGGGTATCGAGTTCGTCGAACGTCAGCTGGATGGGCAGGCTCACCGGGACGACGTTAGGGCCGACCTCCGACAAGAACGCTCATCGCGCCGTCGAACGTCGTCGTGTCGTGAAACCTGTCGGTGCCCGACGCTATCTTTCGCTTCGTCGGCCGATTCGGCCGCCGGAAACCGCAAAGAGACAAGGATCACAATGATCATCGACTGCAGTGACTGCCTGGTCCGTGACATCGCCTGCGCGGACTGCGTCGTGACGGTGCTTCTGGGGGCTCCGGGGATGCCGACGAGATCGGACGGGCGGTGGGTCGGTCCGCCGTCTCGTATCACTCTCGAGCAGGAAGAACTCGGCGCCATGGGCGTGCTCGCCGATGTCGGTCTCGTGCCCACTCTCAAGCTCGTGGTGAACGACGACGACGCCGCCGAGGTTCCGTTGTTATCGACTCGTGACACACCGGGGGATCAGCGCGCCGGCTAGCGAGAATCGAGCCGAATCCACTCCCGTCGGCGAGTTGGGGTCGACACGGGGGTATGCCATTTCGTAACCTTCCTGAGACCTTGCGGAGTCTCGCCAATCCAAACCGGAGCGGCGTCGCAAGTCACCGCCTAATCGTTCACTCGCGAGAGTGTTCGTACCGGGAACCCGATATCTACTGGGGTGAATCCCGCTGAGCCACCACACGGTGGCCGGTGGGTAGGGCTGCTCTTCCCAGCCCGAACCCGTCAGCTAACTCGGTCGGCGGACGATAGGAAGAAACGGAGCACCATCTTTCGTGGCGTCACAACTTTCCAACCGATCATTGCGGCGAGTTCTCGTAGCCGGAGCGCTCACGGCAGGCGTGGTCATTCTTCCCGCTGCACCCGCAATGGCGGCCCCCCTCACCATTCCCGGCGTCGGAACCTTCGAGATTCCTGACATCCCGGGCCTCCCTCCCCTCAACATTCCGGGTGTGCCTGCGCCAGGTGCGCCGTTGGCACCGCAGGTCACCCCGGCAGCGAAGGCCGTTCAGGCCGCAGAATCCAAGATCGGAGCACCGTACGTGTACGGCGCTTCCGGTCCGGATTCGTTCGACTGCTCGGGGCTGATCCAGTGGGCCTACAAGCAGGCCGGCGTCAGCCTGCCCCGCACGAGCTACGACCAGGCAGCCGCGGGCACTCCGGTCTCGCGTGACAGCTTGGCACCCGGTGACGTCGTCTCGTTCTACGACGGCTCGCACTCGGGCATGTACATCGGCAACGGCAACGTAGTGCACGCATCCACATCCGGCGTGCCGGTCAAGGTTGCTCCGCTTGCCTCGATGCCGTTCGATGGTGCTCGCCGTTACTGATTCGAGCGACCCACGTCTGCTGTGATCGACCGACAGGGTCGAGCCGTGTATCGGCTCGGCCCTGTCGTCGTATCCGGACACGGACCGCGCGACACGCCGGTCCGGTGGACAGGGAAGCATCCAGTTCGTAATCTGATCGAGACCTGGTCGATGTTTACTTTGTGACCTGTCACCTGAAACCCCCATCGATTTCGGACCGTGTTCACGTCCGCGCCGGTAAGAGCATGGGTATGGTTCGTTTCCGGTCTACTTTTCCAACCGTTGCCTCGGTCGAGGCGACATGTGTGAGGACGGAGAGTCGCTTTCCGTGGCGATATCGAGATCTACCCGTGCGTTTCGGCTGGCCCGTAATTCGGTGGTTGCTGTAGCACTGACCGCATGCATCGCCGTCGTGCCGATGACGACGGCGACCGCGCAGCCGGGATTCGACTCCCCGTCCGACGCACAGGCACAGCTTGCCGAGCTCTCCGACGAGTCCGAACAGACCAACGAAGCAATACACAACGCTCAGATCGATCTCGATGCCAAGAACCAGCAGCAACTCGACGCTCAGGTCGTCGTCGACCAGAGCCGTGCCGCCCTGGACGCAGCGAAGGTTCAGTTGGCGCAGCTCAAACCGGCCATGGACAAGGTCGCCAACGTCAACTATCAGGGTGCGCGAACCAACCGACTGTTCGCCGTCATGGTCAGCGACTCGCCACAGCAGTTGCTCGACCAGATGTCGGCACTGGACGTGATCTCTGCGGAGACCGCCGACCAGGTCGCTCGATTCAAGCAGGCGAGCTCGGATGCAGTGACGGCCGAGCAGGCCGCGACGACGGCCGCCGACCAGGCACGTGTCGCCGCCGAACAGGCCAAGGCCGTCAGCGACGACCTTCAGGCCAAGCAGAGTGAGCTGCAGGGTCAGATCGCCGAGGTCATGGCCGCCTACAGTGCCCTCTCGTCCTCGGAGCAACTGGCTCTGGCCGGTTCGGCCATGCCCGACGGCTTCGACCCCACGACGATTCTGCAGAACCTGACGCCGGGATCGGGTGCCAGTGCGTTGCAGGCCGGCCTGACGCAGATCGGCAAGCCGTACGTCTGGGGCGGAACCGGCCCGGATGGCTTCGACTGCTCCGGGTTGGTCGTGTGGGCGTACAAGCAGGTGGGCAAGACGTTGCCGCGATCTAGTCAGGCACAGGCAGCAGGCGGAACTCCGGTCGATCAGAAGGATCTGCAGCCGGGGGACGTCGTCCTGTTCTATCCGGACATCTCGCACGTCGGCATCTACGCCGGAAACGGCAACGTGCTGCATGCCTCCACCTTCGGTGTCCCCGTGAAGGTGCAGTCGATGGCATCGTTCCCGTACTACGGGGCGCGTCGATACTGAGGGTGTGTCTCGACGATCGACGAATGGCGGCATGAGCGCCCCGAACCGGCCATCCGGGTTGCATGTTCTCCTCCGATCGTCATTGCTGCGCTGGCTAGCGGTCGTGGTCGTCGCACTCGTGGCGGTCTCGGTCGTCCTGATTCACCGATTCGACGGCACGTCCAGCGCAGGGACCGCCGACGTGACAGTCGCTCAGGACCCGCCGACCTACGATCAGCAGCGCCGCGCCGATGTGACCGTTCTCCTGGACCAGTGGGCCCGTGCGGTTCGCTCAGGCGATCTCGATGCACTGCGGGAGTTGATGGATCCGCAGGCCGACCCCGACTTCGTGGAAGCACAGGTTCGCCGGGCAGCAGTGGTACCGGGCGTCCCCTTCTCCGAGTTCGACTACGACCTGGGTGACGAGCCCGAAACTCCGGTGCCGCCGCCGATCGCCGAGGCGCTGGATTCCACCGATGTCTGGGCACCCTCGGTGTATCTGCGGTACGCGGTCACCGGGCCGGACGCCTCGCCGACGCGTCGGCCGGTCTCACTCGTCGTCGCCGAGCGGGACGGTCGATGGCGGCTGGTCGACGACGCGGACCTGACCGAATACCGACGCCACACCTGGTGTGGGCCGTGGGATTTCGGGCCTCTCACTGTGCGTTCGGTGCCCACCGCAGCCGGTACATCGGTGGTCATGGGGCATCCGGACCGCGAGCAGTTCGTCGAGAGCCTTGCGGCCGAACTTCCGTCGGCAACCGCGGCCGTCACCGATTTCTGGGGAGACGACTGGGCGCGCGACGGGCTGGTTTTCGTCGCATCCTCTGCGGAGGAGTTCGCCGAACTGACGGGGTCCGATCCGTCCACCGATGTGGCCGCGGTGACGGTGTCCGACGCGGTTGCGGGCGACGGCTCCCGTCCGACGGGTCAGCGGGTGGTGTTCGGTCCCGACGCCGCGTCGCGGTTGACGCCGTTCACTGTGCGCTCGGTTCTGCGACACGAGTTGACTCATGTGGCAGCGAGGGCGCGGACGTCCGACGGTACGGAGTTGTGGGTGTCGGAGGGGTTCGCCGACTATTCCGGTTACCGGAATTCCGGCGCCGAGTTCGCGCAATTGGCCCCCACTCTCGCGGCGATCGTGGCGGCGGGTGGGCCGCCGACGGTGCTGCCGAAGAACGAGGATTTCGGTGCCGGCGGTGCCAGGTCGAGTGTGGCCTACGAATCGGCGTGGTCGGTGTTCGCATTCGTGGCCGATCGGTTCGGGGAACCGACGCTGCGCACTCTGTACGAAGCGCTCGCGTCCGAGAGCTCCTCAGATTCTGCCTTCGCGTCGGTGCTGGGGTCGAGCCGCGCACAGTTCGTGGCCTCATGGGGCGACTGGGTGGCTCTCCAGTCCCGCTGAGACGGGGCGCTACGGTTGACGCCATGCGTCGTACTCTGCTCGTGACGAACGACTTTCCTCCTCGCCCGGGCGGTATTCAGTCCTATCTCCACAGCTTCGCCTCGCAGCTGCCGGCCGACGAGCTGGTGGTCTACGCACCCCGGTGGCGGGGCGACTCGCACGAGAAGTTCGACGCCAGGCAGCCTTTCGAGGTGATCAGGCATCCGACGACGCTGATGTTGCCGACTCCGCTCGTCGCACGTCGTGCGGCTCGAATCCTGAAGTCCCGAGGCTGCGATTCGGTGTGGTTCGGTGCGTCGGCTCCGTTGGCGGTGATGTCGTCGTACCTGCGCAAGGCCGGGGCCGACCGCATCGTGGCGAGTACGCACGGTCACGAGGTCGGTTGGTCGATGGTTCCGGGCGGGCGTGCGACCCTGCGCACGATCGGGGAGAACACCGACGTGGTGACCTACGTCAGCAAGTACACCCGGGGGCGCTTCAGCTCGGCGTTCGGTCGGTCTGCCGCCCTCGAACATCTGCCGCCCGGTGTCGATACCGATCGCTTCGTGCCCGACGACGCCGCGCGAGCGGAACTTCGCGCGCGCTACGGCCTCGGTGATCGCCCCACCGTTCTGTGCCTGTCCCGGCTCGTTCCGCGCAAGGGTCAGGATTTCCTGATCCGGGCGCTCCCGGGGATCCGCCGGGCCGTCGACGGAGCCGTTCTGGTCATCGTCGGCGGCGGGCCGTACGAGAACACTCTGCGCGAGCTCGTTCGATCCACCGGGATGGAGCAACACGTGGTGTTCACCGGAACGGTGCCGTCGGCGGAGCTCGCCGCCCACCACACCATCGCCGACGTGTTCGCGATGCCGAGCCGAACCCGAGGCGCCGGTCTCGATGTCGAAGGTCTCGGCATCGTCTACCTCGAAGCGTCTTCCTGCGGTGTACCAGTTGTCGCAGGCATGTCCGGGGGTGCGCCGGAAGCTGTGCAGCACAACAAGACCGGCCTCGTCGTCGACGGGACATCGGTCTCGGACATCACCGACGCGATCGTGAAAATCCTGTCCGATCGCACACTCGCCGCACAGATGGGCAACGCCGGCCGCGCCTGGGTGGACGCGGAATGGCGCTGGGACGTACTGACGGAAAAGCTGCGTTCGTTGATCTAGACAGTGCGGCTCAACGGGCGTAGATCGACTCGATCTCGTCGGCGTAGGCCGCGGTGATGACGTTGCGCTTGAGCTTCATGGTGGGAGTCAGCTCGCCGTTCTCCTCAGAGAAGTCGTGGGGGAGAAGCCGATACTTCTTGATCGACTCTGCATGCGAGACGGACTTGTTCGCGTCGGCGACGGCGGCGTCGATTTCCGCTACGAGTTCGGGGTCCGTTTGCAGATCCGCTGCGGTGGCGTCGGCGGCCTTGCCGTGGGCGGACTTCCAGCGATCGAACGCATCCGGATCGAGGGTGATGAGCGCGCCGATGAAGGGCTTCTGATCGCCCACGACGACTGCCTGGCTGATCAGCGCGCCCGCCCGCAGCTGATCTTCCAGTCCTGCCGGTGAGACGTTCTTCCCGCCTGCGGTGACGATCAGTTCCTTCTTGCGACCCGAGATAGTGATGTATCCGTCGTCGTCGACGGAACCGAGATCGCCGGTGCGGAACCAGCCGTCGTCCAGCGACTCGGCGGTCGCGACCTCGTTGCGCCAGTAGCCGTCGAACACGACCGGTCCGCGGAGTTGGATCTCGCCGTCCTCGGCGATGCGCACGGTGTTGCCGGGCAGTGGACGCCCGACGCTGCCCACGCGCTGGAATCCGATGGTGTTGACCGCGAACGCCGCGGTGGTTTCGGTCAGCCCGTAGCCCTCGTAGATCGTCACGCCGATGCCCCGGTAGAAGTGGCCGAGACGGGAACCGAGGGGCGCTCCGCCGGAGATTGCGAGTTCACACTTGCCGCCGAGCGCTGCACGGAGTTTGCCGTACACCAGCTTGTCGAACACGGTGTGCTTGGCGCGCAACACTATTCCCGGTCCGCCGGTGTCCTGTGCTTCACTCCACGCCACTGCGCATTCGGTGGCGAGGTCGAAGATCTTTCCCTTGCCGTCGGCGTGCGCCTTCTGCTTGGCGGTGTTGAAGACCTTCTCGAACACTCGCGGTACCGAGAGGATGAAATCCGGCTGGAACGTGCCGAACGTCGCGACGAGATTGGGGATGTCGCTGGTGTGGCCGAGGGTGACCCCGGCGTCGAACGACGCGATGCTCACCGCGCGTGCCAGGACGTGCGCGAGTGGAAGGAACATCAGCGTGCTGCGGCCCTGCGTCATCAACGATTTCAGCGACGTCTCACGAATGCCGAGTGACTCGGCGAGCAGGTTTGCGTGGGTCAGCTGGACGCCCTTGGGGCGGCCGGTGGTTCCGGAGGTGTAGATCAATGTGGCGGGGTCGGACGAGGCGAGTGCTGAAACACGTTCGTGCACTTGGTCTTCGGAGACCGCGGCACCGTTGTCGATCAGTGCCTGCACGGCGTCTGTGCCTGATGTGTTCACTACGACGAACGTCTGCCGCACCGACGGGGCAGCTGCCACAACGGCCTTCGTCTCCTGCACGTGTGCGTCGTTCTCGAGGATCAGCAGGACGGGCTCGGCGTCTTCGAGGATCCATTCCACCTGCCCGGCGGAGGAGGTTTCGTAGATCGGCACCGTCACGCCGCCCGCGGCCCAGATCGCGTAGTCGAGAACCGACCACTCGAATCGCGTCGACGACATCAGGGCGACGCGATCGCCCTGCTCGATGCCAGCGGCGATCAGGCCCTGTGCCACGCCCACCACCAGTTGCTCGAACTCGGCGGCGGTGACGTCGAGCCACTGCCCATCGGCCTGGCGGCGGAACACCACCGCGTCCGGTGAGTTACGGGCGCGGACAAAAACGGTATCGACAGCCGAGTCGGTGTCCGCGATGTCGTATTTTGCGGCAACGGTGAACTCGCGCACGGGATTACCTCCGGATAGAACGGGGAGAACGAAAGTCGATAGGTCGGCTTCACAGATACTCTAGACCCGGGCTCACGGCGTCGAAATGCGCCTCGAATGATGCCTGCAGGAACGACCCGGAAAAGACCGGAGTGGAGCCTGCAGGAACGACCGGGAAGAGAGGGGACGCGCACGGCCGGGGACCCGATATGTGAAGCTCTGTCGATGAGCAGTATTCAAGTTGCGGATCAGACATTCGTGGCCGCCCCCGGCGAGCGGGTGGCGCAGGCGTTCGCGTCACCCGCGCGGTGGCGTCGATGGTGGCCGGACCTGAACCTGACCATCACCGAGGACCGGGGTGAGAAGGGGATCCGCTGGGCAGTGCGCGGCGGTGTCGTCGGAACTATGGAACTGTGGCTCGAGCCCGCGCTCGACGGAGTGATCGTGCATTATTTCCTGCATGCCGAACCCGCCGCAGACGCCGACGTGGCGGCGCATCAGCACGCCCGGCGGGTGGCCGGACGTGCGATGACGTTCGAGCTCAAACGGGAGCTCGAGGCCGGTCGGTCTGCAGGTGAGGCACCCCACCACGTAGCGTCGACTTCGGCTCGCGAATGAACCGCGCGATACGGTCGGCCGGTTCGCGTTGTGCGTCGGCGGATCGATCGTGTGAGATAGGCCTGCGCGAGTTCGACTGCACCGAAGCGAACCGAGCTGATCGAAGTACCCGAGAGGAAGCGGACCAGTAGTCATGGCGGAGAAAACCCAGAGGTCGATCGTCGTCGAAGCCCCACCGAGCCGGGTCATGGACGTCATCGCCGATTTCGACGCATATCCCACGTGGGTGTCGGCCGCGAAATCCGTCGAGGTCCTCGAGGTCGGTGCGGACGGCCGCGGAAAGCGCGTCAAGTTCGTGCTGGACGCGGGAATGGTGAAAGACACCTACGAGCTCGAGTACGACTGGGCAGCCGACGGTAACTCGGTGTCCTGGAATCTCGTATCGGGTGAGATGCAGAAGTCGCAGAACGGCTCGTACTCGTTGAAAGAGACCGGCAGCGGCACCGACGTGACGTACGAGCTCACCGTCGATCTGAACATCCCGATGATCGGTCTGTTCAAGCGCAAGGCAGAAAAAGTCATCACCGACACTGCACTCAAGGAATTGAAGAAGCGGGTCGAAGGCTGAGCGAAGCTCGCACCGAAGCCCGCACCACGGTGTTGCTGTTCCTCGGCAAAGGTGGCGCGGGCAAGACGACGCTGGCGGCTGCGTCGGGGCTGCGACTCGCCCAGGCCGGTGAACGGGTACTGATCGCCTCCGTCGACCAGGCGCACTCGCTCGCCGATGCATTCGCGGGAGACGGCGAGGCGCAGGACCCGTCCGGCGTTCGTTCGATCGCGCCTGGCCTCGACATCGTCGAGATCGACACGATGACGCTGCTCGAGGCGCGGTACCGGGGGCTGGGCTCGCTGATGGCCGTCGCGTCCGCGGGACACGAGCACGGGGTGAGCTTCGGAGCGATCGAACCGGAGGAGCTGCTCGGTCTTCCCGGGGTCGAGGAGCTGCTCGGAATGCACGAGGTCGGCCGTCTTGCCGACGAGAATCGCTGGGACACAGTGATAGTCGACCTTCCCGCATCGGCGGATGCCCTACGCACGCTGCAGTTGCCCGACACCGTCGCCGCGTACGTCGAACGGATCTGGCCGCTGCACGCTCGGATGGTCGCCGGTACCGGCTCCGATGTACGTCTCACCCTGGTGGTGGCGATGATCGAGCGAATCCTTGCGCAGGTCGACTCCGTGCGGTCCCTGATCACCGACTCCGCCCGTACCGGTGCCACCGTGGTCGTCACCGCCGAACAGCTCTCGGTCGTCGACGCGGAAAGAACTCTGTCGGCAGCTGCTCTGCTCGGAATCAGAATCGATCGTGTTCTGGTCAACAAGATCCTGCCGAAGCTCAATGCGTCGTCGATCGGTCTGGTGGGCGCTCATCCGGCCGTGTTCTGGTTCGAGAGGTGGCGGGCGGCGCAGCTCGACGCGGTCGCCGAGCTGCGCCGACGCATCGGTACGGTGCCGATCGTGGAGGTGGAGCACGCTCCCGGTGAACCGGTAGGGTTGGGGCCCTTGCAGGATGTGGCCGATCGCCTCGAACCGGACTCCCTCGAACGGCGCGCGCCGGGTTGGGGTGAGCAGCCTTCGGTGGTGCTCGAGTCGGGTGGCGGTCTCGAATCCGTGTACGCGATGAGAATGCTGCTGCCGGTGGTGGATTCGACGACCTTGGGCCTGGGGCGAGTGGAGGACGACTTGATAGTCAGTGCCGACGGGAGGCGACGGCGCATCAGATTGGCGTCGGTGCTGCGTCGGTGCGTCGCCGACTCCGCCGAGCTCGACGGACCGTGCCTGGTGGTGCGTTTTCGTCCGAACCCCGACGTGTGGCCACTGTGACTCCTACAACCCTGACGGTCGGGGTGTGGCGATGAACTCGGACCATTCCGAGCTGGGGGCGGACCTGATGGCCCTGGCCGACACCGTGTTGACGCGACTCGAGCCCATCCTGCGCCGGGTCGCCGAGACACAGCAGGATCGTGACCAACAGGGATGCAGTTGGTGTCCGGTCTGCGCACTCGCGGCACTGGTGCGCGGGGAGCGTCACGATCTCGTCGAGCTCGTGGCCTCCGAGAGCGCCGTGGTGATCGCGCTGTTGCGTCAGTTGCTCGCCGATCACACGACCTCCGGGGCGGCGCACTCCGCAGCGCAGGCTCCGACCACCCCGCCGTCACCTGGGACCGCGGCCGAATCCGGGCCCGGTAGCGCCGGAACCCCCTCGGACCCGGCGGAGGTCGCGGACGTGTCGATCGACACGAAACTTCGAGATGACCGCCCCGCGTCGTTCGTTCCGATTACCGTTCGAGTGAAGAATTCGCGTTCGGACGGGCAGGAGCGTCCGTGAGCGGAGCGACTCGGGTGCAGGCCGCGTGGGGGACGGCCGAGGAAGGCGTGAACGAATGAAGCGGCACCACCAGAGATTGACGGTAGGGATCGACGTGGGCGGGACGAGCCTGCGCGCGTCCGTCGTCGACGAGGACGGTCAGGTGCTCGACTCGACGGCCGCTCCTACTCCGCACACTGCACGCGCGCTCGAACGCGGTCTCGACCGGGCCGTGCAGGAGCTGGCCGGGCGACACGACATCGCAGCCGTCGGGCTCGCCGTCGCCGGGTTCATCGACTCCGATCGCACCACGGTTCTCTTCGCCCCGCATCTGCCGTGGGTGAACACCCCCGTGGCGACGGAGATGAGCATGCGCATCGGTCTGCCGGTGTTGCTCGAGCACGACGCCAATTCTGCGGCGTGGGCCGAGTATCGCTTCGGTGCCGCGTCCGGGGGCCGCAATGTGGTGATGGTGGCCATCGGTACCGGCATCGGTGCGGCGCTGCTGATCGACGGCAGGATCTATCGGGGTAGCCACGGCGTGGCACCGGAACTCGGTCACATTCAGGTCGTGCCGGACGGCCGGGCATGCCCCTGCGGCAAGCGGGGCTGTTGGGAGCGGTACTGCAGCGGCACCGCTCTGGTGGACACCGCAGTCGAGTTGCTGGCGGCGGACCCGGCGTCCTCGACGACCCTGGCACGTGAGGTGTTCCTCGATCCGGGTTCGTTGACCGGCCGCCGGATCGCCAGTGCTGCGCACGAGGGTGACTCGATCGCCCGTCGCACGATGGAAGACTTCGCGCAGTGGCTCGGCGTCGGGCTCTCGATGGTCAGCGACGTGTACGACCCCGATCTGATCGTGTTGGCCGGTGGAGTTGCGACGTCGTCGAGTCAGTTCCTGGCCCGCGCGACCGACAAGTACGCGGAGTTGGTGACCGGTGGGGGGCATCGACCCCTGGCCCGAATTCGCAGTACTCAACTCGGTGAGGCAGCAGGCATGATCGGGGCCGCGGAATTGGCCCGGGCGCAGTTCGTCACCGGGGTTCGCTGACTGTTCGGGTTCGCTTCCTGTGACCTCTGTCCCCGTGTCGGCGATGATGTGGCTGGTGTCATAAACCGTGGGTACAGTTCACTACGCGGCACGGTTCGAGGATGCACGACCGCAGTCGATTCGCTCCAGGGCGAGGCGGCACCAAACGATTTCCCGACCATCATCAGGGAGCATGTCAATGTGGTACTGGCTGGTTAAGTACATTTTCGTCGGTCCCCTTCTCATCGCTCTGGGTCGGCCCACGATCGAGGGTGCGGAGAACATCCCGACGGAGGGTCCGGTCATTCTGGCCAGCAACCACAAGGCCGTTCTCGATTCTTTCTATCTCCCACTCAAGACTCCTCGACGCATCACCTTTCTCGCCAAGAGCGAGTACTTCACCGGGCCGGGCCTCAAGGGCGCGTTCCAGAAATGGTTCTTCACCGCGGTCGGGCAGGTGCCGATCGATCGCACCGGAGCCGACGCGGCACAGGACGCGCTCAATGCAGGTGTGCGCGTGATCGAAGCAGGCAAGGTTCTCGGTATCTACCCCGAGGGCACACGGTCACCCGACGCGCGGCTGTACAAGGGCAAGACCGGGATGGCGCGTCTGGCGCTGCAGACCGGAGTCCAGGTGATACCGGTCGCGATGATCGGTACCGAGAAGATGAACCCAATCGGTTCGCGCGTGTGGCGTCCGGCCAAGGTCACCATCCGGATCGGAAAGCCCATCGACTTCTCTCGCTTCGAGGGTATGGCCGGCAACCGTTTCGTCGAGCGTGCCGTCACCGACGAGGTGATGTACGACCTGATGTTGCTCTCCGGTCAGGAGTACGTGGACGTGTACGCCGCTTCGCTGAAGAAGGCTGCACCCGCAGCGGAGTCGGCTTCGACCGCGCAACGTATCCCGGATTCCAAGGCCAGCTGAATCTGTCCGGCCCGCACCGCGATCAGAGTGCGGAGCGGGTGCCGGCTGTCGTATCGGTTCGGTCGGTCCACCTGATCGCGGCCAACGCGACGATCGACGCGAGCGCCCACCACACGTAGCCCGAGGCAGCGAACTGATCCACGAGTGGCCAGCCGAGACCGCTCCATCGGCCCTCGCCGAGCTTCCAGTGCGGCGGGTAGAGCATCAACGCCAGCCCGACGGCCACCAGAGTCGCCAGCAGCGCACTGCGGCGGCGGTAGCCGAGGACGGCGAGCACCACGGTGAACGGAATGGCCCACACCCAGTGGTGTGACCAGGAGACCGGCGACACCAGCAGACCGAACATGGCGTTGATCGTCAGCGCGAGCGCAGTCTCGCCTGCGGCGAACGCTTTTCGCATCGCCACCGCCGCGATGGCGAGCACCACCACCGACAGCGCGAGCCACAGGATCGACCGGGGCACTTCGTCCAACCCGAGCCGCGCGAGCACTCCGGTGATCGACTGGTTGGGCGGGTACGCCGGGCCGCCGATTCGGTCGGAATCGACGATCGTCTCGGTCCAGTACTTCACCGAATCCGACCACGTCAGCGCGAAACCGATCGCGGTGAACACCGCAAAACTCAGTACCGACACCACCGCTGCTCGAAAGTCCCTACGCAACAAGAAGAACAGTACGAACACCGCGGGTGTGAGCTTGACGGCGGCCACGAGACCGATCAGCACACCTCGGGGCCACGGCGTCTTCTTCGGCAGGCAGTCCAGTGCAACGAACGCCATCAACACGATGTTGATCTGCCCGTAGTTCAGCGTCGAGGTGACCGGCTCGAAGAGCAGCACGGCCACGGCGAACACTGCGCCGGCAGACCACCATACGAGCGTCCGGGGACGCACACCGAGCGAGGTGAGGGTCACCACGACGGTCACCAGCAGCAAGAGCATCGACAGCACGGTGACCGCGATCGAGGCGGCGTACAGCGACACCGACGACAGCGGGCTGAAGATCGCCGCAGCGATCGGGGGATAGGTGAACGGCAGCGTCGTACCGGTCGCGATCGGTGGCAGCTGACCGTAGAGATCCCCGCCCTCGGCGAACACCTGACCGCCGAGTCGATACACATCCAGATCGAGTCGGTAATGCTCACCGATCGGACGCAGACCCGGAAAGCCGTTGAGATGGAACAGCACGCCGACGACGGCACCGATCAGGACGAGGACCCTGCTCGACGCCACCGCCCAACTCGGCCACCGGCGTCGCGTCGGCGCGGCCGGCTCCGATGCTTCGGCGACCGGACGGTTGGTGTCGGGCGAAGTCACAACGTTCCCTTTCAGGGCTGTTCGGATCGGGGCTACCGGTACGTGGGGGACGTGTCGGGGACGCGCTAGGGTGAGCCGCGTGCGCTACTTCTACGACACAGAGTTCATCGAGGATGGTCGCACAATCGAGTTGGTCTCGATCGGTGTGGTGTCGGAGGACGGTCGCGAGTTCTATGCGGTGTCCTCCGAGTTCGACCCCGAGCGCGCCGGCCGTTGGGTTCGACGCAACGTGCTTCCCAAGCTGCCACCGTACTCGTCGCCGCTGTGGATGAGCCGGTCGCGAATCCGGGACGAACTGCTCGAATTTCTCGTTCCGCACTACGGTGCCGAGGTCGAACTGTGGGCGTGGGTGGCGGCGTACGACCATGTGGCGCTCTGCCAGCTGTGGGGCTCGATGACCGAGTTGCCGCGTTCGTTGCCGCGGTTCACCCGTGAGCTGCGGCAGCACTGGGAGGATCGCGGCAGTCCCGAGCTGCCGTCGGTGCCCGACGACGCTCACGACGCCCTTGCCGACGCGCGGCACAATCTGGCGAAGTTCCAGGCGATCGAGGAGTACTCGTACCGCGGGTGAATACCCGTTGTCCTGCGGCTTCGGCGGTGCGAATATCCTGTAGCGGTGAACTGGACTGTCGACGTACCCATCGATCGCTTGCCCGACCTGCCGCCGCTGTCACCGACGCTGCGGTCTCGATTGGACGATGCGTTGGCCAAGCCGGCTGCGCAGCAACCGCAATGGGATCCGGAGCATGCTGCCGACATGCGCAAGGTGCTCGAGAGCGTTCCACCGATCACCGTCGCCGGTGAGGTGGAGGCGTTGTCGGACAAGCTTGCCGCTGTCGCCCGCGGTGAGGCCTTCCTGCTGCAGGGTGGCGATTGCGCCGAGACGTTCGTCGACAACACCGAGCCGCATATCAAGGGCAATATCCGCACGCTGCTGCAGATGGCGGTGGTGCTCACTTACGGCGCGAGCATGCCGGTGGTCAAGGTCGCCCGTATCGCCGGGCAGTACGCCAAGCCGCGTTCGTCGAACATCGACGCGCTCGGTCTGCAGTCCTACCGCGGCGACATGATCAACTCGCTCGTCGCAGACGAAAGCGTCCGCGGCCACGATCCGTCGCGACTGGTGCGCGCCTACGCCAATGCCAGCGCAGCGATGAACCTGGTCCGCGCGCTCACCGGCGCGGGTATGGCGGATCTGCACAAGGTGCACGACTGGAACCGTGAGTTCGTCGCCAATTCACCCGCAGGTGCACGATACGAAGCACTCGCGGGAGAGATCGATCGCGGCCTGCGCTTCATGGATGCCTGCGGCGTGAACGACCCCAATCTGCATACCGCACAGATCTACGCCAGCCACGAAGCCCTTGTCCTGGACTACGAGCGTGCGATGCTGCGCCTGGACAACACCGACGATCACCCGAAGCTGTACGACCTGTCCGCGCACTTCCTGTGGATCGGCGACCGCACCCGCCAACTCGACGGGGCACACATCGCGCTGGCCGAGCTGATCTCCAACCCGATCGGCCTCAAGATCGGGCCAACGACCACGCCCGAGATGGCCGTCGAGTACGTCGAGCGTCTCGATCCCACCAACAAACCGGGACGTCTGACGCTGATCTCACGCATGGGCAACGGCAAGGTGCGCGACATCCTGCCCGCCATCATCGAGAAGGTTCAGGCCACCGGCCACCAGGTCATCTGGCAGTGCGATCCGATGCACGGCAACACCCACGAGGCGTCGACCGGCTACAAGACGCGTCACTTCGACCGCATCGTCGACGAGGTGCAGGGATTCTTCGAGGTGCACAACGGCCTCGGAACGCATCCGGGTGGAATTCACGTCGAACTGACCGGCGACAACGTCACCGAGTGCCTCGGCGGTGCCCAGGACATCTCGGACCTCGACCTCGCCGGCCGTTACGAGACCGCCTGCGACCCGCGTCTGAACACGCAGCAGAGCATCGAACTGGCGTTCCTCGTCGCCGAGATGCTCCGCGACTGATCAGGGCAGCGAGACGACCATGACCTCGGAGCCCGGTTCCACACGAGAACCGGCTCCGGGGCTCTGGGTGATGACCAGAGACCCGTCGGTGTCCACCACCTGACGGACGTCGATCGTCAGGCCCAACGTCGCGAGAGTGGTCCGGGCCGAGCCGACCGAGCGACCCAGCAGCGACGGCACGGTCACGGCGTTGGACACCTCGAGCACCGCGGAGGACCCGGATCTCACCGTCTGGCCGGCTTCCGGCGTGGTTGCGATCGCCTTGCCGCCGTCGGTGTCCTCGTCGAAGGTCTCCCGAACCTCGCCGACGGTGATGCCCACCGATTCCAGCGTCGTTCGGGCCTGGTCGACGCTCTGCCCGCGTACGTCGGGTACTTCGACCGGCGGTGCTCCCTTGCTGCGCAGCACTGTGACCGCGGTTCCGGTGGACAGTACGGTGCCGGGCGGTGGGTCCAATGCTGCGACCCCACCGATCGGTGCGGAGGTACTGAAGGCCTCGCCGCCGTCGACGGGTGTGAAGGTCCGGTCTCGTAGTTGTTGTTCCATGTCTGCGACGGATGCGTCCGCGTCGATGGAGGGAACGGTGGGGCGACCCAGTGACACCAAGAGAAACACCGTGTCGCCCTTGGCGATTCGCGATCCGCCGGTGGGATCGGTGCCGATGAGAAGATCGGTGTCCACCGAGTCGGAGTAGGTTCCGCGCACCGCAGCCTCGAGACCGGCAGCTTCCACGGCGCTCGTGGCACCGGTGGTGTCGAGTCCGTCCACCACCGGGACGGCGGTGTAACGACCCGAGCCCATCCACCATCCGCCGACGCCGACGAGCACGGCGAGCAGGGCGACGACGAGGAGCCAGATGACGATCGCTCGACGCGAGCGTTGGCGATCGGCGTCGAAGTCGGGGAACTCGTAGTGCCGTCTGCCGGTCGGCGGTGGCCCGGCCGGTGGCGGATCGAACGGTTCCTGGCCGTCGTCGACACCTCGGGACGTGGGCGAGGTGACCACTCGGGTGTGCTGCACCCCGTGTTGCGGGGGTGGGGGCGGCGAATTGTCCACGACCTGAGCGCGAGCGGACGGCGGACGGTTGCCTGCGACCGTCGTCGGTGCTCCGGCTGCGGCCGAGCTCAAGTGTTCGGCCGAGCGCTTGGGTGCGGGCACTCGGTACTCGGGCAGCGCGAGCGCCGACGCGGCAGCGCGCAGGGCGCGGGCCATGTCGTCGGCATTGCGGTACCGGTGTTCCGGGGCGCGGACGGTGGCGCGTTGGACCACCTCGTCGAACTGCGGGGGTACGCCCGCGATGAGGGTGGAGGGGAGCGGTACGTCGTTGTCGATTCGCTGGTAGGCGATGGACAGTGAGGTGTCGCCGGTGAACGGCGTGCGTCCGGTCAGCAGCTCGAACAACACGACACCGACGCCGTAGACGTCGCTGCTCGCGGACGCGGAGCCGGTGGTGACCTGCTCGGGAGACAGGTACGCGGCGGTGCCCAGAATCACACTGCTCGACGTCACGGTGGAGGCTGCGATGGCTCGGACGAGGCCGAAGTCGGCGATCTTCACGTCGCCGTCGTCGCTGATCAGGATGTTCTCGGGCTTGATGTCTCGGTGTACCAGACCGGCTCGGTGGGCGACTGCGAGGGCGTCGAGAACCGGCCGGATGACGGCCGCTGCCGCGTGCGGGGGCATCGGTCCGCGCTCGCGTAGCAGTTCGCGCAGAGTGCCGCCCTCGACGAGTTCCATGACGAGGAAGGCGTGTTCGCCGTCGCGCCCGTGGTCGTAGACGGCGACGAGGCCCGGGTGGCTCAGCCTGGCCACGGCCCGCGCCTCGAACTCGAAGCGCTGGACGAACTGCGGGTCCTCGGCGAACTTCGGGTCCATGATCTTCACCGCTACGGGGCGGTCGAGCCTGGTGTCGAGTCCGCGGTAGACCGTCGACATACCGCCGCGCGCGATCGGTGCGTCTATTCGGTATCGACGATCGAGCATCGAACCCGGTATCACCGAACCTCCCTTCGTCGTCCACTCGTTTTCCGGCTCGGTCGCCGGACGCTGAAGACGATCGTATCGGTGCCGGAGGTGGTGACCGACGATCGCGGATCGTGTCTTCGGTCCTGCGGGCCCGGCTGTCACGCTTTTGAAGTCTGGACGCCGGACCCGTTAACGTTACCTGCGTGAGTGCCATTCCCTATGCCGACGACGTGCTCGATCCGTCGGTGTCTTTGCTGCAGTTCGCCGACGTCGCGAAGATTCTCGACGTCCCCAAGACCCGCGTGGAACAACTCATCAGAGACCGCCAGCTGCTGGCACTGAAACGTTCCCGGGTGCCCGGTGTACCCGAGCAGTTCCTCGACACGAGCAAGGGCACCATCGTCAAAGGGCTCCCCGGTCTGCTGGCGGTGCTGCACGACGGCGGTTACGAGGACGAGGAAATCCTGCGGTGGCTGTTCACCGAGGACGAGAGCCTGCCCGGTGCACCCGTCGCCGCTCTGCACGGCGACCTGATGCGCGAAGTGATCAGGCGCGCACAGGCAATGGCCTTCTAGCGGACCGTCGCGCGCTTCCAGCCGGTGACGGCGAACTGCGGGAGCGCGATGCGTGCTCGGGTCCACTGCGGCACCGTCGCGCGTTGGGAGAGCACACGGTAGCCCTGTGACTCGACCTCGTCGAGTATGCGGCCGTACAGGATCGACGCCGTGCGCATCGACGGTCGCACTCGCGGATCCAGCATCTCGATGCCCGCGTCGGACGTGCGGTAGATCGAGCGGGTGACGGCGATCAGGTGTGCGAGGGCCCTGGTGACCCTGGCGTCGACATTCCCCGTGGTGCGGCACCACCGGAGTAGTTCTTCGTCGACGCCGAACGCCGCGAGTTCGTCGGTGGGCAGATAGATGCGGTCGCGATCGAGGTCTTCACCCATGTCTCGGATGAAGTTGGTGAGCTGGAACGCCTCGCCCAGGGCTGCGGCGGACGGCTCGGCCTCCGACCGTTCGACGACGGTTCCCAGAATCGGCAACATCTGCAGTCCGATGACCGCAGCGGAGCCATACATGTACTCGCGCAACTGCTCCATCGTGCGGTAGCGCGAGACGAACATCGGACTTCCCGGAATGTCCATGCGCATCGAGTGCATGAACGCGAAGAAATAGTCGTGCGGAATGTCGTAGCGCTTCACGGTGTCGCACAACGCGCTCAATACCTGATCGGACACGCTGTCGGACAACGGTTTTCCCGCCAATGCGTCGCGCACCCGGGATTCGATCACGTCGAGTTCGACGATGCGACGGGCGTTGAGCTCGTCCGATCCCACGGCGATGTCGGTGCCCTCGAGGTCGACGATGTCGTCGACCATCCGGGCGAACCCGTACAGCGCATGCACGCCTGCGCGCTTGTCGGTGGGGAGTAGGCGAGTGGCGAGGAAGTACGTCTTGCCGTGCTGGGCGTTGAGTTCGCGACAGATGCGGTAAGCCTCGTGCAGCTCCGGATCGATACCGTCCAGTTCTTTCATCACGCGGGCCTTCATGACGTGGATTCGTCTCCGGTCGGTTCCGTTGCTGGGGTCTTGGGCGCGTTCGGCACGGCACGGTGTTCCCTGGATCGGTCCGATCGTAAACGCAGCGGATCGACGCGCGTCAGAGCCAGAGCTGCGACGACCGCGGCGAAGATCGCCAGTGCGACGTGTCCGAAGGTGTACAGGCCGATCGATCCGTCGGGTTGGAATACGAGCATGAGCCATGTCGACAGACCCGTCAGGATCATCAGGGTCGTGCGCGAGAGTGCGAAGCCGGCGGCGATCGCCAGTGGCCACGAGTAGTACCAGGGCAGGGCTGCGGGGGAGAGGACCACGGTGGCAACCAGGGCGATCAGGATGCCCTTGACCGCATCGCGTTCGGATCTGCGGCCCAACCACCAGGCCGCCGCAAGAACGACCACCAGTGCGATCGCGCACAGGAGACGGGTGACATCGAGGACGGGTCCGAGGCGCAGATCGAGGAACCATGATGTGCTGACGGTCACCAGGTGCGCCAGGATCGTGGGGAGCGAGAGCCAGTTGATGATCTTGGCCGATCCGGAAAGAGCCGTCAGCCAACCGATTCCGACTCCGGCGATCACCGATGCCACGGCGAACACGGCGACGAAGACGGCGGCACCGATGCCTGCGGTCTTGATGAACGCCAGGCCGGGCGACATCGGCGTTCGACCCTCCGCCCGCGCCTTCTCCCGCAGATGGATCATCCAGATCCACACCAGGAAAGGCAGCGCCAGGCCTGCTGTTGCCTTGATCGCCACCGCGATCGCGACCAGGGCGATGCCGCCCACGTGTCTGTGCTCGAGCGTCAGCACGATCCCCGCGGTCATCAGGCCCACCATGAGCAACTCGTTGTGCACTCCGCCGATCAGGTGGATCAGGACAAGAGGGTTGAGGACGGCGAGCCACACCGCGGTGGTCGCTCTGCCGCCGAGGTGCTTCGCCAGCCGCGGGACCGCCCACATCATCAGGGCCAGACCGGGCAACATCGTCAGGCGCAACAGCATGGTTCCGGCGATGACGTTGTCGCCGGTCAGGCTCGTGATTCCGCGACCGAGCAGCAGGAACAACGGGCCGTACGGCGCAGTGGTGGTGGTCCAGACATTGCTGACGTTGTCGAGCAGAACTCCTGGATTGGCAACGGGTCCAACGGCATACGGGTCGAATCCGTCGCGGAGCAGAGCGCCCTGCGCCAGATAGGAGTACGCATCGCGGCTGAACATCGGCACCGACAGCAGCAGCGGTGCGGTCCATGCCGGGACGATCCAGCGCAGTTCGCCTACCGTGGTGCGGCCGTGCAGGGTCGCGCGCCCGAGCCGAACCCAGGCGGTGATCATCAGCAGGACGCCGACCCAGACGATGATGGTCGAGAGTACGAATCCGTGGCCGAATCGCAGCCACGACAGGTGCATCTCCTCGAGCAACGGATCACGTCGGCGCACACTGCCGGCGCCGAACCCGCCGAACACGATGCAGACGGCACCGACCACACCGAGTAGTGCCGCCTTGCCCTCGGGACTGCGCAGGAAATTGCCCGTTGCGGTCAGTCTGGACGGTCGTCGCGAAGCCGAGGACGGGGGGCCGCCGTCAGACGATCGATCCTCGGAGGTGGAGTGCGACGAGATCGAAGACATTGCCGCCTGCTCCTCCTCTGCAACGAGTTGTGGGTCGAGATCTGTACGCCGGCCGGTGGTTCACGCCGGTCACCGAACGATCATGGTCGCAGCAATGAGCGCGACCGGCAAACGGTCGCGCTCAGCTTAGTTGGTCGACGCAGTGAATCGAACGAACCTACCGTCCCGTGCGCCCCGTCACCCGCTCTGCGGCGAGCTTTCCCGACACCAGAACCGTGGGAACGCCCACTCCCGGCGTCGTACCCGAGCCGGCGAGAACCACGTTGTCGAGCCCGGCGACCATGTTCTTGCGTCGGAACGGCCCGGTCTGCCTGAACACGTGGGCGGACGAGAACGGAGAACCCTCGATCATGCCCTTCTGTGCCCAGGTCTCGGGTGTGTCGATGTGGTCGAGCGTGAATCCCTCGAGCAAGCCCTTGTATCCGCGAGCTTCCAGAGTCGTCAGGATCTCACGGAGGTACGGCTGCGCCAGCTCGCCCCACGGCAGTGGAGCGCTGTCGAGATTGGGGCACGGTGCAAGGATCGATACCGGCTCGCTGCGGACTCCGCCGCGCACCACTTCGAGATCGGGATCGCTCACCGACGGTCGAGTGATCAGCAGGGACGGATCGGCCATCAAGGATCCCTTGCCCGATCGTGCGGTGATGCGGCGGAACGTCTCGGCCCATTCGTCGCCGAAGTCGATGGTGTGGTGCGCGCGGGCGGGCCACGTCGCAGTCAGCTCGACGGGAACGGTTCCGTGCGCGACGACCGCCGACGGCGAGACCACGCCGTATCCGTTCCGTCGGCCCTTCTTCGACACCGACGCCCGGTCGAGGAGTCGATCGACGACGGGCAGGTCTGCGGTGAGAACGAGTGCATCGCAGGCGATTCGACTACCGGCTGCGGTGACCACGGAGTCGGCACGACCTCGGTCGACGGTGATGTCGACGATCTCGGTGCCGAGTTCGAGCGTGCCGCCTGCGGTGACGAACGCGTCGGCCATGGCCTTGGCGATGGCCGCCATACCGCCTTCGGGGAAGAACACTCCGAGGGAGGTATCCATGTGCGCGATGGCTCCGTAGACCGCGAGGGCCTTCTGGGGTGCCATGCCTGCGTAGAGCGCCTGGAACGTGAACACGCGGCGCAGACGGGTGTCCTTCAGGAACTTGTCGACGCGTGGCCCGAGGCGGCCGAAGCCGCCCAGCTTCGTCAGCGTCGCGGTGTCGGAGATCGCAGCTTTCGATCCCACGAGATCGAGCGGTGAATCGAAGTTCGAGTCGATGAAGCGGTCGAACTCGGCGTCGAAGATGTCGGCGAGCCAGCGCCGCAGTTCGCGATATCCCTTCGCCTCGGCGGGGCCGCAGGTGCGTTCCACCTCGGCCGCCATGGCCTCGGGATCGGAGTAGACGTCGATGGAGGTGCCGTCGGCGTAGCGCGTGTGATAGGACGGCGACAGTGTCGTCAGTCGAATCGGCGGCGTCGTCGACTCGAAGTCGGCACCCACGGCGGAGAGCGCCTCGAGCACCAGGTTTGGCATCGTCAGCACGCTCGCGCCGTTGTCGATGTCGTACAGGTGCGATCCGTCGGCGTCCGATACCGGGTACACCCCGACGCGGCCGCCCACGGTCTCGTCGCGCTCGACGATGGTGACTTTCCTGCCTGCTCCCAGCAGATGCAGACCGGCGGCCAGGCCGGCCAATCCGGCTCCCACGACGACGACGGAGTCGGTGGTGCCGGAGACCGTGCGGATCGAAGACATGACGCTCTCTTTCAGTACTGCCGTTGGATGGCGGCGGTTGCCATGGCGCGCAGGTGCGCGGCAGCGACCGGTTCGATCGAACTGTTGTCGAGGGCTGCAACGGCCCGGGTCCCCAGCTCGTCGATCTGCTTCTCGACCGCGTCCACTGCGCCGAGTTCGACGAGGATGGAACGGATGTCGGCCACTTCGTTAGCGTCGAGTTCGGTTCCGAGGCTGGCTCTGATCGTGGCTGCACGATCCGGCCGGGTCTCGTCTGCTTTCTGTAGTGCCAGCGCGATCAGCACGGTGCGTTTGCCCTCGGTGATGTCGTCGCCCGACGGTTTGCCGGTCACCTCGGGATCGCCGAACACTCCCAGGAGGTCGTCGCGCAGTTGGAACGCAATTCCGATGTCTGCACCGAAGTTGCGGTAGGCCGAGATCAGGTTCTCGTCGGCATCGGCGAGTACTGCGCCGAGATGCAGCGGCCGCTCGACGGTGTAGGCAGCGGTCTTGTAGCGGTTGACGCGCATTGCAGCCGCGACACTCTCGTCGGTGCCTGCCTCGGCTTCGATGTCGAGCAACTGGCCGCCGAGAACCTCCGTGCGCATCGCCGACCACACCGGCTGGACTCGCCGCGCGGCATCGGCGTCGATACCCGACTCGCGCAGGAGGTCGTCGGCCCAACACAGGGCGAGATCGCCGACGAGGATCGCTGCCGATTCACCGAAATGGTCCGCGCAGCCGGACCAGCCCGCGTCCCGGTGCCGCTGGGCGAAGCCGACGTGCACGGTCGGGAAACCGCGTCGCGTGCTGGACGAGTCGATGATGTCGTCGTGGATCAGAGCGCAGGCCTGGATCAGTTCGAGCGCCGAACACGCCCGCAGCACTGCCTCCGCGCGGGCACCGGTGGATTCACCACCTGCACCGAGCCACGCGGTCCAGGCGAACGCGGGGCGCATGCGCTTGCCGCCACGAAGCACGAACGCCTCGAGATCGGCCACCGCCGCGGGATAGCCGCCGCCGACGGTGTCGACGACACCTCGGCGTGAGGCGAAGAACTCGGCGAGTGTCGCGTCGACCGCCGTGCGCATCGCCTTGGGGTCGTTCGCGGCGGCGGGGGTGTCGACTACGGGCGAAGAAAAGTCTCCGGACAGGACGATCCTCCAAGGTTGCTGTGGATTGCGTGGATGCTGATTCCCACAGTAATGGCCCTGGAAACCCTGGACCGACGTCCAGCGAACATCTTTCGTCAGGGAGGCCCGACGGGCTCCGGTGGGGCGCAACCTATGATTCTCGAGTGAGCGAAGATTCCGTCAGGGGGCGGTCGAGTCGAGGATTCGTGACGAGAACGCCGTCCATCGTCGACCGACTACGGACAGAACCCGAGGCCAGGATCCCGTTCTCGGTGGAGTTCTCGCCTCCACGAGACGCGGCCGCCGAGGCCAGGCTGTGGCGGGCGGTTCGTGAGTTCGAGCAACTTCAGCCCGCATTCGTGTCGATGACCTATGGCGCAGGCGGCTCAACCCGCGATCGGACGGTGCGCGTCACCGGGCAGATCGCCGAGGAGACCACCCTCCTTCCTGTGGCGCATCTCACTGCCGTCTCGCACAGTGTGGACGAGTTGCGATCGATGGTCGGGTCGTACGCGGACCGCGGTATCACCAACATTCTCGTACTGCGCGGAGATCCCCCCGGAGATCCACTCGGCGACTGGGAGAAGCATCCGGACGGAGTCGAGTACGCCGAGGAGCTCGTCCGGCTGGTGCGCGATCTCGGCGACTTCCACGTCGGCGTGGCGTCGTTCCCCGAAGGACACCACCGCGCCGGCGACCTCGAGCAGGACACCCGATGCCTGGTCGGCAAGTTGCGGGCGGGGGCGGAGTACTCGATCACCCAGATGTTCTTCGATGTGGACGACTACCTGCGCTTACGGGATCGCGTGTGTGCGTTCGACGCCGAGCAGGGTGCCAAGCCGATCATTCCCGAGATCATGCCCATCACCTCGCTTCGGTCGGTTCGCCGGATGCTCGAGCTCTCGGGCACGACGCTCCCGTCGCACCTGGACGAGAAATTCACTCGCGCTGCCGGATCCGGTCCTGAGGAGGACCGCGCCGCCGTCCGAGAGGTGGGCATCGAACTCGCCACGAACATCGGTGAGCGCCTGATCTCCGAGGGCGCGCCCGGACTGCACTTCATCACCCTGAACTTCGCGCGCGCGACGCGTGAGGTGTTGAGCAACCTGGGGCTCGCGGCCGCGCGAGTGTGAGACGGATCAGGGTTGCGGCGCGGGCATCGGGCGCGACTTCCACGACAGCGAGCCGCGACGCCTGCGCAGGTGGGATTCCGCGACGAGTCCGACGAAGGCGAGAATCGACACCGGGTGCAGTGCAGCGTCTACGGCGTCGCCCACCCCGAACCGCGATCCCACCTCGCTCCGCCGCGTGGACATCCGAGACACCGTGCCGGCGAGATACCCGGCGCAGCCGAGGCGACGCGCGAAACCCGAGGACGTGAGCGCGGTGATCGGGGGCAACACGTACACGGCGGTCAGTGTCAGGGCCGCCGCAGCCGAACCGGCCGGTCCACCGAACTCGTTCCACAGCCACCTGCTGTAGCCGGACCGCAACTCCGCGGCCGATCGGTACATCCGGCAGCGAACGAAACCCGCACCCGACGCCACCGCCGTCGAAAATCCCCGCCGACGCAGAGCGCGTGCCAGATCCAGGTCCTCGGTTGCGCTCGCGGCGACGCTGCCGTGGCCCCCGATGGCGCGGTAGGCGGCGGCGTCGAAAGCCATGAACTGCCCGCAGGCGACCGCCATCGACGGTGCGAGCGTCGCGTTGCCCAGAGGGACGGGAAGCGTGGACATCCACGACCACGCGAGCAGGGGCTGGACGAGTCGCTCGACGGCGCTCTCGGCCAGTTGCTCCGGCCACGGGCACAGCAGGGAGGAGCCGCGACGGCGCAGCATCCAGGCCGCTGCCGCCACGGCCTCCGGTTCGAGGCGCACGTCGGCATCGACGAACACGATCACCGACGCCATCGGGTCGTCATCGTCGGCCAGTCTCGCGAGTTCGGCGCACGCTGCGGCCTTACCGGTCCAGCCGGCCGGGGGAGCGACACCGGAGGTCACGACGCGAATCCTCGGATCACCGTCCGCAGCCGCACGGGCAGCGGACGCCGTTCCGTCGGTCGAGTCGTCGTCGAGGACGATGACCCGCAGATCTGTGCACGATCGTTGCCGCGCGAGATCGCCGATCAGCGCAGGCAGTGTCGCGACCTCGTTGCGGGCGGGAATGCAGACGACGACGCGCTCGGTGACGTCCTGCTCCGGGGAACTCAGGGTCGGCATGAACCGAGAGTTGAACACGGACACCGCGGCCGACGCCGTCGCGAGGACGCTTGCGGTCGCCGTCGTACGCGCGAGCAGGCGGTCTTTCACACAGACGTTCTGTCGGTCGAGCTTCCGGACTCGGTACCGCGCGACCCGCGGCCCCGCAGCGGTGGGTTGCGCGACACCCAGGCCATGGCTCCGATGATGGCTGCGACGCCGACGGTCACGCCGCCCACGATGCCGGCCCAGCCGGCGAAGCTTCGGGTGTTGGGATCGGGGTAGTTGACCTCGGCGCGCACCGAGGTGACCTCGCCTGCCGGCAACTTCCACGAGATCGAGTTGTCGCTCTCGCGAGTGCCGTTGGTGGTGCCGATGCGGGCCGGGAACGCGATGGTGAACTGTACGTCCGAGCCCTGAACCGGAACGGAGGACAGATCGGCGTTGCCTGCCAGAGTGACGGTGTCACCCGAGCGCTGCAGTGTCAGCTGGAACGATCCGGCCGCGTTCTGGAAGATCGAGCCGAGGGTCTGCACGTCGCCGAACGAAAGATCGTCGAAGATGGCCTGCGACCCGACGTATCCGTCCTGGTTGTACGGCTCGACGCGAACCTTGTCCTCGATCGAAGAGGGAACCACCAGTTCCGGGCCGGTGTCGGAGTCCGATGTCGGCACACTGGCAGCCACGATCTGACCCGCGACGCGGTCGTTCGCCGACACGCCCATCGTGACCTGCACGCGCAGACAACCGGCCAGCATCGGCGCGACCAGCAGCGCCAGTGCGACCACCGAGAGAACACGGCGGCGGTGGGTTCGATGAGATGTTCGCGATGTCGACTGCACAGCGACATCGTGCCAGGGCATCGAGGTGATGTCAGTCGGCAGGGGTTGTCAGCGAGGCGTGTCGGTACCGGAGCGATCGACGGCCACACGCGGCCCGGACCGAAGTGGTCGACCGCGACGGGCATTCCACAACAGAGGTACACCGACGACGCCCATGACGACGAACCCGTACACCGCCGAGTACCGAAGCTCCGGGCCGTCGAGAAATACCGCGTGCGCGAGCGCCGACCCGAGCCATGTCCACAGGAACAACCCGATGGGCACCCTGTCGTCGGATTGCTGTGATCGACCGACGGCTCGGTCGAGCGATTCCATCACCGCAGCCATCAGCGTGGCCACCACCAGCCAGCCGAGGTAGTTGGTCAGCGGAATCGACGGCACACCGGGCAGCCCGACGGAACCGGCGGTCCAGGTCCACTGTCCGTCGGTGACCATCTGTGGATCGAGGTAGAGGTCCCAGCCGACCATCCCCACCGCCACCGCCACGATTCGGAGCGCGGTGGCGCGCGTATGCGTCGTGTCGAGCCGGCGAACGACGAAGGTCACTGCACACCAGATCGGGTAGAACCCGGCCGTCCACGCCAGGGGAACCACGACGGGCACCTCGAACAGGCTCGGGCCCAAGCGATTCTGTGCGTAGAAGTATTCGCCGAACGGGATGCCGGTGGCCGTGCCGACGAGTTCGGACGCGAACCCGGTACCTGCGGTCACGACGACGAGAACGGTGGCCCACACGACGCCGCGGTTCAGCGCCGCGTGCAGGATCGACGCGAGCGCGAGCAGGGCCACCACCGCCACCGTCACTGCGTCCCTGGTCGATCCCGACACCAGTGGGTAGACGATCTGGCAGCCGACAGCAGCGGCCGCCACGACGATCGGCGCAACCTTCATTCCCGTTTCCTTCCGAAGAACGTGCGACGGCGGGCTGCGCGGGCGTCGGCGATCGCGATTCGCGCCGCCGACCGACCACTGGCCGCAGTGACCCCTCCGCCGGGGTGGGTCGATGCGCCGGTGAGATAGAGCCCGTCGGCACCGGGGACCCGATGCCCGGCCAGTTGAGGATGTGGCCGCCACATCATCATCTGGTCCAACGACATGTCCAGGTGCATGATGTTGCCTCCGATCAGACCGAGCTCACGCTCGATGTCCGGCGGCGATTGAACGAACCGATCCAACACCGATCCCGCGAAACCGGGTGCGTACCGGTCCAGTTCGGCCACGATCCGATCCGCCTCGAACTCGGCCAACGAGCGCTCGCCCGGAACGTTCGATCGCCACTGTCTGCCGTCGGCGAGGGTGTGGGGATGCCACTGCGACCACAGTGAGATCTGGTGCTGTCCCGGCGGCGCGATGGTGGGATCGAGTGCGCTGAAAGACATTCCCAGCACGGCCGGGGTAGGCGGCAGATCGCCGGCCAACGCGTGCCCGTGCGCCAACCGCAGCTGGCTGCGGTCGCGTACCAGCAGCGCCAGGCCGTGGGTGCCGTCCTCGATCCGGTCGGCGCTCGGGTACGTCGGGAGGGCGTCGGTGGCCAGTCTGACCGCAGTACCGATCCCGGGCCCTACGCGAATCGTGCTGCGCCACCGCGCGAGCTGCGCCGAGTCGTGCCCGCCGGCTTCGAGAAGGTCGAGGGTGGTCACGATGTGACAGCCGGCCACGACGATGCGGCTGTCGATCTCCCGTCCCGACGCGGTCCTGGTGGTCCAGCCGTGCGGGCGGCGTACGAGCGAGACCACGGCGTCGCCGAGTGTCAGTTCGGCACCGTCGCGCTGCAGCCGAGCGATCATCGCCTCGGTCAGGGCTCCGCTGCCGCCGACGGCCCGGCCCGGCGGAAGGGTGTGCATGAGGGCAGCGAAGCCGACCATCGGTGCGGTACCCGGCTCGGACATCGGCGGACCCGACTGTGCGCCGAACCAGGCGAGCGCAGCCTTGAGTCGTTCGCTCGAGAACATCTCGTCCAGCAGGGAGTCGCCGGTGGCGAGGAATTCACGCGAGAGCATGCTGCCGCCGTCGGGCGCGCCGAGGCCCCAGAAGGATCGGAGCAGTTTCGGGCCGGTGGGTGGCCCACCGAACGCACGCATGGTGCGTTCGCTGCGGGGACCCCAGACGGAGACGAAGGTGCGGTAGGCGCGCGCGTCGGCTGGGCCGCAGGCGGCGGCGATGGAGTCGCAGGTTCGGTCGAGGTTGCGGTGGAAGACGATGCCGCGTTCGTCGGTGTCGACGGCTCCCGGCGCGAACGCCCAGGGATCGCAGTCGATGTAGCGCAGTCCGAACTCGGCGAGTCCGAGCTCCTCGATGATGCCGGTGTGACGAATCATGATGTGCGCCGACGAACCACGGTCCACACGGTGGCCCGGAAAGCGTTCCACCGTCGACACCGCGCCACCCGCGACGGAGTCGCGCTCGAGAACCTCCACCGACATGCCGGCATCGGTCAGGTAACAGGCAGAGGTCAGGGCATTGTGGCCGGAGCCCACCACCACAGCATCGATCACATCTTCAGGCTACTGGCCCGTCGAGAGGTAACCGGCGGCCCAGGACTGCGAAGGGGCGTCGGTCGCCGGTGAAGGTGAAGTCGCGCAGCACGTCCTGAAAGCCGAGCCGCCGGTACAGCCGCCAGGCTCGGTTGTCCTCTGCCGCTACCTCGGGTGTGGACAACATCACGTTGTCCGCGGAGACGCCGCCCAGCAGTCGGCTGCACAGTCGTCCGCCGAGGCCGTGCCCCTGAGCGCTCGGGAGGACGTGCAACTCGGTGAGCTCGAAGTAGTCGTCGAGAGTGGCTTCGACGCGATGCGGGGAATGCCCCGTGCGCCGCAATCCGTCGCGAACCTGCTGATGCCACCACTGGTGCGCAGCGCCGTGGTAGCCGTATGCGACGGCCACCAGCGAATCGGGCTGTGTCGGGTCTGTGTTCGGGAGCAGTGCACCGACTGCTCGCCAGCCCGGCCGGTGCAGGTGTTCGCTCCACATCGGGGCTCTGCTCTGTTCGGTTCCACGCGGATAGCCCATGGCCTCGACGTAGATGGACAGTGCCTCGAACAGTCGCTGGCGGAATTCCGGGGGCGTCAGATCGACCAGGTACGGCGTTGTCTGCGCATCGGTGACGACTGTTCTCAACCTTTCTTCGGCAACTTGTCGGTGGGCACAGCTATATTGAATGTGTCGAACGGGTGTTCGACAATCGGGGCCGAGTGCGCCGGTGGCTTCGGCTCGGGTCCTCGAGTCGGATTCTCCGGAGTTCGACTGTAAGGCTTCGCCACGGTTCCGGCCGCGTCAGGTGCGCGCCGGAGATTCGAACTGGAGGTGTTCGAGTATGACGATCACGAAGGCATTCGATGCCGGAGTGCGGTCGCCGGTGTCGCGTCAGGCTCAGGTTCTGCTGGGTCGAGCCGATGCTCTGCTGTCCGAGTCCATCGGGGAGAGCGATGCCGGCGATCGATTTCTCGGGAGCTACGCCGCGGCATTGAAAGGGGCGGCAGCTGTGCTGGCGTCGTTGCCGAATTCGATCGGAGCGCGTCCTCGTTCGCGCAGTGCGTGGGTGTTGATGGCAAAGGCGGCACCGGATCTCGCGGTCTGGGCCGACTATTTCGCGTCCTTCTCGGCCACCCGGGCTGCGGTCGAGGCCGGAGCGTCGAGCACGATCGCCGATCTCGACGCCGACGATTTCCATCGGCATGTCGGTCGTTTTCTGAACTCGGTCGAGGATCGACTCGGCGGCCAGGCTCGATTCGCGTCCGTCGACCCGATGACTGCACCCTTGTCGGCGTAGCTCATCGAGCTGGACGTCAGGTGACAATCGCCACGTCATACGGTGTTCGCCCGGAGTTTTCGGGACGTCCGTCTCGAAAACTTCGTTGTTTCTCAGGAACACATCGACCGAGTAGGTGGTAAGCGGCCGATTCAGCTCGTATCATCGACAGCAGGTAGCCGCCAAGGTCAGCTTCCCGTCGTTTCGCAACCGAAATGACCTTCAATATCTGTGCAGGGGGAGGTACCGTGCCACTCTCCGAGCACGAGCAGCGCATGCTCGATCAAATCGAGAGCGCTCTCTACGCCGAGGATCCCAAATTCGCGTCTCATGTGAGGGGCGGTCGCGTACGCGCGGCGTCGAGCAGGAGGCGCTTTCAGGCTGCCGCGCTGTTCGTAGTGGGACTCGTGTTGCTCGTCGCCGGTGTTGCATTGTCGACGAACAGTCTGGCTTTTCTCGTCGTCAGTCTCATCGGCTTTTTGTTCATGTTCGGTGCCGGTGCACTGTTCCTGTTCGGCGGTTCCAACAAGGGAGCCGCAGCGTCGCAGGACGAAGGCAGCACAGCCAACGATGCTGCCGAAACGTCCGGACGTAGTACCGGGCAGAAATCGAAGGGTGGTCGCAAAGGCGGCAGCTTCACCTCTCGCATGGAAGATCGGTTCCGAAAGAGGTTCGAGCAGGACTGAGTCGACCGGGTTCCACCGAACCGACCCATACCGGCTCGTCTCCACAACTTCACGCGTCAACGTAGAACAGCATCTCATCTTCGGTGAGGTGCTGTTGTCGTTTCTGCCCTCGAACAGACGCCGCCGAATCGCCTGCAGCCCTCCGCTCCGCGTCGAGGGCCGACTCGATCGTCCCCGCGCACGGGAGTTCTGGGATACCTCCCCGATGTTCCCCACTTTCACCCACATTCCCCACTTCTCCCCACCAGGGCCCCACGCGAGGGCGGGGATCGACCTTCGACTGCCACGCTTGGTGCTGAGGCGCTGGTCAGATTGCTCGGGCGCTGGAATTGTGGGCCGTAGCTTCCGAATCGAACGCACGACGGCGCCCGCGGTATCGCTGTCGGCAAGTGTCGATCTTGTGCGTGCTGAGCAGCGCAGATATCAACTTCGCCAAAGTTTTCCGGCCGCGAATGGTTCGAAGTGGGGGAGAGTGGGGTAAAGTGGTCCGCAGCGGAGAGTCGAGGCTGGAGGTGGCGAGTGTTTCTCGGTACCTACACGCCGAAGCTCGACGACAAGGGTCGACTCACGTTGCCGGCCAAGTTTCGGGACGCGCTTGCGGGAGGTGTCATGGTGAGCAAGGGGCAGGATTTCAGCCTCGCTGTCTACACCGCGGCGGACTTCGCCGAGCGCTCACGGAAATTGACGGCGGCTTCTCGTGCCAACCCCAAAGCCCGTGCCTACGTTCGCCAGTTCTTTTCGGGAACCGACGAACAGCGGCCGGACGGACAGGGTCGTATCACCATCAGTCCCGAGCATCGCCGCTATGCGGGGCTCGAACGAAACTGCGTGGTGATCGGTTCGATGGACTTCATCGAAATCTGGAACGACGAAGCGTGGGCGCGCTACTCCGCCGAGAACGAGCAGGATTTCTCCGACGCTTTCGACGAGTCCCTCGGAGGGATCTTGTAGCCCGACCAGGTCGCCTGCGAGTGCAGCGAGGCCTCTGCCCGATCAGAACCCTGACGTTCTTCCCCAACGCCAGGTTTCGCAGATCAGGACCCTGACGTTCTTCCCCAACGCCAGGTTCCCTATCGGACAGGGACCTCGATGCATTCGCATCGGCTTCGGTGGGCGACCCGCACGGCCCGGACCCGGGCGAGAAGTACGTACGCGCGACCGGGAGGAACCATGACGGAGGGCACCGGACCGGACGACAGTGAGTCGTCCGCCGACCGAACCCACCGTCGATCCGCGGGCCCGGTCCACGTTCCGGTTCGTCTCGAACGAGCCGACGAATTGCTCGGACCCGCACTCGAATCCACCGGCGCCACCCGAGTCATGATCGACGCAACACTCGGACTCGGCGGTCATGCCGAGCACTTCCTACGGACCTATCCGCACCTGCATCTCATCGGACTCGACCGGGATCCCGACGCGCTCGCGTTGGCCGGAGCCCGGTTGGCTCCATTCACCGATCGAATCACGTTGGTGCACACGACCTACGACGGTATCGCCGAAGCGCTCGACGAGGCCGGCCTGCCTGCGGTCGACGCCGTTCACGCCATCCTGTTCGATCTCGGAGTGTCGTCCATGCAGTTGGACGAGTCCGATCGCGGATTCGCGTACTCCGTCGACGCCCCGCTGGACATGCGGATGAATCCGACCGTGGGAATCACCGCCGCGGACGTCCTCAACACGTACTCGCACGGCGACATCGCACGGGTCCTCAGCACCTACGGCGAGGAACGGTTCGCCGGCAAGATCGCCTCCGCTGTACTGCGTCGCCGAGAGCACACGCCCTTCACCACCAGCGGCCCGTTGGTCGAATTGCTCTATGCCGCAATTCCGGCCGCAACGCGGCGCACCGGCGGACACCCTGCCAAGCGCACCTTCCAAGCGCTGCGCATCGAGGTCAACGGTGAACTGGAGTCGTTGAAGGCGGCGGTACCTGCCGGGCTCGACGCGTTGGCTGTCGACGGTCGGGTTGTCTTCATGTCGTATCAATCGCTCGAAGACCGAGTTGTCAAGCAGGAGTTGGCACCTCGGATCAAGTCGCGCAGTCCCGAGGGGCTGCCGGTCGAGCTTCCCGGAATGGGTCCGGAGTTCCGGCTCCTGACCAGAGGTGCCGAGCGTGCCTCGGATGCAGAAATCGACGTCAACCCACGTTCGGCTCCGGTGAGATTGCGCGCCGCCGAGCGGATTGCAAGGAGATCGGAATGACGGTTCCAGGCACAACCGTTGGAACACAACGCAATCGGGTTCCAGCGCCGCGGCACGAACGTACGAGCAAGGGCGGTGGACGATCCGGTGCTGCACTGCGCGCATACGAGCGTAGGCAGCAGCGCGCGTCGATCCATACCTCGGATTCTGCGCATGGTTCCGGAGCCGGTGCGCGGCCTTCGCTGAACGGAAGCGCTATCGCTGCGCGAATTCCGTTCGTCGCCTTGATCATCGGCCTGCTCGCCATCGGTCTCGGTCTGACATTGCTCCTGACCACACGGTCCGCGGGCGACTCCTACAATCTCAGCGCCGCCAAGGCCGTCAACGCCGAGCTGGCTCAGGAGCGGGCGTCGTTGCAGCGTGATGTCGAGTTGGCGGAGTCGGCTCCGGAGTTGGCGCGCAGGGCAGCCGAGCTCGGAATGGTCCCGGCGAAGAACCCCGCGCGTCTGATCGTCGCGCCGGACGGCGGCGTCCAGGTCGTCGGCGCACCTGCTCCGGCGGACGGTGCACCGGTGGCACCGCTCGATCCGGTGTCGTCCGCGGCCGCAGGCGAGGGCACCGTCGCGAATCCGAGCACGCAGTCACCACAGCAGCAGACGCCGAGAAGCGCGTCGCAGCCCAATCGAACGTCGGGCACGACAGACACCCGCGCCGCCACGCCGAATTCGAGCAATGGAGCTGGAAACACTGCGCTTGCTGAACAATTGGTTCCCATGAGCATCCCCTCGCTCGAAACACCTGCGGTCGAAGCCCCCGAGTCCACCGGCGAAGCATCGGGTGACGGGCAGTGACCAGGCCTTCGCCTGCTCCACGCCGCCGGCCACCGAGCCGAAAGCGTATGGACTCGTCCACCTTTCGGTTTCGTCACGGCACCGGCCGCGTTCTGATGTATCTGGCGCTCGCCGTCGCGGCGGCACAGTTGCTGTGGATTCAGGGATTCGACGCGCCGAGGTTGTCGGCCGAGTCGGCGTCGCAACGCACCACCACTCTCGTCGATCCGGCGATGCGTGGATCCATCCTGGACCGCAACGGCAATCCGATCGCCTTCACGATGGAGGCCAAAGCGCTGACGTTCCAACCGGTTCGGGTTCGAAAGGAACTCGACGAGGCCCGGGCGAAGGACCCGACCGAACCGGAGACAGATCAGTACCTCGAGGACATCGCCGCGCGCATCCACAGCGACCTCGGTGATGTGATCAGCGAGAAGGACCTGCTCGCGAAGTTGAAGAGCAACGACGAATTCACCTACCTCGCCCGCGGGGTGGACGCCACCGTGGCGTCGAAGATCAGCAAGGATTTCAAGCAGGTCGGACTGGAGCGTCAGGACATCCGTGAGTACCCGGGCGGATCGCTGGCCGGGAACATCGTCGGAGCCACCGGATGGGACGGACACGGTCTGCTCGGTCTGGAGGATTCGCTCGACGCGACCCTGGCCGGAACCGACGGTTCGCAGACCTACGACCGCGGATCCGACGGTGCCGTCATTCCCGGAAGCTGGCGGGACAAGCAGCCGGCCGTCAACGGTTCGAGCGTCGAACTGACCATCGATGCAGATCTGCAGTACTACGTGCAGCAGCAGGTGCAGTTGGCGAAGGACCTGTCGGGAGCGAAGAACGCCTCGGCATACGTGCAGGATTCGCACACCGGCGAGGTGCTCGCCATGTCGAACGACAACACCTTCAACCCCGGTATCGGAGTCGGCAACAACGAGCGCACCAAGGAAATGGGCAATCTGCCCGTCACCACGCCGTTCGAGCCCGGTTCGGTGAACAAGATCATCACCGCGGCCGCAGCCATCGAGTACGGACTCACCACGCCCGACGAGGTGCTGCAGGTACCGGGCAGCATCTTCATGTCCGGCGTGTCGGTCAAGGATGCGTGGGATCACGGTGTCGCGCCGTACACGACGACCGGCGTGTTCGGTAAGTCCTCCAACGTCGGCACGCTGATGCTCGCGCAGCGCGTCGGCGAGGACCGCTACGCGGACATGCTCACCAAGTTCGGCCTCGGCCAACGCAGCGACGTCGGTCTGCCCGGCGAGAGCGCGGGAAATGTACCGAGCCGCGATCAGTGGTCGGGCGGCACGTTCGCCAACCTCCCCATCGGCCAGGGACTGTCCATGACGCTGCTGCAGATGACCGGGATGTATCAGGCCATCGCCAACGACGGGGTCCGCATCCCGCCGCGGATCGTCGAAGCGACGGTGGACGCCAACGGTCAGCGAACCGAGACCCAGCAGCCCGACGGTGTGTACGTGGTCAGTCCCGATACCGCGAAGACGGTCCGCAACATGTTCCGATCGGTCACCCAGGACGACACCGGAAACCAGCGCGGTACCGGAGTTGCCGCGGGGGTCGAGGGCTATCAGATCAGTGGCAAGACAGGTACGGCTCAGCAGGTCGACCCCGAGTGCAAGTGCTACTCGAACTCGAACTACTGGATCACGTTCGCCGGCATCGCGCCCGCCGACGATCCCCGCTACGTGATCGGGATCATGCTCGACGCCCCGACGCGCAGCGCGGACGGTTCGGGCGGCCAGTCGGCAGCACCGCTGTTCCACAACATCGCCAGCTGGATGCTGCAGCGGGACAGCGTGCCGATGTCCGCCGACCCCGGCCCCAAGCTGGTTCTGCAGGCGGACTGAGATCCGAACCCGCCGGTCCTTCGCGTCGGGGCGGCGACATCACGATCCTGGACGCCGGTAATCTGACACATCGGCTCGGGCGTCTTCGTTCGGCTGCCGCCGCGGCGTGATCGAGCCGCGGCAGGCGCGCGGCCGGCAGTAGAGAGGAAGGGAGCAGGAGTGACTGTGTCATCGGATTCACAACCGGCTCCGGGTTCACGTCCGGCGCATCCACCGCACACCGAAGTCCGGGAGGTGGCGTCCGCGGTCGGTGCAACGATCGGCGAGGGCGACCCCGCCGGTGTGAGCGTGACCGGTATCGATCTGCGCGCACAGTCCGTTCTTCCCGGCGATCTCTTCGCAGCACTGCCCGGATCGGCTCGACACGGTGCCGAGTTCGTCGCCGACGCAGTCGAGCGTGGTGCGGTGGCGGTGTTCACCGACCCGGCCGGACTCGAGATCGTGCGGGGAGCGCTCGCAGGCACGGATCGACAGGTTCCGGTACTCGTGCACGATCGTCCACGCCAGGTGTTGGGGGCGGTCTCCGCTCTGGTGTACGGCAACCCGTCGTCGAAGATGACCGTCATCGGTATCACCGGTACGTCGGGAAAGACGACGACGTCGTATCTGCTCGAAGCCGGACTGACCGCTGCCGGTCGTCGGTGCGGTCTGATCGGCACCATCGAGACACGTGTTCTGGGCCGGTACGTACCGAGCGCGCTCACCACGCCCGAGGCTCCGCAACTGCATGCGCTCTTCGCCGTCATGGTCGAGGAGGGTGTCGACACGGTGGTGATGGAAGTGTCCTCGCATGCGTTGTCCCTCGGCCGGGTCGACGGCACCCGCTTCGCGATCGGTGCGTTCACCAATCTTTCGCAGGATCACCTCGATTTTCACGATTCTCTCGAGGACTACTTCTCGGCCAAGAGTCGTCTGTTCGCGGCCGACTCGGCGGTTCGTGCCGACACGGCCGTCGTCTGTGTCGACGACGCGTGGGGCGTGCGGATGGCAGACATCGCTCGATCGGCTGGGTCGACCGTGGTGACCGCGTCGACCGGTGCCGATTCACAGTGGACGGTCTCGGACTGGGCCAAGCACGACGACGGAACGCAGTCGTTCACCGTCGCCGATCCGCAGGGTGCGTCGCTGCCGGTCTCGGTCCGGTTGCCGGGGCGCTACAACGTCGCGAACACAGTGTTGGCCTTGGCGACCTGCGCGGCCGCCGGGGCCGATGTGAGCAGAGCCGTGACCGGGGTCGCGACGGTCGACGTGCCGGGTCGCGTGCAGCGGATCGATCGTGGACAGAACTTCCTGGCGGTGGTCGACTACGCGCACAAGCCTGCGGCCGTCGAGGCCGTGCTCGCGACGCTGCGCGAATCGTCGCGCGGACGGATAGCAGTGGTGCTCGGAGCAGGTGGCGATCGCGACACCGCGAAGCGTCCTCTCATGGGTGCCGCCGGAGCGCGCGGTGCCGAGCTGCTGGTGGTGACCGACGACAACCCGCGCAGCGAGGATCCGGCCACCATTCGGCAGGCCGTCGAGGACGGCGCGCTGTCGGTGCCGGACGAGGCCCGCGGTGAAGTACGGAACGTGGCAGGCCGCGCAGCGGCGATCGAGCAGGCCGTGGCGTGGGCACGCGAAGGGGATGTTGTGTTGATCGCAGGTAAAGGGCACGAAACCGGCCAAGAGGTAGCGGGCGTGAAGTATCCGTTCGACGATCGAGTGATACTCGCCTCGGCCATCGATGCGCGTCGGGTCGGCACGAGCGCGGGCGTACGGTGATCCCGCTCTCGATCGACCGCATCGCCGAGATCGTCGGAGGCACGGTGCACGACGCGCCGGATCCGACGTTCGTGGTGCCAGGACCGGTGGAGTTCGATTCCCGCAAGGTGACCCCCGGCAGTATCTTCCTCGCCCTTCCCGGAGCGAAGGTGGACGGTCACGACCATGCCGCCGACGCGGTTGCCGCGGGTGCGGCACTGGTCCTGGCCGCGCGTCCGGTGGGCGTGCCGGCCGTGGTTGTGCGTCCGGTTCCGCACGACAGTCGCGCGATGGCACTCGAAAACGACCCGGACGGCTCCGGTTCGGCAGTGTTGACCGCACTCGGCGCTCTGGCCAGGGCATCGGTGCTCGAGTTGACCGCCGAGCACGGCCTGACCGTCGTCGGCGTGACGGGATCCTCGGGGAAGACCTCCACCAAGGATCTGATCTCTGCGGTTCTCGAGCCTCTGGGCTCGGTGGTGGCACCGCCCGGATCGTTCAACAACGAACTGGGACATCCCTGGACGGCGCTGCGAGCGGATGCCGAGACCGATTTCCTCTGTCTGGAGTTGTCCGCCCGAGGAATCGGCCACATCGCCGAACTCGCCACGCTCGCACCGCCCCGGATCGGGGTGGTCCTCAACGTCGGAACCGCGCACCTGGGCGAGTTCGGCTCGCGCGCGGCCATCGCACTGGCAAAGGGCGAACTGGTCGAGGCTCTGCCGAGTGCTGCCGACGGGGGAGTGGCGATTCTCAACATCGATGACCGACTCGTCGCCGAAATGGCTACGCGCACAACGGCATCCGTCGTGACGGTGGGACGCAACGCAGAGGCCGACATCAGAGCACTCGACGTGCAGGTCGACACCGACGCCCGGGCGTCGTTCACGCTCGAATGCGCAGCGGGCTCGGTACCGATCACCCTGGCGGTGCACGGTGAGCATCAGGTCGGCAACGCCCTTGCGGCAGCGGCCGTCGCACTCGAGTGTGGAGCAACGCTGACGCAGGTTGCCGAGGCGCTCGGGGCCGCCGCACCGACGTCGATCAGGCGGATGGACGTGCGCACCCGCGCCGACGGCGTCACCGTCGTCAACGATTCGTACAACGCCAACCCCGATTCGATGCGCGCCGCACTCAAAGCACTGGTGTCGATGTCGCGTCGCGACGATGGACCGAAACGCCGCAGCTGGGCGGTGCTGGGGGAGATGGGCGAACTGGGTTCGGACTCGGTGGTCGAGCACGACGCGATCGGCCGCCTCGCCGTCCGCCTCGACGTCGATCGCCTGATCATCGTCGACAGCGGCCGTCCTACTCGGGCGTTGCATCAGGGTGCGGTCATGGAGGGTTCGTGGGGCGAGGAATCGATGCTGGTGCCCGACCGCGAATCGGCGATCGAAGTACTGCACGAGGAGGTGCGACCCGGCGACATCGTGCTGGTGAAGGCCTCGCAGTCCGGGGCGATGTGGACCGTCGCAGACGCCCTGCTTGCCGATTCGTCGAGCGCCACTGCGGAGGGTGAGCAGTGAGGCAGATCCTGTTCGCCGGAGGCATCGCACTCGCGGTCGCGATCCTGCTGACCCCGGTGCTGATCAAGACCTTCTCGAAACAGGGCTTCGGCCAGGAGATTCGAGTGGAGGGCCCGGCGAGTCACCAGTCCAAGCGGGGCACACCGACAATGGGCGGCGTCGCAATTCTGGTCGGCATCTGGGCCGGTTACTGGGGCTCGCACCTGATCGGCATCGGCTACGACGCAGACGGTCCGTCGGCCTCGGCTCTGCTCGTTCTCGGCCTGACCACGGTGCTCGGTCTCGTCGGCTTTCTCGACGACTTCATCAAGATCCGCAAACAGCGCAACCTGGGTCTGAACGCCACCGGTAAGTACGTCGGTCAGATAACGGCTGCCGTGCTGTTCGCGATCCTGGTGTTGCAGTTCCGCAGCGAGAGCGGGCTCACTCCGGGCAGCACCCAACTGTCGTACGTTCGCGATATCGCAACCTGGTCGATGTCCGCGGTGGTCTTCGTGTTCTTCGTCTGCCTGCTCGTGATCGCGTGGTCCAACTCGGTCAACCTGACCGACGGACTCGACGGCCTCGCAGCCGGGTCGATGACGCTGGTGCTCGGTGCCTACACCGTCATCACCTTCTGGCAGTACCGCCAGGCGTGCGCAGGCCCCGCCGGGCCTGCCCCCGGCTGCTACGACGTTCGGGATCCTCTCGACCTGGCCCTGGTCTGCGCCTCGGCAGCGGGAGCCTGCATCGGCTTCCTGTGGTGGAACGCCGCGCCGGCCAAGATCTTCATGGGCGACACCGGATCCCTGGCCCTCGGCGGTCTGATCGCAGGCCTGTCGGTGGTGACCAAGACCGAGCTGATCATGGTGGTCATCGGTGCACTGTTCGTCGCCGAGGCCGCATCGGTGGTCATCCAGGTCGCGGTGTTCCGATCCAGTCGCCGACGCGTGTTCAGAATGGCACCGTTCCATCATCACTTCGAGTTGGCCGGATGGGCCGAGACGACGGTGATCATCCGGTTCTGGTTGTTGGCCGCCATCGCGTCGGCCGTCGGGCTCGCCCTGTTCTACAGCGAGTATCTCGCTGCTGTCGGCGGATAGGGCATGGACGAATCCTCGACCGACCTGACCTGGTTGCGCGGCAGTGCGGTGCTGGTGACCGGTGCCCGCATCTCGGGACTCGCCGTCGTGCGACCACTGCTCGATCTCGGTGCCGTCGTCACGGTCACCGACTCGAATCGCGCCGCGTTGGACGAGGCGTCGAACTCCGGTGCCGCGGTGGTGCTGCAGGACGACCTGCTCGCCGATCCCGCGGCGCTCGCAGCGTTTTCGCTCGTCGTCACCAGTCCCGGTTTTCGTCCCGACTCGCCGGTGTTGGCGGCTGCCACGAAACAGGGCATTCCGGTGTGGGGCGATGTCGAGTTGTCCTGGCACGTGGACCGGGCCGAGCTGTACGGACCCCGAACTCGCTGGCTGGTGGTCACCGGCACCAACGGAAAGACGACCACCACCTCGATGCTGGCGTCGATACTCGACGCCGCCGGCATCGAGTCGGTGGCCTGCGGCAATATCGGACTCCCCATCGCCGAGGCGTTGCGCGGTACCCCACATCCGAGTGTGCTCGCCGTGGAGTTGTCGTCGTTCCAGTTGTTCTGGGCTCCGTCGGTGCGTCCGGCGGCCGGGGTGGTGCTCAACATCGCCGAGGACCATCTCGATTGGCACGGCGGTATGGACGGATACGTCCAGGCCAAGGCTCGTGCGTTGAGCGGCGACGTGGCGGTCGTCGGTCTCGACGACTCCAGGGCGGCGGGATTGTCGGCCGGGTCTGCGGCGTCGACCGTCGTCGGTTTCCGGTTGGGTGAGCCGGCTTCGGGTGAGCTGGGAGTGCGGGCAGGAATGCTCGTCGACAATGCTTTCGGCGAGAACGTCGAGCTTCTCGCTGCCGACGACGTGGAGCCGAGCGGCCCGTCCGGCGTCCTCGATGCACTCGCGGCAGGCGCACTGGCTCGATCGATCGGGGTGGAGGCCGGCGCTGTTCGGGTTGGTCTGCAGACCTACCGGGTGGGACCGCATCGTGCGGCGGTGGTGCGCGAGCTCGGCGGGGTGACGTTCATCGACGACTCGAAGGCGACGAACCCGCACGCCGCGCGCTCCTCGATCTCGGCGCACGATCGCGTCGTGTGGATCGCGGGTGGGCTGTTGAAGGGTGCGGTGATCGACGATCTGGTGGTCGAGATCGCCGATCGGCTCGTGGCTGCGGTCGTTCTCGGGCGCGATGGGATGCAGATCGCAGAGGCTTTGGCGCGACACGCGCCCGATGTTCCGGTCGTCAGGCTCCCTTCGGGAGACGATGCTGGTGTGACTCATGGTGCTGAAGATGCTGATGCGGTGATGCGGGCGGTCGTGGCCCATGCGGCCGAACTCGCCGCTCCGGGGGATACGGTCCTGCTGGCCCCGGCCGCCGCGTCACTGGACATGTTCGCCGACTACGGCCACCGCGGCCGCAGCTTCGCCGAGTCGGTCCAGCGCCTCGATGCCACCGACATCGGATCGCCGCGATCGTGACCGCCGCCGGTCAACCGCCGCGTCCACCTCGCCGCACCACCGCTCCGCGCACCCGACTCGGCCTGTGGTTCGGCAGGCCGCTTGCGTCCTTCCACCTCATCGTCACGATCGCAGTCCTGCTCACGGTGTTGGGCCTGGTGATGGTGCTGTCGGCGTCGTCCGCGGAATCCTTCGCAGCCGACGAGTCCGGGTACGCGCTCTTCACCCAGCAGCTGATCGGTGTCGCGCTGGGAGTCGTTGCGTTCTACGTCGCTCTCCGGCTGCCGGTTCGGTACCTCAGGAAGCTGTCGTTTCCGCTGTTCCTGGTCTCGATCACGATGCTGATGCTGGTGCTCATTCCCGGTATCGGTGCCGAACGCCAAGGTGCGCGCCGCTGGTTCGACTTCGGCGTCGTGTCCTTCCAGCCGTCCGAGCTCGCCAAGGTGGCACTGGTTCTGTGGGGCGCGCACCTGTTGGCCTCGCGCCGCAGCGAACACGGCAACATCAAGTCGCTGCTGGTGCCACTGCTGCCTGCGGGTCTGCTGATGTGTCTGCTCGTCGTGCTGCAGCCGAACCTCAGTACCGCCATCGCCCTCGGCATCATCCTGGTGGCGCTGCTGTGGTTCGCCGGCCTCAACGCTCGGCTCTTCGGTGCGGTGCTGATGACCGGTCTGGCGCTGGCAACCGTGCTCGCGTTCACCGCCGGTTACCGATCCAATCGCGTCAAGGCCTGGCTCAATCCGGGGGAGGACACCCAGGGTCTGTCGTATCAGTCCACCCAGGCGAAATACTCACTGGCCGACGGCGGAATGTTCGGTCGCGGGCTCGGACAGAGTCGCGCGAAGTGGAGTTACCTGCCCAACGCGCACAACGACTTCATCTTCGCCATCATCGGCGAGGAACTCGGGATGATCGGCTGCCTGGCAGTCATCGGATTGTTCGGCCTCTTCGTCTACACCGGCCTGCGCATCGCCATGCGTTCGGTCGATCCGTTCCTGCGTCTGCTGACCGCGGGTGCCACGTGCTGGGTGTTCGGTCAGGCCATGATCAACATCGGCTACGTCGTCGGGCTGCTGCCGGTGACCGGTCTGCAGCTGCCGCTGGTGTCCTACGGTGGTACCTCGACCGCGATCACGCTGCTGATGTTCGGCATCGTCGCGAGCGCCGCCCGGCACGAACCGGAGGCGATCGCAGCCCTGCACGCGGGTCAGGAGGGCCGTATCGCGCGAGCTCTGAAGCTGCCGCTGCCCGCCGTGTTCTCGCCCAAGCGAGCCGCGATGGCACGCTCGAAGTCCACTCGCCCCACGCTGGCGGCGCAGGATCGCAAGCGCCTCGAGTCCCGTAAGGGCAAGGACGGACGCGCAGCGAGGGCAGCCGAGCCCGGGCGCGCAGCGAGGGCAGCCGAGCCCGGGCGCGCAGCGAGAGCTGCCGAGCCTGGACGTACCCGCACGCGAGTGTCCAGCTCACGGACCGACACGATGTCGCCCACATCGACTGCGTATCGGGGCGACTCGTCCCGCGGCAACCCCCGTCGTAGTGAGCCGGTCCGGCGAGAGCCCGCCGCAGGATCGCGATCGGCTTACCGTCCGCGGCCGGAACCACAACCCGGTCGCCCACCCGTCCGCTCGGGTGAGCGAGGATATCGACGGTGAAGCAGACATCTCGACCGATTTCCGTAGTGGTTGCCGGGGGCGGAACGGCCGGGCACATCGAGCCCGCGCTCGCTGTGGCCGACGCCTTGCGTGTTCTCGACCCCACTGTCACCGTCACTGCTCTCGGCAGTAGCCGTGGTCTGGAGACGACGCTCGTGCCGGCTCGCGGGTACGCACTCGAACTCATTCCGCCCGTTCCGCTGCCCCGTAAGCCGACTGTTGACCTGCTCAAGTTGCCGCTGCGCGTCGTGCGATCGGTGCATCGCACCCGGGAGATCTTCGCGGCCGTCGAGGCGGACGTGCTCGTCGGATTCGGCGGCTATGTCGCGTTGCCGGCCTATCTCGCCGCCCGCGGTCGACTGTTCGGCCGTGGCGGCCGAATTCCTGTGGTCATCCACGAAGCCAACGCGCGAGCGGGCATCGCCAACAAGGTCGGTGCCCGGTCGGCTGAGCGGGTGCTCGCTGCGGTCGCGGGCTCGGGGATCGCTGCGCGCGGTGCTGCCGACGCGGATGTGATCGGAATTCCCGTGCGTCCCACCATCACCGGCCTCGACCGGGCTGCCGTCCGCGCGGAAGCTCGCGCGCACTTCGGCCTACCCGAGAGCGGCCCGGTGCTGTTGGTGTTCGGTGGCTCCCAGGGGGCACGATCGCTCAACGATGCGGTGTCCGGAGCCTCGGCTGCCCTCGCCGGTGCCGGCATCTCGGTTCTGCACGCTCACGGTCCGAAGAACTCGCTCGACGTCGAGCAGCGCAATCCGGACGCGCCGTACGTCGCGCTGCCGTACATCGACCGGATGGATCTGGCGTATGCGGCCGCAGACCTGGCGATATGCCGGTCCGGTGCCATGACGGTCGCCGAGGTTTCCGCGACCGGTCTGCCTGCCGTCTACGTGCCCCTGCCGCACGGCAACGGCGAGCAGGAACTCAACGCCCGTCCTGTGGTCGACGCCGGAGGTGGCATCCTGGTATCCGATGCGACACTGACCGAGCAGTACGTGAGCGAGACGGTGGTCGCGCTGCTGGCCGACACCGAACGAATTGCGACCATGTCTCGTGCCGCCGCCGGTGCCGGGCACAAGGGCGCAGCAGCTGCCGTCGCGCAGATCGTGCTCGATACCGCACACGCGGCGCGGCGCTGAGCTGGGCGGCGTCGAGCATGAGAAGAGAACGAGGGAGACGTCCGCGTGACAACTGATGGTGCGATGTCGGATCTGCCGACAGAGCTCGAACGAGTACACATGGTGGGAATCGGTGGTGCCGGAATGTCCGGCATCGCGCGGATCCTGCTGGCTCGCGGGGGACAGGTGTCGGGTTCGGATGCCAAGGAGTCGCGCGGCGTGCTCGCACTGCGCGCACGCGGTGCCCAGGTCCGCATCGGTCACGACGCCAGCGCCCTGGACATGATCGACGGCGGACCCACCGTGGTGGTGACGACCCACGCCGCGATTCCCAAGACCAATCCCGAACTCGTCGAAGCTCGTGAACGCGGAATCCCGGTGGTCCTGCGTCCGGCCGTGCTGTCTTCTCTCATGCAGGGATACCGCACGTTGTTGGTCTCGGGTACGCACGGAAAGACGTCGACGACCTCGATGTTGGTCGTTGCCCTCCAGCACTGCGGATTCGATCCGTCGTTCGCCGTCGGGGGCGAGCTCAACGAGGCCGGGACCAACGCTCATCACGGCAGCGGCGACGTGTTCGTGGCCGAGGCCGACGAGAGCGACGGCTCGCTGCTGCAGTACACGGCCAACGTCATCATCGTGACCAACATCGAGGCCGATCACCTGGACTACTTCGGAACCACCGAGGCCTACGTGCAGGTGTTCGACGACTTCGCCGCGCTCCTCGGTCCCGGCGGTGTGCTCGTGGCCTGCATGGACGACCCGGGTTCGGCGGCGCTCGCTCGACGCGTGGTCGAGCGGAACCTTCCCGGAGTGAAGGTGCTGGGTTACGGGTCCTCGGACGTCGACGCCGGGCCGGTCGAGATGGCCGTGCGACTGCTGGCGTGGGAGCCCGAGGACATCGGCGGCGTCGCGCAGTTGCAGATCGCAGGCGAGGACGCGGCGCGCACCGTACGGCTCGGCGTCCCCGGCCGGCACACCGCACTGAACGCGCTGGCGGCGTTCGTCGCGGCGCGCCAGGTCGGTGCCGGAGTCGAGGAACTGCTGGCCGGGCTCACCGGTTTCGGCGGAGTGCATCGACGCTTTCAGTTCACCGGGCGTGAGCACGGCGTCCGTGTGTTCGACGACTACGCGCACCACCCGACCGAGGTGCGTGCGGTGTTGACGGCCGCGCAGGCCCTGGTCGCAGGCCAAGACCGTTCGGGTCTCGAGCAGGGACGGGTGGTGGTGGTGTTCCAGCCGCACCTGTACTCGCGGACCGCGACGTTCGCCGAGGAGTTCGGTGCCGCGCTGTCGTTGGCCGACGAGATCGTCGTGCTCGACGTCTACGGCGCGCGCGAGGAGCCGTTGCCCGGTGTGACGGGGGCGCTGGTTGCCGCTTCGGTGACCAAGCCGGTCAACTATCAGCCGGATCTGTCGTTGGTGGCCAAGCAGGTCGCACATCTGAGTGTGCCCGGCGATGTCGTCATCACCATGGGTGCCGGCGACGTGACGATGCTCGGCGGACCGATTCTCGATGCGCTTCGGTCGAAGACCGATTTCGGTGCTGCTACCGGCCGCGGAGTACCGAAGGATCGGCCGTCGACGTGACCCGCCGCTCCGATCGAGTCCGTTCTTCGAGGTCGGGAACAGCTGCAGGAGAGGGTGATTCGCCGTCCGCGATCACCGACAAGCAGGCGCGCGCTCTGGCGCGCGAAGAAGAGCGCGCCCGGGTGAAGCGGTCGCGGCGCAAGGCCCTGGTCATCGCGCTGGCCGTCGTGGTCGTCGTGGTGGGATCGGCTGCGCTGGTGTACTTCACACCGCTGTTGTCCGTTCGCACCATCGCGGTCGCGGGGGCATCGTCGGTGTCGGAGCAGGAGATCCTCGATCGGCTCGACGTACCCGTCGGCCTTCCGCTGGTTCGGGTGGACACGGCGACCGCGGCGCAGCGGGTGGCGACGATTCCGGCGCTGGCTACGGTTCGCGTGCAACGGAAGTATCCGTCCACGGTGCAGGTGACGGTGGAAGAGCGAGTTCCGGTGGCGTTCTTCGATTCTCCTGACGGCACCCATCTGCTCGACTCCACCGGGGTCGATTTCGCGATCGCGCCGCCACCGCCCGGGGTGGTGCGTCTGGTGACCGACAACCCGGTGTTCGGTGATCTGGTGACGAAAGATGCACTCGCGGTGCTCGATACGTTGCCACCGCTGCTGCGCGATCAGGCAGGTGAGCTGCGGGCGAGCACGCTGTCCGACATCTCGATTCTGCTGCTCGACGGGCGCACCGTGGTGTGGGGCAGCAAGGACGACTCGGAGCGCAAGGCTGCGGTGGCGATTGCGTTGCTGTCTCAGCCCGGTCAGATCTTCGACGTGTCGAGTCCGGATCTGCCCACCACCAAATAGTTTCGACGCGCGGGATGGGAATTTCTCGCGCGGCGTCGGCGCGCCTAATGGCGATAGTCGTCGGCGATGAATAGCGTTTCGACCAGTTCAGTACTTGACATAACTCTAAGCCTGTGGTTTAGGTTGAGGGTTTTCCACATTTCACGCAACAATCCACGGAAGGCGAGAGCCCATGACGCCCCCGCACAACTACCTCGCCGTAATCAAGGTCGTCGGCATCGGCGGCGGCGGCGTGAACGCGGTCAACCGCATGATCGAACAGGGACTCAAGGGAGTCGAGTTCATCGCGGTCAACACCGACGCTCAGGCCTTGCTGATGAGTGACGCAGACGTCAAGCTCGACGTGGGCCGCGAACTGACCCGCGGACTCGGCGCAGGTGCCGATCCCGAGGTCGGCCGCCGCGCAGCGGACGATCACAAGGACGAGATCGAAGAGGTACTCAAGGGTGCCGACATGGTGTTCGTCACCGCAGGCGAGGGCGGCGGCACCGGCACCGGCGGTGCTCCCGTCGTCGCCAACATCGCTCGCAAGCTCGGTGCGCTGACCGTCGGTGTCGTCACCCGGCCGTTCTCGTTCGAGGGCAAGCGGCGCGGTGGACAGGCCGACACCGGCATCCAGCAGCTCCGTGAGTCCTGCGACACGCTCATCGTCATCCCCAACGACCGACTGCTCCAGCTCGGGGACGCCGCCGTCAGCCTCATGGACGCGTTCCGCAGCGCCGACGAGGTACTGCTCAACGGCGTCCAGGGCATCACCGACCTGATCACCACCCCCGGCCTGATCAACGTCGACTTCGCCGACGTCAAGGGCGTCATGTCCGGCGCAGGCAGTGCATTGATGGGCATCGGATCTTCACGCGGTGAGGGTCGAGCCATCAAGGCAGCCGAATCGGCGATCAACTCGCCGCTGCTCGAAGCCTCGATGGAAGGTGCACGCGGAGTGCTGCTCTCCATCGCCGGTGGATCCGATCTCGGCCTGTTCGAGATCAACGAGGCCGCCTCGCTGGTGCAGGAAGCCGCACACATCGACGCCAACATCATCTTCGGCACCGTCATCGACGACTCGCTCGGTGACGAGGTCCGGGTGACCGTCATCGCCGCGGGCTTCGACGGCGGAACTCCGACGCGGCGTCCGGTCGAAGCGGCCACCTCCACCCGTGGCCCGATCGGATCGGCTCGCTCGGGCGAGGTGTCCTCCAGGTCGAACGACAGTTCCGACGGTGCTGTGTTCCGCGACCCGGTCGGCGCACCGAGTGGTAGCAGTCTGCCGCCGCTGAACTCGTCGAGCTCGTCCAACCGCGAATCGTCGAGCCGCGAATCCGCAGCCGGTTACGGCCGTGACTCGGCCGGTCAGGGCCGCGAGTCCGTCGGTTCCGGCCGTCGCGTGCCGATCGCCGAGGACGAGGGCGAAGACGAAGTCGATGTGCCGTCCTTCATGCGGCGGTGAGTGACACCGCATCCGCCGGTCCGTTTCGTGTCCGACGCGTCTCGACGACGCGGGCGGGCGGCGTCTCGGTACCGCCGTTCGACACGTTCAATCTCGGCGACCACGTCGGTGACGACCCCGCTGCGGTGGAGGCCAACCGTCGACGCCTCGGCGATCGATTGGGCATGGGACTCGAACGGCTCGTCTTCATGGAGCAGGTCCACGGACGCACCGTCACGGTGGTCGACGGTCCGGTGTCCGAGCCGCTGCCGATGACCGATGCGTTGGTGACGACGCAACGTGATCTCGGTTTGGTGGTGTTGACTGCCGACTGCGTGCCGGTCCTGCTCTCCGACGAGGAGGCCGGAGTGATCGCCGCCGTGCACGCAGGTCGGGTCGGAGCTCGCATCGGGATCGTTCCTCGCGTGCTGGCCGCGATGGTCGAGCTCGGTGCGGTCCCGGCGCGGATCGGTGCATTTCTGGGTCCGGCCGCGAGCGGTCGCCAGTACGAGGTACCCGCGTCCATGCGAGCGGACGTCGACAAGCATCTCCCCGGCAGCGCGACGACGACCGTCCGCCACACGCCCGGGCTCGACATTCCCGCCGGTATCCGCGCTCAACTGCTCGCTGCGGGAGTGTCGGGGGTGGCTCAGGATCCGCGATGCACCATCGAGGACCGGGCCTTGTTCAGTCACCGTCGCGAAGGATCGACCGGCCGAATTGCCAGTGTCGTGTGGATGGACAGCACGTCCCCAGGTGATCGGCCCGAAACGGCCGATCGGTGAATCGGCAGAGAAGGTTGTCATGAGCGAACCCACCGACAGCGCGTCGGGCACGGACCGGGCGCGAGAGATCGAGACGGCGTTGACGTCGGTGCGCCAGCGGTTGCACGTCGCCTGTGTCGACGCGGGACGGTCGCCCGCCGACGTGACTCTGATGCCGGTGACCAAGTTCTTCCCCGCCTCGGATGTGCGGATCCTGTACGACCTCGGGTGCCGCGACTTCGGAGAGTCCCGGGAGCAGGACGCGTCGCCGAAGGTCGCCGAGACGGCAGACGATTTCAGCGGCGATCCGCCCCGGTGGCACATGATCGGACACCTGCAGCGAAACAAGGCGAAGTCGGTGGCCGCATGGGCGCACTCCATTCATTCCGTGGACAGTGCGCGGTTGGTGGCTGCACTGTCGAAGGCGACGACCGCGGCCCTGGACGACGGTGTGCGTCGGACCGAACTCGACATGATCGTTCAGGTCAGTCTCGACGGGGATGTGCATCGCGGAGGCGTCGAACGCGACGAACTACACGAGCTTGCGGACGCGGTGTCGAATGCGTCCGGGTTGCGTCTCGCGGGGTTGATGGCGGTGCCACCGCTCGATGCCGATCCGGACGCCGCATTCGCCGACCTCGAGAGTCTGCACCGTCGGCTGTCGGCCGATCATCCCGGAGCGCTCGAGCTGTCCGCGGGCATGACCGGAGACCTGGAAGCTGCTGTGCGGCACGGATCGACGTGCGTGCGTGTCGGTACCGCAATACTCGGCGCGCGGCCGATAACCTCGCAATAACAGTCCATGGATCACATCAGTCACAACAGACACTTGCGAACCTGGAGATGGACAGTAGACACACCGCCACGGAAGGCAGAACGATGAGCACCCTGCACAAGTTCAAGGCGTACTTCGGCATGGTTCCGCTCGCCGACTACGAGGACGACTACCTCGACGATCCGGACACGCGACGCAGCTCCCGTGGTGGTCGCGACAGCTACGACGACATCGATGAGCGTGAATTCGTGAAGCCGTCCTTCGGTGGGTCTCGGCACTCACAGGTCGAGGACGACTACGACGATTACGAGGCACCCCGTCCGGCGGCCACGCTCGCGCCGATCGGTGGACGAGGACGTGGCGCGACACCGACCACGCGAGGGGCGGCAACTCGAGGAGCGCTTGCCATGGACACTCGGATGGACGTGCGCGCAGAGACCCGACGTAGCCCGATCGTGGACGACGGCGGCCCGCTCTCGAAGATCACCACGCTGCGACCGCGTGACTACAGCGAGGCACGCACCATCGGTGAGCGCTTCCGCGACGGCACCCCGGTCATCATGGACTTGGTCGAGATGAGCAACGCGGACGCCAAGCGGCTGGTCGATTTCGCTGCCGGGCTCGCTTTTGCACTCCGCGGTTCCTTCGACAAGGTGGCGACGAAGGTCTTCCTGCTCTCGCCTGCCGACGTCGACGTCTCGCCGCAGGAGCGCAGGCGAATCGCCGAGACCGGTTTCTACAGTCAGCAGTGAGAGATTCGCTGTTCGGGGTGGTAGTTCGGGGCTGTGACCAGCGCGCTTTGCTCAGCCCGGCGAAGTCAGGCAGAGTATAGCCGTGATCGTGTTCACGGTGATCAACATCGTATTGTTTCTTTTTTGGCTCCTTCTCATCGGTCGAATCATCGTCGAGTTCATCAGAACTTTCGCGAGAGATTGGCAACCGACCGGGTTGGTCGTCATCGTGCTCGAGGCGATCTTCACGGTCACCGACCCGCCGGTGAAGTTCCTCCGGAAGATAATTCCGCCGCTCAACCTGGGTGGAGTTCGACTGGACCTGTCCATCATGGTCCTGTTGTTCGTCGTCTTCATTGCGTGGAATGTGACCAGCGGTCTCGCGGCCTGAGGCTGCAGACGAAATGTTAGAACGCGGGACCCAGCGCATGCTGCGTGTCCTGTGTGACAGAATGGACGCCAGTTACAGTTTGATTGTTCTGCACTCGCGCGGAATGGCATATAACTGAATGCTTGCTCTACCGCCCCAAGACGCGTGAAGGGATCCTTCCATGCCGCTGACTCCAGCTGATGTGCACAATGTTGCGTTCAGCAAGCCGCCCATCGGTAAGCGCGGTTACAACGAAGACGAGGTCGACGCTTTTCTCGACCTCGTCGAGCAAGAGTTGTCGCGACTGATCGAAGAGAACGCCGACCTACGCCAGCGGGTCGGTGAGCTCGACCAGGAGCTTGCGGATGCCAAGAACGCTGCGCGGCAGAACCCGCAACCGGCTCAGGTCGCGGCACCGAAGGCCGAGCCACAGCGCCCGGTGGATCCCCCCAAGCCACCGCCCGTCGTGCAGCCCGCGCCGGTCGCGCCCGTTGCAGCAGCTCCGCAGCAGAGCGGCGACTCCAACATGCAGGCCGCCAAGATTTTGGGCCTTGCTCAGGAGATGGCCGATCGTCTGACCGGTGATGCCAAGTCGGAGTCCGAGCAGCTGCTCGGCAACGCGCGCACCAACGCCGAGCGTTTGGTGTCGGACGCACGTACGCGTTCCGAGTCGATGATGTCGGAGGCTCGGCAGAAGTCCGAGTCGCTGTTGTCCGACGCGCAGACACGGTCCGAGACCCAGCTGCGTCAGGCCAAGGAGAAGGCCGACGCATTGCAGGCCGACGCCGAGCGCAAGCACACCGAGATCATGGCGACGATCAACCAGCAGCGTTCCGTGCTCGAAGGTCGCATCGAGCAGCTCAAGACGTTCGAGCGCGAGTACCGCGTGCGGCTCAAGTCCTACCTCGAATCGCAGCTCGAAGAGCTCGAGAACCGTTCCTCGGCGCTGCCGGTGGACAACGGGCAGGACAACTTCAACCAGGACAACCAGTCGTCGGGGTACAGCCAGTCGTACGCCAAGGGCAACTGACGCACCACCCGACCTCCGACGCTGTCGATTTCGACAGCGTCGGACCAAGTTGTCGCGTCGAGTGGTGAGCGAGGAATCGGTGTGTTGGTCCTGACTCTCGGCGCAGCAGCGATCGGCTTCGGCTTTCTGGTTCTCGCCCTGATGACGGGGTCCGTCGTCTGGGCGTGGGCCTGCATCGTCGTTTGTATCGTGGGTGCAGTGCTACTACTGGTCGGAGCGCTCACGGGCCGACGGCCTCCGTCCGAGCTCGACAGGTAACATCACGACCCAGGCAGTCAGATTTCAGGCGTCGATCCGGCCATCACCGGGGAGCTTTCGGAAGAACGACGACGGCACGAAGCGCCCAGGTGCTTCGGAACGGCGTTCAGTAGAACCGAACGGGTGAGCCCGTCACAGCTCATCAGGAGTGGCGCACTCCGACGCAGGGTCGTCGAGAGCGTGCAAGCGGGGTGGTACCGCGGTATCGGGTGAACGGATCGCCCGGATGTCGTCCCCGTGCCAACTTTGCGCAGCGTCTCGTACGCGGCCGGCACGGAGGAGACATGACATGACAGATGCGACAGCACGTCCGAACTCGGGGTCGTACCCGTTGGTCGACCTGGCCGAGGGCCGTTCGGGCAGCGTCCCGTTCCCGGATCTCGAGCGCATCGTTCTGCACGAGTGGGCAGAGGACGGCACCTTTCGAGCCAGCATCGACAATCGAGCAGATGCCGAGGAGTTCGTCTTCTACGACGGCCCACCCTTCGCCAACGGTCTGCCGCACTACGGCCATCTGCTCACCGGCTACGTCAAGGACCTCGTCCCGCGCTTCCAGACGATGCGGGGCAAGAAGGTCGAGCGTCGCTTCGGCTGGGATTGCCATGGTCTGCCCGCAGAGCTGGAAGCGGAGAAGCAGCTCGGTATCAAGGACAAGTCCGAGATCGACGAGATGGGCCTGGCGAAGTTCAACGCCTACTGCAAGCAGTCGGTACTTCAGTACACCGATGAGTGGCGGGACTACGTCACCCGGCAGGCGCGGTGGGTCGACTTCGACAACGACTACAAGACCCTCGACGTCGACTTCATGGAGTCGGTCATGTGGGCGTTCAAGACGCTGCACGACAAGGGCCTGATCTACCAGGGATACCGGGTGCTGCCGTACAGCTGGTACGAGCAGACGCCCTTGTCCAATCAGGAGACCCGCCTGGACGACGCGTACAAGATGCGTCAGGATCCCGCGGTTACCGTCACGATGCCGTTGACGGCCCCCGGCTCGCCCCTGGACGGCGCGAACGCGCTGATCTGGACCACCACGCCGTGGACCCTGCCGTCGAACCTGGCGATCGCGGTGCACCCCGAGGTGCAGTACGTGCAGGTGCGAGGAACAGACGGCGAGCGTTACGTGCTTGCCGCGCTGCGACTCTCGCATTATGCGAAGGAGCTCGGGGAAGATCCGGAGGTGCTCTCGGAGCACACCGGTGCGGAATTGGTCGGGCTCGCGTACACGCCGCCGTATGAGTTCTTCCTCGGCCACGAGAACGCACACCGCGTGCTGCAGGCCGACTATGTCACCACCGATTCGGGTACCGGAATCGTCCATCTCGCACCGGCTTTCGGTGAAGAGGACATGGACGTCGCCACCGCGAACGGAATCGAGGTGGTGCAGCCGCTCGATGCGGGCGGCAAGTTCACCTCGCTGGTGCCGCCGTACGAGGGCCTGATGGTGTTCGACGCCAATCCGGTGATCATCAAGGACCTCAAGGCCTCGGGTCGGTTGCTGCGGCACGAGACCATCGAGCATTCGTACCCGCACAGCTGGCGCAGTGGTCAGCCACTGATCTACATGGCGGTGCCGTCGTGGTTCGTCGCGGTCACCAAGTTCCGTGATCGCATGGTCGAGTTGAACCAGGAGATCACCTGGGTTCCCGAGCACATCAAGGACGGCCAGTTCGGCAAGTGGCTCGAAGGTGCACGCGATTGGAACATCAGCCGAAACCGGTACTGGGGCAGCCCGATTCCGGCGTGGACTTCTGACGACCCGGCCTACCCGCGCCTAGACGTGTACGGCAGCCTGGACGAGCTCGAGCGTGATTTCGGCGTGCGACCGACTGATCTGCACCGCCCCTACATCGACGATTTGACCCGGCCCAACCCGGACGATCCGACCGGCAAGTCGACGATGCGCCGCGTCCCCGAGGTGTTGGACTGCTGGTTCGAATCCGGCTCGATGCCGTATGCGCAGGTGCACTTTCCGTTCGAGAACGAGGAGTGGTTCTCCACGCACAACCCGGGCGATTTCATCGTCGAGTACAACGGGCAGACGCGCGGGTGGTTCTACACCCTGCACGTGCTCGCGACTGCGCTGTTCGACCGCCCGGCGTTCAAGACCGTTGCCGCACACGGCATCGTGCTCGGTGACGACGGCCTGAAGATGAGCAAGTCCAAGGGCAACTACCCGGACGTCAAGGAGGTCTTCGACCGCGACGGCTCCGACGCCATGCGCTGGTTCCTGATGTCCTCACCGATCCTGCGCGGCGGCAACCTCATCGTCACCGAGCAGGGCATCCGCGAGGGCGTTCGCCAGGCGTTGCTGCCGATCTGGAATGCGTGGAGCTTCCTGCAGCTCTACGCGTCGACGCCCGGGCAGTGGCGAACCGATTCGCCGAACGTGCTCGATCGTTACGTGTTGGCGAAGCTGTCGGCCACCCGCGATGCCATCACCGATGCGCTCGAGGGCAACGACATCGCCGGTGCCTGCGACGAGCTGCGCACGTTCTGCGATGCGTTGACCAATTGGTATGTGCGACGGTCGCGTTCGCGGTTCTGGAGCGAGGACGCCGACGCGATCGACACCCTGCACACCGTGCTCGAGGTGCTCACTCGCATCGCCGCCCCGCTGTTGCCGCTGATCAGCGAAGTGGTGTGGCGTGGATTGACCGGTGGACGCTCGGTGCACCTGACCGACTGGCCCGAGGCAGGCGAACTGCCGTCGGATCCCGAACTGGTCGAGAGCATGGACGAGGTCCGCACCGTGTGCTCCACGGTGCTGGGTCTGCGCAAGGCACAGAACCTGCGCGTGCGGTTGCCGCTGCCCGAGGTGACGGTCGCGGCCGCCGATGCGGAGCGCCTGCGCCCGTTCGTCGACATCATCTCCGACGAGGTCAACGTCAAGAAGGTCGATCTGACCGAAGACGTTGCCGTACACGGAAAGTTCGAGCTCGTCGTCAACGCCCGTGCTGCGGGGCCGCGTATCGGCAAGGACGTCCAGACGGTCATCAAGGCCGTCAAGGCAGGCGATTGGTCCGAGGACGCCGACGGAGTGGTGAGCGCCGCAGGCATCGCGTTGCTGCCGGAGGAGTACACACGCAAACTCGTTGCCGCCGAGCCCGAATCGACAGCGCCGCTGCCCGGAAACGCCGGACTGGTCGTGCTCGATTCCGCCGTCACCGAGGAGCTCGAAGCGGAGGGCTGGGCCAAGGACCGCATCCGCGAACTGCAGGACGCGCGTCGTAATCACGGATTCGACGTCTCGGACCGCATCGACATCGTCATCGAGGTGCCCGAACACCGACAGGCGTGGCTCGACACCCATCGCGATCTGATCGCAGGCGAGGTGCTCGCGCTCTCGCTCGTCGACGGACGCGTCGGGGACGACGGCAGCGATCTCGGTGAGGGAGTGCGGGCAGCGATCACCAAGTCGTCATGATGAATGGCGACGTATCGGTCGACGCCGTCCGTGAGCTTCTCGCCGAAGCTCGCGGCGGCGTGGTGCCCATCGTCGCCGCGGGTGACCCGGTTCTGCGGTCCGGGGCTGCGCGGTATTCCGGTCAGCTCGGCTCCGAGACGTTCGCGGAGTTGATCGAGGTGATGCGCGCGACCATGCACGACGCGCCCGGTGTCGGTCTGGCCGCTCCGCAGATCGGAATCCCGCTGCAGATCGCGGTGATCGAGGATCGCTGCGACGTCGGAGCGGATGTCGCCCGGGTCCGGGAGCGCACGCCGCTTCCGTTCCGCGTACTGGTCAATCCCCGGTACACCCCTGTCGGAGCGCGGACTGCCGGCTTCTACGAGGGTTGCCTCAGTGTTCCCGGGTATCAGGCCGTCGTGACGCGAGCGGCCGAGGTGCGGCTCGAGTGCACCGACGAGACCGGCCGCGAGATCGACGAGGTGATGCGTGGCTGGCCGGCCAGGATCGTGGCCCACGAGACCGATCATCTTCACGGCACCCTGTACATCGACACTGCGCACATGCGATCGCTGACGACGAGCGAGGTGTACGGCGAGCTGTGGTCTGATCCGACACCCGAGCGCGCCTCACGGGCTCTCGGATTCGCCACCGACGACCGTCGTTGACGACCGTGCCCGATATCACCGACGACACCCTGCGGAGTCGTCGTTGGGTGCTGCATCTGGACATGGACGCGTTCTTCGCCTCCGCCGAACAGCTGACTCGCCCCACGTTGCGGGGTCGCCCGGTTCTCGTCGGCGGCGCGGGCGGGCGGGGAGTGGTGGCCGGATGCAGTTACCAGGCCCGTGCGTTCGGGGCGCGTTCGGCCATGCCGATGCATCAGGCTCGCCGACTCGTGGGAGCCGGGGCCGTGGTGTTGCCGCCGCGGTTCGTTCTCTACTCGGAGCTGAGCCGACGAGCCTTCGAGGCACTACGGGGACCCATGCCCGTCCTGGAACAACTCTCGATCGACGAGGCGTTCGGTGAGCCGCTCGAACTCGCCGGAGCGACGGTGCACGAGGTCGAGCAGTTCTGCGCGGGCCTACGCGCGTTGATACTCGCCCAGACCGGGCTGGTCGCCTCGATCGGTGCCGGGTCCGGAAAACAGATCGCCAAGATCGCGTCGGGACTGGCCAAACCCGACGGCATCACCGTCGTCGCTCCGGGAATCCAGGCCGAGCTGATGGCGGCTCTTCCGGTGCGGAAACTGTGGGGGATCGGACCGGTGGCCGGCGAGCGTTTGCGACGCTTGGGCATCGACACCATCGGTAAGTTCGTGGCCACGCCCGAGTCCGAGGTGGCGTCGATTCTCGGGGCCACGATGGGGCCGAGCCTGCATCAGCTCGCACGCGGAATCGACAATCGTGTCGTGGCCGAGCGGGCCGAGGCCAAACAGGTCAGCGCCGAGACGACGTTCGCACAGGACCTGATCTCCCTTGCTCAGCTCCGCCCGGCCATCGAGTCCATCGTCGACTCGACGCATCGCCGGTTGCTGAAGGACGGCCGGGGTGCCAGGACGGTGGTGCTCAAGCTGCGAAAGTCCGACATGAGCATCATCACCCGATCGGCAACGTTGCCGTACGCGACGGTGGACAAGCAGACCATCGTGGCCACGGCCCAGCGACTTGCCGTCGATCCGGTCGACGTCGGTCCGATCAGGCTGGTCGGGGTCGGACTGGCCGGGCTGTCGGCCGTGCGCCAGGGATCGCTGTTTCCCGAACTGGAGTACGAGCCGGTCGCCGATGCGACCGAGGAGTCGCCCGCCCCGATCGAGGCCGCCGCGGATGTCGTCGTTCCGGAAGGCCCGCGGTGGCAACCGGGTATGGACGTCCGGCATCCCGACTTCGGTCACGGCTGGGTTCAAGGGGCCGGTCACTCGGTGGTGACCGTCCGATTCGAGACCCGAACCAGCGGGCCTGGAATCGCGCGCACCTTCGCCGAATCGGACGAGAACCTGGTCGTTGCCGACGTTCTCGACAGCCTGACGTGAGTTGTGGCATCGCTGAGGAAACTCTGTGAGGTTTCACAGGTAGGGGTCGCGGGTTGTGACTCGACCGATCCGAGCTGACATAGTGGACTCCGGTCCGAGACGACCACTACCCAGACGACCGACGAGTCACAGAACGATCGAGACGTGACTCAGAGTGAAAAGGACAAGCACTTGAAGCTTCGCAACACCCGACGGGCAATGGTTGCCGGCATCGCCATCGCCGCAGCGCTCACCATGACCGCCTGCAGCTCCGACGAGGGTGACACGACGGCCACCACGACGACCGCTGCCACCACGACGGCATCGACCCCGACCGAGAATGCCGCGTACCCGCCGGCACCCACGGTCGAGGAACTCAACACTCAGCTCATGCGCGGACTCGATCCCAACGTTCCGGTCGAGGAGAAGGCGGCTCTGATCCAGGGCGCGGCCGAGGACCCGGATCTGATCAACCAGGTCGCTGCCGCTGCTGTGGCCAACAACGCGCAGATCGAGATCACCAGCATCGACGATCTCGGTACCGGAGTCCTCAACGCCGGCATCACGATCACGCTCAACGGTCAGGCCAACCCCGGCACCTTCCAGTTCGTCCCCGAGGACGGCGTCTGGAAGCTGTCGAAGGACAACGCCTGCGGCATCGTTTCGCTCGCGCAGCTGACCAGCCCGGCGTGCCCCGCACCCTGAGTCCTGCCGATCGTCTCTGACCGACATGACGAACTGCCGGTGACATGTCCCCTCGGGGATGTGTCACCGGCAGTTTTCGTCGGCCGACCGGCCCGATTCACATGCTGGGTGTCACCGATCGAATGCGCTCGACGGCGGCCTCGGCGACAGCGGTGACGGTCTCGGGTTCGAGGCCGCGCTGATCCGAGACGACGATCTGGACGACGGTCGAGTCGACCACGGCCACCACCACATCGGAGATCAAGGTGAACCCTTCGCTGCTGGTGGTCAGGCGAACCGAGGCCGATGCATCGCCGACCGACGACTGCTCCCGGCCTGCCAACGCGTAGTCGACGCTCACCCCGTCCGCATCCGTGCCGCTGAACGCCGTGCATCCGGCCCATGCCTGCTGAACCGCAGTGAAGGCCTCGGCCGTGCCCGTATCGGGGTAGCTGGCCGCATCCTCGTCGATCGACGAGAAGTTCGGTCCCGAGAAGCGGGCGACCGCGTTCGACGCCGCACCGCCCTGCTGTTCCGACGTCGGTGCCAGGACCGCGGCGCACTCGGCCGGGTCGGTACCGGACTTGTCGGGGGAGTCGTACTCGGGAGCCGGGTCGAGTCCCAGATCCTGGACCGGGTCGGGGATCGAGGAGAACCCGTCCGGGAGGTCGCCGAGACCCAACATCGCTGCGGCCAGGACGCCGGAGTCGGTGATGGGGGCACCGAGCAGGGGATCGGGCGCGGCGACGGAGCTTGGCGCGGGTGCAGGGGTCGAGGCAGGTTCGTCCGCGCCGCACCCGGCCGCGGCAACGCCGACGAGCGAGAGCGCCGCCAGCAACTGCGTCGTGGTCCGCGCCGTCATCGGGCAGCCCAGGTGATCGAGTCTCCGACGGTCTGGCGCAATACCGTCGTGCTGTCGGGGTCGGTGTACATCTGCTCGCCACCTGCGGTGATCGACCCGCCGACAGGAAGTGGTCGGGTCAGATCGACCTCGAGCGTTCCCGAGCCGGTGAAGGTGTACGTCGCGATGTTCAGCGTGCCGGAATCGTCGGGCAGGTTCCATGTCGTCGATTCGGGCGTCTGGGTGATCGCGACGTCCAGAGTCGCGCGGTCACCGTCGAGTGCTCGCAGCGTGACCGTGGTGCGCTGGTTCAACGTGATGCCGCTCAGTACCTGCTGTTCCACGGTCCATACCGCGCCCACTCCCACCTCTGCGTCGGGGAAGTCGACGGAGCGGTACACCGCTGCGTTCAACGAGCGTTCGATCGCCGCGCGGGCGGTATCGAGCGCGGCGTCGGCGGGGGTGATGTGCAGTGCGGTGATCGCTCCCGAGTCGGTGGTCGCCAGCCGCGCCGTCGAGCTCTCGGACGCGGAGAGTGCGTCGGTCAGTCCCTCGTCGGGTGACGTCGCAGCTCCGATCGTCAGCTCGACGGAGCGTGTCGCGCCGGTCGCGGCGTCGTCGTCCGGGACGGCGTCGGACGTCGATGCGGACAGGGGCACAGTCAGTTCGGGGCTGGAGAAGTCCTGCGGAGCATCGTTGTTGATCTGCTGCGAGACGGTGGAGGTGGTGGTGAGGTCGACGTTCTGCTCGTCCGAGTCGGAGGTGTCGAAAGCCAGCACGCGCCGCGGCTCGGCGCCGGGGTCGACGACGGTGGTGGTCGTCGGCGTCACGGCGATCGTCACCTCGTTCGAGGACGCGGCCTGCTCGGGAGCGGGATCGGTGTCGGTGTCGGTGCTCGAACATCCGGCGACGAGAGCCACTGCGCAGCAGGCAGCGAGAAAACCGGAGCGGACGGTGCCGGAGCGGACGGTGCGGATACGAAAGGTCGACTTCACGGGCACCAGGCTACTGACACCGCCCGTAGTGACGGGTGGTGCGCGGCACGGATGAGGACCGGCCGCCGTCCATACGCCATGATGGACAGGTGAGTGAAGACCGCGCCGACGATCCGCCAGCCGAGACGAGTAGTGTTCCGGCACCGAACGAGACCGCGGACTCGCAGGTGACCGATACCGAGAGCGCCGTGAATCGACTTCCGAAGCCGCTCAGGACGCGGTTGCTGATCGCGATCGCGGCCGTGATTCTGCTGTTCGACCTCGTGACCAAGATCGTGGTGGTGCACTACGTCAAGCCCGGCAATCCGATCGCGATTTTCGGAGACGTCGTGACGTTGCGGCTGGTACGCAACCCCGGTGCAGCGTTCTCCATGGCCACCGGGATGACCTGGTTGCTCACGGTCGTGGCCGTCGCGGTCGTCATCGGAGTGATCAAGATCGGTCGGACGCTGCGATCGCCGTGGTGGGCACTGGGATTGGGTCTGGTCCTCGGCGGCGCACTCGGTAACTTGATCGACCGCTTCTTCCGTGCACCGGGGCCGTTCCAGGGACACGTCGTCGACTTCGTGTCGGTGGGCTGGTGGCCGGTGTTCAACGTTGCCGACTCGTCCATCGTCTGTGGTGCGATCCTGCTCGTCGTCCTGAGCCTGTTCGGGTTCGAGCCGAACGGCGAACGGGCCACCAAGTCGAGTTCCGACGCCGCAGGCGAGGCCGACAAGTGAGGGAATCGCGCTCGATGCCGGTGCCCGACGGTCTGGACGGAATGAGGGTGGACGCCGGTCTCGCTCGGCTGCTCGGGCTCTCGCGTACCGTCGCCGCGACCCTGGCCGAGGAGGGCTCGGTTCTGGTCGATCACGGTGCCGTCGGCAAATCCGACCGGCTGGCCGCTGGTTCGTGGCTCGAAGTGACGTTGCCCGAGCCTGCCCGAGAGTTGACGATCGAGGCGGAGCCGGTCGAGGGGATGGAAATCCTCTATGCCGACGACGACATCGTGGCCGTGGACAAGCCCGTCGGGGTCGCCGCGCATGCCAGCGTCGGCTGGACCGGCCCCACCGTCATCGGTGGACTCGCGGCCGCCGGTTTCCGGATTTCGACCTCCGGTGCGCACGAGCGGCAGGGCATCGTCCATCGCCTCGACGTCGGCACGTCCGGGGTCATGGTGGTCGCCACGTCCGAGCGGGCGTACACCGTCCTCAAGCGGGCGTTCAAGGCGCGGACCATCGACAAGCGTTACCACGCACTGGTACAGGGCCACCCGGATCCGAGCAGTGGAACGATCGATGCTCCGATCGGTCGACACTGCAGCAACGACTGGAAGTTCGCCGTCCGTGCCGACGGCAAGCCCAGCGTCACCCATTACGACACGGTGGAGGCGTTCCAGGCCGCGAGCCTGCTGGACGTGCACTTGGAAACCGGTCGCACGCATCAGATTCGGGTGCACTTCTCGGCTCTGCGGCATCCGTGCTGCGGCGATCTGACCTACGGCGCCGATCCGCGGCTGGCCGAACGGTTGGGCCTGGAACGACAGTGGCTGCACGCACGGTCGCTCGGCTTCGCGCATCCGTCCGACGGCCGCTGGGTCGAGATCGAGAGCAAGTATCCGGCCGACCTCGAGCACGCACTCGAGGTGCTTCGGAAGGCGTGATGCGCACCAGGGGAGTCTCCGGTGTGCTCGGCGGCGTCGTTGTCGCTGCACTCGTGATCGGGGCGCTCGCAGTGGTCGGGTACCTGAATCCGGTACGACAGCTGAGCGTGAGCACCGACCGGCTCGGCCCGGAGAGCGGCGAGCAGGTGACCGATTATCTGGCCCGCGCCGAGGCGAGCCTGCGGAGCGACAACGCCGAACCTCGATGGGGCTCGGTATCGTTCGATCGCGAACTCACCGTCGAACAGGCCTACGCCGTCGCCGACGGAGTCCGGATTTCGCAGGTGCTCCTGCGTGTTCCGCTCGATCGCGTACAAACTCCCATTCTCACCGTCGGCGTGCCGGGCAGCGAACGCTCGGTCCTGAATTCGACCGCGCGTGCGGCGAGCCTGGCGGAGGAATCGTTCGGGGCGGGGGATCGGCAGGCGCAGATCGCCGCAGTGTCGCAGCAACGTCTGCTCGACGGGTGTGCGTGTGTGGTGACAGTGGTGGTGCGCGGGACCCCTGCCGAAATGACCGAGCTGGCCGGCCGTGCCGATGTGCGAGCGGTGCAGGCGCTTCCGCCGGATGCAGTGTCCGGCAAGTTCGCGGTCGAGCCGCTCCTGCCGGAGTACGTCGACGTCGTCGCACCGTTGCCGGACGACGGTCCCGTACCGACCGAATGAGGGGAACTCACGTCGCATCCGTCACACCTGTCACGTCCTCCCAGGACACACCGGCTGCTACGAAAAATCTGTCGGTTCCACCGCTTAGAGTGAGTGCATTCGCGGCTCGTAATTTCGATAGCGCACGACCTTCAGGAGAGAACCTTCGTGGCCGATTCGTTCGTTCATCTGCACAACCACACCGAATATTCGATGCTCGACGGTGCCGCCAAGATCGGGGCGATGTTCGCCGAGGCGGCGCGGTTGGAGATGACGGCAGTCGGCATGACCGACCACGGCAACATGTACGGGGCCAGTGAGTTCTACAACGAGGCCAAGAAGGCCGGGATCAAGCCGATCATCGGCATCGAGGCCTACATCGCCCCGGAGTCCCGGTTCAACAAGAAGCGCGTGCTGTGGGGTGACCGCAGCCAGAAGTCCGACGACGTCTCCGGTAGTGGTGCGTACACGCACATGACGATGGTCGCCGAGAACGCCACCGGAGTCCGCAACCTGTTCAAGCTGTCCTCCCTCGCCTCCATCGAGGGTCAGCTGGGCAAGTGGGCCCGGATGGACGAGGAGATCATCGCCTCGCACGCCGAGGGCATCATCGCCACCACCGGCTGCCCGTCGGGCGAGGTACAGACTCGGTTGCGACTCGGCCAGGAGCGTGAGGCGCTCGAGGCCGCCGCCAAGTGGCGCGAGATCTGGGGCCCGGAGAACTTCTTTCTCGAACTGATGGATCACGGCCTGTCCATCGAGCGGCGTGTCCGCGAAGGCCTGCTCGACATCGGCAAGAAGCTCTCGATTCCGCCGCTGGCCACCAACGACTGCCACTACGTCACCAAGGACGCCGCCGAGAACCACGAGGCGCTGCTGTGTATCCAGACCGGTAAGACGCTCAGCGATCCCACTCGCTTCAAGTTCGACGGTGACGGCTACTACCTGAAGTCCGCAGCGGAGATGCGCGAGCTCTGGGACGATCAGGTGCCCGGTGCCTGCGACAGCACTCTGCTCATCGCCGAGCGAGTGCAGCCCTACGACGAGGTGTGGGCGCACCGCGACCGGATGCCGATCTTCCCCGTGCCCGAGGGCTACACCCAGGGCACCTGGCTGCGCCACGAGGTCATGACCGGCCTCGAGCGTCGTTTCCCCGACGGCCCGGCCGAGGACTACCTCGCGCGGGCCGAATACGAGATCAAGGTCATCCTCGAAATGGGCTTCCCGGCCTACTTCCTCGTGGTCGGCGACTTGATCAACCATGCCAAGGCCGTCGGCATCCGCGTGGGACCGGGCCGAGGCTCTGCTGCCGGGTCGCTGGTCGCCTACGCCATGGGCATCACCAACATCGATCCGCTGCCGCACGGTCTGCTGTTCGAGCGATTCCTCAACCCCGAGCGCGTGTCGATGCCCGATATCGATATCGACTTCGACGATCGTCGCCGCGGTGAGATGGTCCGCTACGCCACCGAGAAGTGGGGCAGCGATCGAGTGGCCCAGGTGATCACGTTCGGCACCATCAAGACCAAGGCTGCCATCAAGGACTCCGCACGTGTGCAGTTCGGCCAGCCCGGGTTCGGTATCGCCGATCAGATCACCAAGGCGCTGCCGCCGCCCATCATGGCCAAGGACATCTCGGTCGCGGGAATCACCGATCCAGCGCACGAGCGCTACAAGGAGGCCGTCGAGGTTCGAGCGCTCATCGACTCGAATCCCGATGTCGCCACCATCTACAAGACGGCGAAGGGCCTCGAAGGCCTGATCCGTAACGCGGGTGTGCACGCCTGCGCCGTCATCATGTCCTCCGAGCCGCTCACCGATGCCATTCCGGTGTGGAAACGCGCGCAGGACGGCGCGATCATCACCGGCTGGGACTACCCGTCGTGCGAGGCCATCGGTCTGCTCAAGATGGACTTCCTCGGACTGCGCAACCTCACCGTCATCGGCGACGCCATCGACAACATCAAGGCCAACCGCGGCATCGAGATCGATCTCGACGCTCTCCCGCTCGACGATCCGGCGACCTTCGACTTGCTTTCTCGCGGAGACACTCTCGGCGTCTTCCAGCTCGACGGCAGCGCCATGCGCGATCTGCTCCGCCGTATGCAGCCCACAGGCTTCGAGGACATCGTCGCCGTCCTGGCCCTGTATCGGCCGGGTCCGATGGGCATGAACTCGCACAACGATTACGCCGACCGCAAGAACGGGAGGCAAGAGGTCAAGCCGATTCACCCGGAGCTCGAAGAGCCGCTCAAGGTGATTCTCGGCGAGACGTACGGCCTGGTGGTCTACCAGGAGCAGATCATGCAGCTGGCGCAGAAGGTGGCCGGATACACCCTCGGCCAGGCCGACCTACTGCGTCGTGCCATGGGCAAGAAGAAGCTCTCCGAGCTGGAGAAGGCCTACGCCGGGTTCCGACAGGGCATGTTGGACAACGACTTCTCCGAGGCGGCCATCAAGGCGCTGTGGGACACCGTGCTGCCCTTCGCGGGCTACGCGTTCAACAAGTCTCACTCCGCGGGCTACGGCCTGGTGTCGTACTGGACGGCATACCTCAAGGCCAACTACCCGGCCGAGTACATGGCCGGCCTGCTCACCAGCGTCGGCGACGACAAGGACAAGGCCGCGATCTACCTCGCCGACTGTCGCAAGCTCGGCATCACGGTGCTGCCACCGGACGTCAACGAATCCGAACTGAACTTCGCGTCGGTGGGCAAGGACATCCGGTTCGGTCTCGGCGCTGTCCGCAACGTCGGTACCAATGTGGTCGCGTCGATCATCAGGGCGCGATCGGAGAAGTCGAAGTACACCGACTTCTCCGACTACCTCGGCAAGATCGACGCCATCGCGTGCAGCAAGAAGGTCACCGAATCCCTCATCAAGGCAGGCGCTTTCGACTCGCTCGATCATCCGCGCAAGGGCCTGATGCTCATCCACGCCGACGCGATCGATGCGGTGATGGGCACCAAGAAGGCCGAGGCGATCGGTCAGTTCGACCTGTTCGGCGGCGAGGATGCCGACGAGTCCATTTCCGCGGTGTTCAACGTCCGCGTACCGGACGAGGAGTGGGAATCCAAGCATCGGCTCGCCCTCGAACGCGAGATGCTGGGCCTCTACGTCTCGGGCCACCCGCTCCTGGGCGTCGAGCACATGTTGGCCGCGAAGTCCGACTGCAACATCCCCACCATCCTCGAGGGTGACATCAAGGACGGCACTCAGGTCACCGTCGGCGGCATTCTGGCCTCGGTGAATCGTCGGATCAACAAGAACGGCCTGACGTGGGCGTCGGCTCAGCTCGAGGACCTGGCCGGTGGTATCGAGGTGCTGTTCTTCCCGCAGGCGTACTCGGTGTTCGGTGCCGATGTCACCGAGGACTCCGTCGTGCTGGTCAAGGGCCGCGTATCGGTGCGCGACGATCGAATCTCGTTGATCGCCAACGATCTTGCGGTACCCGACCTGTCCGCGATCGGCATCGACAAGCCACTCGCGGTGAGCCTGCCGACTCGGTTGTGCACGGCGGACAAGGTCGGTGCCCTCAAGCGGGTGTTGTCGAGCCACCCGGGAACCTCGGATGTGCACCTGCGGTTGGTCAGTGGCGACAAGATCACCACGATGAAGCTGGACGACAGTCTGCGCGTCACGCCGACATCGGCGTTGATGGGAGACCTGAAAGCGCTACTGGGGCCGGGCTGCCTGACGGGCTGACGCCGGACGGATCGAACCCAGCTCGGTCAGGCGCAGTGTCCACCAGGCGACGACGGCGACCGCTGCGCCGGCCAGCACTGCTACCTGCAGGGAGCCGGCAACGACGAGGGTCGCGGCGAACACCAGCAATCCGAGTGCGAGGGCTTCGAGCTTGTACATGGGCCACGCGATGCCTGCCACGTCCGCGGTACGGAGGGCAGCAGCGGGTCGACGGCTCACCTGGGTACTCGTGTAGGTCATCGCGTTCTCCTCTGGTGACACCGGCAGGTTCGGGTATCCGCTGCGGGAAGTTCAGACTATACCCGGCAAAAAATTCGGTCCACCGAACTTGGGGTCCAGGCCTGGTAATGTCGTCGATCCCGTGGCGTCCCGACGCCTGGAGGTGTTGACTGAAAGTCATGCCATTGACTGGAGAATACGAACCGAGTTCATCCGACTGGGCCCGCAAGCAAGCCGAGCTGTACGAGAACTCCGGCGGAACCGAAGGCACGATGATGAACGGCATGCCGGTAGTGCTGCTGACCACGAAGGGCAACAAGAGCGGCAAGCTCCGCAAGTCGCCGTTGATGAAGGTCGAACACGACGGCGAGTACGCCATCGTCGCCTCGCTCGGCGGTGCCCCGAAGCACCCGGTCTGGTACCACAACGTGAAGGCCGAGCCGCTCGTCGAGCTGCAGGACGGTGTGGACAAGCACGACTACATCGCACGCGAGGTGACCGGCGACGAGAAGGCCGTATGGTGGGAACGCTCGGTTGCCGCGTACCCCGACTACGCGGAGTACCAGAAGAAGACCGACCGCGAGATACCTGTTCTCGTACTCTCACGCGCCTGAAACGCCGTCGCCGGGTAAGTGGAACGGTCCCGGATGGGCAACCGTTCCACGCTGGTGGCAGCATGTCCTGGTGTCTTCATCCCCTGAACTCGCTTCCCAGCACTCATCGTCGGTAGCCGTCACCGCTGCCGACATCGATGCCGCTGCGGTGCGAATTTCTTCGGTGGTGGCCGCGACACCCCTGCAGCTGTGCGAGCGGCTGTCTGCGGAGACGGGCGCGAAGGTCTACCTCAAGCGCGAGGACCTGCAGATCGTGCGGTCGTACAAGATTCGCGGCGCATACAACCTGATGGATCAGTTGACGGATGCCGAGCGCGCAGTGGGGGTGGTGACGGCGAGCGCCGGGAACCACGCGCAGGGCGTCGCGTTCGCATGCCGCACGATGCAGGTCCGTGGCCGCATCTACGTCCCGGCCAACACCCCCAAGCAGAAGCGTGACCGCATCCGTGTGCACGGCGGCGAGTTCGTCGATCTCATCGTCATCGGCGACACGTTCGACGCGGCAGCTGCCGCGGCCGCCGAGGATGTCGCTCGTACCGGTGCCACGATGGTGCCGCCGTTCGACGATCCTCGTACCGTCGCCGGACAGGGCACCATCGCCGCCGAGATAGTCGACCAGCTCGGTAGCGCGCCGGACGTCGTCGTGATGCCCGTCGGCGGCGGTGGATGCATCGCGGGCATCTCGAGCTACCTCCGGGAGCGCGCACCGCAGACCTCGCTCGTGGGCGTCGAGCCGTCCGGAGCCGCGTCGATGACCGCCGCACTGATCGCCGGTGGTCCGGTGACGCTCGCCGACATCGATCCGTTCGTCGACGGAGCTGCCGTCCGCCGCATCGGAGACGTGCCGTACGCCGCGCTGCGGTCGCTGGGGGCGAGCGTGGTCTCGCACGCGTCGTTGCCATTGCTCACCGCGCCGGTGTTCGACAGTGCAGGCCCCGGTGCGTTCTTGATCACGCAGATCGACGAGGGCGCGATCTGCACTGCCATGCTGGCGCTGTACCAGAACGAGGGCGTCATCGCCGAGCCCGCGGGCGCACTCGCGGTGGCTGCGCTCGAGCACCTCGACATCGCCCCCGGCAGTACCGTTGTGTGCCTGGTCTCGGGTGGCAACAACGACGTCTCCCGCTACGGCGAAATTCTCGAGCGCTCTCTGGTTCACCTGGGGCTCAAGCACTACTTCCTGGTCGATTTCCCGCAGGAACCAGGAGCGCTTCGCCGATTCCTCGACGAGGTGCTCGGCCCCGAGGACGACATCACGCTGTTCGAGTACGTCAAGCGCAACAACCGCGAGACCGGCGCTGCTCTGGTCGGCATCCAACTCGGGTTCGCGAGCGGATTGAGCCCGCTCCTCGAACGTATGCGGGAGTCCCACCTGCACGTCGAGCAGCTGGAGCCGGGTTCCCCGGTCTACCGCTACCTGACCTGAGTCGGAGCACCGGGACCTACCTGCGCGGAGTCACCGGCCGAGGAGGCGATCGACTACCTGTCGGTGCAGGTCGGGGTCCACGCCCGGGAGATCGAGAAGGGCTCCGAGGTAGATCCCGTCGCCGACGAGTCGGATGATCTCGGCCTGAACCGGATCGTCGATCTCGGTGCGCAGACCCTCGTCCCACAACCGCATCATCTCCGTGACGGCGTCCTGCACCTCGCCGGAATTGCCGTCGACACTGCGCAACGCGGCCAGGGTCGATCGATACAGTGCGATCTCCTTCTCGGAGATGGAGTCGGGTGGCTGCAGATACCACTCGGCCACCGAGGTGCCGCCTGCTGCGGCGTCGGCGCGCTGCTGATCGGCCTGGGCACCGAGTCGTCGCACCATGGCGGCAATCAGCGCGTCCTTGGTCTTGAAGTGATAGAGCAGTCCGCCCTTGGAGACGCCAGCGGCGGCGGCGACGCTGTCGAGGGTCACCTTGGTCATGCCGTGTTCGATCAGCATCGATTCGAGTGCGTCGAGTATTCGGTCGCGGGTGTCCGATGACATGAAAGTCACTTTACCGGCTGGACGGTTCGAGGTACTCTCGATCACTGTACCGGCTGGACGGTCGGTACTCATCGTCGCTTCAGGCCGGCTTGCACGGTCTCCGAGCGCAGAATGTAGGAGATCGTCGTGAGTGACGTGCGCACCGGTTCGGTGCACGAGGTCGACAGAGCGTCCGAGCACCGGGCCGGCCCCCGAGATTGGCTCGGGTTGGTGGTGCTGGCGTTCGCGGTACTGCTCATCGCTGTCGACGGCACGGTCCTCGATCTGGCTCTGCCGTTCGTCAGCTCGGATCTGGCACCGACCAGCAACCAGCTGCTGTGGATCATCGACGTCTACTCGTTCGTCCTGGCCGGCCTGCTCATCACCATGGGCACGCTCGGCGATCGAATCGGTCGTCGTCGACTGCTGTTGATCGGAGCAGCGGGCTTCGGTATCGCCTCGCTCGTCGCCGCCGTCTCGACCAGCGCTGAGATGCTCATCGCCGCCCGAGTGCTTCAGGGCATCTCCGGCGCAACTCTGATGCCTGCGACCCTGGGCTTGATCAGGACCATCTTCCTGAACCCGCGTCAGCGCGTCGCCGCGATCGGAGTCTGGGGCGCGATGGCCGGTGGCGGTGCCGCCGCAGGGCCGCTCGTGGGCGGCTGGCTGCTCGAGCACTACTGGTGGGGATCGGTGTTCCTCATCAACATCCCGGTGATGATCGTGCTGATCGCTCTTGGGCCGCTGGTCATCCCCGAGTCCAAGGATCCGAACCCGGGGCGCTTCGACCTGACGAGCTCGGCACTGTCGATGCTCGCCATCGTTCCCGTGGTGTTCGCGGTGAAAGAGACTGCGGCACACGGATTCGACGTGATCTACCTGCTCTCCGCGGTGGTCGGCGTCATCGCCGGGTTCGTGTTCGTCCGTCGGCAGCGGACTCTTGCCGCCCCGATGATCGATCTGCGACTGTTCGCCAACCGGGCATTCTCGACGGGCGTAGCCACGAACTTCCTGTCGGTCTTCGCACTCGCAGGCGTGTTGTTCTTCGGCTCGCAGTACCTGCAGCTCGTGCTCGGCAACAGCCCACTCGAGGCCGGACTGTTACTGCTGCCCGGCACCGCCGCCAGTATCGTCACCTCACTGCTGGTCGCGGTCCTGGTTCGATACTTCAGCGCGGGAACGGTTCTCGGCGTCGCGATGATCGTCGCCGCTGTGGGCGCAGGCATCCTGGTCGGACTCGCGACGGACAGCGGACCGGCCATGTTCATCGCCGGATTCGTCCTGGTGGGAGCAGGCGTCGGTGTGGCGCTCACACTGACTTCCGAGTTGGTCGTCAGCTCTGTCGAGCCCGAACGAGCGGGAGCTGCCTCGGCGGTGTCGGAGACCGCGTACGAGCTGGGTATCGCGTTGGGTGTCGCCGTTCTCGGCACCGTGGTGATGGCCATCTTCCGTCGCGGAATCGACGTCAGCCAGCTGACCCCCGAACTCGGAGCCAAGGCAGGGGAAACACTCGGCGGCGCGGATGCGGTGGCTCGTGAGTTGCCGGACTCGGTGGCGACGGTTCTGCTCGATTCCGCACATGCTGCGTTCGTATCGGGCATGCATGTCGCGGCCGTCGCCACCGCGGTGGTGCTGGCGATCACCGCCGTGTTCGTCCTGGTCAATCTACGTAAGCGTCAGGACTCCAGCACGACGACGGAGTGACCGGGAACCGTGGTGGCAGAGCCGGTGTCGTCCGAGGTCGTCGGCTCCCACTCGAGCAGTGCGGAGCCGCCGACCGGCACCGTCACCGCGGACTCGGACAGGTTGCACACCACGCTGATGCGGCCTCGGCGAACGACGATCCACTGCGCGTCCTCGTCGTACTCCACCTTCACGTGGTCGAGCCACGGATCGGTCAGTTCGGTCCGGTCACGGCGCAGCCGCAACAGATCGCGGTAGACGGCCAACAGTCGCGCGTGATCGCCGTCGCCCAGCTCCGACCAGTTCAGCTTCGACCTCGTGAACGTCTCGAGATCCTGCGGATCCGGGATATCGCTCTTGTCCCAACCGTGCTCGGCGAACTCCGCCTTGCGCCCCTCTGCGGTGGCCTTGCCCAGCTCGGGCTCGGGGTGTGAGGTGAAGAACTGGAACGGCGTCGACGCTCCCCATTCCTCGCCCATGAACAGCATCGGAGTGTAGGGCGAGGTCAGCACCAGGGCGGCCTTGATCGCGAGCTGGCCGGGGGAGAGGTAGAAGCCCGGTCGGTCGCCGATCGCGCGGTTGCCCACCTGGTCGTGCGTGGTCGTGTAGGTCACCAGGGAACTGGCCGGGATACGCCGGGTGTCCAGTGGGCGACCGTGGATGCGGCCGCGGAAGCTCGAGTACGTTCCGGCATGAAAGAAGCCCTGCCGCAACGTGTTCGCCAATCCCTGCAGTGATCCGAAATCGCCGTAGTAACCTTGCCGCTCGCCGGAGACCGCGGCATGGATCGCGTGGTGGATGTCGTCGTCCCACTGGGCGTCGAGTCCGTAACCGCCGCCCGAGCGGGCAGTGATCAGCATCGGGTCGTTGAGATCGCTCTCGGCGATCAGGGTCAGTGGCCGGCCCAGATGTGCCGAGAGACTGCGAGTTTCGATCGACAGCTGTTCGAGAAGGTGCACCGCAGTGTGGTCGACGATCGCGTGCACCGCGTCGAGTCGCAGCGCGTCGATGTGGAACTCGGAGAACCAACGCAGCGCGTTGTCGAGGGCGTAGCGCCGCACCTCGCCCGAGTCGGCCTCTGCGTAGTTGATCGCCTGGCCCCAGCTGTTGGCGCCCTCGGTCATGTACGGGCCGAAGCGGTCCAGGTAGTTGCCGGACGGGCCGAGGTGGTTGTAGACCACGTCCAGAACGACGCCGATGCCGCGGCCATGGCAGGCATCGACCAAGCGCTGCAACCCTTCCGGGCCGCCGTACGTTTCGTGCACGGTGTACCAGAGGACACCGTCGTAGCCCCAGTTGTGCACGCCGTTGAACCCGTTGACCGGCATGATCTCGATGAACGTCACGCCGAGGTCGACGAGGTGATCGAGCTTGGTGATGGCCGCGTCGAACGTGCCCTCGTCCGTGAATGTGCCGATGTGCAGCTCGTAGATCGACGAACCGGGCAATTGCCGTCCGGTCCAGGCCGCGTCGGTCCACAGCGTCGGATCGATCTCGAAGACCTGCGACAGTTCGTGGACGCCGTCGGGCTGCCGCGGCGAACGCGGATCCGGGAGCGCCTTGTCTGCGTCGTCGAGCAAGAAGCCGTAGCGACTTGTCGGGCTGCAGTCGACGTCCGCATGCCACCACCCGTTCGACGAGCGCTGCATCGGATGCACCGTGTCGTCCAGTTGGAGGCGGACCGTCTTCGGGGTCGGTGCCCAGACCTGGAACCGACGAGTCGCTGCCGAGGATGTCACTGCACGGACCCTTCTTCGTTGTCGCGCACCAGAAGTGCGACCGGGAGTGCGGCGAACACCTCGGCCACCGACACGGTGCCGGTGTGTTCGACGTCGGTGATGCGGTCGCGCCAGCGGCCGTCGGGCAGGGTCACTGTTGTCGCGCCCCAGCCCTTCTCCGATACGCCGAGCGAGAGCCTGGTGGCCAGTGCGATCACGTCGGCGTTGCCGGGCAGTGGGCCACGTGCGAATCCGACGAGGTGCTCGGCTGCGGATCCGTCGGCGACGATGGGGGTGTAGGTTCCGCCGACGAAACTCTCGGGCCGCTCGCGTCGCACGTGCAGTGCGGAGCGAACGACGGCGAGCTTGGCGGCACCCGTATCGATCGAGAGCGCGGCGGTGCTCGACGCGGCGAGCATCGATCGACGGACCGAGTAGTCGACGGGCCTGCGGTTGTCGGGGTCGACGAGCGAGTCCTCCCACAACTCGGTGCCCTGGTACACATCGGGGATGCCGGGCCCGGCCAGGTTCAACAGCTTCTGACCCAGTGCGTCGGAATGGCCGTGCGGAGCGAGCTTCTCGACGAGCATCGACATGGAACGCGAGACGGCACCGTCGAAGATCGCGTCGAGCCAGCTGTGTACTGCGGACTCGAATTCCTCGTCCGGGTCGGTCCACGTCGTGCGAAGGGCGGCCTCGCGGATCGCCTTCTCCGCGTACGCGTGTACGCGTTCACGCAACGAGGACGTGATCACTCCGTCGGTCGGCCAGACTCCGAACAGGTTCTGCCACAGGAACATTCCGGTGGAGCCATCGGGACTCGGGGCCAGTTCTTCCCAGTCGGTGATGCATCGGGCCCACAGTTCGGGAGTCTGCGACAGCACGCCGATGCGAGCCCGCACATCCTCGCCTCGCTTGGTGTCGTGAGTCGACAGCGTGGTCATCGCCGCAGGCCAGCGCTTCGCGCGGTCCGCGTTGGTGAGATGGAAGAACTCTGTGCTGCAACCGAATCGGCTGGGATCGCCTCCGACCTCCTGCAACGAGATGAGCCGGTTCGCGCGGTAGAACAGGCAGTCCTCGACGCCTTTGGCGGTGACGGCACCGCACACCTGATCGAATCGCACCGGCGATTCGGCACCGCCGATGAGGGCTGTCGTCAACGCGCCGAGGCCGGCTGCCAGCTCGGGCTGCTCCTCGCCGATCTCCGCGATCACGCCGGGCAGTACGCGGGCGAGCGGCGCGTAGTCGGTCCTGTACACGGGGACGGCCGCGACGACGGCGACGATCGCGTCGATGACGGACTCGAGATCGACGGTGGTGCCGGACTCGCGCACGACGGCCCGCGCGAGGCGTCGCACCTCCGGGGACAGATCACCGCGGGCGACGCCGGTCTTGAGGTCGAGCTCCGTCTCGTGCAGCGTCTCGCTGTCGTAGGCGATGCCCGAGCGCACCTGGGACAACGCGGTGAGCGCGTGCACGCCCTCGGGGTCGACGAACACTCCGCCGACCGCGGCCAAGGCGTCGTATCCGGTCGTACCGTCGACGGGGAGCGACTCGTCCAGCGGTTCGCCGTCGGCCAGGATCTTCTCGATGACCAGCCATCGGTCGGGACCGAGAAGACCGCGTAGTTCGGTGAGATAGCCGGCGGGGTCGGCCAGGCCGTCGGGATGGTCGACGCGAAGTCCGTCGATCAGACCGTCCTCGATCCAGCTGGCCACCTGACGATGGGAGTCGGTGAAGACGTCGAGGTCTTCCTGCCGGATTCCCGCCAGGCCGTTCACCGAGAAGAATCGTCGGTACCCGATCAGCCCGTCGGACCAGCTCACCAGTCGGTACGACTGACGGTCGTGCACGGCCTGCGCGTCGCCGCTGTCCGTGCCGTCGGCGATGGGGAAGCGGTGCTCGTAGAACGCGAGCAGAGGCTGGTCCTCGGAGCGGTCGACGGTCAGCTCGCCGACGTCGCTCGCGCTACCCAAGACGGGAATGGCGATTTTGCCGTCGACGCCGTTGTCGCCTCCGAAGTCGATGTCGAAGTACGTCGCGTACTCGGAGTCGCGACCACGACGCAGAACGTCCCACCACCATCCGTTCTGTCGCGGATCCTCCACTCCGACGTGGTTGGGCACTATGTCGACGATGATCCCCATGCCCAGTTCGGCGGCCCGAGAATGCAACTGCGTCAATGCTTCTCGGCCCCCGAGTGCGGCCGAGACCGTGGCGGTGTCGGTGACGTCGTAACCGTGAGTCGAGCCCTCGGTCGCAGTGAGGATGGGCGACAGATAGAGGTGGGTGACCCCGAGGTCGTGCAGGTAATCGACCACGTCGGAGGCGTCGGCCAGGGTGAAGGCATCGCCCCGCAGTTGTAACCGGTATGTACTGGTGGGCAGCGGCATGTGTCAGGCAGTCTTTCGTAGAACGAGTAGGGAACGAGCGGTGACTTCCACCGGTGTACCCGCTTCGATCGATTTCTCACTTGTCCCGGTTCGCGACGCGGTGTTCAGCGCCACCGTCCATTCCTTGGCGTAGTTTCCGTCCGGGGTCACGAACTCGATGGTCTCGTGATGTGCGTTGAAGCACAACAGGAACGAGTCGTCCACCACGCGCTCGCCGCGCTGGTTCGGTTCCGGGATTCCGTCACCGTTGAGGAACACCGTGAGCGACTTGCCGAATCCGCTGTCCCAGTCCTCCGGAGTCATCTCCTCGCCCGCGGGGGTGAGCCAGGCGATGTCTCGGGCCTGCTCGCCGGTTCGAATGGGCCGGCCCTCGAAGAACCGTCGACGCCGGAACACCGGGTGGTCGGCGCGCAGTGCGATGGCGTTGCGGGTGAACTCGATCAGTTCGGCGTTCTTCTCGGCCAACGACCAGTCCATCCAGGCCAGTTCGGAGTCCTGGCAGTAGACGTTGTTGTTGCCCTGCTGAGTGCGCGCCATCTCGTCGCCGTGAGCGATCATCGGCGTGCCCTGGCTGAGCAGCAACGTCGCCATGATGTTGCGGATCTGGCGGGCACGCAGGTCCAGGATCTCCGGATCGTCCGTCGGGCCCTCCACGCCGCAGTTCCACGAGCGGTTGTGGCTCTCGCCGTCGTTGTTGTCCTCGCCGTTGGCGTCGTTGTGCTTGTCGTTGTACGACACCAGGTCGTTGAGCGTGAACCCGTCGTGCGCGATGACGAAGTTGATGCTGGCACCGGGGCGACGACCGGTGGCCTCGTACAGATCCGAGGATCCGGTCAGCCTCGACGCGAACTCGCCCAGCGTGGCAGGCTCGCCCCGCCAGTAGTCGCGCACGGTGTCGCGGTACTTGCCGTTCCACTCCGTCCACAGGCCGGGGAAGTTGCCGACCTGGTAGCCGCCTTCTCCCACGTCCCAGGGCTCGGCGATCAGCTTCACCTGGCTGACGACCGGATCCTGTTGCACCAGATCGAAGAACGCGCTCAGGCGATCGACGTCGTGCAGTTCGCGTGCCAGGGTGGATGCGAGGTCGAATCGGAATCCGTCCACGTGCATCTCGGTGACCCAGTAGCGCAGTGAGTCCATGATGAGCTGCAGCGTGTGCGGGTGTCTCGCGTTGAGGCTGTTGCCGGTACCGGTGTAGTCCATGTAGTGCTCGAGGTCGCCGTCGACGAGCCGGTAGTATGCGGCGTTGTCGATGCCGCGGAAGCTGATGGTCGGGCCCATGTGGTTGCCCTCGGCGGTGTGGTTGTAGACCACGTCGAGGATCACCTCGATGCCGGCGGCGTGGAACGAACGAACCATGGCCTTGAACTCGGTGACCGCGGCACCGGGAGACTGCAGCGAGGAGTACTCCGCGTGCGGGGCGAGGAAGCCGAATGTGTTGTAGCCCCAGTAGTTTCGCAATCCTTTGTCCAGCAGAACCTGATCCTGCATGAACTGGTGCACCGGCATCAGCTCGATGGCCGTGACACCGAGGTGGTTGAGGTGGTCGATGATCACCGGATGCGCCAGGCCCGCGTAGGTGCCGCGCTCGGCCTCGGGGATGTCGGGATGGTTGATCGTCATGCCCTTGACGTGGGCCTCGTAGATCACCGTCTCGTGATACGGGCGCTTGGGGGCGCGATCGGCCTGCCAGTCGAAGAAGGGGTTGATCACGACGGTGGTCATCGTGTGCCCGAGCGAATCGTGCTGGGGGAAGCCGTTGTTCGGCACGTCGTCGTGCGCGATCGGAGCTTCCTCGATGATCTCGTCGTCGGGATCGGCGAGATCGGTTGCGTCCTCGAACGGGGCCTCGGAGTCGAGTGAATCCGCGGATTCCTCGTCGATCGGTACCTCGGCCTCGGGTTCGGGAGCCGGCGCGTCCATGTTGTACGAGAACAGCGATCGATCGCCGTCGAACGATCCCTCGAATGCCTTGCCGTACGGATCCACGAGCAGCTTGCTCGGATCACAACGATGCCCGGCTGCCGGATCCCACGGGCCGTGAACGCGGTAGCCGTAGCGCTGACCCGGTACCACCGTGGGCAGATATCCATGCCATACGTAGCCGTCGGATTCCTCGAAACGGATGCGGGTCTCGGTTCCGTCGTCGGCGATCAGACACAGATCCACGGCCTCCGCCACCTCGGAAAACAGTGCGAAATTGGTTCCTGCTCCGTCGTAGGTCGCGCCGAGCGGATAAGCGGATCCCGGCCATACTGCGATGGCAGGCGTGTCGTCGGAGGCTTCGTGCAGCATGGATCAACCCTACTGTGGCGGGTGAGCCCGGGCTTACCGAGCGCGAGCCGCTCCACTCACGGTCCGGCCCACCAGCCGGTGGCCGATCCGAGCTGTCGGCCCAGCTCGGTGGTGAGGGTTCGCACGTAAGTCGCGGTGAGATGGTGTTCGTCACGGTAGATCAGAACGTTTCCCTGCTCGGCGCGGCACACGCTGTCGTCGCACACCGCATCGGACAGGTCGAGAGCAGAGAACCCGCGCAGCTGGAACGAGGACGCCAGGGCCGGGTTGACGGGGTCCAACGCCTCGTCCCTCGGGATACCGCAGGAGATGGCCGTGCCGCCGTCGGCAAGGCAGTCGATGGCCCGATACGCGAGCCACGGTGTGTCTCGGACGCCAAGAACTCCGACGCCGTCCGCGGTCAGTTGCTGCCACACCGAGGCGTACCAGGGGGGCGTGAAGTCGCCGGGGGCGTCCTCCCGAGGCCGGGTGGCGGGGGTGAACATGTAGTCCGGATTCATGTCGGCGATGTCGGTGAGCACGGTCTGCGTCCAGTCCAGGCAATCCGGGTACTCGTTCGGACCGAGCATCGGCATCGTGTTCGCGCTCAGCGGGCATCCCATCTTCAGGAAGGTGACCACCGCGAAGCCGTGTTCGCGTCCCAGGGCGTCGAGGGCCGTGACCCAGTGCTCGGCGTGCGAGCTGCCCGCCAGCACGATGGTTCGGGTCGCGTCGACGTCGCCGTAGGAGCACGAGATCGCGTCCCGGGTCTCGAAGTCCGCGATGCAGCCCTCGAGGGTGGTGGCCGGCAAGTCCTCGGGTGCGGAGTACAGCGGCGGGCTCAGGTCGGCAGGGTCCGCGCGAATCCCGTCGGTCAACTCGAGCGCCCCCGGGTGGGTCAGCTCGTCGACCGATTCATCGGCGTGCACGGCGGTGATCGATCGGCTGACGTAGGCGTTCCATCCGATCGAACTCGCGGTGACCGAGATCGCGGCCACCACTGCGCAGGCGGTCACCGCGATGCGTCCCGGGGTGAACGTCGTCGACTGCGTGGGTCGCTCGACCAGCCGGACGGTGAGGAACGCGAGTGCTGTCGAGGCAGCGACGATGCCGAGGCCGCCGAGGACGTCGACGTGGGACCGACCGGTGGCAGAAAGGTAGAAGATCAGCAGCGGCCAGTGCCACAGGTAGAGCGGAAACGCGATTGATCCGAGCCAGGCGAAGAACGGGTTGGAGAGCGTGGCCGCTACGGCGGTCTTGGGGCCCGCGACGATCAATGCGAGGGTGGCCAGCACCGGAACGAGGGCCAGGGGACCGGGAAAGGCAGCCACACCGTCCACGAGAAAGCCGCACGCGACGATGACGGCCATGCCGATGACGGCAAGGGCCCCGCGTGCGGTCGACCACGTTCGGCTGTCACGGGACGACGGCTCGGCCGCCGGGTTGCCGCGGCGTGCGGCGAACACGGCGGCGACTGCGGCCCCGAGCATGATCTCCCACAGCCGCGCCCCGGTGTCGTAGTAGTTCCACGCCTGGTGGCGTCGAACACCGTCCGCGGCATACACGAAGGACAGCACGGCGATGAGCGCAAAGATCACGGCGAAGGTGCGTGGCCCGAGACTTCGTGGTCCCTCGGGTCGGGCCAAGCGTCGGACCCATGCGAGACCGAACACGACGGCAATGGCCAGTAGATAGAACTGGAACTGCACGGCCACCGACCACAGGTGCTGAACGGGACTCACCGAGGGGTCGGCCGCCAGGTAGTCGTTCGCCGTCGTCGCCAGCTGCCAGTTCACGAAGTAGAAGACACCGGAAACCAGTTGATCGCCCAGGTCGGCCCATCGGGTCCGCGGAAGCAGGAACACCGATGTGACGGCCACCGCGAACAAGGTGATCAGCAACGGCGGCCCGAGTCTGCGCAGTACCCGCGAGATGCGAGTGATCGGGTTCAGGCTCGCGCCGGACTCGGCCGATCTCAGCAGAGATGCGGTGAAGAAGAAGCCGGACAGAGTGAGGAATACATCGACGCCGCCCGACACTCGACCCATCCAGATGTGGAAGACGACAACAAGGGCGATGGCGACACCGCGCAGGCCGTTGAGATCATTCCGCTGCGGCGGCCGACGCGGTCCGCTGGGCGGCGGAGCTGTGTCCCCCTGAGCCGGGTCCGCAACTGGGGTCGAGGCGTCGGCGACCGAATCGGTCTCGGCGCTGCTCTGGGTTACGTGCATGGAGGAGAAGTGACTTCCCGGCTCTGTATCGACCACTCGGTCGGGGGTCGCGGACGGTGGTACCCGATTCTGGTGAGATCGGGATTCAGGGGCAAACAATACGTGTACGTGAGGTGAAGTACCCCTCGGAGTCTGGTCGCGGCGATAGTCCCAGTTCGCGGATGGTGTCGGGCCGATCGGCACACTGACCGGCTTGCGCATACATGAGGCGTATGCAAGCATTTAGCAGGCGCGTGCAACTACGCGCGATAGCTCGCTAATTGCGTACGCATCTTCCATTCAGGAGTTCAGACATGCCACTCGGCTTACTCGCCCTCGCCATCGGGGGATTCGGAATCGGTTTGACCGAATTCGTCATCATGGGCCTACTGCCCGAAGTCGCGGCCGATTTTGCGGTCACCGAGGCCACCGCCGGTTGGCTCATCACCGGCTATGCGCTGTCCGTCGTCGTCGGGGCACTCGTCGTCACCGCCGCCGTGACACGGTTTCCTCGCAAGAACGTCTTGCTCGCTCTGATGTGTCTGTTCATCGTCGGCAATCTCGTCTCCGCACTGTCGAGCAGCTACGAGATGATGTTGCTCGGCCGCGTTCTCGCAGCGCTGTGTCACGGAGCGTTCTTCGGCATCGGTGCCGTCGTCGCGGCCGGCCTGGTCGAGCCGGCGAAGAAGGCCGGAGCCATCGCCATGATGTTCGCCGGTCTGACCGCCGCCAACGTCCTCGGAGTTCCGTTCGGGACGTTCCTGGGTCAGAGCCACGGTTGGCGCTCGACGTTCTGGGCGATCACGGTGATCGGCATCGTCGCGCTGATCGGTATCGCCGCCCTCGTTCCTCGCGACACCGGGAGCGGTGAGGTGAGCAATCTGCGCCGAGAGCTGCGCGCCTTCCGGTCGGTGCAGGTATGGCTGTCCATCGCGGTCACGGTGCTCGGGTACGGCGGCATGTTCGGTGCGTTCACATACATCGCGTTCACGCTCACCGACGTCAGTGGCTTCGCGTCGAGTTCGGTGCCGTGGCTCCTCGTGCTGTTCGGCGGCGGATTGTTCGTCGGCAACTACCTCGGCGGAAAGGCGGCAGACCGCAACCTCACCGGCACACTGACGGTTCTGCTCGGTGCATTGACCGTGGTACTCGTCTTCTTCGCGCTCACCGCGGAGAGTCGCCCCGCGACGATCGCATCTCTCGTGCTCATGGGTGCGTTCGGCTTCGCGACGGTCCCGGGGCTGCAGATGCGGGTGATGTCGTTCGCATCCGACGCTCCGACGATGGCGTCCGGCGCGAACATCGCCGCGTTCAATCTCGGAAACGCCGTGGGCGCGTGGCTCGGCGGTGTCACGATCTCGGCCGGTCTCGGCTACACCTCACCCATTTGGGCCGGATCCGGAATCACCGCGGCGGCTCTGATGGTTCTGTTGTTCGCCACCGGTCTGCTCCGATGCGCCGACGCCGATCCGATCGCGGGGGCGGGCAGAGTGAGCGCTGCAACCAGTGCCGCGGGATCGTCCACCTGAAGGCCGAAGGAGTCGGCACTGCCGTCGACCCTCCATCGCCGCAGGGGTGCGGGCACGGTAACCGTTGTGGCGCAAGCCAAGTCGATGTCGACGGTGGTGCCGTCCTGATTCGGTAGGACGAGTCGGCCGCCGTCGAGAGCCGGTGACACGACGCCGTAGCGGCGATGGATTCGGGCGGAGACGATGGTCGCTCGGTCCACCGTCGCGACGACCCTCCCTGAGGTTCGCAGAGTGAGCGTCGTCGGCGAGAGAACGTGAGGATGGACGCGGGCCAGCGCGACCGAAGAGGTGAGCACCACCAGTGACGCCACCGACAGGGCTGCAACCACTGCGCTGATCCACAGCACCGGAATCAGCAGATGCAGAACGACCATCTCGATGACAGTGACGACGCCGAACATCACAGGCATCGCAAGAGTTCCACGCACTGCGTTGAATGCTGCCGAATCCGCGCCGATCGGCGCATGCCGTCCCCGAGCCCACAGCAGCAGTGCGTGCCATCTGCCGACCTGGACCGGGGTGTGGACCGTCATCGAGCATCACCCGGTCGGCTCGGTTCGGTGGTCTGCAGACGTGCCGTGGCTTCGATGATGACTGCGCGCTGAGCGGGATCGGGCACGATGTCGTCGATACGGAGCGGGCCGGTCTCGTGGGCAGTGAGATCGGGCTCCGCCGAAGCGAGGGCGCGGATATCGAGTATCGACGCCAATTCTGCTGCGAGCGCATCGATGTCACCTGCGGCATCGTCTACGTCTCGGCCTTCGAGCGCGCTGAATCTGCGAAGGAGCGCCAGGTACTTCTGCCGGGTGCGGGGATCGGCCAGCGTCGCTGTCATCGTTTCGAAGAACGACGCGGGGACGGTGCCCGAGATCGCCATCACCTCGAGCAGGTCACGCTCACGGAGCAGCGCTTCTCGGTCGGACTCGGTAGCAGCATCGATCAACGCGGCCAGTGTGTCCGCTGCATCGCGCGGCAGGGCTGTCAGCGAACGATGCTCGATGGCGTCGTCGAGCAGGGCCGACAAGCGAGCGTGCCTGTGCGCCAGCGCCTTCTGCTCCGATTCGATACCGGCCAGCAGGGCGCGTAGATCGGCGACCACATCGTTTTCGTCCGTCGCGGACCGGTCGAGGGCGGCCGCGATCGCGCCGAGGGGCATTCCGGCATCGGCGAGCCAGCGGACTCTCATCAGTCGGACCACGTCGTCGATCGTGTACTCGCGATAGCCGTTGGACAGACGGCGTGGCTCATCGAGCAGGCCGAGACGGTGATAGTGCCGCACTGTTCGAGGTGTCGTTCCGGCTGCGTCGGCCAGGGATCCGATCTTCATGTGTTCAGTGTGAACCGTGACGCTACGTCACGGATTGGCGCTGGCCGACGAGAACGGATTGTTGGTTCTCGCAAACGAGGCGTACGCGGCCATCGTCGGTTGCCCGCGCCACCTGTTGGCCGGCCGGTCCTCTCGCGAATTCACCCATCCCGACGATCTGGCCCAGCACGCCGCGATGGAACACATCATGGCCGACGCCAAGGCGCGCGGGGAATCGGTTCACCTCGAAAAGCGCTACCTGCATTCCGACGGCACGGTCCGGTGGGGGTGGATCTCGGCCAGTGAGGTTCCCGGCCCCGGGGGTATTCGGTGGACGATGGCCGTCGTGCACGACACCACCGACCGTCGGCGCATCGAGGACGACCTCCGCCAGGCCGCGCAGACCGATGCCCTCACGGGATTGCTCAACCGGCGTGGATGGCGCGATCGGCTGCATCAGTTGACGACACCGGGTGGTGCCGATGTCGTATTGGCTCTGGCGATGGTCGACTTCGATCGGTTCAAGTCGTACAACGACAAGTACGGTCACGGACGCGGAGATCGGCTGTTGATTCAGTTCTCTGCTGCTGCCGAGGACCTGCTCGGCGGCCGCGCCTCCATCGCCAGGTGGGGCGGCGAGGAGTTCGCTCTCGCGATGCCCGGTGTGGGTTCGACGACCATATCGGCCGTGCTGACCGAGTTGTCGGCGGTCGTGCCCGACGGACAGACCTTCTCTGCCGGCTACACGACACTGCGTGTGGGGGAGTCCGTCGACGACTGCTTCGACCGCGCGGACCTGCTGCTCTACCGAGCCAAACGAGACGGTGGTGCGCGTTCGTACGGCGACGCAGACGCGATCCCGACGTAGTGACCGTCAGCTCTGCAGGCGACCGAATCCGACGACTCCGGAATCGGATGCGTAGTGCAGCGTGTGCACCCTGATCTTGCCGGCTTCGTTGCCGCCGACGGTGATGGCCTCGTCGCCGTCGACCGCGACGATCACATTGGTGTGTTGGCCGATCCAGCTGGTGTTGTCGTAGAGCACCACATCGCCCACCGATGGCGTGTAATCGCCGACGGCCTCGAATCGTCCCTGCTCCTGGTAGTACTCCTGCAGGGTGTAGACGCCGGGTATGCGCCACGAACCCGAATGGGGGTTCGACAGCGGCAGTCCGGCCTCCTTCATGATCCAGCTGACGAAGTCGGCACACCAGGCCTCGTCGATCCCTTCGGCGTAGAACGTTCCCGGCCGCTGCAGCTCGTGCTCGGTGCGCAGGAGTTCGACCACCCGGGCCTGATCGGTGGTCAGCTCGCCGGCGTTCGCCTCGGGGAATGCTTCGGTGTCCCACGGGAGATACCGGCTCGGCGCCAACCACAGAACCCCGACCGCCACCACGACGACGACAGCAGTGCAGGCCGCCGACCACAGGGGCCAGCGTCGTCGAGTGCGCACGGTGGTGTCGATGCTCATGCGACCACGGTAGCGCGACGTGGCACACCGCTCGGCACAATAGCCGGGTGACCACTTTCGAGAATCAGTCGCCCGTTTCCGTTCCGAAGCCCGTCGTCGACGCCGCGCGAGAGGCATCGCGAATCACCGTACTCACCGGCGCAGGCATGTCTGCGGAGTCGGGGATCGCAACATTTCGGGACGCCCAGAGCGGTTTGTGGAAGGACTTCGACCCCAAGGATCTCGCCAGCCCCGAGGGGTGGCTGGCCGACAGCGATCTGGTGTGGGGCTGGTATCGATGGCGAGCCGAATTGGTCCGACGCTCCGAGCCCAATGCCGGTCATGTGGCGCTGGCGCGGTGGCAGGCCCGCGCGCACGTCGACATCGCCACCCAGAATGTCGACGACCTCCACGAGAGGGCCGGGGCCACGGTCCTCTCGCACGTCCACGGCAGTCTGTTCGAGCCGTACTGCAGCGACTGTGGGACACGAGCGCAGTTCGACGGTGCCGCCGACGCACCGGCCGAGGCGGACCAGCGGGTTCCGCCGCCGGAGTGCCCGCTGTGTGGTGGGTTGATCAGGCCGGGAGCGGTGTGGTTCGGCGAATCGCTGCCCGAGGACGCCTGGAGCGCGGCCGAGGACGCTGTTCGCGCGGCCGACCTCGTTCTCGTCGTCGGCACGTCGGGAGTCGTGTATCCGTTCGCCGGGCTGCCTGCGATCGCCCGCAGCGCCGGAGCAACGGTGGTCGAGATCAACCCGGTCGAGACCGAGGTCTCGGATATGGCCGATCACCGGTGGCGCACCACGGCCGCGGCGGCATTGCCTGCGTTGGTTGCGCAACTCTGATCCCGGTGGCAACTCGCCGCTTCGTATGGTGAAGGACCTGCCATCACGGGCGCAGTCTCCGAACCAGGAGCAGTGACAGCCCACCGAACAGGGCAGCGATCACCAGAGTCAGGGCTGTCTCCATCGCCTGGAATCGCCAGAACAGCCGATCCTCGTGGTACTTCGTCTCGAAGGCCTCGGCACCCTGACTACGGAAGCAGTCGAGATGTAGGCCCTTGACTCGCTCGAGTAGACCGTCCGAGTATTCCTCGTACTCGGCGACCGTCTCGAATTCGCTCATCTCTCGACGGTTCTCGAGTTGGGCGCATTGTTGCCAGTCGATCGCCACGGGTTGTCCATTCGAATCGACATAGTCAGACGAAAAAACCCAACGCGCATAGAAAAGGTCACTCGAATCCACCGGTAGATAGAAGTCCGGGGTATCGCCGCCGTACATCTCGTTGCTTTTCTGTTCCAGGGTCAGCTCTTCGACGGACGCCACCGCGTAGTGCTCCCGAATCTGTGTGGGGAACAACGCGATCAGTAGCGAGGTGGCGATTACGGTCCCTACCATCGCTGCCACTGTGTTTCGTAGAGCCAATGCAAGGGCCGCACCGAGCATCAATCCGACGGCGGTGTACCCACCTGCGACGAATCCTGTTGCACCGAAAACCGGAAACTCGAGGGCCGAATCGTATCCGCCGAACGCGACGGCGAACTCATCGGGCACGGTCTGGTACTTGGCCCAGTACAAAGAGCATCCGAGCAGCGTCATGGCGAGCACAGTGGGCACGAACACCACGGCCACTCGCGTCGTGTACCACCGCCGTCGGCTGACCGACTGGCTCAAACCCAGTACGTGCGTTCGACGTTCGAGGTCACGGGAGAACACCGTCACGCCGACGAAGGCACCCAGCGCCACCGGTAGGACGACGGTCAGCATGATGGCAACAGTCTGGGCGGTTTCCGCCCTGCACTCCGTGGCGTCGAACGACAAGCATCCACTCAGGGAAGCCGTGGGGAAAACTCCACCGTCGATAACGGTGATCGCAACGGTGATCGCTGCCAACAGCAGTGGGGTCAGCACCCCGAACAGAATTGTCGCGCGGAACTGTCTCCACGTCACCCAGATCATGCCGCCACCGCCGCACCGAGGTGGGCGAGCACGACGTCGTCCAGGGTGGCGTCTTCGACGGTCCAGCCCGGTCGCGCCGTGTCCGGTCGGGTGCCGTGGACGACGAATACTGCTGCGCTGGAACCGGATACGTCGGAGACGATGGTTCCGTCGTCGACGGTGGGTTCGGCATCGGTGCTACCGACCAGAAGGTAGTGCTCGGCCGTGATGGTGTCGAGTTCGCCGTCGAGTCGAATTCGTCCGTCGCGCAACAGGAGTAGTCGATCGGCGACGTCGACCAGTTCGGACAGCACGTGCGAGGACAGGACGATGGTCGTTCCGTTCTCGGCCGCGTCGCGCATCAGTGTTCGGGCCACGGCACGTCGAGCAACAGGATCGAGGTCTGCAAGAGGCTCGTCGAGCAGAAGTACTTCCGGTCGTCGTCCCAATGCGAGTGCGAGGGCGACGCGGGTGCGGTGACCGGGAGAGAGTGATTTCACTCGCGCCGAGACGGAGATGCCGGCTGACTCGACGAGCTCGGCGGCGTAGGCATCGTCCCAGTGCACGTTGGTGTTTCGGCCGAATTTCAGCATGTCGTCGACGGTGAAGTGGGGGTACAGGGGTTTGTGCTGGGCCAGGTAGGACAGGCCGGGCGCTATTCCTCGTTGGCCCACGACTTCACCGAGCACCCGGATGGATCCGGCGTCCGGCGTGAGCAGCCCGACGGCCAACGACATCAGAGTCGACTTGCCTGCACCGTTGGAGCCGACCAATGCTGTGACGCTTCCTTTTTCGATGTCGAACGAGCATCCGTCGAGTACGGCCCTGCGTCGGAACGACTTGACCACCTCGTCCATGGTGAGAACCGTGTCGGTCATGAATCGTCTCTTTCGGGTCGGTCGAATTGCGTGTCGAGTGCTGCGGTGACGATGGCCTCGAGGTCCGGTCTGTCCAGTCCCGCTGCCAGGCAATGGCGAATCCAGCGGCCGAGTTCGGCCTCGAGTGCCGATCTTTCGGCCATACCGGGTTTCGCCAGCGAGGCGACCACGAAGGTTCCCGATCCGGTCCGTGGTTCGACCAGGCCTTCTCGTTCCAGTTCGCGGTAGGCCTTGAGCACGGTGTTCGGGTTGATGGCGAGTGCCGTGACCACGTCCTTTGCCGTCGGGAGCTTGTCGCCGACAGCGAGTGATCCGAGGCGCAGGGCCTGTTTGGTCTGCAGTATCAGTTGGACATAGGTGGGGATGCCGGACTGACGATCGATGCGGTACGCGATCATCAAGACCCTTTCACTAGTTGATTAGTGAAAGACGGTAATGCGAACTCCTCGGTTTGTCCAGGTTTCGCGGTCAGTCGGTGGTCAATGCCTCGATCAGAGCGCTCATTGCCGATGCGGCACTGTCGGTTTCGCTGGGTCCCAGAGCGGCGAGGCTGGCGATGAGTGCTGCTATCTCGGGGGCGGTCAACCGCACCGGCCGGGGCGCGGCGACACTCGCCAGCCGAGATCCGCCGTGTACGCCCGGCACCGCATCGATAGGAACCCCGGACTCACGCAACCGGGCAAGGTCGCGTTCCACGGTGCGCACGGAAACCCCGAGCCGCTGCGCGAGTTCGGGCGAGGTCAACGGCGCAGCCGCCGACCCCAGCCATTCGACGATCCGCTGCTGACGCGCGACGCGGCGCAGGGTCAGCACGCTGTCGAGTGACTGGGGCGCATTTTCCTTCGGCACCGTCCGAATTTTTCCCGATTCCCGACACAGCCCTGACGGGAATGGGTCCTACCGTTGTCGATATGACACCTGACACCGAATCGATCGACAGCTTCTTCGCTCGTTATACGGGGTACCTGACCTCGGGTGATCTCGACGGTCTGGCCGAGATCTACAACTATCCGGCTCTGGCGGTCACGGCGCGGGGTTGTGCGGCGATCGCCGAGCCGCAGCAGACCCGAGAGTTCTTTCAGCAGGGGCAGACCTACTATCGGTCGCGCGGAATACAGGGTGTGCGGGCCCGCGACATCGTCACCGAGGCAGAGGTGCCGGGTATCTGGGTCGGGCATCTTCTCCTGGAGAACCTCGACTCCGACGGTTCGCCGGTGGGAACCGAGCGCAATGCCTATCAGGTGGTGACGCTGGACGACGGCACGCGCCGGATCGCGGTGACGACGCCGCTCGATGCCTAGAGCTGGGCGGAGCCGCACTCGGTACTGTGGGTGGGAACGGTTTTTCTTTCTCAGGTAGGGATGACAGATGGCTTTGGGCTCCGACCGATTCTGGCGTGTACTCGGCCGCTCCGCGCAGAAGGCGCAGAGCACCTCGCGTCGACGCGTCGACCGAGCCCAGGAGCATGCGGAGTGGGCAGCTGCTCTGAGCGAGAGCGAGTTGGCGACCGAGGCGACCGCGCTCCGTGTCGACAATGCCGAGCGTCTCGACGTTCCGCGGTATCTGGCGTTGACGCGCGAGGCGAGTGAGCGTGCCCTGAAGCTACGGCCCTTCGATGTGCAGCTGCACGGTGCCGTGCGATTGCTCGCCGGTGACGTGGTGGAAATGGCAACCGGCGAGGGCAAGACGTTGGCCGGTGCCATCGGTGCCGTCGGATATGTGTTGTCGGGGCGTGCGGTGCACGTCATCTCGGTCAACGACTTTCTCGCGCAACGTGACGCGCAATGGATGCAGCCGTTGTTCGAGTCCCTCGGCATCACCGTCGGTTCCATCGGCGAGTCGTCGACAGCACAGGAGCGGCGCACCGCCTATGCCTGCGACATCACCTATGCCTCGGTCAACGAGATCGGTTTCGATGTTCTGCGTGATCATCTGGTGAACGACCGAGACGATCTGGTCGCGCCCGCGCCGGACGTTGCCCTGATCGACGAGGCCGATTCCGTGCTGGTCGACGAGGCGCTCGTTCCACTGGTGTTGGCCGGTTCGGTCTCCGGCGACGTCTCGACGTCGACGGTCATGGATGCAGTTCGGTTGTTGGACAAGGGTGTTCATTTCGACACCGATACCGAAGGACGCAACGTGTTCCTCACCGACGAGGGCGCGCTGCGGATGGAGAAGGAACTGGGCGGAATCGACCTGTACTCCGAGCATCACGTCGGGACGACGTTGGTGGCGGTCAACGTGGCACTGCACGCCCAGGTGCTGGTCCAGCGCGACGTCGATTACATCGTCCGTGACGGACGGGTGCAGCTGATCAACGCTTCGCGTGGCCGGGTGGCCGAGTTGCAGCGCTGGCCGGACGGGTTGCAGGCCGCGGTCGAGATCAAGGAAGGGCTCGCCCCCACCGAGACCGGTGAAATTCTCGACACGATCACCGTGCAGGCCTTGATCAATCGGTACGCAACGGTGTGCGGAATGACCGGCACGGCCATGGCGGCGGGGGAGCAGCTTCGCACGTTCTACGGCCTCGGAGTTTCGGTCATTGCGCCCAATGTGCCGACGGTGCGCGTCGACGAAGACGACCACGTGTACGACACGATCGAGCACAAGAACGCCGCAATTGCGCTGCAGGTGAAGGACGTTCACGAGACCGGTCAGCCGATCCTCATCGGAACCCACGATGTCGCCGAGTCCGAGGCGCTGGCCTCCACGCTCACTGCGTCGGGCGTGGAGGTGGTGGTGCTCAATGCCAAGAACGACGCCGAGGAGGCGGCGGTCATCGCGGCGGCGGGTGTACACGGCGCGGTGACGGTATCGACGCAGATCGCCGGACGCGGAACCGACATCAAGCTCGGTGGTCCCGACGGTGCCGATCGCGAACGGATTGCCGAGCTCGGCGGACTGTTCGTTCTCGGCACCGGTCGCCATACCACCGAGCGACTCGACAATCAGCTCCGAGGACGCGCAGGTAGGCAGGGAGATCCAGGCCGGTCGCTGTTCTTCGGAAGTTGGGAGGACGACGTCGTCAAGAACAACATCGGCGACAAGGATGCACCGAAGGGCACCGACGAGAGCGGAATGTACACCTCCTCGGCCGCGGCCGACCGCGTCGATCATGCGCAACGTATCGCCGAGGGGCAGATGCTCGAAATACATTCGCGCACGTGGCGTTACAACCAGCTGACGGCTCAGCACCGTGAGATCCTCGATCGCCGCCGGGCCACGCTGCTCGACTCCGACGAGGCGTTGACGTTGCTCGAGCAGCACGCACCGACGCGCTCGAAGGAGTTGCGCGAGACCGTGTCCGAGGAGACTCTGGTCCAGGTCGCCCGTCAGATCGTTCTGTACCACCTCGATCGGTCGTGGTCGGACTACCTCGCGCACCTCGCCGACGTGCGCGAGAGCATTCACCTGCGTGCACTCGGTCGGGAGAATCCGCTGGACGAGTATCACCGGATCGCGGTCGAGGCGTTCAAGACGGTGTCCTCCAAGGCGATGGATCTCTCGCACGCTACGTTCGAGTCGGCCGAGATCACCTCGGACGGAATCGATCTGGACGACGCCGGCTTGCGTCGACCGACGTCGACCTGGACGTACATGGTGCACGACAACCCGTTCGCGTCCCGCGGAAATGCCGGTGCGGCCGGTCTGGGGCCGATTTTCGGTGGCTGACGCGCGGCGCGCGTTGGTCGCTCTCGCGTTCGGTGCGACCGTGGTGGCCTCCGGGTGTGCCGACTCGTACGGCGAATTCCCGGCAGGCAAGACGTACTCGTCGGTCGACTCACCCGACTCCTACACGCCGGTCGCCGGAACGACGGTCAGGCTCGAATTCGTCGACGACCGAATCTCGGCCGAGGCGGGGTGCAACAGGCTGTTCGGCACTGTGGACACCTCGCAGGGCAGGATCATCATCGACTCTCTCGGGTCGACGCGGATGGCCTGCCCGGAGGCGTTGATGGAGCAGGACCGCTGGCTGTCGGCGTTCCTGACCTCCACTCCACAGTGGTCTCGGGACAACGGCACCATGACCTTGGACAGCGGGAGTCAGCGCATTGTCTTCGCGGAATTCTGATCGATCAACGGCGGATGCGGTCCGCCGCGGTGTGGCGTACTCCGTCGAGGAAGAGCTTCAGTCCGAAATCGAATCTGCTCGTCGGGTCGGGACTTTCGAAGAGCGGTGACGCGTCGGGCGTGAGGGCTCCGGCGGAGTCCATCTGGAGTCGTGCCTGCTCGTCCACGGTCTGACCCAGGATGTAGTACAGCAACGTGTCGGCGGTGAGTTCCGCGTCGCGGCGCGGCAGTCCCGCTCGAATGCACACGGCGGCAATACGTTCGCGAATGTGGTTGGTGGTCAGCCTCGACGCGTAGGTCGCGGCCACCAATTCGGCACCGTCGCGTCGGGAGAGAAGGGCGTCGCGCAGTCGGTGCGCGATCTGCGCGATCTGTGCGTCCCACGAATCCTCGGTGGACGGTGCATCGGCACCCGAGAGTATGTGGTCGGCGATGGCACCGAGCAGAGTCTGTTTATTGGGGAAGTGCCAATACAGCGCGCCCGGCTGCACGTGCAGGGACGTCGCCAGACGCCGCATCGTCAGGTCTGCCAGGCCGTACTCGTCGAGAATGGCGATCGCGCCGTCCAGGACGTCCTGCCTGTTCAGTTGCACTGCTTCCCCCAAGTCGTTCGACGCCTCGTCGCTTTGACAGTAGCCGAGCGCGGCGCCTAACGTGAACACCGTTCAACTTGAACGGTGTTCAATGACGACGCCGTTCGACTACGAGGGGACCCGGAATGGACATTTTGCGCACGGCGCGTACTCAGGTGCTCGGCGACGGCATCGCGCTCGATCGATCTCAGGTTCTCGAAGTTCTCGAGCTCGGTGACGACCGTCTCGAAGAGACGATGCTGTTGGCCCACGAGGTGCGGATGAAGTGGTGCGGGCCCGAGGTCGAGGTGGAAGGAATCGTCAGCCTCAAGACCGGCGGCTGTCCCGAGGACTGTCACTTCTGTTCGCAGTCCGGACTTTTCGCTTCCCCGGTTCGTGCTGCGTGGCTCGATATCCCGTCGCTGGTGGAAGCTGCGAAGCAGACCGCGAAGACCGGAGCGACGGAATTCTGCATCGTCGCCGCGGTACGCGGACCCGACGCTCGGCTGCTCGCGCAGGTCGCCGCAGGTATCGAAGCCATTCGAAACGAGGTCGAGATCGATATCGCCTGCTCGTTGGGCATGCTCGATCAGGATCAGGTCGATCAGCTCGCGGCGATGGGTGTGCATCGCTACAACCACAACCTCGAGACCTCTCGCTCGTACTTTCCGAACGTGGTGACCACCCATACCTGGGAGGAGCGATGGAACACCCTGCGGATGGTGCGGGAGGCGGGCATGGAGGTGTGCTGCGGCGGAATTCTCGGTATGGGGGAGACACTCGAACAGCGGGCCGAGTTCGCTGCCGATCTCACCGCGCTCGAACCCGACGAGGTGCCCCTGAACTTCCTCAACCCCCGACCGGGAACCCCGTTCGGAGACCTGGATGTGCTGCCGGCATCCGATGCTCTGCGCGCCGTCGCAGCGTTTCGCCTCGCTCTGCCGCGCACGATTCTGAGATTCGCCGGCGGCCGCGAGATCACCCTCGGTGATCTGGGCGCCGAGCAGGGCATTCTCGGCGGTATCAATGCGGTCATCGTCGGCAACTACCTGACGACGCTCGGTCGTCCGGCAGAACAGGATCTCGATCTTCTCGGCGAGCTGCAGATGCCGATCAAAGCGCTCAACTCGACTATCTGATGGGCGTATTAGGGTGGGTCGAATGACGAGCGAGACCCACTACGACCCGCACACCGGTCGGCCTGTCGAAGCCGGAGCCGAGGTGGGCGCGAATTCGTTGTCCGTCGCCGTCCGGCTCGGGTTGGAGCCGCCGCGGTTCTGCGCTGAATGCGGCCGCCGCATGGTGGTGCAGATCGTCCCCGACGGGTGGACGTCGCTGTGCTCGCGTCACGGCCTCGTCGATTCGGCCGCGACGGGTAGGCGCTAGGTGGTCACGTCGGAAGTTCTCGAAGTCCCATCGCGGAGCAGCACCGTTCGTGTGCTGTCGGTGGTTGTCGGAATCTCGGTGGCAGTGTCGGCCCTGGGCGGAGTGCTGTGGGGGTTCCTTGCACCGGCGCAGCAGCTGCTCGTGGTGGCGCAGGATCGCGGGGCGGCCCTGACCGGGGAGAGTCTGCACCGCTTCGACGGCCTCGCGCTCTTCTCGTTCGTGTCCTTGGCCCTCGGTCTCGTTCTCCCGATCGGGTGGTGGCTGTGGAGATCGGAGCGAGGTCCGCGGCTGTTCGGTGCCGTGTTCGTCGGCGCTCTCGCCGGCTCGGTCGCGGCGATCCTCGTGGGCAACGGGATTGCTGCTCTTCGGTTTCCGAAGGCCACCGACCCTGCGATCGGGTCGATCGTCACCGTTGCGCCGAGTATCGAGACTCCGCTGGTGCTGATCGTTCAGGCGCTGACGGCCTCGCTGGTGATCCTGCTGCTTGCGGCGATGAATCCCAACGACAACCTGCAACATACCGATCCCGAACCGGACGACCTCGACGTCGAGTTCTACCCGCCGCCACCGTCGTTCGACTCGAATCGCGCCGACTGACGTCTATTCATTTGTGCGATCTTTCTGCGTGCACGAGAGCAGCGGTGCGTCCAGGGCTCGACGTCGGCAGCTCCGAAGGATCAGACCTCGAAGAATGACTCCGCGTGCTGCTGTTGCGTTCGTCGTGCCTGGGGATTGAGCCCGGTGCACCAGGTCGGGTACACGCGAAAGCCCCGCTTTCCCGGGTGTGCCTGGGATGCGGTGATCCCGAGTCGGTCGAGTTGTTCTGCCGTGAATCTGAATCCCGCGCGGTGACCGTCCGTGTCGATCAACACCAGAAGTCCATCCTGGTCCGTCGATCGGAACGGTTCTGTGGTTCCGTCCGCCCCTCGTCGCCAAAAGGCCAGGAAAAGACCGGGTTTACGCGGCGTCACGCGAGCTGTGCGCACCCTCCACCGTTCACCGTGGAGCTGCGCCACCAGGCCGCAGTATTCGGCGTTCGTTTCGTCGCAGAGGCCGATCGTCGAGGTATCGACTGGATCCATGACGTCTCGTAGATACCAATCGAATGCCGTTTCTTCCACCGCACGGAACTTACCGGCGAACAGGTCGAGGGTGCCATGGTTGTCCCGCCGACGTCCGGCCTTCGGGAGCGCGCGGGCTAGGGAGTGTTGGGGCTGGGCGGGCGCAATGCAGCGAACTCGTCGGTGACTCGAATGCTGTTGTCGGCAAAGCGGAACAGTGCAGGCGGTCTGCCACCTGCCTTGCCCGACGGCGCGCGCCGTCCGGTGGGTTCGATGACGCCGCGCCGGCTCAGTACGCGCTGCAGGTTAGTGGCATCGACCTGATATCCGAGTGCGGCACCGTAGATCTCGCGCAGCGACGAGATCGCGAAATCGACCGGTGCGAGTGCGAATCCGATGTTGGTGTACGAGAGTTTCGCGACCAGTCGATGTCTTGCGTGCGCGACGACGGTTCCGTGATCGAACGACATGTCGGGCAGTGCCGAGACCGGGTGCCACGCCGTGTCCGCAGGCAGTGTCGGCTCGGCCGAGATCGGCACCAGGCCGAGGAAGGTCGACGCGATCCGTCGGTCTCCCGGCACCCGGTCGGGTTCGCTGAAGATGGACAGCTGCTCGAGGTGTGCCACCGAGCGCACATCGACCTTCTCGGCGAGCTGGCGACGCGCGGACGCGGCGAGATTCTCGTCGTCGCGCAACGTGCCACCGGGCAATGACCAGGTGCCGGCCTCGGGGTCGAGAGCGCGCTGCCACAGCAGCACCGCCAGCTCGGGGGTGTCGGGGTCGGAAAAGGCTCGAACTTGGAACACCGCAATGAGCACTTCGTGGACGGTGCTACGATGAATCATGTTTTCGATCATAGGTCGAAAACTCCCTCGGAGGAAATTCGGTCACCGACGACCGGATGATCGGTGAAGGAGAACCGTCATGACCAGCAGCGCTACCCGGGTGAACATCCTGGACTCGGCATTCGCCGGAGTTCGCGACATCGTCGACGGAGCAGGGGGTTACGGGGGAGTCGAAGCGACACCGGAATGGGCAGCCGAGGTCCGAAGGCTCGCCCATCTGCGCGGTGCGACGCTGCTTGCGCACAACTACCAACTGCCTGCGATCCAGGATGTCGCCGACCATGTCGGTGACTCTCTCGCGCTCTCGCGCATCGCAGCCGAGGTCTCCGAGGACACCATCGTGTTCTGCGGCGTCCACTTCATGGCCGAGACCGCGAAGATTCTGAGCCCACAGAAGACGGTTCTCATCCCGGACCAGCGCGCCGGCTGCTCGCTCGCCGATTCCATCACCGCGGACCAGCTCCGCGAATGGAAGGCCGATTTCCCCGACGCAGCCGTCGTGTCGTACGTCAACACCACCGCCGAGATCAAAGCGCTGACCGACATCTGCTGCACCTCGTCCAACGCGGTGGAGGTCGTGCAGTCGATCGATCCGGGCCGCGACATCCTGTTCCTGCCGGATCAGTTCCTCGGTGCACACGTCAAGCGCATCACGCAGCGCGAGAACTTGCATATCTGGGCCGGAGAATGCCACGTGCACGCCGGTATCAACGGTGACGAGCTGGCCGAGAAATCGCGCACCCACCCCGATGCGGAGCTCTACGTACACCCCGAATGCGGTTGCGCCACTTCGGCTCTGTATCTAGCAGGCGAGGGATTCGTACCAGCCGACAAGGTCAAGATCCTCTCCACCGGCGGCATGCTCGACGCTGCGCGCACCACCGCGTCCAAGCAGGTTCTGGTCGCCACCGAGATCGGCATGCTGCATCAGCTGCGGATGGCGGCACCCGACGTCGACTTCCTCGCCGTCAACGACCGTGCATCGTGTGGCTACATGAAGATGATCACTCCTGCGGCTCTGCTGCGCTGCCTCGTCGAGGGGCGCGACGAGGTGCATGTCGACCTCGAGACCGCGAACATCGCGAGCAAGTCGGTGCAGCGGATGATCGAGATCGGCACCCCGGGCGGCGGCGAGTGAATCCATCGGTCGCGTGGGAAACCGCGGCCGATCTCGTCGTCGTCGGCGGTGGAATTGCCGGACTGACCGCGGCCCGCACCGCGGCTGCCCGCGGCCTGCGGGTGATGACCGTCAGCAAGGGACAGTCCACCGACACGGCGACGCAGTACGCCCAGGGTGGGATCGCGGTCGTCGGTCCGGAACTCGAGGATTCGATCGAATCGCATGTGGCCGACACCTGCGTTGCCGGTGCCGGTCTGTGCGACGAGGACGCGGTGCGCTCCATCGTCGCAGGCGGCCGCGCGGCGATCACCTCGCTCGAAGCTGCGGGCGCACAGTTCGACCTGGCGGCAGACGGCGCGGTTGCGCGGACCCGCGAGGGCGGCCACAGCGTTCGTCGCATCATTCACGCCGGGGGAGACGCCACCGGGGCAGAGGTGCAGCGCACGCTGGACGCCTCCGTGCCCACGGTGCAGTTCGACACGACCGCGCTGCGGGTGCTGACCACCGACGGCGAGGTTGTCGGTCTCCTCGTGCACGGGCCTCGCGGCGTCGGCGTCGTTCATTGCCCGACGGTGCTGCTCGCCACCGGCGGACTGGGACAACTCTTCTCGTGCAGCACCAACCCGCCGGGCGCGACGGCCGACGGCATTGCACTCGCACTCGATGCCGGTGCCCGGATCGCGGATCTGGAATTCGTGCAGTTCCATCCGACGGTGCTGTTCGCCGCCGGGTCCACGGGCCGCCGCCCGTTGATCAGCGAGGCGGTGCGAGGAGAGGGAGCTCGCCTGGTCGATGTCACCGGTCGGGCCTTCATGGCGGGAGTGCACCCGCTCGGTGACCTCGCGCCACGCGACGTGGTGTCCCGTGCCATCGCCGAACTGCTGCACGAGCGCGGCGACGACCACGTTCTGCTGGACGCCCGCAGAGTGGAACGCGTCCACGAACGGTTCCCGACCGTGACCGCCTCGTGCCTACAGGCCGGCATCGACCCGGCGACGGACCTGATTCCGGTGGCACCCGCAGCGCACTACTCGTGCGGGGGCGTGGCGACGGATACATCCGGACGCACCTCGGTTCCCGGCTTGCTCGCCGCAGGGGAAGTGGCGCGCACCGGCTTGCACGGTGCCAACAGGTTGGCGTCGAACAGTCTCCTCGAGGGTCTCGTCGTCGGTGAGCGTGCGGCGTACGTGGCTGCAGAACGGGTCGGACGCACCGGCAGCGTTTCGGATGTCGCGTTGCCCACGTATCGCCGTATCGACCGCGCAGTGCTGCAGCGCACCATGACCGCCGAGGTCGGCGTCGTACGAGATGCACCGGGTCTTGCTGCAGCGCACCGTATTCTGGCGCACGGCGTGGTATCGGAGCCACCAGTGGATGCGCGCGCAGTCGAGGACGCAGCGTTGACCGCTGCGGCGGACGTGATCGTGCTGGCCGCGTCCGAGCGTCGCGAGAGCAGAGGGTGCCACACCCGACGCGATGTCCCGGAGAGCGATCCGGCGCAACGCCGAAGTCTGTTCGTCGAACGAGATCTCGATGGACGGTTGGCGATAGTGAACGACGATGTGATGACGGGAGCACGCTGACATGACCGATACCCCGAACGAGGTGAACCCGGGCGTCGATCGCGCCGAGGTACTCGCACTGATTCGTACCGCGCTCGACGAGGACCTGCGGTACGGACCCGACATCACCACGCTGGCAACGGTGTCCGAGGATGCCGTCGCAACGGCGTCGGTGGTCTCGCGCCACTTCGGCACGATCGCCGGGATCGATGTCGGCCTCCTGGTTCTCGACGAGGTGATCGGAGCCGACGGATACTCCGTCGTGCATCGCATCGAGGACGGATCCGATGTCGAACCCGGACAAGCCGTTCTGACGGTCGAGGCCCCGACTCGTGGTTTGCTCACTGCCGAACGCACGATGCTCAACATCGTCTGTCACCTTTCGGGGATCGCCACCGCGACTGCCGGCTGGGTCGCCGAGGTCGCGGACACCGAGTGCAAGATCCGGGACAGCCGAAAGACGTTGCCGGGGCTACGTTCACTGCAGAAGTACGCGGTGCGCGCAGGTGGCGGCGTCAATCACCGGATGGGTCTGGGAGATGCCGCGCTCATCAAGGACAATCACGTGGCGGCAGCCGGTTCGGTTGTCGCTGCCTTGAAGGCGGTACGGGCTGCGGCTCCCGACATCGCGTGCGAGGTCGAGGTCGACAGCCTCGAGCAACTCGACCAGGTGCTGGCGGAGAACGTCGAACTGGTTCTGCTGGACAACTTCGCGCTGTGGCAGACGCAGATGGCGGTGCAACGTCGCGACACATTCGCGCCGCAGACGAAGCTGGAATCCTCGGGCGGCCTGACCGTCGACGTGGCACGGGACTACGCGCGCACGGGGGTCGACTTCCTCGCGGTGGGCGGTCTGACACACTCGGTGACAGTGCTCGATCTCGGCCTGGACATGTAATCGAGCCTCGCAATGTGAGGAATTCGTTCGAAGATGGAAGTTCAGAGTGTCCGCCTCGACAGTTGGATCTGGGCGGTCCGGTTGTTCAAGACGCGGTCTGCCGCGGCTGCTGCCTGCCGCGGCGGACACGTCCGCGTCAACGGGACTCCCGCCAAACCCGGGCATCGCATCGGCCCCGACGACGAAATCAGGCTCCGGGCGGACGGAGTGGAGAAGATCGTTGTCGTGGTGCGGGCCATCACCAAACGCGTCGGCGCAGCGGTCGTTCCCGAGTGCTTGATCGATCGCAGTCCTGCGCCGCCACCGAAAGAAGTTCTGGCCTCCGCACCGAGGCGTGATCGAGGGGCAGGCAGGCCCACCAAGCGCGATCGTCGCGAGATCGACCGACTGCGGGGCCTCGGCCTCTAGTGCGCCCGGTTCTTCGCAGGTCGTGAGTCCGCCTAGCGACGCTTGCCGCTGCGCCGGGCGTTCGTCTTCGTCTTGGCAACGGGGCGAGCAGGTTTGGAGGGGTGCGCTTTCTTCTTCTTTGCGGGTGCCTCGTCCGACGGTCCGCGCGAGCTGCGGGTCGAGCGGCCGCGGACGATGCCGATGAATTCCTCGATGCGGTCGTCCTCGCGTTCGGCGACCCAGGCCAGTGCAATCTGCGACTGCTCGACGTCGGTCACCGGTCGGTAGACGAGGTCCTTACGGGCGTTGAATCGGGCGACCGAGTGCGGCACGATCGCCACCCCCAGCCCGGCGGCCACGTACTCGAACGTCTCGGCGACTGAATTCATCGGCGGCAGTTCCGGTCGATTGCCGACCACGAGTTCGGTTGCCGCAGCAGCCCATTCGGGCACCGTCGCAGGGTCGGCGAGCAGATGCTCGTCGGCGAGATCGCTCGCGGTGACCGAATCGAACGCTGCGACCGCGTGGTCCTTCGGTACCACCACGACCTGTACTTCTTGGTAGAGACCGATGGCGTTGAGCCCCTCGCGGTCGATCGGCGGTCGAACGAAGCTCACATCGACCGTGCCGTCGTGCAAGGCCGCCACCTGGTTCTCCGGTGTGGTCGCCACCACGGACAGCGTGACGTCCGGGAACCGATCCGCCCAGATGCGTGTCCACTTCGTCAGCGTCACTCCCTCGGCGTATCCGATGGTGAAGGTCGTCGGCTCCGCCGCAGCAACCTGAGCGAGTTCCGACCGCCGATCGTCTTCGGCGATCTCCGCCAGCGCCCGCTCGAGCAGGTCGCGGCCGTCGGAAGTGAGTTCGGTGGGGGATGCTCTCGGCACGAACAGATCGACGCCGAGCTGTTCCTCGAGTTCCACAACCGTCTTGCTCAAGCGGATTCGCGAGATTCCCAGTGACTGAGCAGCGCGCGCGAAATGCAGTTGCTGCGCCACCGCCGCGTACCAGCGCAGTGTCTGCACATCGATGTTCACGGGGTCGAGCCTATGGGACGAGGAGGGCAGTGAGGGACGGTGGCGTCGAGAGCGTCGACGGCCGGATAAGCTGGTGCGGTGAGCCCGGAGAACAAGCAGCAGACCATGAAGCCATTGACCGCGGCGAACAAGCTCGGCATCTACCTTCCCGCAGCACCCGAAGAATTCCAGAACTCGATGGTCAGCAGGTCCGACCTGGACGCACTGCGCAGCGATCCGCCGCAGTGGTTGACCGACCTGCAGGCCAACGGACCCTTCCCGCGCGACGTCATCGCGAAGAAGCTCGGCGTGTCCATCGCAGGCCTGGCCCGCGGCGGTGTCACCGAAGCGCTGACCACCGAGGCGATCGAGGAACTCGTCGCCAGCCCGCCGCAGTGGCTGGTTCGCGAGCGTCGCACCCAGGTTCAGGTGCGCAAGGATGCCGAACGCATCAAGGAGAAGCAGGAAGCGCGTCGTACCTCGGGCAACCGACCGACCAAGCTGCGCAACCTCTAGCGCGAGACGATCCCGTCGAGGTAGAGCCACCGGCCGTCCACTCGGACGAAGCGGCTCACCTCACTCATCGAGCCCGCACCCTCGGGTTGCTTGTATCGAGCTCGGAACTCGACGGTTCCCGCGTCGTCGAACAATCCACCGGCGTCGGTTGCGAGAATGTCGAGTCGATACCACCGCTGGTCGGGGTCCAACTCCAGCTCGGCCGGGGCGGTGTCGGGATGCCACGATGCGCGGAGATAGGCCACGTCTGCGACGGCGAATGCGGTGAATCGCGATCGCATCAGCTTCTCCGCCGTCGGTGCGTTCTCCACACCGAGCAGATACGGCTCACAGCATGCGTCGAACGTGTCACCACTCGAACACGGACACCGTCCACTCACTCGTCGACAACTTCGACTGTGTACGTGCCGAGTTCGTGTTCGTCCCGCTTGCCGACGTCCTGGATCCACGTGTTGGCCTCGAGGAGTGTGTCGAACAGTCCCAGTGGAATCGGATCGCCGCCGAGGGCATTTTTCATGATCACGCGGTATTTCCTCACGGAGTCACGCGCCGAACGGTCGCCAAGAATGTTGCGGCGGCAAAGAACAGTCCGGCGAACGTGCGGTTCATCGTCTTCTGCTGGCGCTGCGATTTCATCAAGCGCAGCACCCGCGAGGCCAGCGAGGTGTAGCCCGTCATCACGAGCATGTCGACCGCGACCATCGTGGCCGCGATGACGAGGTACTGAGTGAGCAGAGGTCGTGTCGGATCGAGGAACTGGGGGAGCACCGCGACCATGAAGACGACGGCTTTGGGGTTGCTGGCGTTGACGAGGAAGCCTCGTGCCAGCATCGTCGTGCCACGGTCGGCCACTGCCGGGGCGTCGGCGACCTCGGTCGGGGCCGCCCGCCATTGCCGAATGCCGAGGTAGACGAGGTAGGCAACGCCGAACCATTTGATCGCGGTGAACGCCAGCGCCGAGCTGGCGAGTACTGCACCCAGTCCGACGGCGACGATGCCGATCTGCAGGAGCAAGCCGATCTGCAGACCGAAGATGTTCCAGTAACCGCGGCGCAGGCCGTAGCGAAGCCCGGTCGACATCGATGCGATGGCACCGGCACCGGGGGACAGACTGATGACGATGCTCGCACCGAGGAAGGCGAGCCACACTGACCAGGACATGTGTTCATTGAACTATGCCCGTCAATTCGCTTTCGTCTCGACCGGTGTGTCGAACGAGGCGCTGTGGGGTAGGCCGGGGAAATGGCAGACATCAGAACTATCGACACAGGTCCGCAGCAAGTCACCCGTCAGACCGAGGTGCGGGCGTCGGCGTCCGAATTGTTCGACATCGTTGCTGATCCCACCCGGCACGGCGAACTGGATGGATCGGGCACGGTCAAGGACACCGTCCGCGGTCCCGATCGCCTCAGCACCGGCGCGAAGTTCTCTGTCGGCATGAAGCAGTACGGCGTGCCGTACAAGATCACCAGCACCGTCACCGAGTTCGTCGACGCCGACAAGCACAAGGTCGTCGAGTGGCAGCACCCGATGGGTCACAGCTGGCGCTGGGAGTTCGAGGAGAAGCAGCCGGGGCTGACCACGGTGACCGAAAGCTTCAAGTACGGCACCGCCAAGGTCCCGAAGATGCTCGAGCTGTTCAAGATGCCGCAGAAGAACGCGCAGGGGATCAAGAGCACACTGCACAACCTGGCTGCTCGCTACGCCTGACCTGAATCTATCCTGACCGGCATGCCGATCGATCCCGACACCAAGAACTGGACCTGGGTACTCGAGCGAGCGTGCCCGGATTGCGGGTTCGACTCGAGTGCCGTCGATTACGACGACATCCCGGACCTGATCCGCGCCGACGTCGAGCGTTGGGATGCAGTTCTGCGGCGCGACGACGTAGCACTGCGCCCCGACGACTCGACGTGGTCAGCGCTGGAGTACGCCGCGCACGTACGTGACGCGCACCGCATCTTCCGCACCCGGCTCGCGTTGGTGTTGACCGAGGACGATCCGGAGTTCGCGAACTGGGACCAAGATGCCACCGCGCTGGCCGAGGACTACAACGCACAGAATCCTGGGGAGGTTGCGTCGGAACTCGGCTACGCCGCCCGCGCTCTGGCCGACGATTTCGCCGCTGTACCGCCGGAGAAGCGGCACCGGGCGGGTCGACGCAGCGACGGGTCGAACTTCTCCGTCGAATCACTGGCCGCGTACTACATCCACGATCCGATTCACCATCTGTGGGACGTGCGGGGCTGAGCCGAATTCGGTGGAACTATCCTGGGAGTTCGGACAACACTGATTCGACCGAACCCCGGCACCGAACCGACTTCACGAAGGGGCCCACTATGCCTGCCCGCATCGAGCTCGCCCGCGTCGATCTACGCGGACGAACTCCATCCACCGCCGAACTACGCGGCGCACTTCCCCGAGGCGGAGTGGATGTCGATTCGGTGCTGCATCAGGTTCGCCCAGTGGTCGACGCGGTCAAGGAGCGCGGTGCCGACGCGGCCCTCGAGTTCAGCGAGAAGTTCGACGGAGTTCGACCGGACCGCATTCGAGTTCCTCAGCAGGAATTGGTTCGAGCACTCGAGGAGCTGGATCCGGCCGTCCGGGCGGCGCTCGAGGTCGCGATCGAGCGAACCCGTCTGGTGCACTCGGATCAGCGCAGAACCGACCACACCACTCAGGTGGTACCCGGCGGCACCGTGACCGAGCGCTGGATTCCGGTCGATCGCGTAGGGCTCTACGTACCCGGCGGCAACGCCGTGTACCCGTCCTCGGTCGTGATGAATGTCGTTCCGGCCCAGATTGCAGGTGTCGGTTCGCTGGTGGTGGCGTCACCGCCGCAGAAGAACTTCGGTGGCCTGCCCCACCCGACCATCCTCGCGGCCGCGCAGCTCCTCGGCGTCGACGAGGTCTGGGCTGTCGGCGGCGGCCAGGGCGTTGCGCTGCTCACGTACGGCGGTGTCGATACCGACGGCGGTGAATTGGCACCGGTCGATCTGATCACCGGTCCCGGCAACATCTACGTCACCGCTGCCAAGCGACTGTGCCGCTCGCTCATCGGAATCGACTCCGAGGCAGGGCCCACCGAGATCGCGATTCTCGCCGACGCCACCGCGGACCCCATTCACGTGGCAGCGGACCTCATCAGCCAGGCCGAACACGACGTGATGGCGGCCAGCGTTTTGGTCACCGACAGCATCGAACTGGCCGATGCCGTGAACCAGGCCGTCAACGCACAGATGGCGTCCACCCGGCATGCCGAGCGCGTGGCCACCGCACTGAACGGAAGCCAGTCCGGCATCGTGCTGGTCGACGACGTCACGCAGGGATTGGCCGTGGTCAACGCCTACGCCGCCGAGCACCTCGAGATCCAGACGAAGGACGCATCCGACGTCGCAGCCCGGGTGCGCAGCGCCGGTGCCGTGTTCGTCGGAGCGTGGTCGCCGGTGAGCCTCGGTGACTACTGCGCCGGTTCGAATCACGTACTGCCGACGGCAGGATGCGCGCGGCACTCGTCCGGCCTGAGTGTGCAGACATTCCTACGCGGAATCCATGTGGTGGACTACAGCGAGACCGCGCTGAAAGATGTTGCGGCGCACGTCATTGCATTGGCCAATGCCGAGGATCTGCCGGCCCACGGCGAAGCGGTGCGGCTGCGGTTCGAAGGGCTGCGTACCGGTGATGCGTCATGAGTGATCCTGTGGGACAGTCGGTCTCGTTGGACGACCTCCCGCTGCGCGAGGCGCTCATCGGCAAGTCACCGTACGGTGCGCCGCAGCTCACCGTGCCGGTTCAGCTGAACACCAACGAAAATCCGCACCCGCCGACGCAGGCATTGATCGACGATGTGGCGGACTCCGTTCGGATCGCCGCCGGGCAGCTGCACCGCTACCCGGATCGCGATGCCGACGCGCTGCGGGCAGACCTCGCTCGCTACCTCACCGAGCAGACCGGCTTCGCTGTCGACACCGCCAACGTCTGGGCGGCCAACGGCTCCAACGAAATTCTGCAGCAGTTGCTGCAGGCGTTCGGGGGACCGGATCGCACCGCGCTGGGCTTCGTGCCGTCGTACTCGATGCACCCGATCATCTCCTCCGGGACGCAGACCGAATGGATTCCGGCGAAGCGTCGGGCAGATTTCTCACTGGACGTCGACTACGCGGTGGAGGCGATCGCGGAACGTAAGCCCGACGTCGTGTTCGTCACCAGCCCCAACAATCCGACGGGCCACAGCATCGACGAGGCGGGTCTGCGCCGAATCCTCGACGCCGCACCGGGAATCGTGGTGGTCGACGAGGCCTACGCGGAATTCTCCTCTGCGCCCAGCGCGATCGGGTTGATCGAGAGCTACCCCAGCAAGATCGTGGTCAGCCGAACCATGAGCAAGGCGTTCGCGTTCGCCGGCGGTCGGCTGGGATATCTGGTGGCTGCCCCGGCCGTCGTCGACGCAATGCTGTTGGTGCGCTTGCCCTATCACCTCTCGGTCGTCACGCAGGCAGCTGCGCGCGCGGCGCTGCGGCACGCCTCGGACACTCTCGGGAGCGTGGCCGAACTCTCCGCCGAACGAGATCGGGTGGCAGCGGCCCTCGGCCACCAGGGTTACGACGTGGTGCCGTCCGACGCCAACTTCCTGCTCTTCGGCCGGTTCTCCGATGCGGCCGCGACGTGGCAGCGGTACCTGGACGAAGGCGTGCTCATCCGGGACGTCGGAATTCCCGGATATCTACGTGTCACCATCGGACTGGCGCACGAGAACGACCGATTCCTCACCGTCAGCGCAGCACTCGCATCGACCGAAACAGCAGAGGCATCGAAGTGACCACTCCCGCTCCCCGCATCGCCAAGATCGAGCGCACCACCAAGGAATCCGACATCTCGGTCGAGCTGAACCTCGATGGCACCGGCATCGTCGACATCTCCACCGGCGTTCCGTTCTACGACCACATGCTCACCGCGCTCGGCACCCATGCTCGTTTCGACCTGACGGTGCGCGCGAAGGGCGACATCGAGATCGAGGCGCACCACACCGTCGAGGACACCGCGATCGTGCTCGGCCAGGCGCTCGGTCAGGCCCTCGGCGACAAGGCCGGCATCACCCGGTTCGGCGATTCGTTCATTCCGATGGACGAAACGCTCGTGCACGCGGCCGTCGACGTGTCGGGTCGTCCGTACTGCGTGCACACCGGTGAGCCCGACTACATGGTGCACTCCGTCATCGGCGGCTATCCGGGCGTTCCGTACTCCACGGTGATCAACAAGCACGTGTTCGAGACGCTGGCGTCGAACGCTCGGATCGCACTGCACGTCCGGGTGATCTACGGCCGCGATCAGCACCACATCACCGAAGCCGAGTTCAAGGCCGTGGCTCGGGCACTACGTCAGGCCACCGAGTACGACCCTCGCGTGACCGGCGTGCTGTCCACCAAGGGAAGTCTGTGATCGGTCGATCGGCGCTCGTGCGTTGAGTGGCCTGAGCTCCATCCGCGGTCTTCCGGCCGCGATGGCCATGGGCGCGGCGTCGTTCGGCGGCTGGGGATTGCTGCTCCCGGTGGTTCCCCTCGCGGTGTCCCAGTCGGGGGCATCGGACGCGGTGGCCGCTGCCAGCACCGCGATCTTCATGGCCACGACGGTGATCACTCAGTTGTTCGTGCCGAGCATGCTGATGCGAGTCGGCCATCGTGCGGTTCTGGCTGCCGGGTGTCTGCTCCTCGGGTTGCCTGCACTGCTGTTCATCGTTTCCGTCGAGGCCGTACCGGCGCTGGCGGTGTCCGCGCTGCGGGGCACCGGTTTCGGACTGTTGACGGTCGCCGGTGCCGCCATCGTCGCCGAGCTCGCTCCGACAGCGCTGCTCGGCCGGGCGACGGGCGCGCAGGGGATCGCTGTCGCCTTGGCTCAGATGGTCACGCTGCCACTGGGTCTGGTGATTTTCGCGGCGAGTCCGACGGCCGTGTTCGTACTCGGTGCTCTGGTGCCCGCAGCAGGCCTGATCGGCGTGGCGCTGTTGCCGCCGACCCGACCCGCGCCGCAGCCGCCCAGGATCGAGCGGGTTCGTCTCGACGTGCGTCAATTTCTGGTGCCGTGTCTCGTCGTGGCCTCGGTGTCCGCGGCCTACGGGGGAATCACCAGTCTGTTGCCCATCGCCGAGTCGAACCGAGCCGCGATGATCGGACTCGCACTGGCCGTTGTCAGTGCCGCGATGCTCGTCGGGCGTTACGCCGCGGGGTCGGTGGCGGACCGCATCGGAATCGGACGCTCTGTGTTTCCGGCGCTGGTGTCGGCGGCGATCGGTATCGCTCTGTTCGCGCTCGCTGCGCTCGGCGGAATGCCCGCGGCGCTGTTCTTCGTCGCAGCCGTCCTGTTCGGAATCGGGTACGGCGCATGCCAGAACGACAGTCTCGTGATGGCGTTCGACGCAGCCGGTCCTGCCCGCTACAGCAGCGCGAGTGCCGTCTGGAACATCAGCTTCGACGCGGGTACCGGGGCGGGCGCACTCGCCCTCGGTGTCCTGGCGACAAGTGTGGGGTACACCGCGGGATTCAGCGCAGCCGCTGCCACGGTGGTCGTCGTCGCGGCGGTGGCGCTCATCGCGAGACCACGCCCCGATAGACTTCCCGCATGACTTCTGTGGTGTTGCTCGATTACGGCTCGGGCAATCTGCACTCGGCGAAGAGGGCTCTCGCCCGGGTCGGTGCCGATGTGACCGTGACCTCGGACTTCGACGAGGCCCTGAATGCAGAAGCGCTGGTCGTTCCCGGTGTCGGTGCGTTTGCCGCCTGCATGGAAGGTCTGCTGGCGGTGAAGGGCGAGCGCATCATCGGGCGTCGTCTGGCCGGCGGACGCCCCGTGCTGGGCATCTGTGTAGGAATGCAGATCCTGTTCGACCGCGGCGTCGAGTTCGGGGTCGAGGCGGACGGGTGTGGGGAGTGGCCGGGAACGGTCGAGCGTTTGCAGGCCGAGGTGCTGCCCCACATGGGGTGGAACACCGTCGAGGCACCGGAGAAGAGCGTGCTGTTCGACGGCATCGATCCCGAGACCCGGTTCTACTTCGTCCACTCCTACGCCGCGCAGCAGTGGGAGCTCGAACCGAGCGACACCATCGCCGCCCCGTTGCTCACCTGGGCCGATCACGGCGGCCGGTTCCTCGCCGCGGTCGAGAACGGCGCGCTCTCGGCCACCCAGTTCCACCCGGAGAAGTCCGGTGACGCCGGGGCCGCGCTGCTGGAGAACTGGGTCCGATCGGTGTGAGCGACCGCGAGTTCTCACTCGGGCGCTTGGCCTTTCGAGCCCTCGGTGCGGCTGTGGCCGTGCTGGCCCTCGCGACGGCATTGATCGCTGTGCTGCAGCCGAGTGCCGGGGTAGGTCTGGTCATCGCGTTGGCCGGTGTGGTCGGCGCGATCGCGGCCATGGGTGTGGTGTCCACGCGCATTACGCGCAAGGAACTCCGGTAGGACCACAGACGACCCGTTTTGAGTTCACGGCCGCTCGGCCCGTAGCATAACCGCACGTGAGCCTGGTCTTATTGCCTGCTGTCGATGTCGCAGGCGGCGAAGCTGTCCGTCTCGTTCAAGGAGAAGCAGGAAGCGAAACGAAGTACGGGTCGCCTCGCGACGCCGCACTCGCGTGGCAGAACGACGGTGCCGAGTGGGTCCACCTCGTGGATCTCGACGCTGCGTTCGGACGCGGATCCAACCGCGAGCTGCTGGCGTCGGTCGTCGGCGAGCTCGACGTCAAGGTGGAGCTGTCGGGCGGAATTCGTGACGACGAGTCGCTGCGCGCGGCGCTGGCGACCGGTTGCGCGCGAGTCAATCTCGGCACCGCAGCCCTGGAGGATCCGCAGTGGTGCTCCCGCGCGATAAGCGAGTTCGGCGATCGCGTCGCCGTCGGTCTGGACGTGCTGATCGTCGACGGAGCACCGCGGTTGCGCGGCCGCGGCTGGGTGAGCGACGGGGGCGATCTATGGGAGGTTCTCGAGCGGCTCGAACGCGACGGGTGCTCGCGCTACGTCGTCACAGACGTCACCAAGGACGGCACGTTGACCGGGCCCAACCTGGAACTGCTCGCCGATGTGTGCGCCAAGACCGACAAGCCGGTCATCGCATCGGGCGGCGTGTCCACGATTGCAGACCTGGAAGCGATCGCCGGACTGGTCGACCGCGGTGTCGAAGGTTCCATCGTCGGAAAGGCGCTGTACGCCGGACGTTTCACGCTCCCGGACGCCCTCGCTGCGGTGTCTCGGTAGCGCAGTAATGACCCTTCCCGAGGAACCGACTCGTCTGCTCGAGATCGCCGGTGGTTTGCTCGACGGCATCCACGATCGGTTCGTCGCCGGCGTCGGCGCACCGAGCGCAGTGCAGAAGGGCCCCGACGACTTCGCCACTGCAGTGGACCTGGAACTCGAGCGGCGGCTCAGTGCGGAATTGTTCGAGGCCACCGGAATCGCCGTTCACGGTGAGGAGTTCGGGGGACCGGATCTGAACTCGGGACTCGTCTGGGTGCTGGACCCGATCGACGGCACCTTCAACTACTCGTCGGGATTGCCCTCGGCCGGAACGCTGTTGGCGTTGCTCGACGATGGCGAGCCGGTCCTCGGGCTCACCTGGCTGCCGTTGGTGGATCAGCGTTTCGCCGCTGTGGCAGGCGGCCCCCTGTTGCTCAACGGCGTCGTCCTTCCGGCGCTGCAGCCGAAAGCGTTGCGCGAATCCATGATCGGGTTCGGTGCGTTCAACGTCGCCAGCCGCGGTCCTCTGCCTGGTCGGTTCCGATTTCGCATTCTCGAAGAGTTGTCGATGCATTCCTCGCGACTGCGGATGCACGGTGCCACCGGGGTCGATCTGGCCTACACGGCCAGCGGAGTCCTCGGCGGCGCGGTGGTCTTCGGTCACCGTGCCTGGGACAATGCAGCCGGTGCGCTGCTGGTGCGCGCGGCAGGCGGAATCGTCACCGACCTCGCGGGTGAACCATGGACGGTCGACTCGGCGTCGGTCCTCGCAGCTGGACCAGGAGTGCACGACGAATTGCTGAAGGTGATCACCGAACTCGGTGATCCCGTCGACTATCTGGAAGGACCGGTGCGATGAGCGTCGCGGTCAGAGTGATTCCGTGCCTCGACGTCGACGCCGGACGCGTCGTCAAGGGAGTCAACTTCGAAAACCTCCGTGACGCAGGCGATCCCGTGGAGCTCGCGGCCGCCTACGATGCGCAGGGGGCCGACGAACTGACCTTCCTCGATGTCACCGCGTCGACGTCGGACAGAGGCACGATGCTCGACGTCGTCAGCCGCACCGCCGAGCAGGTGTTCATCCCGCTCACCGTCGGCGGGGGAGTGCGCACCGTCGCCGACGTGGATCGACTGTTGCGAGCCGGGGCGGACAAGGTCAGTGTCAACACCGCTGCGATCGCCCGACCGGAGTTGCTGCGCGAGCTCAGCGAACGGTTCGGCTCACAGTGCATCGTGCTCTCGGTCGACGCCCGAACCGTCCCGCAGGGGCAGCAGGACACCGCGTCGGGCTGGGAGGTCACCACTCACGGCGGCAAACGTGGCACCGGCATCGACGCCGTCGAATGGGCGGTACGTGGTGCAGAACTGGGCGTTGGGGAGATCCTGCTCAATTCGATGGACGCCGACGGAACGAAGGCCGGATTCGATCTGCCGATGATCGCTGCAGTCCGGTCCGCGGTGCACGTGCCGGTGATCGCCAGCGGCGGAGCGGGCGTCGTGGAACACTTTTCGCCGGCAGTGCACGCCGGAGCGGACGCGGTTCTTGCCGCGAGCGTCTTCCACTTCGGCGATCTCACCATCGGCCAGGTCAAAGATGCGATGCGCGCCGAGCACATCGTCGTTCGATAGCGAAGAGGATTACCGATGACACTCGACCCGACGCTGTCCGCGCGGCTCAAGCGCAACGAGGCCGGACTGTTCAGCGCCGTCGTGCAGGAACGGTCGACCGGTCAGGTACTGATGGTCGCCTGGATGGACGACGAGGCGCTCTCTCGAACTCTCGAAACCCGCAAGGGCACTTACTATTCCAGGTCCAGGCAGCAGTACTGGGTCAAGGGTGAGACGTCGGGTCACACGCAGTACGTGCACGAGGTTCGGCTCGATTGCGACGGTGACACCGTGCTCCTGGTCGTCGATCAGACCGGCGCGGCGTGCCACACCGGCGCTCACACCTGTTTCGATGCCGACGTCCTGTTGGGCCCCGACGCTCAGGCGTGACCGGTTCCTGCTGCTATTCCCTTGTCCAACTGCGCCAGCAGAGTCGAGCTCAGGGTGGCGAGCTCGCCGACCTCCGACTCGGACAGACCGTCGAAGATCAGCGCCTGCACGGTGGCGACGTGACCCGGTGCCGATCCGACGACCTTGTCCATTCCGGCGTCGGTCAGCACCGCATAGGATCCTCGGCTGCCCGGGATGCTCTCGCGCCGAACCCACCCGGCTTTCTCCAGCTTGGTGATCACGTGTGACAAGCGTGAAAGTGACGCGTTGGCGTATTCGGCCAGATCCCGGAGCTGGATGCGGCGCTGTGGGTTCTCGCTGACCACTGCGAGGACGAAGTAATCGAAGTGAGTCAGCTGCGCATCGCGTTGCAGCTGCGCGTCCAGAGCTGCCGGCAACCGAGTGACCAGAGCGACGAGTGATCGCCACGCCTGCTGTTGGCTCTCGGTGAGCCAGCGGGCATCCACCATATCCTCGGGTGTCGCCTCCTTCGGTGTAGCCGGCGTATCCATCGCGGGGAACCTCTCGATCTCTGGGTCGTTCCTGCAGGCTCCACTGCTGTGTCTCTGGGTCGTTCCTGCAGGCTCCACTCCTATACAGATAGTTGTGGTCTGCACATGATGCCTCGAGGTTCCCCCCACCCGAGGCATCGCGTCGGACAGTGCTCTACGTGCGGTGTGCCCGCAGGTACTCCAGAGCCTTGTCCGCATGGGCTTCGAACCGTACTTCGCTCGAGAAGGTCTCGAGGACCTTCCGGTCGGTGCCGATGACGAACGTCGCGCGCTTGACCGGGGAGAGCTTGGCCAACAGACCGCGCTTGACGCCGAATGCTGTGGCGACGGTGCCGTCCTCGTCGGAGAGCAGTGGGTAGTCGAAGGACTTGGCGGCGGCGAACTCTGCCTGCTTGGCGACGGCATCGGCACTGATGCCGACGCGGGTTGCTCCGACCTCGGCGAACTCCGATGCCAGGTCCCGGAAGTGGCATGCCTCGGCGGTGCAACCGGGGGTGAAGGCAGCGGGGTAGAAGAACAGCACGATCGGACCGTTCGCCAGCAATTCGGTCAGTGTTCGGGTCTCTCCGGTCTGATCCGGCAGGGAAAAATCGGGAACGAGCTCGCCTGGTTTCATGCTGGGCAGGTTACCGCGAGCGACGACCCTCGCGCCGAACCTGGGAGGATGGAGCGATGCACGGCGAGACGACCACCGACCCCAGCCCTACCCCCGACACCGAGAACTCGGACTCGACCACCTCGCGCGAGGTGTTTCGGCAGCTCGCCGCAGAGCACCGCGTGGTGCCCGTGACGCGAAAGGTGCTCGCCGACTCCGAGACTCCTCTGTCGGCGTACCGCAAGCTCGGTGCCGACCGACCCGGAACCTTCTTGCTCGAGTCCGCACAGAACGGCAGTTCGTGGTCCAGGTGGTCGTTCATCGGTGCAGGCGCGCCGGCGTCGCTCACGGTCATCGACGGTGAGGCCGCGTGGCGCGGCAACGTCCCCGCGGGGGTGCCGAGCGGCGGCGACCCTCTCGAAGTGCTGGCGCGGACATTGGAGCTGTTGCACTCGGAGCGGTTGCCCGGTCTGCCCCCGTTGACCGGCGGCATGGTCGGCTACCTCGGATACGACTCGGTGCGGCGCATCGAGAAGTTGCCCGAGCACGCGCAGGACGACCTCGGTGTTCCGGAGTTGGTCATGCTGCTGGCCACCGATCTCGCGGCCGTCGACCATCACGAGGGCGCGATCACCCTGATCGCGAACGCGGTGAACTGGAACGGCACCGACGATCGCGTCGACGAGGCGTACGACGACGCGGTGCGTCGTCTGGACCGTATGTGCGCGGACCTGTCGAAGCCCGCTGCCTCCACCGTCTCCACCGTGTCCAAGCCCGCGCCGCAGTTCCGCCGACAGCGCACGTCCGAGGGCTTCGGTGCCGACGTCGCTCGCCTGGTGGAGGAGATCGAAGCAGGTGAGGCGTTCCAGGTGGTGCTCTCCCAGCGTTTCGAGATGGATACCGACGCGTCACCCCTCGACGTCTACCGGATGCTGCGGGCCTCCAATCCGAGCCCGTACATGTATCTGATGCACGTACCGGGGGAGAACGACGAAACGGCCTTCTCCATCGTCGGATCGAGCCCCGAGGCATTGGTGACGGTGGTCGACGGTCTGGCCACCACGCATCCCATCGCGGGCACTCGTTGGCGCGGCACGTCCGAGGAAGAGGACGTGCTGCTCGAGAAAGATCTGCTGGCCGACGAGAAGGAGAACGCCGAGCACCTGATGCTCGTGGATCTCGGACGCAACGACCTCGGACGCGTCTGCGCTCCCGGCACCGTGCGAGTGAGCGACTACCGACACATCGAGCGATACAGCCACGTCATGCATCTGGTGTCGACGGTCACCGGACGGTTGGCCGAGGGCAAGCGCGCCCTCGACGCGGTCAAGGCCTGCTTCCCGGCGGGCACCCTGTCCGGGGCACCGAAGGTGCGCGCGATGGAACTGATCGACGAGCTGGAGCCGACGCGACGCGGCATCTACGGCGGCATCGTCGGCTACCTCGATTTCGCGGGGGACGCCGATACTGCCATTTCGATTCGCACCGCACTGATCAAGGACGGCACCGCCTACGTTCAGGCCGGGGCAGGCGTCGTGGCCGACTCGGTTGCGGAATACGAGGACGACGAGGCGCGGAACAAGGCGATGGCGGTGCTGGGAGCCGTCGCCGCAGCGGAATCGCTCCGTGAGGTCGGCGGCCGATGACCGGTCGCCGCGGGTCGGCCGCTCTACCCGTCGCCCTTCTGGTCGTTGCTGCGGCGTGCCTGTGGGGCGCGTCGAGGATGACGTGGGTTCGGGTGACGTCGTTCGACGGCCTCGGAGAGAGCCGAACCGACGAGCTTCTCGGCAGCACCTGGGCTGCTGCCACGACGCCGCTCGCGCTGGTGCTCGTGGCGGCGATCGCCGCGTCGTTCGCCGTGCGGGGGTGGGCCTCTCGGGTGCTGGCCCTGTTGATCGCGGTGGTGGCCGCGGCGGCCGCGATTCCGGCGGTTCGTTTGCTCACTGCCGGGGCATCCGATTCGGAGTCCGCGGCGCTGGCGGAGCTTCCGGCACGCGCCCAGGTCTCGATGACGGACGTCTCGCTTCTGCCTGCGATCGTCACCCTCGTCGGTGCAGTCTGCGCCTTCGCTGCTGCCGTGGTGTCGATTCGGAAAACGTTTGCCCCGCAGGTACTCTCATCCAAGTACGACGCCCCGGCGGTGCGTCGCGACGAGGTCGCTCGGCGCGCGCGGACCACGGCATCCGGTGCCGGCGTGCAGGACGAGGGAGAGGACCTCACCGAACGCATGATGTGGGACGCGCTCGATGCCGGTGAAGACCCTACCGACGAGTCCGGTACCCGGCGTTCGTCGGATTGAAACGGCCCTCTACGCTAGATCCGACCCCGATGAGATTCCTCACATCGGACGTCGACGCTCAGAAAGGACTGGGGGCACCATGACTGTTCTCGACTCGATTCTCGACGGTGTACGAGCCGACGTGGCCGCGCGTGAATCGGTGGTCGATTTCGCCGCCGTGAAAGCAGCGGCGAAGGCAGCCCCGGCCCCCCTCGACGCGGCAGCTGCCCTCCGTGAGGACGGCATCGGAGTCATCGCCGAAGTGAAGCGGGCGAGCCCGTCCAAGGGCGCGCTGGCAGACATCGGTGATCCGGCCGTTCTGGCTCGCGCGTACGAGCAGGGCGGCGCTCGGATCATCAGCGTTCTCACCGAGGAGCGTCGGTTCCACGGGTCTCTCGCTGACCTCGACGCAGTCCGTGCCGCCGTCTCGATTCCCGTGCTGCGCAAGGACTTCATCGTCGGTCCGTATCAGATCCACGAGGCTCGGGCGCACGGTGCCGACGTGATTCTGCTGATCGTCGCCGCTCTCGAACAGGACGCGTTGACGTCGTTGCTCGACCGCACCGAGTCGCTGGGTATGACGGCGCTGGTCGAGGTGCACACCGAGGCCGAGGCGGATCGCGCCCTCGAGGCCGGTGCCAGCGTCATCGGCATCAACGCCCGCAATCTGAAGACACTCGAGATCGATCGTGACAGCTTCGGCCGCATCGCGCCCGGGTTGCCCAGCGAGATCATTCGAATCGCGGAGTCCGGGGTGCGTGGCACTGCAGATCTGCTCGCCTACGCCGGTGCCGGTGCCGACGCGGTACTCGTCGGCGAGGGCTTGGTCACCGCAGGAGATCCGCGCACGGCCGTCTCGGACCTGGTGACGGCGGGAACGCATCCGTCGTGCCCCAAGCCCGCACGCTGACCCGAACACGGCTGACCCGGCACCCGACCCGAGCGCGGCGGCTGTCCGCCGTTGGGGCACACTGGACCGGTGAGCACCAGCAATTCTTCAGGCACTACGGACGCCCCACAGGTAGTCCGTTTCAAGGGCGCTGATCTGCCGCAGAGCAGCATCGGCCTCACCGATCGCAGCGCGCACGAGCCCGATGTGGGCGGTCACTTCGGTGTCTACGGCGGCAGATTCGTGCCCGAGGCGCTGATGGGTGTGATCGAGGAAGTCACCGCCGAGTACGAGAAGGTGCGCAGCGACAACGAGTTCCTCGGTGAGCTCGATCGGCTGCAGCGTGACTACACCGGCCGACCCTCTCCGGTCTTCGAGGCGACCCGGCTGTCCGAGCACGCAGGCGGCGCTCGAATTCTCCTCAAGCGAGAAGACCTCAACCACACCGGTTCTCACAAGATCAACAACGTTCTGGGCCAGGTGCTGCTGGCGAAGCGGATGGGCAAGACCCGCATCATCGCCGAGACCGGTGCCGGCCAGCACGGAGTGGCCACCGCGACGGCATGCGCCCTCCTCGGGCTCGAATGCGTTGTCTACATGGGTGAGGTCGACACCGAGCGGCAAGCTCTGAACGTCGCCCGCATGCGCTTGCTCGGGTCGAGTGTGGTGGCCGTGAAGTCGGGATCACGAACTCTCAAGGACGCCATCAACGAGGCGCTGCGCGACTGGGTCACCAACGCGGACAACACCTATTACTGTTTCGGTACCGTCGCCGGTCCGCACCCCTTCCCGGTCATGGTGCGCGATTTTCAGCGCATCATCGGCCTCGAAGCGCGGCAGCAGGTGCTCGCCTCCACGGGACGGCTGCCCGATGCCATTGCTGCCTGCGTCGGCGGTGGCTCCAACGCCATCGGAATCTTCCATGCCTTCATCGATGATGCCGATGTTCGGCTGATCGGTTTCGAGGCGGCGGGTGACGGCGTCGAAACCGGTCGTCACGCTGCGACCATCAGCGGTGGAACGCCTGGTGCGCTGCACGGTGCGTACTCCTACCTACTGCAGGACGAGGACGGTCAAACCGTCGACTCTCATTCCATCTCAGCGGGATTGGACTACCCGGGTGTCGGTCCGGAACATTCCTACCTGCACGACATCGGGCGGGCCGAGTACCGCGGAATCACCGACACCGAAGCGATGAACGCCTTCAAGCTGCTGTGCCGCACCGAGGGCATCATTCCCGCCATCGAGTCCTCGCACGCCATCGCCGGCGCTATGACGCTCGGTAAGGAGCTGGGCAAGGGCGCGATCATTCTGGTCAACCTGTCCGGACGCGGCGACAAGGACGTCGACACCGCGGCCGAATGGTTCGGACTGATCGACGGAGACGGCGAACCGAACGTGGACGACGAAGTGGGTATCAAGCCATGAGCAACAACAACTCTCGCCTGTCGGGTACTTTCGCGCAGTGCCGCGCCGAAGGGCGCGCAGCGCTCGTCGGGTATCTACCCGCAGGCTTTCCCACCGTGCCGCGCTCGGTCGAGGTGTTCAAGACGATGGTCGACGCGGGATGCGACATCGTCGAGGTCGGCATTCCGTACTCCGATCCGGTGATGGACGGTCCCACGATTCAAGCTGCAGCGGATGTGGCGTTGAGAGCCGGTGCGCGAGTCAAGGACGTGTTCGCCGTCACCGAGCAGGTTGCTGCCGCGGGTGGGAAAGCGGTCGTCATGACGTATTGGAATTTGGTGCTCAAGTACGGCATCGAGAACTTCGCTCGGGATCTGGCCAATGCGGGTGGGCTCGGAATCATCACCCCTGATCTCATTCCGGACGAGGCCAAGGAGTGGATCGGGGTCTCCGACACCTACGGACTCGACCGAATTTTCCTCGTCGCCCCGTCGTCCACCGAGGAGCGTCTCGTGAGCACCGTCGAAGCCAGCAGCGGCTTCGTCTATGCCGCGTCGACGATGGGCGTGACCGGTGCCCGCGACGCGGTGTCTTCGATGGCTCCCGCGCTGTCGGCGCGCATCCGTGAGCATTCCGACATCCCCATCGGCGTCGGCCTCGGGGTTCGCTCGGGTGCTCAGGCCGCCGAGATCGCCCGGTACGCCGACGCCGTGATCGTCGGTTCGGCGTTGGTCAGTGCCGTCGACAAGGGACTCGACGCCGTGCGTGACCTGACGACGGAACTCGCCGAGGGTGTCCGTTCCGCTAACGTAGCGTCGTGACTTCGACCGCGATCCTGGCCTACATTCCCAGTCCGCCACAGGGGGTGTGGCACGTCGGACCGCTGGCTCTGCGGGCCTACGCCCTGTTCATCATCATCGGCATCGTCGTTGCCGTGGTGTGGGGTGATCGACGCTGGGTGGCCCGAGGTGGAACCAAGGGCACAGTCCTCGACGTCGCAGTCTGGGCCGTCCCGTTCGGTCTGCTGGGCGGACGTCTGTACCACGTGGCGACCGACTGGAAGACGTACTTCGGTCCCGGCGGAAACCCGATCGAAGCGCTGTACGTCTGGAACGGCGGGCTGGGAATCTGGGGAGCGGTGTTCCTCGGCGGCGTCGGTGCCTGGATCGCCTGCCGTCGACGCGGAATTCCGTTGCCCGCGTTCGGTGACGCCGTCGGCCCCCCGATTCTGCTGGCCCAGGCGATCGGCCGCATCGGCAACTACTTCAACCAGGAACTGTACGGACGCGCCACCACACAGCCGTGGGGTCTGGAGATCTACGAACGTGTCGACGCCAACGGACGGCTCGATCCACTCAACGGGATCTCGACCGGTTTCGTGGAAAAGGTGGTGCATCCGACGTTCCTGTACGAGCTGTTGTGGAGCGTCGCGGTCGTCGTGCTTCTGGTTCTCATCGACCGCAAGTACACGATCGGCCACGGTCGATTGTTCGCGCTGTACGTGGCCGGATACTGCGCCGGACGCTTCTGGGTGGAACTCATGCGAGACGACTTCGCCACGACGATCGCCGGCATACGCGTCAACACCTTCACCTCCGCCATCATCTTCGTTCTGGCGCTCGCGTACTTCGTGATCGCCACCAAGGGCCGTGAAGAACCGGCGACGCTGAGGTCGAACGACGACGAGGATCGCGAGGCCGCTTCCGAGGACACCTCCTCGGATGCGGAAGGCTCGCGCCCGACGCCGGCCGACGACACCACGGACGCAGGCACCGTCGACGCGCAGCCCGCTCAGGCGTCCGACAAGAAAGCCGAGGAAGAAGGCAGTACGCGTGGTTGATTTCGACAAGACCCCTCAACCCGATCCCGAACCGGGTTCCACTGCCGATTCGAGCGACGGCGTGACGAAGCCGACTGCGTCGTTCGGCACGCCGTTCGACTACGACGCCACGGCCGAAGCGTCGCTCTCGGAGCCGCCCGGAACCTCGGAGTCCGCGCCCTCGCACGGTCCGACCGGTCCCACGGGCCCGGGGTGGGACACATACTCGGGTATCGGAAACGGGCCGGGTTGGTCCAGCACGCCGAGCTACCCGGCGCCGAGCCCGGACGGCAGTACCGACAATCCGCTCGGCGGATTTCCGGCACCCCCCGGTTACCCACAGCACGAGTACGGCCGGCAGACCGACCCGAATCAGGGTTACGGCCCACAAGGTTTCGGTCAGCAGGGTTACGGCCAGCAGGGTTACGGCCAGCAGGGCTACGGCCAGCAGGGCTTCGGGCAACAGCAGGGTTACGGCCAACAGGGTTACGGCCCGCAGGGTTACGGCCCGCAGGGTTACGGCCCGCAGGGTTACGGCCCGCAGGGTTACGGCCAACAGGGTTACGGCGTACCCCCTGGCTATCCGGGTGGACCCGCGTTCGGCGTGGGCCCAGATGCACCGTACGGGCGCGATCCGGTGACCGGCGTGCCGTTGTCGGACAAGTCCAAGATCGTCGGCGGCCTGCTGCAGCTGTTTCTCGGTTGGTTGGGAGTCGGCCGCTTCTACCTCGGAAGTACCGGAATCGGCATCGCGCAATTGCTCCTGTTCTTCTTCGGATTCCTCCTCACCGCAGCGTTCGGCCTCGGAGTGATTCTGCTGTTGGGGCTCTTCGTATGGCACGTCGTCGACGGCGTGCTGATACTGGTGGGCAATGTGACGGACGCTCAGGGGCGAAAACTGAGAGACTGATGCCCTTGCTGATACTGCATCGGAAGTAAGGGAGCTCGACGTGAGTGACTCAGGTACATCGTCCTCGGACGGATCCTCGGGCGACGGATCCAGTCCGTCGGAGCCGACCATCTCGTTCGACAAGGGCTCTCCCGCAGGCTCGGGTCCCGTGTACGGGGTTCCCGACCCGAACTACACCACCCCGAATTACAGCACCCCGAACTACGGCACTCCCGACGCCGACGATCAGGGGCACTTCGGACCTCCAACCGGCGCTGGTTACCCACCACCATCCGACGGTTCCGGCCAGTACGGTGCGCCGCCGCCCCCGCCGTATGCGGGCGGGCAGTACGGCGCTCCACAGTTCGGCGGTCCCCAATACGGTGGTCCCCAGTACGCAGGCGGGCCCGGATACATGGACCCGACGGCTCCGTACGGTCGGCACCCGGTCACCGGTGAGCCGTTCTCAGACAAGCAGAAGCTGACGGCAGGTCTGCTCGGCATTCTGTTGGGCGCGTTCGGAGCCGGGCGTTTCTATCTCAACCAGCCGGGCATGGCGGTGGCGCAGATAGCCGTCACGTGGCTCACCTGCGGTATCGGCGGAATCTGGCCGTTGATCGACGGCATCATGATGCTCACCGGCAGCGTGCGTGATCAGCACGGTCGACCGCTGCGCGACTGACGATCACATTCGTCACAGCCGGCATTCGCAGTTGCATCGATGCGAATGCCAGCTGCTACGATTTCGCCATCCGGGAGAGATCCCGGATTCTTTCGCGGGCCAGAGCTGTCCCGGTGAATTCCCGACAGGCAGTTCAATTCGGCTCTTCCGACCGTTTCGGTCGACTCGAGCCGACCAGCCGGCGGGGTTGCCGAGACTTCCGGTGCAGGGTCGAAGACACTGCACCGCCTTCACGCACCCCACCGGCCTACGTGGAGGTGATCGTGGTGCTGTTTTCTCGGATGCCTGCGGAGCAAGGTCTGTACGACCCGAGCTTGGAGAAGGATTCCTGCGGGGTGGCGATGATCGCCGACATCGCGGGTCGCCGCTCCCATGCGATCGTCGCCGACGGGGTTCTGGCACTGGAGAACCTGGAACATCGCGGAGCTGCCGGTGCCGAGCCGAACAGTGGTGACGGCGCGGGCATTCTGATTCAGCTGCCGGTCGAACTCCTCGCCTCGCTCGCGCCGTTCGATCTGCCCGCGGCCGGAGCCGACGGCGACAACACGTTCGCGGCCGGAGTGTGTTTTCTGCCGCAGGGCATCCGTGAGCGAGCGATGGCCGTCGAGCGCGTCGAATCCGTTGCGGCCGAAGAGGGTCTGGACATCTTGGGTTGGGTTCCGGTCGAGGTCGATCCCGATCGAGCCGACGTGGGCCTCACCGCCCTCGGATGTATGCCGTACATGAGCTACCTCTACGTCACCGCCCCCGAGCTCGACGGCACGCGCCCGGCCGGTCTCGCTCTCGACCGTCTGGTGTACGGATTACGCAAGCGTTCCGAGCGGGTCACCCCCGAGATCGAGGCCGAGGGTTCGGGGCTGTTCTTTCCGTCGTTGTCCTCGCGCACCATCGTCTACAAGGGCATGCTCACCACGATGCAGCTGCCGCTGTACTTCCCGGAACTGCGTAACCCCTTGTGCAAGAGTGCCATTGCCATCGTGCACAGTCGCTTCTCGACCAACACGTTCCCGTCGTGGCCGCTGGCGCACCCGCATCGCTACGTTGCGCACAACGGCGAGATCAATACCGTCAAGGGCAACCGAAACCGGATGCGGGCTCGCGAAGCGCTGCTGTCGAGCGACCTGATTCCCGGGGACCTGGAGCGTTTGTTCCCGATCTGCAACCCCGATGCCTCGGACTCGGTGTCCCTGGACGAGGTGCTCGAACTGCTGCACCTCGGCGGCCGCAGCGTGCCGCACGTGGTGATGATGATGGTGCCCGAGCCGTGGGAGAACCACCGCACGATGGACCCGCGGGTGCGGGCGTTCTACCAGTTCCATTCGTCGATGATGGAGGCCTGGGACGGTCCGGCCTGCGTGACGTTCACCGATGGCAGTTATGTCGGAGCTGTGTTGGATCGCAACGGCCTTCGCCCCGGCCGCTGGTGGCAGACGGCGGACGGCCGCGTGATCCTCGCCAGTGAGGCAGGCGTGCTCGACGTGCCGCAATCCGAGGTCGTCGCCAAGGGTCGTCTCGAGCCCGGAAAGATGTTCCTGATCGACACTGTCGCCGGACGTCTCGTGCCGGACGAGGAGATCAAACTCCAACTGGCAACCGAACATCCGTACCAGGAGTGGCTGCATGCCGGCCTGCTCGAGATCAAGAGCCTGCCCGAGCGTGCTCACATCCTGTACAACCACGACTCGGTGGTGCGCCGACAGGTCGCGTTCGGCTACACCGAGGAAGACCTACGCGTCGTGCTGACGCCGATGGCCGCATCCGGGGGCGAGCCGCTCGGCTCGATGGGAACCGATACTCCGGCCGCAGTGATGTCGCAGCGGTCGCGTCAGCTCTACGACTACTTCATCGAACTGTTCGCGCAGGTCACCAACCCGCCGCTGGATTCGATCCGCGAGGAGATCGTGACCTCGCTCGCGCGGGTGATGGGTCCGGAGCAGAACCTGCTCGAGCCCACTGCGGCGTCGTGCAGGCAGATCGTGTTGCCGTGGCCGGTTCTCGACAACGACGAGCTCAACAGGATCATTCACATCAACGAGGACGGAGACCATCCAGGACTGTCGGCCACGGTCCTGCGTGGACTGTACGAGGTCGAGCGAGGCGGCGAAGGTCTCGCCGAGGCCATCGAGGAGTTGCGTGCCCGGGCGTCGGAGGCGATCGCTGCGGGGTACACCACGCTGATCATCTCCGATCGCGATTCGGACCACACTCGGGCCCCTATCCCGTCCCTGCTGGCCACCTCGGCGGTGCACCATCACCTGGTTCGCACCAAGGAGCGCACCAAGATCGCACTCGTCGTCGAGTCCGGTGACGCGCGCGAGGTGCACCATCTGGCGCTGCTCATCGGCTTCGGTGCCGCAGCGGTCAACCCGTATCTGGCGATGGAGTCGATCGAGGATCTGGTCGGCGAGGGCGAACTGACCGGAGTCGAACCGACGATCGCGGTACGTAATTATCTGTACGGGCTCGGCAAGGGCGTACTGAAGGTGATGTCGAAGATGGGCATCTCGACCGTCGGGTCCTACACCGGCGCACAGGTTTTCGAGGCCGTCGGTCTCGACCGCGAGGTGGTGCGCGAGTACTTCAAGGGCACGGTCAGCAAGCTCGGCGGCGTCGGTCTCGACGTGCTCGCCGAGGAGGTCAAGCTGCGCCATCGTCGGGCGTACCCCGAGAATCCGACCGACCGCGTCCATCGCCGCTTGGACATCGGCGGCGAATACCAGTTCCGTCGCGAAGGCGAGCTGCACCTCTTCACCCCCGAGACTGTGTTCCTGCTGCAGCACGCAACGCGTACCGGCCGATACGACGTGTTCCAGAAGTACACCGACGAGGTGGACCGGCTCGCTCGCGAAGGCGGTGCACTGCGCGGTCTGTTCGAGTTCAAGGACGATGTGCGACCGCCGGTTCCCCTCGACGAGGTGGAATCGGTCGAGTCGATCGTCACGCGGTTCAACACCGGCGCGATGAGCTACGGATCCATCTCCGCCGAGGCGCACGAGACGATGGCCGTCGCGATGAACAATCTCGGCGGACGGTCCAACTCGGGCGAGGGCGGCGAGGACGTCGACCGGCTGTACGACCCGACGCGACGCAGTGCCGTCAAGCAGGTCGCCAGTGGTCGGTTCGGCGTCACCAGCGACTACCTGGTCAACGCCACGGACATTCAGATCAAGATGGCGCAGGGTGCCAAGCCGGGCGAGGGCGGTCAGCTGCCCGGTTACAAGGTGTATCCGTGGGTGGCCAAGACCCGACATTCGACGCCGGGTGTCGGCCTCATCTCGCCGCCCCCGCACCACGACATCTACTCGATCGAGGATCTCGCGCAGCTGATCCACGATCTCAAGAACGCCAACGAGAAGGCTCGCGTGCACGTCAAGCTCGTCAGTTCCGTCGGCGTCGGCACGGTGGCGACGGGCGTCAGCAAGGCGCACGCCGATGTCGTCCTCATTTCCGGATACGACGGTGGAACCGGTGCTGCGCCGTTGACCTCGCTCAAGCACGCAGGCGCTCCCTGGGAGATCGGGCTGGCCGACGCTCAGCAGACGCTGGTGCTCAACGGCCTGCGCGACCGGATCACTGTGCAGTGCGACGGCGGCATGCGCACCGGACGCGACGTCATCGTCGCGGCGCTGCTCGGCGCTGAGGAATTCGGATTCTCGACGGCTCCGCTGATCGTGGCGGGGTGCATCATGATGCGCGTCTGCCACCTCGACACCTGCCCGGTCGGTGTCGCGACGCAGAACCCGGAGCTGCGCAAGCGGTTCACCGGCAAGCCCGAGTTCCTCGAGGACTTCTTCAAGTTCATCGCCGAGGACGTGCGAAAGTATCTCGCGCAGCTCGGTTTCCGGAGTATCGACGAGGCGGTCGGTCACGCCGATGTGCTCGAGACGGCAGCCGGAGTGGCGCACTGGAAGAGCAAGGGACTCGATCTCGCGCCGATCTTCGCGATGCCCGTCGACCGGCACGGTGCCCCGATGACGCAGCGTCGACGCCTCCGCGCGCAGGACCACGGTCTCGACCTCGCGCTGGATCGGACGCTGATCCAGTTGGCCGAGGGAGCGCTCGAGGACGCCCACCCGGTCACGTTGGAGCTGCCGGTACGCAACGTCAATCGCACGGTAGGAACACTTCTGGGGTCCGAGGTCACTCGGCGCTACGGCGCGGTCGGGTTGCCGGACGACACCATTCGCATCGCGTTCACCGGATCGGCCGGTCAGTCTCTCGGGGCCTTCCTGCCGCCGGGTATCACCATCGACCTGGTCGGTGACGCGAACGACTATGTCGGCAAGGGATTGTCGGGCGGCCGAATAGTCGTGCGCCCCGCCGAGGATGCGCCGTTCGTCGCAGAGGACAACGTGATCGCAGGAAACACGATTCTCTACGGTGCCACCTCGGGCGAGGTGTACCTGCGCGGTAAGGCGGGGGAGCGGTTCGCGGTCCGTAACTCGGGCGCGATCGCGGTGAACGAGGGTGTGGGCGACCACGCGTTCGAGTACATGACCGGCGGTCGTGTCGTGGTGCTCGGGCCGACCGGCCGCAACATGGCGGCGGGTATGTCCGGTGGCATCGCATTCGTCCTCGGTCTCGATCCTGCGGACGTCAACATGGCGATGGTCGAACTGCAGGTGCCCAACCCGGACGATCTGGTGTGGCTGCGCGAGACCGTCGAGAATCATCAGCGCTGGACCGGTTCGACCGTTGCGACCTCGTTGCTGGCCGACTGGCCCCGCCGGTCTGCGTTGTTCACCAAAGTCATGCCCGTCGACTACCAGCGAGTGCTGGAAGCGACAAGAATGGCGCGAGCCGAAGGGCGCGACGTCGATGCTGCGATCATGGAGGCTGCACGTGGCTGATCCACAGGGATTTCTGAAAGTCGTCAAGCGTGAGGCTGTCAAGCGTCCGATCGGCGATCGCGTCAAGGACTGGAGCGAGGTGTACTCGCACCAGCCGACGAGCGAGCGTGCCGCCGAGGTCTCCGACCAGGCGCGTCGCTGCATGGACTGCGGTATCCCGTTCTGCCACTCGGGAACTGCGGGCTGCCCGCTGGGAAATCTGATTCCCGAGTGGAATGACCTGGTGCGCCGTGGCCGCTGGGATGCGGCCAGCGACCGACTCCATGCGACCAACAATTTTCCGGAGTTCACCGGGCGGGTGTGCCCGGCCCCGTGTGAATCGGCGTGTGTGCTGTCGATCTCCGAGGCGGCCACCGGCGGTAGCGTGACGATCAAGCGGGTCGAGCAGACGATCGCGGACCTGGCCTGGGAAGACGGCAGCATCGTTCCGCAGCCGCCGACGATCACCACCGGCAAGCGGGTCGCCGTCGTCGGATCGGGTCCTGCGGGATTGGCTGCGGCGCAACAGCTCACACGCGCCGGGCACGACGTCACCGTCTACGAGCGGGACGATCGTCTCGGCGGACTGCTCCGCTACGGCATCCCCGAGTTCAAGCTCGAGAAGTCCGTACTCGATCAGCGCCTCATGCAGATGCGAGCCGAGGGAACACACTTCGTCACCGACTGCGAGGTCGGCATCGACTTCACCGTCGAGCAACTCCGCGAATCCTTCGACGCAGTCGTTCTCGCGGTCGGAGCTCTGCGGGCTCGTGACAACGCCGAGGTCATCGGTCGTGATCTCGACGGCATTCACCTGGCCATGGAGCATCTGGTGCCGTCGAACAAGGAATGCGAGGGCGACGGTCCCACCTCCATCTCCGCTGCGGACAAGCATGTGGTCATCATCGGCGGTGGCGATACCGGAGCCGACTGCCTGGGAACGGCCCACCGACAGGGCGCTGCGTCGGTGACGCAACTCGACTACAACCCCGCGCTGCCCGGGGCTCGCGACGAGAGTCTCTCGCCGTGGCCGTCCTGGCCGTTGGTACTGCGCACCTCGCCTGCCCACGCCGAGGGTGGCGTCGTGCGTCATCAGGTCGCGGTCCAGCGATTCCTCGGTGACGAGCGCGGGCACGTTCGCGTGATGGTGCTCGCCGAGGTGGAGGTGCAGCGCGACGCGGACGGTCGACGCATCGTCACGCCCATCGGGGAGGAGATCGAATTGCCCTGTGATCTGGCGTTGTTCGCCATCGGTTTCGAGGGCGTCGAGCACGGTCCGCTACTCGACGAATACGGCCTCGCGCTGACCAAGCGGGGCGCGCTCTCGTGTGGTCCCGACTGGCAGACCACGGCACCCGGGGTGTTCGTGTGCGGGGATGCGCATCGCGGTGCGTCGTTGGTCGTGTGGGCGATCGCGGAGGGTCGTTCGGCGGCCCACGGAGTCGATGCTTTCCTCACCGGACACTCGGAATTACCGTCGCCGGTGCACCCGACTGCACTGCCTCTGGCGGTCGTGTGACCCGTGTCTCTGAACCGGTACAGACCGTCCCAGCAGCAAGGTAGCGTGGCTACCGATCGGTAGTATTGCGGTGGATGCGTCTGCGATAGAGAACGCGGCGTCCAGCGGCTAGGCTCGCTTTCGTGAGCCGACGTACGAAGATTGTCTGCACCCTTGGACCCGCAACCGCAACCACAGAGCGCATCCGCGAACTCGTCGAGAGTGGAATGGATGTCGCACGACTGAACTTCAGCCATGGTGATCATCCCGATCATCAGGCCAACTACGAGAGAGTTCGAGCAGCATCGGACGCCACCGGCAAAGCCGTGGGCATTCTGGCCGACCTGCAGGGACCGAAGATTCGTCTCGGGCGTTTCGCCGAGGGCTCGACCACCTGGGCGGCCGGCGAGCTGATCCGCATCACCGTCGAAGAGTGCGAGGGCACTCACGACCGGGTGTCGACCACCTACAAGGAGCTGGCCCAGGACGCCAGGGAAGGCGACCGCCTGCTCGTCGACGACGGCAAGGTCGGCCTCGTGGTCACCGGTGTCGAAGGCAACGACGTGTTGTGCCGTGTCACCGAAGGTGGACCGGTCAGCAACAACAAGGGCGTGTCCCTGCCGGGCATGGACGTGTCCGTTCCCGCCATGAGCGAGAAGGACATCGCCGACCTCGAGTTCGCCCTCGCCCTCGGTGTCGACTTCATCGCGCTCTCGTTCGTGCGTTCGCCCGCGGACGTCGAACTCGTCCACGCCGTGATGGACCGCGTCGGCCGCCGAGTTCCGGTCATCGCCAAGCTCGAGAAGCCCGAGGCCGTCGACAACCTCGAAGCCATCGTGCTCGCGTTCGACGCGATCATGGTCGCCCGCGGTGACCTCGGCGTCGAGTTGCCGCTCGAGCAGGTGCCGCTGGTGCAGAAGCGGGCCATCCAGATCGCCCGCGCCAACGCCAAGCCCGTCATCGTCGCGACCCAGATGCTCGAATCGATGATCGAGAACTCCCGCCCGACGCGCGCCGAGGCGTCCGACGTCGCCAACGCCGTGCTCGACGGTACCGACGCGGTCATGCTCTCCGGTGAGACCTCGGTCGGTAAGTACGTGATGGAAACTGTGCGGACGATGGCCCGCATCGTCGAGACGGTCGAGACCGAGGGTGACAGTGTTCCTCCGCTGACGCACGTCCCGCGTACCAAGCGTGGCGTCATCTCGTACGCCGCCCGTGACATCGGCGAGCGCCTGGACGCGAAGGCACTCGTGGCGTTCACCCAGTCGGGTGACACCGTTCGACGGTTGGCTCGTCTGCACACCAAGCTTCCGTTGCTCGCCTTCACCTCCATCTCCGAGGTCCGGAGCCAACTGTCGCTGAGCTGGGGAACCGAAACGTTCCTGGTCCCCGATGTGGGCTCGACGGACGCGATGGTGAAAGAGGTCGACAAGGCGCTGCTCGAACTCGGTCGGTACAACAAGGGCGATCAGGTCGTGATCGTGGCCGGTGCCCCTCCCGGCACAGTAGGCTCGACCAACTTGATCCATGTGCACCGAATCGGAGAAGAGGACCGGTAAGTGGTCGAAGCGGGGGGAACCGGCGTCAGCGAAAGCGCGTCGAGCAGTACAGCTGTACGCAAGACCGATCTCGAGACGCTCCTCGATCTCCTCGCACTGGAGGAGATCGAGGAGGACGTGTTCGTCGGAGTACACCCCGAGCAGGTGGGGAGCCGTACGTTCGGGGGGCAACTCGTTGCTCAAGGCTTGATCGCGGCCGGCCGTACCGTCTCCGGTACCTCGCGGGACGTGCACGCGATCAATGCGCACTTCATCCGCGGCGGCGACGTCAAGAAGCCCATCGAGTACCGGGTCTCTCGTCAACGCGATGGCCGAGCCTTCGCCAACCGCCAGGTCACCGCGATGCAGGACGGCAACGAGCTGTTCGTCATGCTCGCGGCCTTCCAGGATTTCGGCAAGGGACTCGAGCACAGCGTCGAGGTGCCCGAGGTTCCGTACCCCGACGCACTGCCTCCGCTCGGCGATCACTTCGTCGGGTACGAGGACCGGCTACAGATGTTCGTAGACGCCCTCAAACCTATCGACATGCGCTATGCGAACGATCCGGCGTGGATCATGCACGGCACCGGCGAGAAGCTCAACCACAATCGCGTGTGGATGAAGGCCGACGGGGACCTGCCCGACGCCTCGATCTTCCACGCCGCGACCATGGGCTACGCGTCGGACACGACGGTGCTCGACTCGATCATCACCACCCACGGCCTGTCGTGGGGACTCGACCGCATCGTCGCGGCGACGGTCAACCATTCCATCTGGTTCCACCGCCCGTTCCGATTCGACGAGTGGGCGCTCTACGCCACCGAATCACCGGTCGCCGCCGGCTCGCGCGGCCTGGCCACCGGCCGCTTCTTTTCGATGGACGGTCTGTTGCTGGCTACCGTCGTGCAGGAAGGTCTCATTCGCCACTTTCCGAAGCGGGTCCGGGCCTGAGTGCATCCGACCACGCGCGCGTCTTCGCATCCAGGTTCAGTGAGGCGTGCGCCGGGCTGGTCGACGGTAGTCGTGTGAATGTCACGTCGGGCGTCACCGTCTTCACGTGGCGACGGTAGCTCTCGGCGGCCTTGGCTCCGTTGAAGAACACCCTGTCGATGCCGGGATTCTCGGCGAACAGATTCTCGAAATCGTTTGCCACGATCGAGGATTCGACGATCGCCGAGTCCAGACTTCCCGCACGTGTGCACAGTTTCAGTACGTCCCAGACCGCAATCCCGTGGCTGCGAAGGCGCTCGGTGCGATCGTCGTAGAGAAGTTCGGGGCCGACACCGAATACCGTTCCCATGATCGGCCAGAACGCATTTCGTGGGTGGGCGTAGTACTGCTGCGCGGTCAGCGACGCGACGCCGGGCATGGACCCCAGGATCAGGATGGTTGCGTCCGGTCCGACTATCGGCTCGAAGCTGTGCACGACGTTCATTCCGTGATTACAGCAAATCCCCGCGGGGGCACCGGACGGGGGACCACAATGGATGTCATGTTGGATCCACGCGTACTCGACAACAACGAACTCGAAGCCGAACTCGCCGCACTGCGCCGGGGGCGTGACGCCGCGATGGACGAAGGCGCGCGGGATGTCTCGACCGCCGACACCGACCACCTCATCGCGCGGTTCGAGGAAGAAATCCGCAAGCGACACCAGGATTCGGTGTCAGATCAGCCCAGTGCCGATTTGCCCTGACCCAAGATCAGGACGGCGCAGGCGGCAGTCGCAGCAACTGTCCTGATGTTGTTCCATCGCGTCCACTTGTCGGTGAAGTTCTGCCACGCCTGGGCGCCGGCAGCACTGCCGGGATCCACGCCGGCCAACGCGTCGTTGAGGGGGACGTTCAGAACGGCCGTGATCGCGGAGCATCCGAGAACGTAGAGAACGGCACCGCTCACCACGAGCACGGGTGAACCCCGACTTGTCGACACGGTGAGAATCGCTGCGAGAGTGCACGATACGGCCGTCCCGAAGAACAGGCCGAGAAACACCGGATTGAGAATCGCCGCATTGAATCTCTGCATCGCGGCGATCGCGTCGGGCACCGGCAATGTTGCCAGGCCGGGAAGCACGCTGATGGAGAAGGCGAGCAGCACTCCTGCGACGAGCCCGCATCCGACGGCGGCAACGGCGGCGGCGACTGCGAGCATTCGGTCCATCAGGTGGTTCCTTTCGTCCGGTGGCGTTCTGTTGTCCACTGTGGCCCCGAAAAGCTGGATGGGCAATGCCCGAAAAGCTGCATTCGATGTCGGATCGTCCATCTCGTGAGACGATCGGCGCATGCGCGGCGCGGATCCCTGGAAGTCCTCCGACCCCTTGGGTGAAGCGCTGCACTTTCTACGAATGACCGGATCGTTCTACGTCCGCTCCGAGCTGAGCGGATCCTGGGGTCTCGCACTGCCCGCCATGGAGGATGCGCTGTGGTTTCACACTGTGGTGGACGGTCGGTGCCTGCTGTCGGTTCCCGGCGAGCCGACGCGTGAGCTGGTGCCCGGCGATTTCGCGTTGGTACCGCACGGGCGAGGGCACGTGCTCGCAGCAGGCGTCGACGCGTCGGTTCGCGCGACGAGCGTCCACGACCTCCCGCACGAGTACATCAGCGATCGCTACGCGGTGATCACTCACGACGCGGGCGGTGCCGGCCATGTTGCGAGCCTCGTCTGCGGGGCGGTTCGATTGGATCATCCTGCAGCGCAGAAGCTCGTTCGCCTGCTGCCCGCGCTGGTGGTGGTCGACGCCGATCCCGGCCCGAGGCAATCGAGGATGCAGAGCGTGCTGGCCATGGTCGCGGACGAAGCGCGCGTGCTCGAGCCCGGGGGAGAAGCTGTGATCACCCGGCTGTCCGACATTCTGGTGATCCACGCGTTACGGTCGTGGATCGCGAACACGCCGGGCGCGCAGTCGGGTTGGCTCGGCGCATTGCAGGACGATCGGATCGGAACGGCGTTGGCGCTGATTCATCGACACCCTCATGAGCGGTGGACCGTTGCGGCTCTGGCATCGAGGGCGAACATGTCCCGCTCGGCGTTCTCGGCACGGTTCACCGAGCTGGTCGGCGACTCCGCGATGAGCTATCTGGCAACGTGGCGGATGCAGGTCGCCTACGAGACATTGCGATCCGAGGATGTGGTGTTGGCCGAATTGGCCCGGCGCAGTGGATATCTGTCGGAGGCGGCGTTCGGTAAGGCGTTCAAACGCGCGACGGGCATCTCCCCGGGAAGTGTGCGCCGTCGAGAAGCGGTGTCGATGGCCGACGGTCAGTCGAGCAGGTGACGGAGATAGCTGTTCGGGTCGTCGAGGTAGCGACGCCAGTGCTGTACCAATTCGAGTTCGTCCCAGGCACTTCGGCGTAGACCGTGTTCGCCGACTTCGACGATGTCGGCACCGGGGGTCGACGCCAGAATCGGTGAGTGGGTGGCACAGACGATCTGCGCGCCCTCGTCGCCCAGCTCGGACATCAGAGCAACGAGCTGCAGGCTCGCGGTGAACGACAGGGCCGATTCCGGCTCGTCCAGAACGTAGAAACCGGGCTCGGTCAACATCGCACCGAACATGGTCAGGAACCCTTCGCCGTGGCTCATCTCGGCGGTGTTCTCGTCCCAGAAACCCGGTATGCCGCCGAGGTTCTCGGCCATGTCGAATGCGGTCTCGGCGCGCAGGAAGAAGCCGCGCTTGTTCAGTCGCGGGCCACGGAGCATTCGAGAACCCCGCGGCGTGGTCTCGAGTTCGAGTACCTCGCCGAGGGCGCTGGTCACCTCGTCGAGTCGACGCGACTGCTGCGCCGCCCGACCGCCGCGGGCATCGATTCCGAAACCCTCGGCGATCGCCTCGACGAGGGTCGATTTACCGGAACCGTTGTCGCCGACAAGAATTGTGACCGGTGCGAGGAACTCGAGTCCGTCGCGAGCGAGGTCGGCGACTGCAGGCACGGTGAAGGGCCAGGCCGATCCGACATCGTCGGCGTGGACATAGGCGCGTTCTACGAACATGATTCAGGCAGTGACCAGGCGGTCGACGTAACCGGTCTCGTGGGTGGAATCGGCGCTGCAGGAGTAGTAGACCCACTGCGCCGACTGGTCCGCCGAATCCCCGAAACGATGGTCGACCTTCGCTGCGCACAAACTGCCCGCACTGGTGTCATGGCAACGAAGACTGCTGGGTATGTACATCACTCCACTGTAGGCGCGATCGTGGGCAGCGTTTACCGTCGTGGCGACTCGCCTGCGTTGCTGTGGTGCCCTCGGTGAGACTCGAACTCACACTGGACGGGTTTTGAATCCGTTTCCTCTGCCAATTGGGATACGAGGGCTGGCGTCTTTCAAGCAACGATTGACGAGTTTAGAAGATGCGCTTTCGGCGGCGCGCACCGGTACCCTTCAGATGCTCGACGGCCCTGATGGGCGATGACAGTCAAAGGAGACCGATACAGATGAATGCTCCTGGTGCGCACGGTACTGGCAAGCCCCCGCTTCGCGTGGTGGTGGCAGAGGACGAATCCCTGATCCGATTGGACCTCGTGGAGATGCTCCGCGAGGAGGGCTACGACGTGGTCGGTGAAGCGGCCGACGGTCAGCAGGCGGTGGAGTTGGCCGTCGAACTGCGTCCCGATCTGGTCATCATGGATGTGAAGATGCCGCGTCGGGACGGAATCGATGCGGCATCGGAGATCGCCGAGAAGCGCATTGCGCCCGTGGTCATTCTCACCGCGTTCAGTCAACGTGAGCTCGTGGAGAAGGCTCGCGATGCCGGAGCGATGGCGTATCTGGTCAAGCCGTTCACGAAAGCCGATCTGATGCCTGCGGTGGAGTTGGCCGCCAGCCGTTTCGGTGAGATCTCCGCGCTCGAATCCGAGATCGTGGATCTGCAGGATCGGCTCGAGACGCGCAAGCTCATCGAGAAGGCCAAGGGCATCCTGATGGAATCGCAATCGCTCACAGAACCGCAGGCGTTCAAGTGGATTCAGCGTGCCGCGATGGATCGCAGGACGACGATGAAGGCCGTAGCGGAGGTCGTGATCGACACGCTCGGTACCCCTGCGAACAAGCCTGTGGCAGAGAGCTGATCGGCCCGCGAAAGCTACGGCCACGTAAAACTTCGACTCCCTAGGTCACAGTCAGGTCACGAGCGTCGTTCTAGGCCTTGCGAATCAGCTCCGAGCATTAGCGTCTGATCCACACGTGAGCCACATGTAACTCAGGTGCGCTTCATCGACGAGCAATTTCAAGGAGAACCTAGATGGCAATTCGGACCTATGTCCGCACGGCTGCGGTGCTGAGCGTTACCTCGCTCGCACTGTTCGGCTGTTCGTCGAGCGACGACTCGGGCTCGACCGACTCCACCAGTGCCAGCGGCGGCACTGCAGCCGCGGAAACGACCGTCTCCACCGACTGCACGCCCGAGCAGGCCACTGCCGGGGCAACCCCGGACACGGCACCGCTGGTGGTGGGAACCCTCCTCCCCGAGACCGGAACCCTGGCCTTCCTCGGCCCGCCCGAAGTTGCCGGTGTGCAGCTGGCCGTCAACGACGTCAACGGTGCCGGTGGCGTCCTCGAGCAGCCTGTCACGCTCATCCCCGGTGACTCGGGCGACACGACGACCGATACCGCCAACACCACGGTCGACCGCTTGCTCGCCGGCGGCTCCGACGTCATCGTCGGTGCAGCGTCGTCCTCGGTCTCGCTCAAGGTCATCGACAAGATCGCCAGTGCAGGCGTCGTGCAGTTCTCGCCGGCCAACACATCCGATCAGTTCGTCTGCTACCCGGACAAGGGGCAGTACTTCCGTACCGCACCCACCGACGTGCTGCAGGCACAGGCCTTGTCCCAGCTGATCGCCCAGGACGGTGCGCAGCGCGTCGCCATCCTCGCGCTCAACGACCCGTACGGCACGGGCCTGGCCGCGAACACCGCGGACAACCTCGAAGAGGCGGGCATCGCGGCGGACCAGATCCAGACCACGATCTACGACCCGAACGCACAGTCGTTCAACGCAGAGGTCGACGGTGTGAAGAACTTCAATCCGGACGCCGTGGCCATCATCGGCTTCGAGGAGTCCGCGAAGATCATCACCCGTATGCACGAGATCGGCGTCGGACCGTCCGACGGCACGCTGGTCTACGGCGTCGACGGCAACATGGGTAACGCCCTCGGCGAGTCGGTGGCAGCGGGTCTGTTGGACACGATGCGCGGCACCACCCCGTTGACCGATGTCGGCACCGGATTCCAGGATCGTCTCAAGAGCGTCGATCCGGCCCTGGTGGACTTCAACTACGCAGGCGAGTCCTACGACGCAGTGGTCATCTCGGCGCTCGCTGCCGAGCAGGCCAAGTCGACGGCAGGCACCGACATCGCTGCCAACATCAACAGCGTCACCAAGGACGGCACCAAGTGCACCAGCTACGTCGAGTGCCTTCCGCTCGTCAAGGCCGGAACCGATATCGACTACGACGGAGTCACCGGCGCGCTGAACTTCAGTGACGCAGGAGAGCCCGCCACCGGTTCCTACGGCAACCTGGTCTTCGGACCGGACAACACCCTGACGACGGAAGATTACATCGTCGTCGGTGAGTGATCTGTAACTGTCACACAGCCTCTGGGCCCGAGTCCTCGATCAGGACTCGGGCCCAGAGTCTTGCGTATGTGCCGCACGTTCGACGGCAGCGAGAAGGCCCCGGTTCGATGTCGATCGAACCGGGGCCTTCGTCGTTGCCGAGCAGCTACTTCTTCTCTTTGCTTCCTGCCAGTGTGCCGAGATACAGCTCGATCACCTTCGGGTCGTTCATCAATGCCGGACCGGTGTCGGTGTAGGCGTTGCGGCCCTGATCGAGGACGTAGCCACGGTCGCAGATCTGGAGGCAGCGACGGGCGTTCTGCTCGACCATGATGATCGAGACGCCCGCTGCATTGATCTTCTTGCAGCGGATGAACACCTCGTCCTGGAACATCGGTGACAATCCGGCCGACGGTTCGTCGAGCAGCAGTACCGACGGCTCCATCATCAGTGCGCGTCCCATGGCGACCATCTGTCGCTCGCCGCCGGACAGCGCGCCGGCCTTGACCTTCTTGCGCTCACCGAGCAGAGGGAACAGCTCGCTGACGAACTCGAAACGCTCGCCGAACTTTTTGGGGCGCAGATAGATTCCCATTTCGAGGTTCTCTTCGATGGTGAGCGACGGGAACACGTTCTGCGTCTGCGGAACGTAGCCGACTCCCTTGGTGACCAAGACATGCGCTTCTGCGGAGGTGATGTTGTCACCTCGCAGTTTGACGCTGCCCTCACGGACGGCGACCAGCCCGAACAGGGTCTTGAGCAGTGTCGACTTGCCGGCGCCGTTGGGCCCGATGATGCCGACGATCTCGCCGTCGTTGAGGAAGAAGTTGCATTCGCTGAGGATGTTGACACCGGGGATGTACCCGGCCACCAAGCCGTCGGCGCGCAGCAGCGCACCTTCGGCGAGGCGGGCGTGCTCCCCGGGTGTTGCGGCGAATTCCGCCGGCGTCAATGTCTGTTCGCTCATCAGTTGTCCTCCTTGGCCCGGTGTGAGCCGCCCTCGGCCACGTCGGGCAGCACTGGGCTGACGAACTCCGGTTCCGAAAGATCGCCTCCCGCTTCGAGTTCCTCTTTCTCGGCCTGCTTCAATGCCTCTGCCAGTTCGGCGGTGGCTCCGACCGGATTGCCGTCGGCATCGAATTCCAGAGCCTGATCGTGATGGCTACCGAGATACGCATCGACGACGGCTCCGTTGTTGGAGAGCTCCTCCGGGGTGGACTCGGCAATGATGCTGCCCTGCGCCATGACCACCACCCAGTCACTGATGTCGCGGATGACGTCCATGTCGTGCTCGACGAACACCACCGTCATACCGTCGTCGCGAAGCGACTTGATGTGTCCCAGAAGTGACTGCGTCAGAGCCGGATTGACTCCGGCCATCGGCTCGTCGAGCATGACCACCGACGGATCGGTCATCAGCGCACGCGCCATCTCCAGCAGCTTGCGCTGGCCGCCGGACAACGAGCCGGCCAGGTCGTCGGCCTTGGCGTCGAGCTTGAAGCGGCTCAGTAGCTCGTAGGCGCGTTCGGTGATCTGACGTTCCTGGGCCTTCCACGTCCACGGCATGAACGTGTTGATCATGCGCTCGCCGCGCTGACCGGTAGCGCCCAGCCGAACATTGTCCAGCACAGTCAGTTTCGACAGCGCCTTGGTCAACTGGAACGTGCGCACCACACCTTTGCGTGCCACCTGGTGCGGATGCATCCGGCCCAGTTCCTGGCCGTCCATCGACCACGTGCCGGTGTCGGGTCGATCGAATCCCGTGAGCAGGTTGAACAGGGTGGTCTTGCCTGCGCCGTTGGGCCCGATGAGTCCGGTGATGCAGCCACGCTGGATTTCCAGGTGCGCCACGTCGACGGCTTTCAGGCCGCCGAAGGTGCGTGAGACGCCGTCGACCACGAGGGTGGCGTCGGGCTTGGGGGATCCGGGTTCGTTGGCGACACCGGCGAACAACGCCGACCGCTGATCACTCGACAGTGCTTTGGCAGCACGTGATTCGAGGGTGCTTGCTTTCTTGCTCGGTGCCGCGGGTGCGGCGGCATCCTTGCTCGGGTCAGGCATTGAGTTGAACCTCTCGCTTGTTGCCGAGAATGCCCTGAGGTCTGAACACCATCAAGACGGCGATCAGGATTCCCAGGAGCACGAATCGCGTGGCACCGACCTGGGCACCGGTGAGGTTGAGCACCGGGTCGTCGCCGGAGATCAGTTGTCGCAGAATCGCATCGGGAATGGACAGCAGGAACCAGAAGAGCATCGCGCCGAGGACGGGGCCGAACACCGTGGCGGCACCACCGAGAATCAGGGCACCGAAGGCGAAGAACGTCTGCGCCGTCGAGTAGAAGTCCGGGTTGATGGACTGGGTCTGCAATGCATTGAACACACCGCCCATGCCGCCGATGACGCCACCGAGAACCAGCGCCTGCATCTTGTAGACGAAGACGTTCTTGCCCAGTGAGCGGGCAGCGTCCTCGTCTTCACGAACGGCCTTGAGTACGCGTCCCCATGGGCTGTGCGTCAGGAGGTAGACGACGCCGCACAGCAGCAGGACCAGCGTCCAGCCGACGAGCATGGCCCACAGGTCGTTGCCCAGGAAGCGCACGCCGAGGAAGCTGTACGACTTGCCGCCCTCGAACGGACTCATGCTGGTGAACGGGCCGGCGAAGCCGGTGATGCCGTTGGTCGACTTGGTCACCGAATCCGTTGCGGTCGAACGAAACACCAGTCGCAGAATTTCGGAGGCGGCGATGGTGACGATCGCGAGATAGTCGGCTCGCAGTCGTAGGGTCGGAATGCCGAGCACCAGGGCGAGCAGCCCCGCCGCGGCGAGTCCGACCAGAATGCCGAGCCAGAGCGGCTGTTCGTAGGTGATCGTGGTGATGCCGACGCCGTATCCGCCGAGCAGTGCGAAGCCGATCTGGCCGAAGTTGAGCAGTCCGGCGTAGCCGAAGTGCAGGTTCAGGCCGATGGCGAGCAGAGCGTAGAAGATGGCGGACGGGCCGACGAGCTGAGCGAGTGAGATCTGAAGTGCGCCGATGATATCCATGTGAAGGTCACCCGATCCTTTGTCGCGAGCCGAGGATGCCCTGTGGACGGACGACGAGGATGAGAATCAAGACGAGCAACCCTCCGATGTATTTGAGATCGGGATTGATGACCAGCGTCGACCACTGCACGAGCAGACCGACGATGACGCAACCGAGGAATGCGCCGTAGGCCGTTCCCAGTCCACCGAGTGTGATGCCGGCGAACATGAGCAACAGGAGTTTGAAGCCCATCTCCCACTGGACGCGCCCGCCGAGTTCGGAGAGCCCGAACAACACGCCGCCGAGGGCAGCCAGGCCACCACCGAGGCACCAGACGAACGTGACCACGCGCTCGACGTTGATGCCGGAGGATGCGGCGAGGTCCCGGTTGTCGGCCACCGCGCGCATGGCCTTGCCGATCTTGGTGCGCTGCAACATCAGTGCAACGCCGACCAGGACGACGATGCTGATGACGATGCAAGCGAGGTTGACGTTGGTGATCGACAGTGGACCCCAGTCGTTCTCGGTCTGAGCCTGGTAGTCGTCGAAGGGTTCGGAGCGGTCCGAGAAGAAGATCAGGATGAGATAGCGGAGCGCGATCGCGAGGCCGATCGTCACCACCAGCTGAGCGATGAGGCCGGTTCGTCGCTTGCGCAACGGCCGCCAGATCAGGGCGTTGTTGAGCCAGCCGATCGCGACTCCCACGACGATCGCCAGCAGCGTGGCCGGGATCAGTTGTATCCCGACACTGACGTTGAAGAACCACGCCGCGACGGCACCGAGCGTGACGAGTTCTCCGTGCGCGAAGTTCGTCAGGCCGGTGGTGCCGAAGATCAGACTGAGTCCGACCGCGGCGAGCGCGATGACCAGGCCGAAGCGAAAGCCGTCGACCGTGGTGCGGACGAACTTCTCGTAGAACGGAATGCTGGTGGCCGTTCTGGCCTCACCGAACGAGAAGATGACGGTGTTGGAACGCCCGGCCTGCACATCGCGCTGGACCTCGCCCTGGACGCTGACTCCATCGGGGAGCGTTTCCTGAACGACCTGGAATGTGTATGTGCCGGGAGACAATTCGAGGGTCCACCGGCCGCCGGTTTCACTGGTGGTGCGGGCGACTTCGGAGCCGGACGCGTCGAGCGCTGCGACGTCGACGCCGATGAGTCGTTCGCCACCGTTGTTGAGAGATCCGGCGACGCTGACCGCGTCCGCCGGCGGTGCCTGTTCGGCACTGGTCCCCGGTGCTACCGGGGGAGTGGGGGTGGGTTCCTGGGCCAATGCCGGCGCACTGAACAGCAGCGCGGCAATGGAACTCAGTACGGCGAGTAGGAGTGTTCGCTGGAAGAGCCGAACGGCAGATCTTGCGCGCAACCTCGGCGGTTGCACCTTTCTGGTCCATCGAACATTTGGAGCCACGCACGTCCTCCGGACGGTTGTCGTTATGCCACGGGTATGTGGGTTTCCTGCAATTGTCGGACTCTATCCGCTGAAACGACGCAAAATCGGCGACTGAGATTTCCGGAAAGTATCGGTTGTGTTTCGCGGTGCGCGACGCTGGCCCTGAGTGCCATCGCGTCGTGGGGCGTGCATCCGGCTACGAGTTGTCGGACCGGCTCCCTAGACTGGTCAACCGTGAGCCCAGTAACGGACAGAAGTGCAGCGCCCGCAGCCGAGACCGATGCGAAAGCGGGTGGGGAACGGCCCACGTTGCTGCTCATCGACGGCCACTCGATGGCGTTCCGGGCCTTCTTTGCGTTGCCTGCGGACAACTTCAAGACCACCAGCGGTCAGTCCACCAATGCCGTGTACGGGTTCACCTCGATGTTGATCAATCTGCTGCGGGACGAGAAGCCGACGCACATCGCGGCGGCGTTCGACGTCTCGCGGCAGACCTTCCGCGCAGAGCGGTTCCCCGAGTACAAGGCCAACCGCAGCAAGACGCCGGACGAGTTCGCCGGTCAGGTCGACATCACCAAGGACGTACTCGGGGCCATGGGTATCCCGGTGATGGCAGAGGCGGGCTTCGAGGCGGACGACGTCATCGCCACGCTGGTGACCCAGGCGGAGGCGCTCGGCTACCGCATCCTGGTGGTCACCGGCGACCGCGATGCGCTTCAGCTGGTGACCGACAACGTCACGGTGTTGTATCCGCGCAAGGGAGTCTCGGATCTGACTCGGTTCACCCCCGACGAGGTCGCCACCAAATACGGGTTGACGCCATCGCAGTATCCGGATTTCGCGGCCCTGCGCGGAGACCCGAGCGACAACCTTCCCGGCATTCCCGGGGTCGGCGAGAAGACGGCGACCAAGTGGATCATCGAATACGGTTCCCTCACCGCTCTCGTCGACAACGTGGACAAGGTCAAGGGCAAAGTGGGAGATGCACTGCGCGCCAACCTGTCGAGTGTGGTGCTCAACCGCGAGCTCACCGAGATGGTGCGCGATGTGCCGTTGCCCTACACCCCCGATCAGCTCGAACTGGCTCCGTGGGATCGCGAGAAGATCCACGCCTTGTTCGACGATCTGGAATTCCGCATTCTGCGGGACCGGTTGTTCGAGACTCTCGCGTCGGTCGAACCCGAAGCGGAGGAAGGTTTCGACGTCCGCGGCGGCATCGTCGCGCCGGGCGAACTCGCCGCATGGCTGGAAGAACACGCAGCCGACGGCCGGCGAAGCGGGCTGTCGGTCCTCGGCCCGCGTCGGCCGTTCGACAGCGACGCGACGTCGGTGGCGATCGCTGCGGCCGACGGTGAGGGGGCGTTCGTCACGACGACCGCTCTGGACGAATCCGACGAGCAGGCACTCGCCGCCTGGCTCGCCGATCCGGCGCAACCCAAGGCGCTGCACGAGGCCAAGTGGGCCCTGCATGCGGTTCGTGGGCGCGGCTGGACCCTCGACGGGTTGACCACCGACACCGCACTGGCGGCGTACCTGGTTCGGCCCGGTCAGCGATCGTTCAACCTCGACGACCTGTCGTTGCGCTACCTCAAACGCGAACTCCGGGTGGAGGATGCGGGTGAAGGTCAGATGTCGTTGCTCGATGCCGAGGACACCGCCGATGCGGCGTTCGCAGAGGGCGAGATTCTCAAGGCGCGGGCCGTCATCGACCTGGCCGATGCGCTGGACGCCGAGCTCGCCGCCATCGAGTCGACCACCCTGCTCTCCGAGATGGAGCTGCCGCTGCTGACGGTGTTGGCCGATGTCGAGGCAACGGGTATCGCCGTGAACGGTGATCACCTCCGCGCACTGCAGTCCGGATTCGCGGCGCAGGTGGACGAGGCCGCGAACTCCGCCTACGGCGTGATCGACAAGCAGATCAACCTCGGGTCACCCAAGCAGTTGCAGGTGGTGCTGTTCGAGGAACTCGACATGCCCAAGACGAAGAAGACCAAAACCGGGTACACCACCGATGCCGATGCGCTGCAAGGGTTGTTCGAGAAGACCGAGCATCCGTTCCTGAAATTCCTGCTCGATCACCGGGACGCGACGCGGATGAAGGTGACGGTCGACGGCCTGCTGAAATCCGTTGCCGACGACGGACGCATTCACACCACGTTCAATCAGACGGTCGCGGCCACCGGACGACTGTCGTCCACCGAGCCGAACCTGCAGAACATTCCGGTGCGCAACGAGGCGGGACGCCACATCCGTGACGGCTTCGTCGTCGGGGCCGGGTACGACACCCTGCTCACCGCCGACTACAGCCAGATCGAGATGCGCATCATGGCGCACGTCTCCGGCGACGAGGGGCTGATCGAGGCGTTCAACACCGGCGAGGATCTGCACAGTTTCGTCGGTGCCCGGGCGTTCGGCGTGCCGATCGAGGAGGTCACCCCCGAACTGCGTCGCCGGGTCAAGGCGATGTCGTACGGATTGGCCTACGGTCTCAGCGCGTTCGGTCTCGCCGCGCAGCTCAAGATCTCCACCGACGAGGCGAAGCAGCAGATGGAGGCGTACTTCGCGCGGTTCGGTGGCGTCCGCGACTACCTGCGCAACGCCGTCGAGGAAGCGCGCAAGGTGGGGTACACCTCCACGCTGTACGGCAGGCGCCGCTACTTGCCCGATCTCAACAGCGACAATCGTCAGCGCCGCGAGGTCGCCGAGCGGGCCGCACTCAACGCCCCGATCCAGGGCACCGCCGCAGACATCATCAAAGTCGCGATGATCGACGTGCACCGATCGCTGGCGGAGTCGACGCTGAAATCACGAATGCTGTTGCAGGTGCACGACGAATTGGTGCTCGAGGTCGTCGAATCCGAGCGTGAGGAAGTCGAGGCACTGGTGCGCGACAAGATGTCCTCGGCCATCGAACTGTCGGTGCCTTTGGAAGTCTCGGTCGGCACCGGCCGCAGCTGGGACGCCGCCGCGCACTGATTCGAGGCCGCGCAGGAAGTAGCGACGAAGGGCCGCTCACCGAATTCGGTGAGCGGCCCTTCGCTTCGTGTACAGCGACGAGAAACTATTCCGCCGCGGGAGCCTGCTCGGCGATCTGCTGGCGCACGACGTCCATATCGAGTGCCTTGATCTGACCGACGAGGTCCTCGAGCGCCGGTGCAGGCAATGCACCGGGCTGTGCGTAGACGAGAATTCCTTCGCGGAACGCCATGATCGTCGGGATCGACTGGATCTGCGCGGCCGCAGCAAGGCCCTGCTCGGCCTCGGTGTCGACCTTGGCGTGCACGACGTCGGGGTGCGCGTCGGACGACTTTTCGAAGGTGGGCGCGAACTGGCGGCACGGTCCGCACCAGGACGCCCAGAAATCGACCAACACCACGTCGTTGCTCGTCACGATCTCGTCGAAATTCTGCTGGGTCAAAGTCTGAGTGGCCACGCGGTCCCTTTCGGTTGATTGCGCTTCTGATGTGTCTCAACGCAGCTACTCGCCGGAATCATCCCGGCTGGGTCGGAGCGCGGCGTGTCAGGCGGGCTGGGGTGCGGCGCGGAACGTGCGGCGGTAGGAGTTCGGTGTGGTGCATCGCAACCGCATGAAGTGCTGCCGCAGCGCGGCGGCATTTCCGAAGCCGACCACCTCGGCAATCGAATCCATCGGGAGATCGGAGTTCTCCAACAGCTGCTGCGCTGCCAGTACCCGTTGGTCGTTGAGCCAACGCGCGGGTGTGGTTCCGGTTTCGGCCGCGAACTTGCGGGCGAAGGTTCGCGCAGACATGTTCACCCGTGCCGCCAATCGACCGATGGTGAGCTCGGAGTCGAGATTCTCGGTCATCCAGTCCAGCAGCGGAGCCAGAGTCTCGGTGCGAGTGGCGGGCAGGGGACTGGTGACGAATTGAGCCTGGCCGCCGTCACGATGAGGCGGAACGACCATCCGGCGGGCGATCCCGTTGGCCACGACGCTGCCCTGGTATTTGCGCACGATGTGCAGGCACAGGTCGATGCCGGCTGCGGTTCCCGCACTGGTGAGTACGTTGCCGTCGTCGACGTAGAGAACGTTCGGATCGACCTGCGCGAGAGGGTATTCCGCGGCCAGCAAGGCGGAGTGCCGCCAATGCGTCGTGCATGGCCTGCCGTCGAGCAGCCCGGCTCTGCCGAGTACGAAGGCGCCGTTGCACAGGCTGGCGACCATGGCACCCCTGTCGACGGCCGCGCGAAGTTTGGCCAGTAACGGCTCGATGGACGAGTTGTATCCGACTCCGCAGACATAGGTACCGTCTTCGGCGGCTTCGGTGCCACCGGCCGGAATGATGATCAGATCGGCGCTGTCGAGACGGTCGAGATCGTGTGGCACGTCGATGGTGTAACCGACGCGGGTGCGGATCGGTTGGGGGACACCTGCGATCAGGGAGAAGTCGTAGGTGGGTAGGCCCTCGTCCGAGCGGTCGAATCCGAACACCTCGCAGGCGACGCCCAGCTCGAACTGTTCGGTCAACGGCATCAGCGCGACAACCACTCGTTTCAGCATGAAAAGAAGTATGGCAGAAAGTCGTCGATATGTGGCGTTACTGCCACTCGTGCGGACTCTCCGCAGGTTGGAAGCTAGCGGCATGACAATTGTATTGGTAGTTGTGTTGTTGTCCCTGGCCCTCGACACCCTCGTGGTCGCAGGATTCGCTCCCGATACCCACGCGGAGGTGACACAGTTCGGCGATTTCCGGTTCTGAGATGCCCGGCGTCAGCCGATCCGCCACTCGCGCTTGGCCTCGCCGTCCCATCGGCGCAGCGCAACCGCAGTTCCGACCAGATCGTCGACGTCGGCCGAGAGCAGGCGCACCGCCGCTCCTGCCTCCTCGGCCGTCAACCGTCGGGCCACCGTCACGTGCGGTGTCCATCGGCCGGGTTCGAGGTGGTCGAGCGAACGTTCGCCCACGACCTCGTGCAGCCGGGCGTGCAAATCGAGCAACTCGCTCGACGGAACGACCAGTCGCGCCAGCGTGATCGTTCGACCACCGAACACGACGAGCCCACCGAGACGCACATCGAACGGATCGAATCGGACCGCATCGCCGTCGTCCACCGCGGCCGGCATCGACGACGCCACCGCGACGGTGACGTGCGGGCGGTTCGACTCACCGCGGTGGCGGTTCTGGCTCGGGAGTCCGGCTTCGGACAGCGCCGCCCACTCGCGGCGTACCGCTGCGTCGAGGCCGGAGTCGAGTAGTAGTTCTGCGGACTGCACCATGGAGGCCATGATGTCGCAGACGGACGGCCACAATGCAACGGCGCTACGGATCGGGGCCATGACCGGCGACGGCATCGGCCACGAGATCGTTCCCGCCACGATTCGGGTGGTCGACGCGGCCCTCGCGGCCGCCGGTGGACCGGCTGTCGACTGGGTGCGCCTGCCGCTGGGGCTCGGTGCCATCGACGAGCACGGAACGCCGATGCCCAATCCCACACTCGCGAGGTTGGGTGAGCTCGAATGCTGGATTCTCGGACCGCACGACAGCGCGTCGTATCCGGAGCCGTTCCGATCGCAGTTGACCCCGGGTGGACGGATTCGCAAGAACTTCGACCTGTTCGCCAACATCCGGCCGGCGAAGGCGCTGCCCGGCGTTCGGGCGATGTCGCCGCAGATGGATCTGGTGGTCGTGCGGGAGAACACCGAGGGTTTCTACGCCGATCGCAACATGTTCGTCGGTAGCGGGGAGTTCATGCCTACTCCCGATGTGGCACTGGCAGTCGGAGTGTTCACCCGCGCCGCCTGCGAACGCATTGCACGCGAAGCGTTCTCGTTGGCCGAGCGACGCAGCAGAAAGCTGACGATCGTGCACAAGACCAACGTGCTGTCGATGACGACGGGATTGTTCCGCGATGCGTGCCGCGCGGTGAGCGAGCAGTTTCCGCACGTCGAGGTCACCGAGGAACACGTCGACGCGCTCGCGGCGCACCTGGTTCGACGGGGCGAGGATTACGACGTCATCGTGGCCGAGAACATGTTCGGCGACATTCTGTCGGATCTGACGGGTGAGCTGTCCGGGTCGCTGGGCACCGCGCCGTCGATCAATTCCTCGGAAACCCAGGCGATGGCGCAGGCCTCGCACGGATCGGCCCCGGACATCGCAGGCAAGAACCGTGCCAATCCGACGGCGCTCTTCCTGTCGGCTGCGATGCTGCTCGAGTGGCTCGCCCCGCGGCATCGGGACGAGCGGTTGGCCGCGGCCGCAGGCAGGATCCGACACGCCGTCGACGCCACGGTCGAATCCGGGGTCGCGACAGCCGACCTCGGCGGGCAGGCGTCGACCAGCTCATTCACCGAGGCCGTCGAAGCCCGGGTGCACCGGCGTTGATCGCGGCGCTCTCGGTCAGAGCGGTTTGCGGCTGCTGAAGATTGCGGTGCCGGGAAAGAGCTGGCCGCGCAGTGGGCTCCACTGACCCCACTCGCGGTCGAGCCACTCCGGCCAGTCCGGCTCGACGATGTCGCGTACCTCGAGACCTGCGGCGACCAGCTCGCGCACGCGATCACCGATCGTGCGGTGATGCTCCACGTAATTGGGGGTCCCGTCGGCGTCGTACTCGACGTACGGGGTTCGATCGAAGTACGGAATCGTCGCGGTCAGACCGCCCACCCCGGGATCGTCGGGGAACACCCAGCGCATCGGATGATTGACCGCGAACACCCAGATCCCGCCCGGCCGCAGTACCCGGGCAACTTCCTTCATCACATTGGCGGAGTCCGCGACGAACGGCACCGCGCCGAAGGCCGAGCAGACGATGTCGAATCGCTCGTCGGCGAACGGCAAGGACTCGGCACTGGCCTGTACCAGGGGAACCGTCGACCCGCCCGCGGCCATGGCATCGACGCCGCGCTGCAACATGCCCATCGAGATGTCGAGACCGATCGCGTGCGCACCCTGGGTCCCGAGCCAGCGGGCGCACGGTGCGCTGCCGCAGCCCACCTCGAGGACGTCCTTGCCCGCGACATCACCCAGCAGATGCACGTCGCCCTCGTGCAGCCCCTCCGGGCACCAGACGAACTCCCCGGATTCGGTCGACACTCCCAGAAACGCGCCGTGCGTACGGTGGTAGCTCTCGGCGTCGGAATCCCACCAGATACGACTCGCGCGGTCGCTCGCGACCGAATCGATTCGGTCGCGGCCGGGAGTGGACGACGGTGTGGAAAGATCGGTCACACGCCGACTCTAACCGGGTTTGTGCTGGTACTGCGGCATCGCGTACCCTGTTCAACGCGAGTGTGTTCATGCTGCGCCCAGGTCGGGTTCGCTCGACGTCGGCGCATACGGATCCGGCAACGGTTTCGCCGAAGATGCTCGTGCTGCACACGTTTCACCAAGTCCGACCGAACATCCATCAACCGATACCCAACCCGTCCGGAGCAACTCAACACATGCCCTCAACCACAACCTCACCGCAGGTAGCCGTCAACGATATCGGCTCCGCAGAGGATTTTCTCGCCGCCATCGACGCCACGATCAAGTACTTCAACGATGGTGACATCGTCGAGGGCACCATCGTCAAGGTCGATCGTGACGAGGTTCTACTCGACATCGGTTACAAGACCGAAGGCGTCATTCCTTCCCGCGAGCTCTCCATCAAGCACGACGTCGACCCCAACGAGGTCGTCTCCGTGGGAGATGAGATCGAAGCACTCGTCCTCACCAAGGAGGACAAGGAAGGCCGTCTGATCCTGTCCAAGAAGCGAGCTCAGTACGAGCGCGCTTGGGGCACGATCGAGGAGCTCAAGGAGAAGGACGAGGCCGTCAAGGGCACCGTCATCGAGGTCGTCAAGGGTGGACTCATCCTCGACATCGGTCTTCGTGGCTTCCTCCCCGCCTCGCTCGTCGAGATGCGTCGCGTCCGCGATCTCCAGCCGTACGTCGGCAAGGAGATCGAGGCCAAGATCATCGAGCTCGACAAGAACCGCAACAACGTGGTCCTGTCGCGCCGTGCATGGCTCGAGCAGACCCAGTCCGAGGTCCGCAGCGAATTCCTGCACCAGCTCCAGAAGGGCCAGGTCCGCAAGGGCGTCGTGTCCTCCATCGTCAACTTCGGTGCCTTCGTGGACCTGGGTGGCGTCGACGGACTCGTGCACGTCTCCGAGCTGTCCTGGAAGCACATCGATCACCCGTCCGAGGTTGTCGAGGTCGGCACCGAGGTCACCGTCGAGGTTCTCGACGTCGACTTGGACCGCGAGCGTGTTTCCCTGTCGCTCAAGGCAACTCAGGAAGATCCGTGGCGCCAGTTCGCTCGCACCCACGCGATCGGCCAGATCGTGCCCGGCAAGGTCACCAAGCTGGTTCCCTTCGGTGCATTCGTGCGCGTCGAAGAGGGCATCGAGGGCCTCGTGCACATCTCCGAGTTGGCCGAGCGCCACGTGGAGGTTCCGGACCAGGTCGTGGGTGTCGGCGACGACGCACTCGTCAAGGTCATCGACATCGATCTCGAGCGTCGCCGGATTTCGTTGAGCCTCAAGCAGGCCAACGAGGACTACGCAGAAGAGTTCGATCCGTCCAAGTACGGCATGGCCGACTCGTACGACGAGGGTGGCAACTACATCTTCCCCGAGGGCTTCGACTCCGAGACCAACGAATGGCTCGAAGGTTACGAGAAGCAGCGTGAAGAGTGGGAAGGTCGCTACGCCGAGGCAGAGCGTCGCCACAAGATGCACACCGCTCAGATGGAGAAGACGGCCAAGGACGAAGCTGCCGAAGCCGCCAACACCAACTACTCCTCCGAGTCGGGTCAGGCCCCCGCCGATGCAGAAGGCGACGCTCCCGCAGCGTCGGCTCCGGCCTCGACCGGTGGATCGCTGGCCAGCGATGCGCAGCTCGCTGCACTTCGCGAGAAGCTGTCGGGCAACGCCTGATAGAAGTGGTCCGCCCGTGAGGGTGTGACACCGAGCCCCGGTTCTCCACGTGAGAACCGGGGCTTTCTCGTTCGAATCAGGTGAGCAGAGACTCTGCGGACACGACAATGGACCCGGTTCGGATGAACCGGGTCCATGGTGGAGGGGGAGTGCGAACTACGCGGCGGTGGCTGGACTCCACTGGCCGACGCTCGTCGTCCGCTTGCGCATGGTGGCGAAGCTGTGGCGGGCGGGGGTCAGGAGGTTGGTGAACCAGTTACGCCGATGGTCGGCCAACGCCGAGGCTACTTCCGGGATGAGAATGCAATGGACGCCTGCATCCATGCCAAGGCGGTGCCGACCCGGTTGGATCTGATTGCTTCGCATGGGTGTCCTTTTCAATAGCTGTGGGTCGGCACATCGAGGTTGCGCTCGTCGAAGATAACCGACCGACCTCCCAAACCGGTGCATTTGAGGCTGGTGTGCTTCGGCGTGTTCGAGTGTCAGACTGGGTGCATGCTGAGACTGGGACTGACCGGTGGAATAGGTGCCGGAAAATCGACCGTTGCCAAGGTGCTGACCGAACTCGGGGGAGTGCTCGTCGACTCCGATGTACTTGCCCGTGAAGTCGTGGAGCCGGGAACGCCTGGGCTGCAACGACTGACGGATACCTTCGGAGCCGACATTCTCGCACCCGATGGCTCGCTCGACCGTCCGGCATTGGCGGCCAAGGCATTCGGAGACGATGAATCCCGCAAGAAGCTCAACGCCATCGTTCATCCGTTGGTCGGTGCGCGCACCGCCGAGATCATCGACGGAGCAGCGACGGATGCAGTAGTGGTGCAGGACATTCCGCTCCTCGTCGAGGGATCGATGGGCCCGTTCTTTCACCTCGTGGTCATCGTCTGGGTCGACGCCGAGGAACGGGTGCGTCGTCTCACGGGACAGCGAGGCATGCCCGAGGTCGACGCTCGCGCGCGGATCGCAGCGCAGGCAACCGATGATGCGCGCCGAGCCGCGGCAGACGTGTGGATCGACAACACCGGTGCGCCGGGCAGTGTCGACGACGAGGTCCGAGCCCTGTGGAACGACCGTCTGATTCCCTTCGAGCGCAACATCAGGGATGGGGTCATCGCGCGTGTTCATCCGGAACAGGTGACGGCCGACCCCACGTGGGAATCGCAGGCCCGACGCATCATCTCGCGCCTGGCCCTTGCCTGCGCCGACAAAGCAGTCCGAATCGACCACATCGGCTCCACCGCAGTGCCCGGCCTCGACGCCAAGGACGTCATCGACATCCAGATCACCGTGCGAGGGCTCGACGACGCTGATTCCGTCGCCGAGCAGCTGCGTGTGGCAGGGTTCCCTAGGCGAGAGGCCGGCAACTTCGACCATCCGAAGCCTGCATACGGAATCGGTGGTGAAGCCGATCCGGCCGTGTGGTCCAAGCGTTTTCACGGCAGCGCGGACCCCGGCCGGCCGGCGAACGTACACATTCGGGTGGACGGCTGGCCGAATCAGACCTTCGCTCTGCTGTTTCGTGACTGGCTGCGGGCGGACGACAGCATCACCACCGAATATTCCGGAATCAAGCGACGCGCCTCCGAGGCCGCTGCCGGAATCGCCGACTTCCGATCTGCGATCGAGGCCTACGAGAACGCGAAGGCCCCCTGGTTCGATGTGGCATACCGTCGGGCGTGGCAGTGGGCGGAGGAGACGAACTGGACCCCGTGAACCTTGCCGGGGTGAATCAGGGCGTAGTGAATCAGGGCGGTTTGCCGTTCCATTCGGTCGGCATTCCGACGGACGCGAGCCACGCGTTCAGGTCGTAGTCGTGCCGCGTCAGTCCTTCGATGGCCGTGATCGATCTGGCGAGCGCGAGCTCGGCCGTGGGGGTGTCGAGGTGTTGCGCCACCCGAGCGTCGAACAACTCGTCGACGTCCAGCAGATCGTAATCGCGGCCGGTACGGACACTGAGGTCGAGATAGTGGTCGACGGATGTCCATCGGGTGGTTCCGGCGGTGTACTCGCCGATATCGACGTAGTAGTCCTGATCGCGGGCGTGCGCAGGCAGGTAGTGGAACACCGAGGCCCGGAGCCCGAGAGCGGGCAGCAACCAGGACTCCAGGTAGTCGAAATGGGCGTGATCCGACGGGCGGGCCATGTACAGCCCCCACGGCTCGACGCGGTATTCGTCGACGACACGGACGAACCCCTTGGGATCCACGTTCGTCTTGGCGACGAGGTCGAACGTCTCGTGCTTGGGGGCATGAACGACGGTGTGCGCACCGGCTGACGTGTGAGCGACCATGCCTGTAGAAGCTACCGGGAACCGGCGTCCCTGGTCTGTCCGACGGAACATGTCGGTGGTCGCGTCTACGCTTGTGAAATGGCGTTTGCATCCGAACATCCCGTTGTCGCGCACTCCGAACACCGTCCGGTGGGCGCAATCGAGCGCACCGGACCTGCGTTCGAGGTCGTCAGCGAACACATACCGGCAGGCGATCAGCCGACCGCCATCGCCGAGCTCGAACGTCGGATCAGGGCGGACGAGAAGGACATCGTGTTGCTCGGTGCCACCGGTACCGGCAAATCGGCCACCACTGCCTGGCTCATCGAGAAGCTGCAGCGCCCAACCCTGGTGATGGCACCGAACAAGACGTTGGCGGCGCAGTTGGCGAACGAGCTGCGAGACATGTTGCCCAACAACGCAGTCGAGTACTTCGTCTCGTACTACGATTACTACCAGCCCGAGGCGTACATCGCGCAGACCGACACCTACATCGAGAAGGACTCGTCCGTCAACGACGATGTCGAGCGCCTGCGGCACTCGGCGACGGCATCCCTGCTCTCGCGCCGCGACGTGGTCGTGGTGGCGTCGGTGTCGTGCATCTACGGTCTCGGTACCCCGCAGTCGTACGTCGATCGGTCGATCGAGCTGGAGGTCAACGTCGAAGTGCAGCGTGACGCGCTGCTCCGCCTGCTGGTGGACGTCCAGTACACCCGCAACGACATGGCCTTCACCCGCGGATCGTTCCGGGTTCGCGGTGACACCGTCGAGATCATTCCGTCCTACGAGGAACTGGCGATTCGCATCGAGTTCTTCGGCGACGAGATCGAAGCTCTGTACTACCTCCATCCGCTCACCGGCGACATCGTTCGGAAGGTCGATTCGGTGCGCATCTTCCCGGCCACGCACTACGTTGCCGGTCCGGAGCGGATGGAACGAGCCGTCAAGGACATCGAAGCCGAACTCGAAGCACGTCTGGCCGAGCTGGAGGGCAAAGGGAAGCTGCTCGAGGCGCAGCGGCTGCGGATGCGGACCCAATACGACCTGGAGATGATCAAGCAGGTCGGGTTCTGCTCAGGTATCGAGAACTACTCGCGGCACATCGACGGTCGCGGCGCGGGCACCGCGCCCGCCACGCTGATCGATTACTTTCCCGAGGACTTTCTGATGGTCATCGACGAGTCGCACGTGACCGTGCCGCAGATCGGGGCCATGTACGAGGGCGACATGTCGCGCAAGCGCAACCTCGTCGACTTCGGCTTCCGCTTGCCGTCCGCGACCGACAACCGACCGTTGACGTGGGAGGAGTTCACGCAGCGGATCGGCCAGACGGTGTATCTCTCGGCAACGCCGGGAAAGTACGAGTTGGGGCAGACCGGGGGAGAGTTCGTCGAGCAGGTGATCCGCCCCACCGGACTCGTCGATCCTCAGGTCGTCATCAAGCCGACCAAGGGACAGATCGACGACCTGGTCCATCAGATCCGAGAACGCGCCGAGAAGGACGAGCGTGTTCTGGTGACCACGCTGACCAAGAAGATGTCGGAGGATCTGACCGACTACCTGCTCGAACTGGGTATTCGCGTCCGATACCTGCACTCCGACATCGACACGCTGCGCCGCGTCGAACTGCTCCGGCAACTCCGGCTGGGCGAGTACGACGTGCTGGTGGGCATCAACCTGCTTCGTGAGGGTCTCGACCTGCCCGAAGTCTCCTTGGTGGCGATTCTCGACGCCGACAAGGAAGGCTTCCTTCGCAGCGGTACCAGCCTCATCCAGACCATCGGCCGTGCCGCGCGAAACGTCTCCGGTGAGGTCCACATGTACGCCGACAAGATGACCGATTCGATGACCTACGCGATCGAGGAAACCGAGCGTCGGCGTGAGAAGCAGATCGCGTACAACAAGGAGCGAGGCGTCGATCCGCAGCCGCTGCGCAAGAAGATCGCCGACATTCTCGACCAGGTGTATCAGGAAGCCGAGGACACCGATTCCGTCGTCGAAGTCGGTGGATCCGGTCGCAACGCCAGCCGGGGTCGCCGAGCGCAGGGCGAAGCGGGCAGGTCGGTCAGCTCCGGTGTGTACGAGGGTCAGGACGTGTCGTCGATGCCGCGCGCCGAGCTGGCCGATCTGATCAAGAACATGACCGATCAGATGATGAACGCGGCACGCGAGCTCAAGTTCGAGCTCGCCGGCCGACTGCGCGACGAGATCCAGGATCTGAAGAAGGAACTGCGCGGGATGGATGCGGCCGGGCTCAAATAGGACGGGCTGGAGACGCGATACGGTTCAGCGATGGACGCAACCACCGCCGGCCGCAGCTCTCGCGCGCTCGAACTGATTCACTCGATGACCTATTTCCTTCCGGAGACGCAGGACGCGCTCGTCGCCGCCGGGTTGCCGCCGCGGGCCTGCTATTTCGCGGGCCGGGCAGCGCCTCTGGGGCGGGTCGGCGCAGGTGTCGTCACCGCCACGTTCTACAACTTCAACCGAGAGCTGGTGGCACCGCTCATCCCGGCTGCCTGGGACATCGCGTCCCCCGACGAGATCATGGCCATCCGGTACGCCACTCTCGATGCCGCCTTCGGTCGACTGCTCGGCCCCGACGTTCTGACGTCCGCGGACATGGCCGAGGCCGCAGAACTGGCATCGATCGCGGCCCGTGGAATTCCCGGTGACGACGGTCGACCCCTGTACGCCGCGTATGCCGAGCTCGACTGGCCTACTGCGCCGCATCTGGTGCTGTGGCACGCCCTGACTCTGATCCGCGAATACCGCGGTGACGGTCACATCGCGGCGCTGCAGACGGCGGGCCTGAGCGGTCTCGACGCGCTGATCACCCATACCGCCACCGGATACGGCTTCGAGAAGGAGTTCGCGCGCAAGCGTCGCGGATGGTCGACCGAGCAGTGGGACGGGGCGATCGCGTCTCTGGCCGACCGAGAGCTGCTCTCGTCCGACGGTGCGCTGACTCAGGACGGGAAGGATCTCCGCACGTTGGTCGAGGACATCACCAACGACCTCGCCGTTGCGCCGTGGGCCGCCCTCGGCGAGGACGGTGCCGCTCGGCTGGTCTCGCTCGCGACGCCGTGGCGCGAGACGATCGTCGGTGCGGGCGTCATTCCCGAAGGCGTCTTCGGGCCCGCGATCAAGAGGAAGTAGGCCACCTCAGCTGGTGATGTCCTTGGTGCCGAAACGTCGCCACGCGATCAACCCGAACAGCGCCGCGTACGTGATGGCCGAGAACGAGCCGACCACCATGTCGTTCCAGCCGATGCTCGTGCCGAATGCGTCGATCCAGGAATTGGCGTAGTGCCCGGGCAGGTAGTTGCGAAGTGATCCCAGTGCCGTGATCTGATCGAGAATCTGCATCAGAATCGACGTCATCACTGCGCCGCCGACGGCCCCGAGAGGGGCGTCGGTGAGCACCGACAGCAGCATCGCCAGGCCGGCGACCCACAGCAGGTTGATGCTGATGTACGCGACCGCGATCAGTAGCCGCACCAGCGAGGTGCCGTAGGGCAGTCCCTCACCCAGCGGCGTGATGAGCGACTCCGCCCCGTACATCACGGTGCCGATCAACAGGGACACCCCGACGAGCACCAGGATCGCAGCACTGGACAGCGTGGCCGACACCAATGCCTTCTGCGTCAGCAGTCGACTCCGGGGCACGGGAATGGCCAGCAGGTATCGCAGGCTGGACCACGAGGCTTCGCTGGCAACCGAGTCGCCGAAGAACAGGGCCACCACCACGATCAGCAGAAATCCCACGGACATGAACAGAGCGAAGACGGTGAAGTTCATGCCTCCGCGAGTGCCGAGCTCGATGAGCCCGTCGGCATCGGAGTCCGCACTCGAGCTGCCGACGGTGAAGGCGATGGCCAGGATCACCGGAAGCAGGGCCAGGAAGCCGATGGCCAGCTGAGTGCGGCGACGTCCGAGTTGCCTGCGCAACTCGGTACGGAACGGCAAGGTGCTGCCGCCGGTGTATCCGGCAGCGCGCCCGTCTGCGTGGGTGGTGCTCATGAGCGATCCTTGCTGGTGTCGGACCGTGGGGTGTCTTTGTGGACGAGGTCGAGGAACACATCTTCGAGGCGCGTCGATTGCGAGAATCCGCGCACCGAGACCCCTGCGGTGACGAGCTCCCTGATCACGACGGCGGAATCCGCGTCGGTCAGGTCGACGGTCACCGTGCCGTCGTCGACGATCACTGCACCGTCGTGGCCGGAGGCGTCGAGCACCGACTGCGCGCGGGTGGCGTCGTCGACCCTGATCTCCGTTTGTCCGCCGGCCGCGGTCAGTTCGCGGACAGTGCCGGAACTGATCACCGATCCGCGATTCATGACGACCACGTGGGTACAGGTCTGCTCCACTTCGGCGAGCAGATGGCTCGACACCAACACGGTTCGACCGGTCTTCGCGTAGTTGATCAGCACATCCCGCATCGTCCTGATCTGCGGTGGGTCGAGTCCGTTGGTCGGTTCGTCGAGGACCATCAGATCCGGCAGCCCCAGCATGGCCTGGGCGATCGCGAGCCGCTGCCGCATGCCTTGGCTGTACGACTTGACCTTGCGTTCGATCGCGGTGCCGAGGTCTGCGATCTCGAGGGCTTCCTCGAGATGAGCGTCCTCGATCGGGCGGCCGGTCGCTTCCCAGTACAGCCGCAGATTCTGCGTTCCGGTCAGGTGCGGCAAGAAGCCGGATCCCTCGACGAACGAGCCCAACCTCGACAGCACCGGCGCTCCGGGCGTCACCTTGTGGCCGAAGACCCGAATGTCGCCACCGGTGGGAGTGATCAGGCCCATCAACATGCGCAGGGTCGTGGTCTTACCTGCACCGTTGGGCCCGAGGAGACCCAGAACCTGGCCCTGCTTCACCTCGAAACTGACGCCGTCGACTGCGCGGAAGCCGTTGGAGTACGTCTTGGCCAGATCGGTGATCACCAGTGGAGTGTCGATCAGACTGTCATCCACTTCGGCGACCGCGCGGCGTCTGGTCCGCACGACTCCGGCCACGATCGCACCAGCGACCGCGAGCAGGACGATCCCGATGCCGATCAGCGGTGCCACCGGAACGGTGCTGTTGGCGCTCGCCTCTGCGGGGACCGTGGGCAACGCAATGGTGTTGTCGGTCATGGCCACGCTGAACTGCGCGGGTTCGAGCGGAACGGCGTAGGCCTGATCGGTGGTGGAGATGCTCAGTTCGAGGCGATGACCCTGCTGCACGGTGTAGCTGATGCCAGGCAGCGCAACGGTGACGTCGACGGGATCGATGCCCTCGGTATCGGGCAGGCGGATCGCCGAGACCGCCCCGCCCGGAAGCGTTCTCGTGCCGTTCGGTGCGACGTCGTACAGCTTCGCGAACAGGACCGCTTGACCGGGTGAGGCCAGCGACGCCACGCGCAGGTTCACCCGCGGGGCGCCGGTGATCGTCACGGACGAATCGACGGGATCGCTGGTGAACGTTGCCGACTGGCCCGGCAGGTCCGCGGTCAGGGCTGCTCCGGCCCCGGTCGATCCGAGAGTCGAAAGCACCGAGCCCAAACCGGGGATCGACGAGATCGCCGACGGCGACGCTCCGGGTGGGCGAATGATCGACTGGTTCTCCGCAGTGGGAGCGAATGTCACCGATTCGGTCTCCGTGGGATCGGATGCGGAGGTCAGTCCCGGGTAGGCAGGAGCCGTCAATCGGCGGTCACGGTCGCCGCCGCGTTCGTCGGCTGCACGCTGAGTCGAGTAGACGAACGGTGTGCTTCCGGTCGGAGTGGAGGTGCCTTTCAGCGTCTGGTCGAAGAAGTCGGCGATGGCCCGGTCGCTCGTGCCGTCCGTTCCGCCGGCGTCGTGGCCGCCGTCGAACCATCGCACGGTGACGTTCCCACCTGCAGCGGCGATCTGACGGGCTGTCGCGTCGGCCTGATCCAGACCGAACAGCGTGTCCTGGGTGCCCTGAACCAACAGGGTCGGTGCGATGATGTTCGACGCCACCGCGACCGGCGAGTGGGCGGTCAGCAGATCGAGGAGTTGTTGGCTGGGGATTCCGGTCACTGCGGATTGGGTGTAGGCGTCGCAGAACTCGGGTGCGAACCGTCCGCAGGCCGAGGTGCCCTGTGCGGTGCCGGAATCGGTGCCATCGTCGCCGCTGCCGCCGGGCGCTGGACTCGCTGCGCCCACTCCGAAGAACACCCCGGCCCAGCCGCGCTTGAGCACGCCGGGTCCGCCGTATTCGGCAGCTGCGGGAGTGACGGTGTCGCCGAGGGCTTCTCGGCCCTCGGCGGAGGTGACGCCGTAATTGGGGAACAGAGCCTGACCCAGGTCGTTCCAGGTGATCGCTGCGGCTATCGAATCGATCCGGGGGTCGGTGCCGCCTGCACTCAGTGCCAGTGCGCCGCCGTACGATCCGCCGGCGACACCGACGTGCGGGTCGCCGGGAGCGTCGAGTTCCACCTCCGGTTGTTCGGCGAGCCAGTTGATGAGTCCGCGAGCGTCGGCGACTTCGCGATCGGGGTCGTTGATCGAGATCGAACCCGTGCTGTCGCCGAACCCACGTGCGCTGTAGGCGAGGACGGTGTACCCGCGCGCCGCGAGGTCACGTGCCTCACCATCGACCGAGTCCTTGCTGCCGCCGAAGCCGTGGGCGAGCAGTACCGTCGGCGCGGGGGTGACGGCGGGGACGTAGAGACGGGCGTCGATGTCGACGGTGCCCGTCGACCCGGGGCCGTCCGGTAGCGTGATGCGCGCATCACGCGTGGATGTGTCGGCGCTCGAATCCTGGGGGAGGAACACGAATGCGAGGGCGGCTACCGCCAGAACCGCAATCACGGCGGCACCGACAGTCATGGCCCGTCTCGACAGTGGCGGGCGGGGAATCGGCATGGAAACCAATGTATGTGAGTGGCGCGGATCGTGTTGTTCCCCAAGTTCACGTGCCGATCGGCCGGTTCCGGCTAATGTCAGCGAATCAGTCCCCGGACCACGTCTTTCGGTCCTGTGACTTGCACCAATCGAGTTCGACCAGAAGTGTCACACCTGTGTGTGACCGACAAATGGAGGAATGAATGAGCGCCTACCGCACCGTCGTCGTCGGGACCGATGGCTCCGAATCGTCATTGCGGGCAGTGGAGAAGGCCGCGGCTCTGGCGGGAGACGCCGATGCCACTCTGGTGATCGCCTGCGCGTACTACCCGGCCGATCCGAAGGACACGTCCGCTGCCGCCGACGCATTGCGCGAGGACGCCTACCAGATCACCGGATCGGCACCGACGCGTGAGATTCTGCGCACGGCGCGCGAGCACGCCACCAAGGCCGGTGCGAAGAACATCGAGGAGAAGGCGATCGTCGGCGCTCCCGTCGAGTCGTTGCTGGCACTCGTGGACGAGGTGAAGGGTGACCTTCTCGTCGTCGGCAACCGCGGTCTGAACTCGTTGACGGGCCGCCTGTTGGGATCGGTTCCGTCGGACGCCGCTCGCAAGTCCACCTGCGATGTTCTGATCGTGCATACCGTCCGCTGATTTCACCCCGCTCGACCAACGGCCCGCTCCGTCGAATCGACGGAGCGGGCCGTTGGTGTGTGCGGTTCTCTAGGCTTCCGGCTCGAACGGCAGCAGCGCCGAGAGTTCACCCGGTAGTGCGTTCACGTGCACTACGCCGAGTCGCTGCGTGGCTCGTGTGAGCGCCACATACAGATCGTTCATACCTTTGACCGAGGCGGCCACGATGGCACCGGGTTCGACGATCAGCACCGAGTCGAACTCGAGTCCCTTGGCATCCTTGACCGTCGACACGGTGACGAGTTCCGATGCGAGATGGCGGAATCGGTCGACGTGGCCTGCGGGAACCAGCACGGCGCTCAGGCCTGGGCGCGGGTGATCAGCCACTCGCTTCTCCACCGCGGTGACCAGATCTTCCGCTGCCACTCGTTGGGCCCACGGTCGCGCTCCGGTGCTGCGAATGGACCGCGGCTCGGATTGCTCGGGATCGATGGCAGCCAACACATCGTGTGCCACGGCCATGATCTCGGACGGGGTTCGGTAGTTCACCGTCAGTTCGGTTCGCTTCCAGCGTTTGGCCACATACGGTTCGAGAACCGAACCCCATGACGAGGTCCCAGCGGGATCACCGGTCTGCGCCGTATCGCCCACCAGGGTCATCCACCGATTCGGTATGCGCCGCATCACCATTCGCCACGCCATCGCAGAGAGTTCCTGCGCCTCGTCGACGATCACGTGACCGTAGGTCCACGTTCGGTCACCGGCGGCCCGTTCGGCGGTTGTCAGTCGTTGACCCGAATTCTGCCGTCGCGCAAGCTGATCGGCATCGATGAGGTCGTAGGCCATCAGGATCTCCGGATCGAGTTCGTCCTCGAGGTCCTGAGGTGCCGAACCGGTCAGGATGTCCAGGGCGCCCTGGGCATCGGCGATCTGACCGCGCCATTGACGTTGTGCCTGTTCACGTTCGGCTGCGTCGTCGACGCCGAGCAGTTCGGCGAGTTCGTCGAGCAGGGGAGCGTCGGCCGACGAGAAACCGTGGCCCCGACGAACGAGGGCCTCACGCTCTACCTCATCCAGTGCCGGTGCCGCCGAGGCGATCTTCTCGGGAGATGCGAAAAGGTCACGGAGAACCTGCTGGGGAGACAGATCCGGCCACAGTTCGTCCACGGCGGCCATGACGTCCTGGTCCTCGCGCATCTCGTCGCGCATATCCGCGATGTCGTCGGCGCTGAGCAGGCTGGACCCGTCGACGAGGTTCTGCCCGAGTTTCGCTGCCAACTGGTTGGCCAACTGGTCGATGACCGAGGACACGAACAGCGGCCGAGCCAGGTTGTGCGGTCGCCGGGACGAGCGGGCGCGACCGCGAGCCCTGGTGACGATCTTGCGATCGAGCGTGATGTCGTAGGTGTCGAACTTCAGTCGACGGGGCTGCGCGGGGACTTCCTGACGGTCGCGTACCGCTTGGGTCAGCACCTCGACCATCGACAGCCTGCCCTTGACCTCGGTCGCCACGGCCGAGTCCTCACGTTGTGCACGGACTCCCGGGTAGAGATCGCCGATCGTGGACAGCAGCACTCCCGTCTCGCCGAGTGACGGCAGCACCTGCCCGATGTAATCGAGGAACGTGGCGTTGGGTCCGATGATCAGCACGCCGCTCTTACCGAGCTGCTGGCGGTAGGTGTAGAGCAGGTAGGCGGCGCGGTGCAGCGCGACGGCTGTCTTGCCGGTGCCCGGTCCGCCCTGAACCACCAACACACTGCGATGCTGCGATCGGATGATCGCGTCCTGCTCGCTCTGGATCGTCTCGACTATGTCGTTCATCTGACCGGTACGTGCGGCATCGAGTGCCGAGAGCAGCGCGCCTTCGCTTGCGACGCCGCCTGCCACGGCGGCATCGCTCGAAGATCGGGCGGAGTTCAGGTCGAGGAATTCGTCGGCGATCGACGTCACTCGACGACCACGGGTGCGAATATGTCTGCGCCGCAACACGTTTTCGGGTGCGGCGGGTGTCGCCAGGTAGAACGGCCGGGCCATCGGTGCTCGCCAGTCCAACAGCAGCGTCTCGTAGTCGTTCTTGTCGTCGAGAATTCCCACGCGGCCGATGTAGCGCTCGGGCCGGTCGTCGACCTTGGGGTCGAGAGAATCGGGATCGAGGTCGATGCGTCCGAAGCACAGTCCGTTCTCGGCAGCGTCGTACTTGGCGATGTCCTCGGTGTACATCTGGTTGAACGATTCGCGTTCGCTACGGGCCTGCGGGGTGCCGCCGGTCTCCAACAGAACTGCGCGCAATCGGTTCGCGGCGTACTCGCGTAACGCGTCGAGCTGCGTGTACAGCCGCGTCAGATGCGCCTGCTCGAAGTCTTCTTCGAGCGGCACGACGGAGTCGCTCGATGTGTGGCCGTCGTCCGGCAAAGGGTCTCCTCGGGAGTTCGGCCGAGGCGAAGATATCGCCTCGAAATCAGCCAGAGCAGTCTACGCCGCACAACGGCCCTGCCGCAGAACCGCTGGTTCCGGGGCAGGGCCGTCTACGCGAACGTCGCTGTGCGGCTGTCGGCGAGAAATTACTTCGCGTACTGCTGCAGCTTCTTGTCCAAGTTCTTCTGAGCCTTGGCAACTCGCTTCTCGAGCTTGGCGCGAGCCTGCTCGGTCACCTTCTCGAGTTCCTTGCTCTGCTTCTCGGCACGCTTGCGGGCGCGCTTGCTCAGCGTCTCGACGCGATCGGACGCCAGATCGGCCCACGTGGCTCCGCGCTTCTGCGCTTCGTCGGCGAGGACGGACCCCTTCTCGGCAGCCAGATCGGCGAGCTTGGACGCGCGCTTCTGCGCGACGTCGGCCAATTCGCTGCGGCGATCAGCGGCAACGTCGACGTCGACGAGCTTGGACCCGCGCTTCTGCGCGAGCTCTGCCAGGTCGGTTCCGCGGTGCGCGGCCTTGTCGGCGAGCTTGGAGCCGCGCTTCTGTGCCTCGTCGGCCAAGTCGCTACCGCGGTCGGCGGCGAGTTCGGCCAGCTTGGATCCACGCTTCTGTGCTTCCTCGGCGAGCACGGAACCCTTGTCGGCGGCCAGGTGAGCCCAGCGGTTCAATGCCGGCTGAGCGACCTCGGCCAGCTCCGAGCCCTTGTCGGTAGCGATGTCGGCGAGCTTGGCCAACTTGGGCTGGGCGACGTCGGCGAACTTGGCCAGCTTCGGCTGTGCAGCCTCGGCGAGATCGGCGCTGCGGCTTGCGGCGATGGACGCGATTTCCTTGACACGCTCACCGGTCTCGTGGGTGGAGTGCCCCGGCAGTGCCGAGACGACGGTCTCCTGCGCGCGGCGTGCTGCCCGCTTGCTACGCCATGCGACGGACGGCTTGCCCTCGGTGTCGACGGCTGCGATGAGCAGTCCGCCGAGCAGGCTCAGGTTCTTGAAGAAGTGGATACGCTGCGCGGCCTTGGCCTCCGGGTCGGTCTCGTTCCAGAAGGCGTGCCCGGCGAGCGTCGTCGGTACGAGACTTCCGGCGAGAGCGAGCGAGGCGATGCGCGGTGCCTTGCCGGTGGCCAGCAGGATGCCGCCCGCGACCTGGATTCCGCCGTTGATACGGACCAGCGTCTCCGGGTCGCTCGGCACGTTCGCGGTGACCTCGTTGGGGAGGACGTCCTTGCCCTGTTCGATCAGCGGAGTGGCGACCTGCGCCTTGCCGGTGGGATTACGGAGTGCGTCGACGCCCCCTGCGATGAAGATCGTAGACATCAGCGGACGGGCGATACGGCGGACCAGCATTGACAGCCTCCTGCGTAGTTTCTCGTGTCATCGGCGGTGGAACCAGGGCAGCACGGCGGTCCGAAAACCTACCGCCGTGCGTCCTTTTGTCACACTATTCATACCCCGTGGTTCACGGTCTCAAGCACGCCGATCGTCACCAACCCCGTGCGCGCCATTCGTCCAGGTGAGGGCGCTCGGCACCGAGCGTCGTGTCCCTTCCGTGGCCCGGGTAGACGACGGTCTCGTCGTCGAAGCGGTCGAACAATTTCGCCGTCACGTCGTCGAGCAGGTGGGCGAAATCCTCGGGGCTGCCCGTCTTGCCGACGCCACCGGGAAAGAGTGAATCTCCGGTGAAGAGGTGGGTGCGAGCGCCGTCGACATCGGTCAGCGCGAGTGCGATGGAGCCGGGGGTGTGCCCGGTCAGGTGCACCACATCGAACGTGAGCTCGCCCACCGACACGGTGTCCCGATCGGCAAGCAGGCGGTTCGGAGCCACCGGTAACGGGCCGGCATCGAGTTCGTGGGCTGCGGTCGGCGAGTCCGTACCGCCCGCGATGTCCGCCAGCGCCTGCCAATGGTCGGCGTGCTGGTGAGTCGTCACGATGAGTGTGAGGGTCGGCGCGTTCTGGTCGATGAGCAACGAGATGCGGTCGGCCTCGTTGGCGGCGTCGATCAGCACCGAGTGACCTGTTGCGGAACAGACGACAAGGTAGGTGTTGTTGTCCATGGGGCCGACCGACATCTTCGTGATCGTCGCTCCGGGAACCGTTCGCCGCTGCGGCTGCGAACTCTGAGAGACGACGCCGGTGTAGTTGTCATCGATGACCATGAGGTGCTCGTCCATTTCGAGGACGCTACCGTCGTCGACGGCACGAGGGGCGTCGGGGTCGCGCACGTGGAAAAGTGTGTCGGTGCCTGGATCTACCATTGCTACTGCGTGAGGTTCGTCCCTCACCACAACAGGTTTTCGACGTGGGGTCCACGGTTACACGACGTGTGACCGGTGCGTCGGCACCACACGCTCATCACGCGACTCGAAGGTCGTGCAGTGCTGCGCCCCGCAGCAACTCGGCTGGACGTGCTCGTTAGGAAAGAAGGGAACACAGTGGCGGATCGCCTGATAGTGCGAGGAGCACGGGAGCACAATCTGCGGGGAGTCGACATCGACCTGCCTCGGGATGCGCTGATCGTGTTCACGGGTCTGTCCGGCTCGGGCAAGTCGTCCCTCGCCTTCGACACGATCTTCGCCGAAGGTCAGCGCCGCTACGTGGAGTCGTTGTCCGCATACGCGCGGCAGTTCCTCGGCCAGATGGACAAGCCGGACGTCGACTTCATCGAGGGCCTCTCGCCTGCGGTCTCCATCGATCAGAAGTCGACCAACCGCAACCCGCGATCGACGGTGGGCACCATCACCGAGGTCTACGACTACCTCCGTCTGTTGTACGCGCGTGCGGGAACGGCCCACTGCCCCGTGTGCAACGAGCAGATTGCGAAGCAGACTCCGCAGCAGATCGTCGATCAGGTGCTGGACATGGAGGAGGGCCTGAAGTTCCAGGTCCTGGCCCCTGTGGTGCGCACCCGCAAGGGCGAGTTCGTCGACCTGTTCGACTCGCTGAACACCCAGGGCTACTCGCGTGTTCGCGTCGACGGCGTCGTGCATCAGCTCACGAGCCCGCCGGTGCTCAAGAAGCAGGAGAAGCACGACATCGAGGTCGTCGTCGACCGTCTGACCGTCAAGTCGAGTTCGAAGCAACGTCTGACCGACTCGGTGGAAACCGCCCTTCGGTTGGCCGACGGCATCGTGGTGCTCGATTTCGTCGACCGTGACGAGAATGCATCGGACCGTGAGCGCAGGTTCTCCGAGAAGCTCGCCTGCCCCAACGGTCACCCGTTGTCCATCGACGATCTCGAACCTCGGTCGTTCTCCTTCAACTCGCCGTACGGTGCGTGCCCGGATTGCGTCGGGCTCGGCGTGCGTAAGGAGGTCGACCCGGAGCTGGTCGTTCCCGACGGCGATCTCAGCCTTGCGGACGGTGCCATCGCACCGTGGTCCATGGGCCAGACGTCGGAGTACTTCGGCCGCCTGCTGTCCGGGCTCGCCGACGCCATGGGTTTCGACCTGAATGCGCCGTGGAACAAGTTGCCCGCCAAGGTCAAGCGTGCGGTCCTCGAGGGCAGCGATCACCAGGTGCACGTGAAGTACAAGAACCGCTACGGCCGCACGCGGTCGTACTACGCCGAGTTCGAGGGCGTGATGCCGTTCCTGCACCGCCGGTTGGAGCAGACCGAGTCCGAGCAGATGAAGGAACGCTACGACGGCTACATGCGCGACGTGCCGTGTCCCACCTGCAACGGTGCCAGGCTGCGGCCCGAGATCCTGTCGGTGACGATCGCAGCGGGCGACTTCGGGCCGAAGTCGATCGCCGAGGTGTGCGAGTTGTCGATCGCCGACACCGCAAATTTCCTGAACAGCCTCACTCTCGGTCGCCGTGAGGAAGCAATTGCAGGTCAGGTCCTCAAGGAGGTGCAGGCTCGCCTCGGCTTCCTGCTGGACGTCGGTCTGGAATACCTGTCACTGGCCAGGACCGCCGGCTCGCTGTCCGGCGGCGAGGCCCAACGCATTCGACTCGCCACCCAGATCGGGTCGGGACTCGTCGGCGTTCTCTACGTCCTCGACGAGCCCTCGATCGGACTGCACCAGCGCGACAACCGTCGGCTCATCGACACGTTGACGCGGTTGCGCGACCTCGGGAACACGTTGATCGTCGTCGAGCACGACGAGGACACCATCCGCACCTCGGATTGGATCGTCGACATCGGTCCGTTGGCGGGTGAGCACGGCGGACGCGTCGTGCACAGCGGTTCGTACGAGGACCTGTTGACCAACGAGGAATCGCTGACCGGTGCGTACCTGTCCGGGCGGATGGAGATTCCGCTGCCCGACACCCGTCGTGTCGTGGACAAGAAGCGTCAGGTCACTGTGGTCGGTGCCCGCGAGCACAATCTCCGCGACATCGACGTCAGCTTCCCGCTCGGCGTGCTGACCTCGGTCACCGGGGTGTCGGGTTCGGGCAAGTCCACACTCGTCAACGACATCCTCGCGACGGTGATGGCCAACAAGCTAAACGGTGCCCGTCAGGTTCCCGGTCGGCACACGCGCATCAACGGACTCGATCAGCTCGACAAGCTCGTACGGGTGGATCAATCGCCGATCGGACGCACGCCGCGCTCGAACGCCGCCACCTACACCGGGGTGTTCGACAAGATTCGCACGCTGTTCGCGGCGACCACCGAGGCCAAGGTGCGCGGCTATCAGCCCGGTCGATTCTCGTTCAACGTCAAGGGCGGCCGGTGCGAGGCCTGCTCGGGAGACGGCACACTCAAGATCGAGATGAACTTCCTGCCGGACGTCTACGTTCCGTGCGAGGTCTGTGAGGGTGCGCGGTACAACCGCGAGACACTCGAAGTCCATTACAAGGGCAAGACCATCGCCGAGGTCCTGGATATGCCGATCGAGGAGGCTGCCGACTTCTTCGAGGCCATCACCTCGATCCACCGCTACCTCAAGACACTCGTCGAGGTCGGTCTCGGGTACGTCCGCCTCGGCCAACCGGCAACGACGTTGTCCGGCGGCGAGGCACAACGCGTCAAACTGGCCGCGGAACTGCAGAAGCGGTCCACCGGCCGCACGGTATACATTCTCGACGAACCGACCACCGGCTTGCACTTCGAGGACATTCGCAAGCTGCTCGGCGTCGTGAACGGCCTCGTGGACAAGGGCAACACGGTGATCGTGATCGAGCACAATCTCGACGTCATCAAGGTCTCGGACTGGGTCATCGACATGGGCCCCGAAGGTGGTTCCGGTGGCGGAATGGTTGTGGCGCAAGGGGATCCGGAGGCCGTGGCGGCGGTTTCCGAGAGCTACACCGGCAAGTTCCTGCAGGAGGCGCTCACCCGTGAGTCGGTCGTCGCTCCGCCGGTGAAGGCGGCTCCGAAGAAGCGCAGGCCTCGCAAGGTCGCCGCCGTCCGATAAGCGCAGCAGTCAGATGGAGGACAGCAGACCGATTCACACCGCGTGAACGACGAAGCCGCATCCGGTGCTCACCGGATGCGGCTTCGTGCGTGTGTATCGACTTCGCTGGTGTTCTGCTCAGTGCACCGGACCGGTGTACTTCTCGCCCGGGCCCTTTCCTGGCTCGTCCGGGTGGGCCGACGCTTCCCGGAATGCGCGCTGCAGCGCCTGCAGCCCGTCGCGAATGGGTCCGGCATGGGGGCCGAGGTATTCCACCGACGCGGTGACCAGGCCTGCCAATGCGGTGATGACGCGTCGTGCCTCGTCGAGGTCCAGGTAGGGGCTCTCCGCGGGATCCGGCTCCGACAGTCCCAACTTCTCGGCTGCGGAACTCATCAGCATCACCGCAGCGCGGCTGATGACCTCGACCGCGGGGACCTCGGCGAGTTCACGGACTTCGGGCTCGGTGCCGACTGGGTCGGCACCCGCGGGATCGCCATCGGCGGGAGTGGGGGAGCTGGTCATGCCTACGAGAATCCCACGCCGCCTGCAGCCGGGAGAATCGGGTGCCGACGGTATCGGGGGCGATCGGGCTCGATTGTCGGTTTCTCGAATCGGCTGGTAGTGTGACTCGACGACCGTCTTCGGCGTGCGCTCCTCGATGGAGTTCACCGCACGGAGGCAGCAAGTGGAGCCCGACTCCCACCGGCACGTAGCCTTCAACAAGCTACTTCCGGTCCGGTCGCACGATGGAGATCCTCACAGGTTTCCCCGTGCTTCCTCCCAGTGAGGAGACTGTACGACGACAGTTGTCGTGCGGATCGACCGGTCGACATCGGGCCCTGCTATCGGATCACACCGAGAGCAGGGTTTTTTCGTTGCAGCGGTTCGTACCGCTGCGGGGGATGTCGAGGATCGACGGCGACGGGCTGTGCCAGTGGCAGGCGGTCGGGTTACACACCACACCGCCCTACCTAGGAGGCCCCATCAGCACTGAGACCCGCATCAACGATCGCATCCGAGTTCCCGAGGTCCGGCTTGTCGGACCGGGCGGTGAACAGGTGGGGATCGTGCGTGTTGAAGATGCACTCCGCTTGGCTCTCGAAGCCGACCTCGATCTTGTAGAAGTAGCTCCCGACGCACGTCCGCCGGTCTGCAAGATCATGGACTACGGGAAGTTCAAGTACGAGGCTGCGCAGAAGGCGCGCGAATCGCGCAAGAACCAGACGCTCACCGTCATCAAGGAGCAGAAGCTCCGTCCCAAGATCGATGCGCACGACTACGAGACCAAGAAGCGCAACGTCGTTCGCTTCCTCGAAGCCGGCTCGAAGGTCAAGGTCACCATCATGTTCCGTGGCCGCGAGCAGTCGCGTCCCGAACTCGGCTTCCGTCTGCTGCAGCGCCTGGGCGCGGACGTCGCGGAGCTCGGCTTCGTGGAGACCTCGGCCAAGCAGGACGGCCGCAACATGACGATGGTGTTGGCACCGCACAAGGGTGCCAAGACTCGCGTCAAGGCACAGGAGAGCGCAGCGGCTCCGCCCGCGCAGCGCGCACCGGCCCCCGCGCCGGAACAGCCCGCCGACGCAGCCCCGGCTGCCGAGGCACCGGCCGTAGCAGCTCCGGCTACTCCGGCGCAGACCAACTGAGCCTCGCGCTCTACCAGTAAGACAGCCCTACACCTGCTTCGGTGCACAGGTTTTCCGTAGCGATGTACGGCTGTGCCATGCAACACCGAAGAGCTATTACAGAAGAAGAGGATTTCATGCCCAAGCAGAAGACCCACAGTGGTGCCAAGAAGCGATTCAAGGTGTCCGGCAGCGGCAAGATCCTGCGCCAGAAGGCCGGCCGTCGCCACCTACTCGAGCACAAGCCCACCAAGGTGACTCGTCGCCTCGATGGTGTTGCCGTCGTCAAGAAGCCCGACGTACCGCGGATCAAGCGCCTGCTCGGCATCTGATCTGGACCGGCCGCCGACCTGTACCGGTCGGCTTCATCCCATTACCATTCGGGGTTTCACAAGCCCCCAGATCGACAGGATTTACCAGTGGCACGCGTAAAAAGGGCCGTCAACGCCCAGAAGAAGCGCCGTTCGATTCTCGAAGCGTCCAAGGGATACCGCGGACAGCGCTCACGTCTGTACACCAAGGCCAAGGAGCAGCAGCTCCACTCGCTGACCTACGCCTACCGGGACCGCCGCGCGCGCAAGGGTGACTTCCGCAAGCTGTGGATCACGCGCATCAACGCTGCAGCTCGGGCCAACGACATCACGTACAACCGCTTCGTCCAGGGCCTCAAGGCCGCGGGCGTCGAGGTCGACCGCAAGATCCTCGCTGAGCTCGCTGTGTCGGATGCTGCGGCGTTCGCAAGCCTGGTCGCCATCGCCAAGGCTGCACTGCCTGCCGATGTCAACGCTCCGGCCGGAGAAGCAGCCTGAGCGAGTCGACGTACGACGACTCAACACCGAAACGGCCCGTGGATTCGCTGACCGAGCGAACTCCGCGGGTCGTTTCGGCCGTCAAGCTCGCTCGAGCCGCGGAACGCAAGAAGACTGGGCAGTTCCTCGCCGAGGGATTCAATGCGGTGTCCGAGGCCGCGAAGTCCCGGTTGGTTCGTGAGCTGTTCTTCACCGCGGATGCCCTCGAGCGCCACCATGACCTCATCGCGTCCGTCGAGGCCGGTGGCGCACGAGTTCATCCGATCACCGACCGTGCTGCGAAGGCATTGTCCGACACCGTCACTCCACAGGGCCTGATCGCAGTCACCGAGTTGGTCGACGTCCCGATCGACCGTGCGTTGGCCGGAACACCGCGGCTGGTGGCCGTACCGGTCGAGATGGCCGAGCCGGGCAATGCCGGGACGGTCATTCGCGTCGCCGACGCAGCCGGAGCGGATTCGGTCGTACTGCTGGGCGACTCGGTGGACCCGCACAACGGCAAATGCGTCCGCGCCTCTGCAGGCAGCGTGTTCCATCTACCCATCGCTCGGGAGCGATCGATCGAGTCCGGAATCGACGCGTTGCGCAGAGCGGGTCTGACCATCGTCGCCACGGCCGCCGACGGCGAAGTCGACTTGGACGACGCCGACGAACTGCTCACCCAACCGACCGCGTGGTTGTTCGGCAACGAGGCACACGGGCTCCCCGAGTCCGTGACGCGCGACGCCGATCACCGCATTCGAATCCCGATCCACGGCCGCGCCGAGAGCCTCAACCTGGCAACCGCCGCGGCGATCTGCTTGTACGCGAGTGCCAGGGCGCAGCGACGCTCCGGAAACCCGTGAGCACGTCTCGCCTAGGATCGATACCTGTCTGCTCCGCGCAGGAGTGAAGCCTGCGCAACGACCCTTCGTGGCAGACACCGACTATTACTCGAGGAGTGCAGCTGTCGTGGCGAAGAAAGATGTCGGACCCGAGCCGGTAGATCCGAGCGTTCTCGAGGAGTCCGCGCTCGGCTCCGCAGTGGACTCGGCCGAGCAGGCGTTCGCCGACGCGTCGGACCTCGATGCTCTGACCAAGGTCAAGATCGATCATGTGGGCGGCAAGGCTCCGTTGGCGCTTGCGCAGCGCGCACTCGGTGCGATCCCGGGAGACCAGAAAGCTGACGCGGGCAAACGCGTCAAGGCAGCGCGAGATCGAGTGCAGAAGGCCTTCGACGAGCGACGCGCCGTGCTGTCTGCCGAGCGTGACGCCGCCATCCTGGTCGCAGAAACCATCGACGTCACACTGCCCACCGATCGAGCTCCCGTCGGTGCCCGGCACCCCATCACGATCATCGCCGAACAGGTTGCCGACGTGTTCGTCGGAATGGGCTGGGAGGTCGAAGAGGGCCCTGAGGTCGAGACCGAGCACTTCAATTTCGATGCGCTCAACTTCCTGCCCGACCACCCGGCACGCACGATGCAGGACACGTTCCATATCGCACCGGAGGGTTCGCGGCAGGTATTGCGCACCCATACCTCTCCGGTGCAGGTCCGGTCGATGCTCTCGCGTGAGGTTCCGATCTACGTCGTATGCCCGGGACGGACGTTTCGCACGGACGAACTCGATACGACGCACACTCCGGTCTTTCATCAGGTCGAGGGTCTTGCCATCGACAAGGGCCTGACCATGGCGCACCTGCGCGGAACACTGGATGCGTTCGCCAAGGCGTTGTTCGGCAACGACACCCGTACTCGCATGCGGCCCAACTACTTCCCGTTCACCGAGCCGTCGGCCGAGGTCGACGTGTGGTTCCCGAAGAAGAAGGGCGGGGCCGGTTGGGTTGAGTGGGGTGGCTGCGGAATGGTCAACCCGAAGGTGTTGCAGGCCAGCGGCATCGATCCCGAGGTCTACACCGGATTCGCGTTCGGAATGGGTCTCGAGCGGACGCTGCAGTTCCGCAACGACATCCCGGACATGCGCGACATCGTCGAGGGCGACATCAGGTTCACGTTGCCGTTCGGTGTTCAGGCCTGACGGCGTTTCTCACCCGACCCACTTCTTCTCGGATACAAGAAAGAGCTGAGCACACGTGCGAGTCCCACAATCCTGGCTGACCGAGGTCCTGCACGCGGGGACTCCCGACTGGGCCGTGTCGCCCGAGGAGCTCGACGCCGGTTTCGTGCGGGTCGGGTTCGAGGTCGAGGAACTCGACTCGCTGGACACCGTGACCGGCCCGCTGGTGGTGGGTCGGGTGAGTTCGATCGAGGAGCTGACCGAGTTCAAGAAGCCGATTCGCTTCTGCCTGGTGGACGTCGGAGCGGCCGAGCCGCAGGAAATCGTCTGCGGTGCCAGGAACTTCGCCGAGGGTGACCTGATCGTGGCCGCTCTGCCGGGCAGCGTCCTGCCCGGGGGATTCGCCATCGCGTCGCGCAAGACCTACGGCCGCAACTCGAACGGCATGATCTGCTCGACGCTCGAACTCGGGTTGGGTAAGGATCACTCCGGAATTCTGGTGCTGCCCGAGGGCACGGCCACTCCGGGAGACGACGCCAAAGCCGTACTCGGTCTGCAGGACTCGGTCATCGAGCTGAACGTGACCCCCGATCGCGGGTACGCATTCTCCGTCCGCGGCCTCGCCCGTGAACTGGCCTGTAGTTTCGACCTCCCGTTCGTGGATCCGGCGCGCACGGTCCCCACCGAGGTCACCGGTGATGCATGGTCGGTCACCGTCGAACCGGCTTCGGGCGCATCGCGATTCGCGTTGCGCAAGATCGTCGGTATCGATCCGACGGCGACGACGCCCTGGTGGATGCAGCGTCGACTGCTGCTGGCCGGCGTACGCCCGATCTCGGCGGCCGTCGATGTCACCAACTACGTGCTCCACGAGCTCGGCCAGCCGCTGCACGCCTTCGATGCCACCAAGCTCGACGGCGATCTGGTCGTCCGCCGCGCGAATGCGGGGGAGAAGCTGACCACACTGGACGGCGTCGAGCGTTCCCTCGATCCCGAGGACGTCGTCATCGCCGACGGATCAGGAGCGATCTCGTTGGCCGGTGTCATGGGCGGCGCGTCCACCGAAGTCGACGACTCGACCACCGAGGTCGTACTCGAAGCGGCATCGTTCGATCCGCTCGCGGTGTTCCGCACCGGGCGTCGCCACAAGCTCTCCAGCGAGGCCAGCAAGCGTTTCGAGCGGACCGTGGATTCGGCTCTTCCGGTGGCGGCGCTCGATCGGGCAGCGCAGTTGCTGGTCGAGATCGCCGGCGGCCGGATCGAGCCCGTGTTGACCGATATCGGCGAAGCCGCCGAATATCCCACGGTCACGATGGACTTCGACCTACCGGATCGAATTGCCGGAGTGCAGTACCCCAACGGAACCGCTGCCCGACGGTTGACGCAGATCGGCTGCGGAGTCGAGGTGTCGGTCGACGACGGCGGGCACGGCCAGCTCATCGTCACCCCGCCCTCCTGGCGACCGGACCTGGTGCAGCGTGCCGACCTGGTGGAAGAGGTGCTCCGGCTCGAAGGGCTCGAACAGATCCCGTCGGTACTGCCGTCGGCCCCGGGAGGTCGTGGCCTCACCGCCGAACAGAAGCGCAGGCGCGCCGTCGGTAAGGCACTCGCGTTCTCCGGGTACGTCGAGGTGCTGCCTCCGGTGTTCTTGCCCAAGGGCGTATTCGACACGTGGGGTCTCGACGCGGACGACCCACGGCGCGCGACCACCTCGGTGCTCAATCCACTCGAGGCCGACCGTCCCGAGCTCGCGACCACTGTGCTCCCGGGTTTGCTCGAGATGCTGAGCAGGAACATCGCCCGCGGTCAGCGAGACGTATCGCTGTTCGGTATTGCCCAGGTGGTGCTCCGACACGACGCGACCGCCGCTGTGGACGCGTTGCCGGTCGATCGTCGTCCCACCGACGACCAGATCGCCATGCTCCGCGGTTCGTTGCCGGCGCAGCCGGTGCACGTGGCTGTGGTGCTCACCGGTCAGCGTGAGTTGTCGGGTCCGTGGGGTCCTGGCCGCGCGGCCGAGGCCGCCGATGCGTTTGCTGCGGTGCGTACCGTTGCCGAGGCGTCCGGAGTGCACGTCGATCTTCGGGCAGCTCAGCATCTTCCGTGGCATCCAGGTCGGTGCGCGGAGGTCCTGCTCGACGGCGAGGTCGTCGGATACGCGGGCGAGCTGCATCCGGCGGTGCTCGAGCGGGCGGGCCTGCCGCCGCGTACGTGCGCCGTTGAGTTGAGCCTGAGCGCTCTGCCCGTCGTCGAGTCGCTCCCTGCCCCCGAGGTGTCGCCGTATCCGGCGGTGCTGCAGGACGTGGCCGTGGTGGTCGACGCCTCCGTACCCGCGGCGTCGGTGGAAGCCGCGCTCACGATCGGCGGTGGCGACCTGCTCGAGTCGATTCGACTGTTCGACGTCTACGAGGGTGAACAGGTGGGCGAGGGTCGCAAATCGCTGGCGTTCGCGCTGCGGTTCCGCGGAGCCGACGGCACCTTGACCGAGGATCAGGCAACGGCTGCCCGCGATGCGGCAGTCGAAGCGGCATCGAAGGCCGTCGGCGCGCAGCTGCGCAGTTGAATCAGCGCAGCTGCGCAGCTGATCCGTCACACCCGGGCTCTCGTGTCCGTAGCGTGGAGTCACGAGTGGCCACGGGTGACGGGAGCAGCGCATGAGTGAATTCGGGACAGACGGCACGGCGACGGATCTTCAGGTGATCGAGGAGATTCTCGCCGCCGTGGCGGGTCGCCCGCGCCTTGCCCCGGTGGCAGCTGCCGCGTCGGCTCTGGCGGCCGAGCTGGGCATTGCAGAACCGGAGCCGGTCACTCCCGATCGCGGAGCGCCACCCGGGACGGTTCCCGATGTCGACGTTCCGCAGGTGACCAAGCCGCGTATCGACCAGCCCCTCGGTGATCCACCGCCGGGGGCTCCGCTCGGCGGCACGGTGCCGGGGATCATCGATGCGGAGCTGGTCGAGGACCTGCCCGTCGGTACCGGATACGGTGCCGGGTCGGTGAGTGCACCGATCGGTGACTTCACCGATTCGGGGGTGCCCACGTGGGACGGTGTGCGCGACAAGGTGGAACAGCGATCGGGGACTGCCGTCGGCGCGGAGGAGTTGGACCGAGAGTCCAGGGCGGGCCGTGACCTCGACGAGCAGTGGAACGAACGGCAGGAAGCCGGCCGCAGAAAGCTCGACGAGATCCGCAAGTCCATGGGTGGACGCTGACACACCGGACCCGTTAATGAATGAGCTTGCATGATGCTGCATAATAAACCGCATGACTATTTCGGAGGCGATTCCGAGGCGTATCGCGGTTGCGGGCGCAAGTGGGTACGCCGGCGGTGAAATTCTTCGATTGCTACTCGGACACCCGGGAGTGCGCGACGGTTCGTTGGTCATCGGCTCCCTGACCGCGGGCGGCAACGCCGGGGCGACGCTGGGTGAATTCCATCCACATCTGTTGCCACTCGCTGACCGCGTTCTCGCCCCGACCACCGTCGACGAACTCGCCGGGCACGACGTAGTCTTCCTCGGCCTTCCACACGGCAAGTCCGCCGAACTCGCGCTGCAGTTGCCCGAGTCCGTGGTGATCATCGATTGCGGCGCCGACTTCCGCCTCACCGACGGTGCGGCGTGGGAGAAGTACTACAAGAGTCCTCACGCGGGTAGTTGGCCGTACGGATTGCCGGAGTTGCCGGGCTGCCGTGAGCGGTTGGTCGGTGCCACTCGTATCGCGGTTCCGGGGTGTTACCCGACGGTGTCCTCTCTCGCGCTCGCACCTGCCGTCGCCGCAGGCATCATCGAGCCCCGCGTCAATATCGTTGCCGTCAGCGGTACTTCGGGTGCCGGCCGAGCCCCGAAGGCCGATCTTCTCGGTTCGGAGGTGATGGGTTCGGTTCGGGCGTACGCGGTTGCGGGCGCGCACCGCCACACTCCCGAGATCGTGCAGAACCTTTCGGCCGTCGCCGGTGCCGCTGTTGCGGTGTCCTTCACACCGGTTCTCGCGCCGATGCCTCGCGGAATCCTGGCCACCTGCACCGCGATCACCACCGCCACGCAGGCACAGGCCGTCGAGGTCTACGAGAAGGCGTACGCGGCAGAGCCGTTCGTGCACGTGCTTCCGGCCGGACGCCTTCCGCAGACCGGTTCGGTCATAGGGTCGAATGCCGTGCAGATGAGCGTGTCGGTCGACGCGGACGCCGGCTTGCTCGTCGTGATCGCGGCCATCGACAACCTGGCCAAGGGCACGGCTGGTGCCGCAGTCCAATCCATGAATCTTGCACTGGGAATCACCGAGACCGAGGGTCTCTCTACGGTAGGAGTAGCGCCATGAGCAGCGTCGGGAGCGAGACGGAGGCCGTCGGCATGGTTGCGGGAAAGCTCGTGCGCACGCAGGGTGTCACCGCTCCCGCGGGTTTCCGCGCCGCCGGTATCCCGGCCGGTATCAAGGCGAGTGGCAAGTCCGATCTGGCCTTGGTGTTCAACGAGGGGCCCGATTTCGCTGCGGCGGGTGTGTTCACCCGCAACAAGGTCAAGGCTGCGCCGGTGTTGTGGTCGCAGCAGGTGCTCTCCACCGGACGGCTGCGCGCGGTGATTCTCAATTCCGGTGGAGCCAATGCCTGCACGGGTGCGCCGGGCTTTCAGGATTCGCACCGTACAGCCGAGGAAGTGGCGTCCGCACTGAGCAATTGGGGTTCCGAGACCGGGGCGATCGAGGTTGCCGTGTGCTCGACGGGTCTCATCGGTGACCGGCTACCGATGGACAAGCTGCTGCCCGGCGTGACCGAGGTGGTGCACGAACTCGCGGGCGGCATCTCGGGTGGTACCGATGCGGCGTACGCGATCATGACCACCGACACCGTGCCCAAGCAGGCGGCTGTTCATCACGCCGACAAATGGAACGTCGGCGGCATGGCCAAGGGAGCAGGCATGCTGGCACCGTCGTTGGCCACGATGCTCAGCGTCATCACCACCGATGCCGTCGCCACCGCAGACCAGCTGGACAAGGCGCTGCGCGCGGCGACCCGGTTGTCCTACGACCGGCTCGACGTCGACGGCGCGTCCTCGACGAACGACACCGTACTGCTGCTCTCCTCAGGGGCCAGCGGAGTGGCACCGTCGCAGGAAGAACTCGACGCCGCGGTCCTGGCGGTGTGCGACGACCTGGCCGACCAGATGATGGCCGACGCCGAGGGCGTCACCAAGCGGGTGCGGATCACCGTGTCGGGTGCGATGAACGAGGACGACGCCCTGATCGGCGCGCGTGCGGTCGCCAGGGACTCTCTGACCAAGACGGCGCTGTTCGGGTCGGATCCCAACTGGGGTCGGGTGCTCGCGGCAATCGGCATCGCCCCGATCGAGCTGGATCCGGATCGAATTGCCGTGTCCTTCAACGGCAATCCGGTGTGTATCGACGGCGTGGGAGCGCCGGGAGCTCGGGAGGTCGATCTGTCCGGTGTCGACATCGCGGTGACCATCGATCTCGGTCTCGGACCCGGGTCGGCCACCATTCGAACCACCGATCTCTCGCACGCGTACGTCGAAGAGAATTCGGCGTACTCGTCATGACCTCGGCTGCTCTGCAGTTGACGGCCGCGCAGAAGGCCTTCACTCTTGCCGAGGCTCTGCCCTGGCTGCAGCGATTCTCGGGCAAGGTCGTCGTCGTGAAGTACGGCGGAAACGCCATGATCGACGACGATCTCAAGCGGGCGTTCGCGGCCGACATGGTATTCCTGCGCACCGTCGGAATCCATCCGGTCGTCGTTCACGGCGGCGGTCCACAGATCTCGGCCATGCTGACCAGACTCGGCCTGGCAGGTGAATTCCGCGGCGGATTCCGCGTCACCACCCCCGAGGTCATGGACGTCGCGCGGATGGTGCTGTTCGGGCAGGTCGGGCGCGAGCTCGTCGGCCTGATCAACGAACACGGTCCGTACGCCGTGGGAATCTCCGGCGAGGATGCGCACCTGTTCACTGCGACGCGTCGTACCGTGCTGGTCGACGGCATCGAGACCGACATCGGCCTCGTCGGCGACGTCACGTCGGTGAACCCCGCAGCGGTCTTCGATCTCATTGCAGCAGGACGCATTCCGGTGGTGTCCACCATCGCTCCCGACCGCGACGGCGTCGTACACAACATCAACGCCGATACTGCGGCAGCGGCGCTTGCCAGTGCCATCGGTGCCGAGAAGATGGTGGTGCTCACCGATGTCGAAGGCCTGTACACGGATTGGCCCGATCGCAGCTCGTTGACCTCCGAGATCGACGCGTCCACGCTCGAGGCGTTGCTGCCCTCGCTCGACGCCGGGATGGTGCCGAAGATGGAAGCGTGCCTGCGCGCGGTTCGAGCGGGTGTTCCGTCGGCGCACGTCATCGACGGTCGCGTCGAGCATTCCGTTCTGGTGGAGCTGTTCACCGGTGAGGGAATCGGCACCATGGTCACCCCCGATCATTCTTCTACGTCAGGAGTCACGCCATGACCGGCACCGAGTCCACCCTCGATCTGCAACAGCGGTGGTCGAATTCGCTGATGGACAACTACGGTGTTCCGCGCGTGGCGCTCGTCCGCGGCGAGGGCGCGGTGGTGACGGACGCCGACGGCAAGCAGTATCTGGATCTGCTCGCGGGTATCGCCGTGAACATCCTCGGACATGCCCATCCGGCGGTGATCGAGGCGGTCAACACTCAGCTGTCCACCCTCGGGCACACCTCGAATCTCTATGCGACAGAACCCGGTATCGCGTTGGCCGAGCAATTGCTCGCGCACCTCGGTGCCGGGGCGACCGGCCGGGTGTTCCTGTGCAATTCGGGAACCGAGGCCAACGAGGCGGCGTTCAAGATCGCTCGCCTGACCGGCCGTCCCAACATCGTGGCGGCCGAGAAGTCCTTTCACGGACGGACGATGGGCGCTCTCGCGCTGACCGGTCAGCAGGACAAGCGGACCCCGTTCGAGCCGATGCCTGCAGGCGTGCACCACGTTCCGTACGGCGATGTGGCCGCGCTGGAAGCCGTCGTCGATTCCGACACCGCCGCAGTGTTTCTCGAACCCATCATGGGCGAAGGCGGTGTGGTCGTTCCGCCGGAGGGATATCTCCTCGCTGCGCGCGAGATCACCGCGAAGCACGGTGCACTGTTGGTCCTCGACGAGGTGCAGACCGGTATCGGCCGAACCGGATGGTTCTACGCCCACCAGTCGGTCGGCATCGTGCCCGACGTCATCACACTCGCCAAGGGTCTGGGCGGTGGCCTGCCCATCGGGGCCTGCATCGGCATCGGAGCGGCGGGGGAGTTGCTGCATCCGGGCAAGCACGGCACCACCTTCGGCGGTAATCCGGTGTGCGCAGCGGCGGCTCTGGCCGTCCTGCGCACCATTGCCGACGAGGATCTGATCTCGCACGCAGACAGCATCGGCAAGACCATCGCGCACTCCATCGAGAACCTGGACCACCCTCTGGTGAGCCATGTTCGGGGCTCGGGTCTTCTTCTCGGCGTTGTCCTCACCGCCGCCGTCGCACCGGCGGCCGAAGCGGCCGCGCGCGAGGCAGGCTTCCTCCTCAACGCGGCACAGCCCGATGTGCTCCGACTCGCGCCTCCGTTGATCATCACCGAAGAGCAAGCCGCGTCGTTCGTGACGGCGTTACCGGCAATTCTCGACGCAGCACAGGAGGCTCATCAGTCATGACCGTTCAGCATTTCCTCCGGGACGACGACATCACGCCTGTACAGCAGGGCGAAATCCTCGCTCTGGCAGCAGAGCTCAAGCGTGCACCGTTCTCGAAGCGTCCGCTCGAGGGGCCCAAGGGGATCGGTGTCATCTTCGAGAAGAACTCGACACGCACCCGCTTCTCGTTCGAGATGGGTATCGCACAGTTGGGTGGCCATGCCGTGGTGGTGACGGGCCGCGACACCCAGCTGGGTCGCGAGGAGACACTGCAGGACACGGGGCGGGTTCTCTCGCGCTATGTCGAGGCGGTCGTGTGGCGCACGTTCGGGCAGAAGCGGCTCGAGCAGATGGCAACCGGCGCAACGATTCCGATCGTCAACGCCCTCTCCAACGAGTTCCACCCGTGCCAGGTTCTGGCAGACCTGCAGACCCTGATCGAACACAAGGGAACGCTGCAGGGGCGCACCTTGGCCTACTTCGGTGACGGTGCCAACAACATGGCGCACTCGCTGCTCATCGGCGGAGTGACGGCCGGGCTGAACGTGCGGATCGCCGCGCCCAAGGAATTTGCGCCGCTCGGCTACGTTCTCGACGCGGCGCATGCGCGCGCCGAGGAAACGGGGGCCACCATCACCATCACCGAGGACCCGGTCGAGGCCGCCACCGGTGCCGACGCGCTCGTCACCGATACCTGGACGTCGATGGGCCAGGAGAACGACGGCCTCGATCGGATCGCCCCGTTCCGGCCGTATCGAATCGATTCCGATCTGCTCTCCAAGGCCCAGTCGGACGCCGTCGTGCTGCACTGCCTCCCCGCACATCGCGGCGAGGAGATCACCGACGAGGTGCTCGACGGTCCCCAGAGCGTGGTCTGGGACGAGGCCGAGAACCGCCTGCACGCGCAGAAGGCACTGCTGGTGTGGCTCCTCGAGCAGGCCCGACGACCATGAGCGAGGACGTCACTGCGGTGCCGTTGACCGCGTCGACCCGCGCGGGGAGGCAGGCACGGATCATCGCGTTGCTGGCCACGCATCAGGTGCGCAGTCAACCGCAGCTGGCGTCGTTGCTCGCAGCCGAGGGAATCGACACCACTCAGGCCACGCTCTCGCGGGACCTCGAGGAATTGGGTGCGGTGAAACTGCGCGCGCCGGACGGTGGAGTGGGGGTGTACGTCGTGCCCGAGGACGGCAGCCCGGTCCGCGGAGTGTCCGGTGGCACCGACCGTCTCCTGAGATTGCTGGGGGAGTTGTTGGTGTCCACCGATCACAGCGGGAACCAGGCCGTCCTCCGCACTCCACCCGGCGCGGCGCACTACCTGGCCAGTGCTCTGGATCGAGCCGCGATGCCCGAGATCGTCGGGACCATCGCCGGTGACGACACGATTCTGTTGATAGCCCGCGAGCCACATACCGGTGGCGAGGTCGCGGACAAGATCGAAAAGCTTGCTCGACGCGGTAACTGAGATCCGGTTACCCATCATGCGCAACAAGAACAACGAAGGAGCTTGAACACCATGGCCGAACGCGTCATCCTCGCCTATTCCGGCGGACTCGACACCTCCGTCGCCATCAGCTGGATCGGGAGGGAGACCGGCAAGGAGGTCGTTGCCGTCGCCATCGATCTGGGGCAGGGCGGCGAGGACATGGACGTCGTGCGCCAGCGCGCACTCGATTGCGGCGCAGTCGAATCCGTCGTCGTCGATGCCAGGAACGAGTTCGCCGACGAGTACTGCTTGCCGACGGTGCAGTCCAACGCGCTGTACATGGATCGGTACCCGCTCGTGTCGGCCATCAGCCGTCCGCTCATCGTCAAGCACCTCGTCGAGAACGCGCGGGCGCACGGCGGAACCGTTGTCGCACATGGGTGCACGGGTAAGGGCAACGACCAGGTTCGGTTCGAGGTCGGCTTCAACACCCTCGCCCCCGAGCTCGAGGTGTTGGCACCGGTTCGCGACTACGCGTGGACGCGCGAGAAGGCGATCAAGTTCGCCGAGGAGAACGACATCCCGATCAACGTGACCACCAAGTCGCCGTTCTCGATCGACCAGAACGTCTGGGGGCGCGCGGTGGAAACCGGTTTCCTCGAGGACCTGTGGAACGCGCCGACCAAGGATGTCTACGACTACACCGAGGATCCGACGGTCAACTTCCAGGCTCCGGACGAGCTCATCGTCTCGTTCGACAAGGGTCGTCCCGTCGCGATCGACGGCCGTCCGGTCTCGGTACTCGAAGCGATCCAGGAGCTCAACACTCGTGCCGGAGCGCAGGGTGTCGGCCGCCTGGACGTGGTCGAGGATCGGCTCGTCGGCATCAAGAGCCGCGAGATCTACGAGGCACCCGGTGCCATGGTGCTCATCCGCGCCCACGAGGAGCTCGAGCACGTGACCCTCGAGCGCGAACTCGGTCGCTACAAGCGCCACACCGACCAGAAGTGGGCCGAGCTCGTCTACGACGGCCTGTGGTACTCCCCGCTCAAGGGCGCTCTCGACACGTTCACGGCGCACACGCAGGAGCACGTCTCCGGCGACATCCGCCTGGTTCTGCACGCGGGCGGGATCATCGTCAACGGACGCCGCAGTGGCGAGTCGCTCTACGACTTCAATCTCGCCACCTACGACGAGGGCGACACGTTCGACCAGTCCGCCGCCAAGGGATTCGTTCAGCTGCACGGACTCTCGTCGAAGATCGCCGCGAAGCGGGACCTGGGCCTGTGACGAATTCGGAGACCTCGCACGGAACCAACGAAGGTTCGCTCTGGGGCGGCAGATTCGCGTCAGGGCCGGCCGCCGCCATGGCAGCGCTGAGCAAGTCGACGCACTTCGACTGGGTCCTCGCGCCCTACGACATCCGCGCATCCATGGCGCACGCCCGTGTGCTGAACGGTGCCGGACTGCTCACCCCGCAGGACCTCGAGACCATGCTCGACGGTTTGCAGCGCCTCGCCGACGATGTCGCCTCGGGCGCGTTCGTGGCAGCCGAGTCCGACGAGGACGTGCACGCCGCTCTCGAACGCGGTTTGATCGATCGGGTCGGACCCGAGGTCGGTGGCCGACTGCGTGCGGGCCGGTCGCGCAACGACCAGGTGGCCACGCTGTTCCGCATGTGGCTGCGCGACGCCGTCCGCCGGGTGTCGGTCGGCGTTCTCGATGTGGTCGACGCGTTGGCCACCCAGGCAGCGGCGCATTCGACGGCCGTCATGCCGGGCAAGACGCATTCGCAGGCCGCGCAGCCGGTGTTGCTGGCGCATCATCTGCTCGCGCACACCCATCCGTTGCTGCGCGATGTGCAGCGCTTCGCGGATTTCGACACGCGAGCAGCGGTGTCGCCGTACGGTTCCGGTGCTCTCGCCGGTTCGTCACTTGGTCTGAGTCCGGAGAAGATCGCAGCCGAGCTCGGGTTCGATTCGTCCGCCGAGAACTCGATCGACGCCACGTCCTCGCGCGACTTCGCTGCCGAAGCTGCCTTCGTATTGGCGATGACGGCGGTCGATCTGTCGCGCTTCGCCGAGGAGGTCATCTCGTGGAGCACTCCCGAGTACGGCTACGTGACGCTGGCCGATGCGTGGTCCACCGGCAGTTCGATCATGCCGCAGAAGAAGAACCCGGACGTCGCGGAGTTGACCCGTGGAAAGACCGGCCGATTAATCGGCAATCTGACCGGCCTGCTGGCCACGCTGAAGGCGCAACCGTTGGCCTACAACCGTGATCTTCAGGAAGACAAGGAGCCGGTGTTCGATTCGGTGGCTCAGCTCGAGTTGTTGCTCCCGGCTCTCACCGGGTTGACGGCGACACTGGAGTTCCACACCGAACGCATGGCCGAGCTGGCACCGGCCGGGTTCACTCTTGCCACCGATATCGCCGAGTGGATGGTGCGGCAGGGGATTGCGTTCCGGGTTGCCCACGAGGCTGCTGGTGCCTGCGTCCGGGCGGCCGAGGCACGAGGCGTCGGGCTGGCGGATCTGACCGACGACGAGTTGGCCGCGATCGATCCGTCCCTCACGCCTGCCGTTCGTGAGGTGCTGACGGTGGAGGGCTCGATCTCGTCGCGTGATGCTCGCGGTGGCACCGCTGCGGTGCAGGTGGCGCATCAGCTCGGGGGCGTGCGGGCGACTGCTGCGACCCTGCGTGCGTGGGCCGAGGAACCGGTGTTGCGGCACTGAGTGCGCAATCGATATCCATGCCGGTTCCTCGAGTGTGATGTGAGAAGCTTTCGTCACGCGAAGACCGATGCCGGTCGTTCCGTCGGGGCCGAACGCAGGAGTGTATTTGTGGGACTGAATGCAGATGCCGTACGTGGACCACTGCGGCGGGCCATCGCCACGGCCCAGAACGGTCTCGAGGTCATTCGTCTGGGTGGGCTCGAAACCGAGGTGGATCCGTCGCCGTTTCGGGTGATGGATCGCGAGCCGATGTATCGGCTTCGGCGGTACTTCCCGGACGATGTGCCTGCGGACAGTCCTCCAGTGGTACTCATTCCACCGATGATGGTCTCCGCAGATGTCTACGACGTCACCACCGAACAAGGCGCGGCCGGAATTCTGCACGGCATGGGTCTGGATCCGTGGGTTGTCGATTTCGGATCGCCCGATACCGAAGAGGGTGGGTGGGGCCGTACGCTGGCCGATCACGTCGTGGCGATCAGCGAGGTCGTCGACAAGGTGCACGAGCACACCGGTCGCGACGTCCACCTGGGTGGCTATTCCCAGGGCGGAATGTTCTGCTACCAGGCGGCTGCCTACCGCGGTGGCCGAAATCTGGCCAGCCTCATCACGTTCGGGGCTCCGGTCGACACTCTGGCCGGCTTGCCGCTCGGGATTCCGGCCGGTGTGGCCACGAGGGGAGCGGAGTTTCTCGCCGATCACGTGTTCACTCGGCTCGCTGTGTCGGGGTGGATGGCGCGGACGGGATTCCAGCTACTCGATCCGGCGAAGACCGTGCGGTCGCGCTTGGATTTCCTGAGGCAGTTGCACGACCGTGAGGCGCTGTTGCCACGCGAGCCGCAGCGACGCTTTCTGGCGATGGACGGGTGGGTGGCCTGGTCCGGCCCTGCCGTTGCGGAGTTGCTGAAGCAGTTCGTCGTGCACAACCGCATGATGACCGGCGGGTTCGTCATCAAGGACAGACTGTTGACTCTGGCCGAACTCACGGTGCCGGTGTTGGCCTTCGTCGGCGAGGTGGACGACATCGGTCAACCGTTGGCCGTGCGCGGCATTCAGCGCGCGGCCCCGCGTGCGCAGGTTTTCGAAACTACCTTGCGCGCAGGCCATTTCGGATTGGTTGTCGGCAGTACCGCGGGTGCACAGACCTGGCCGACGACGGGAAACTGGATTCGGTGGCGCGAGGATCTCGGACCGAAGCCAGAGGCGGTTCGCGTGATGGAGCGCGAGGGCCACAGCGATTCCGACAGTGGAGTGTCGATCACGAATCGACTGATCCACACTGCAGCCTCCATTGCCGAGGTGGGCGTCGGTGTCGGCCGCGGGCTGGCGTCGGCGGCGACCGGCGCGGTGCGGGGTACCCGCGAAATCTCTTCCGAGGCCGTGCGTACGTTGCCGAGGCTCGCCCGCCTCGGGCAGATGCAGCCGCACAGTCGAGTCTCGTTGGGCCGCTTGATCGCCGAGCAGGGACGTAAATCTCCGAACGGCGAGTGCTTCCTGTTCGACGACCGAGTGCACACCTACGACGCGGTCAACGTCCGCATCGACAATGTGGTGCGCGGTCTGATCAGCGTCGGGGTGCGACCCGCGTCGCGCATCGGTGTGTTGATGGAGACTCGTCCCAGCGCGCTGGCCGCGATGGCGGCGCTCTCGCGGATCGGGGCAGTACCTGTTCTGCTGCAGCCGGGCAGCGACCTGACCGCAGCCCTACGGACCGTCGACGTCGACACGGTGATCGCCGATCCGGAGAATGCTGCGGCTGCGGTCCCGGTGGCACCGAACGTCCTGGTGCTCGGCGGTGGTGAGACTCGGCAACTCGACATCCCGTCCGGCTACGAGGTGGTCGATCTCGAGGCCATCGATCCCGACGCGGTGCGTTTGCCTCAGTGGTACGAGCCGGATCCGGGTCGTGCCCGCGAACTGGCGATGATCCTGTTCACGACGACCGATCGCGGTCTCGAACCGCGATACATCACCAATCATCGCTGGGCGTTGTCGGCATTCGGTACAGCGACAACGGCCGCGCTCGGACCAGGCGATACCGTCTATTGCCTTGCTCCGCTGCATCATTCGGCCGGAATTCTCGTCACGATCGGTGGCGCCCTCGCGGGCGGTTCACGCATCGCACTCTCCCGTGGTCTCGAGCCCGAGCGGTTCAGCGAAGAGGTGTACCGCTACGGCGTCACCGTCGTGAGCTACACCTGGACGATGATGCGGCAGATCCTCGACGACGGCCGGTTCCCGGTCGACTCCGGTCACCCGGTGCGCCTGTTCATCGGCTCCGGCATGCCTGTGGGGCTGTGGCGTCGCACGCTGGCGCGGTTCAGCCCGGCTCGGGTGCTCGAGTTCTACGCATCCACCGAGAACGACGTGATCCTGGCCAACGTGGCGGGCTCGAAGATCGGCTCCAAGGGTCGTCCGTTGCCCGGCAGTGCACGGGTTGCGCTGGCGGCCTACGACCCGATCACCGGCCGCCTCGAAGAGGACGACGACGGCTTCGTCCGGCAGTGCCGCGACGACGAGATCGGGCTACTCCTCGGCCGACCGAGCGGAGACGGCGAAGCAACCAGTCACGTCATGCGCGGAGTCTTCGAGCCCACGGACGCCTGGATCCCCACCGAGAACCTGTTCCGTCGCGATTCCGACGGCGATTATTGGCTCGTCGACCGCAAGGACACCGTGGTGCGTTCGGCGTGCGGTCCGGTGTACACCCAGCCGATCGTCGACGCGGTAGGTGACCTGGATCAGGTCGATTCGGCTGTGGTCTACGGAGTGCGGGTGACGTCGGATCGGCCACGATCGGTGCGCGTCGAGGCGTCGGCCACCGAGGTGGCCGTCTGCGCGATCTCGCTGCAACCCGAGGCGGTGATCACCGCTCGTGCATTGACGGACACTCTTGGGGCACTGCTTCCGGCCGAGCGTCCGGCGATCGTGCACGTGGTGACCGAAATTCCGGTGGGACGCGCGTATCGGCCCAACGCGACGGCGCTGAAGCAAGCGGGCATCCCGACGCCCAGCGCACGGTCGTGGTTTTACGACTCGGAGTCGAACAGCTACCGTCGATTGACCAAAGCTGTTGTGGCCGAACGATTCGTCGGGCGCGAGACCGCCGCCGAAAGATCGTCGTAGGAACGAGTATGCACAGAAGAAAACGGGTTCGGTAGCGTAAGCGAGTACACCACTCCGGTTCGACCGGAGCAGAGCGAAGGACACCTGTGGCAATCGATTCGACACTGCTTTCCATTCTCGCGTGCCCGGTGGACAAGGGCCCGCTGCTGTTGATCGAAGGGGAATTGCTCTACAACCCGCGATTGCGGCGTGCATATCCCATCGAGAACGGAATTCCGGTGTTGCTGGCCGACGACGCACGCGATGTCGAGGACGCCGAGCACGAGTCGATCCTGGCGCGCGCCACGTCCTAGAACTCCCGTTCGGTCAGTGGGTTCGTCGACGCAATGTCGCTGCGGCCAGACTTATCGGATGTCGAAGTCATAGCCCCGTTGGCGCTCGGTGGTCAAGGGCGAAGCATCATGGGAGGGATGAATGTCGCTGACTTGGAGGTCGGGGAGCCCGACGACGCAGCCCGACGCATCCTCGGTGGAACCGTCACCGTGGGCGACGTGTCGGTGCGCATCGTGGAAGTCGAGGCCTACGGTGGTCCGCTCGATGGTCCGTGGCCCGATCCGGCCGCGCATTCCTTCCGGGGGCCGACTGCCCGCAACGAGGTGATGTTCGGTCCTGCGGGGCGTCTCTACGTCTACGTGAGCTACGGAATGCATCTCTGTGTGAACGTGAGTTGTGGCCCGGACGGCACGGCCGCTGCCGTGTTGCTTCGAGCGGGTGAAGTGGTGGCGGGCCACGACGTCGTCGAGAGCAGGCGCGCCGGCCGCGGTCCACGATCGGCACGGGTCGAGGCCGGTTGGGCCCGCGGGCCGGGCAATCTCGGTCGAGCCGTCGGCGTCTCGCTGGCAGACAACGGAACGGACGTGTTCGACGCGTCGTCGGCCGTCACCCTCGAACTTCTCGAGCGCCCGCTGCCCGCAAAGGCAATTGCGTCGGGACCGCGGGTAGGGGTGAGTTCGGCGGCCGATCGTCCGTGGCGCTTCTGGGTGGTCGGGTCGCCTGCGGTGTCGAGCTACAAACGCAGTCCCCGCGCCGCCGCTCCCGGTTGCTCGGAGGCCTGACCGACGGTGGCATGCGTCCATGCGGGAGGATCGACGTCGTGAGTGAGAACATCATCGACGAAATGACCTGGCGTGGACTGATCGCGCAGTCCACCGATGTGGACGCGCTGAAGGAAGCCACGTCCGAGGGTCCGATCACGCTGTACTCCGGTTTCGATCCGACAGGTCCGTCGCTGCACGCAGGGCACCTCGTGCCGTTGCTGGCACTCAAGCGTTTTCAGCGGGCAGGCCACCGCCCGATCATTCTCGCCGGCGGTGCGACAGGACTCATCGGTGACCCTCGCGACGTGGGGGAGCGGACCATGAATTCCCGCGAGGTCGTCACCGAATGGGCGTCGCGTATCCGAGGTCAGCTCGAGCGGTTCGTCGATCTGGACGAGAGTCCGACGGGCGCAGTGGTGGTGAACAATCTGTCCTGGACAGGGGAGTTGTCCGCGATCGATTTTCTTCGCGACATCGGTAAGCACTTCTCGATCAACGTGATGCTTGCTCGCGAGACGGTGAAGAACAGGCTCGAAAGCGACGGAATGTCGTACACCGAGTTCAGCTACATGCTGTTGCAGGCGAACGATTACGTGCAGCTTCGCCGCCAGTACGGCTGCAGCCTCCAGATCGGTGGCTCCGATCAGTGGGGGAACATCATCGCCGGGGTGGAACTGAACCGGCGCCAGGACGCCGAGTCGGTCCACGCCATGACGGTTCCACTGGTCACGTCCGCCGATGGCAAGAAGTTCGGCAAATCCACCGGAGGCGGCAGCCTGTGGCTCGATCCGGAGATGACGAGCCCGTACGCCTGGTACCAGTACTTCGTGAATACCGGTGATGCGGACGTAGTGAAGTACTTGCGCTGGTTCACCTTCCTGTCGAAGGACGAGTTGGCAGAACTCGAGTTGGCGACCACCGAGCGTCCGCACGCGCGCGAAGCGCAGAAGCGCCTGGCCGCCGAGATGACCACACTCGTTCACGGTGAAGAGTCGACGCGATCGGTCGAACTCGCCAGCCAGGCGCTCTTCGGGCGGGCCGAACTGACGGAACTCGACGAAAAGACGCTCGCCGCCGCGCTACAGGAAGCGTCCGTGGCGGACATCGAAGCAGGTGCACCGAACACCATCGTCGATCTGCTGGTCGCTACGGGGTTGAGCGAGAGCAAGGGCGCTGCCCGACGCGCGGTCAAGGAGGGCGGCGCATCGGTCAACAACGTCAAGATTTCCGACGAAGAATGGACGCCCGGTGCGGACGATCTCCTGCACGGCCGGTGGTTGGTGGTCCGGCGAGGAAAGCGCAACTTCGCTGGCGCGCGAATCGCCGGTTAGCTTTTCCGTCGTTGTCAGTGGTCGGAGTCACATCCATGTAATTTGGTTACGACGTCCGTCAGGTGGGTACGTGACCGGTTGCGACCAGGGTGTTCACGCGAATCATGCGTGAACGACCTGGGGATTTGACGCGTTGTTATCCGGGGCGTAACTTTGTCCAGGTCAGAGCGATACGGACGCCAGCCCAGACCACAAACCTGAGCAACGCGGAGTACGCTCCCGGCACAATGAAGGTGGTTGAACCGCAAGGTTGGACTCCTCCATTGATGAGAAGCCAGTTTGACTGTGCTCGATCATCTGATCTAAGCTGGAACGGTTGCCCCGGACACCCACGAGCTTCAGCTCGGAGGTAAATGGTGTGCGCGTGTTCTTTGAGAACTCAACAGTGTGTCGATGAATGTCAGTGCCGAATTTTATTTGGTGAATGCATTCGATGTGT